>DATNCQ010000001.1:0-29955 GCA_035571515.1 Vicinamibacterales bacterium
GTGAACCTGCAGCCGACGCAGCCCGGGGCGCCCGCGTTTCCCAACGTCCTGGCGAGCGGGACCGCGCTGGCGTCGACGACGGCGTGGACCGTCGATCCGGCGTTCCAGATTGCCCGCATGTGGCAGAGCAACGTTCAGCTCGAGCGCGGGATCGGCAGCACCTACGCCGCCTCGATCGGCTTCTCCTATACGCGCGGCTACGACCTCCCGGTCGTGAGCAACACCAACCTGATCAACCCGATTGGCACGCTGGCCGACGGACGCCCCATCTTCAACACCGCGATCAACGCGGCGACGCGCGTCGATCCGCGCTTCAACGCCATCTTCTCCACCCAGGCGATCGGCGAGTCGACCTACAGGAACATGACGCTGCAGGTCGGGCGCCGTTTCTCGGGCGGCATTCAGTGGGACGTCGCCTACACCCTTGCCAAGGGCGAGGACAACGCGCCGATTACCAGCACGCTCTCCGTGCAGGGCGACACGGGCGGTCGAACCGACCCCGCCAGCCTCGATCGCGACAAGGGGCCGAACATCCTCGATCAGCGGCACACGCTCGCCGCCAGCGTCGTCGCGCAGCCGCAGTTTGCGGCGCAAGGCGTGGCGGGCCGCATCCTGAACAACAATCAGTTCGGCATCGTGCTGCTCGTCGCCAGCGGCATCCCGGTGACGATTCGCAGCAACCGCGAGCTCAACAACGACGCCATCGGCAGCGATCGGCCCAACGGCGTCACGCGCAATTCGATGAACCTGCCGGCTCGCCGCAACCTCGACCTCCGCTACTCACGGCTGTTTCCAGTCGCAGGCTCGACGAAGGGAGAATTCATCGCCGAGCTGAAGAACGTGTTCAACACGATCCAGTGGTCCGGCGCGAACACGGTCGTGACCACGGACGCGGCGGGAAACGCGCTCGCGCCGATTCCGACCGATGTGAAGACCGGCTTTGCGCCGACCGGAGGCTACGAGCAGCGGCAGCTGCAATTGGGGTTCAGGGTGACCTTCTGAGCTGAACGAGGTCCCGCTGTGGCTAATACGCTTCTGAATGCGACCAGACTGGCAGGGACGCTCATCCTCGTCTCGACGGCCGCTCATGCGCAGGCCCCCTTCCACCTGCAGGAAGCGACCATCGACCAGATTCGCGACGAGCTGACGGCCGGGCGCGTCAGCTGCCGCGAGTTGATCGGGCACTACCTGAAGCGCATCGACGCCTACGATCACGCCGGACCCATGCTGAACGCGCTCCAGACCGTGAACCGCCGCGCGCTCGAAGAGGCCGACCGGCTCGACGCGGCGTATCGTGCGAGCGGCCCGGTCGGCCCGCTGCACTGCATCCCGGTGCTCGTGAAGGATCAGGTAGAGACGAGCGATCTGCCGACCACCTACGGGTCGATTCTCTTCAAGGGGTTCACGCCACGCCGGGATGCCACCGTTGTACGCAAGTTAAAGGCGGCCGGAGCGATTGTCATCGGCAAGACGAACATGGGCGAGTTTGCCGCCGGCTACCTCGGCTCCGCGTTCGGTATCGTGCGCAATGCGTATGACCCTGCGCGCAGCCCCGCCGGCTCCTCGAGCGGCAGCGGTGTCGGAGTCGCCGCCAACTTCGCGGTGCTGGCCGTCGCTGAAGACACGGGAGGATCCGTCCGCGGTCCCGCCGCGCATGGCAATGCGGTGGGCCTGCGTCCGACCGTGCCGCTGGTGAGCCGCTTCGGCATGATGCCCGCGACGCCGACCCAGGACACGCTCGGCCCCATCGCGCGCACCGTGCGCGACGCCGCGCTGATGCTGGACGTGATCGCCGGGTACGACCCGAACGACCCCGTGACGGCGTACGCTGACGGCCACATTCCGGCGACGTACACGGAATTTCTGAAGCGTGACGGGCTGAAAGGCGCGCGCCTGGGCGTCCTGCGGCTCCCGCTCGATCCGAAAGCCGACCCGCAGTCGAGCGACTACAACAAAGTCCGTGCGCTGATCGACCGCGCGGTAACCGACATGCGTACGCAGGGCGCCGAGATCGTGGACCCGCTTCCGCCCCCGGAGATGCTGAAGCAAGTAGACAAGCTGTTTACCGACAACGTCTACGAAACCGAGCAGGCCATCGACACGTATCTGGCCGGGCATCCCGGCGCGCCGGTGAAGACGCTGCGGGACATCCTGTTGACCGGCAAGGTCGTGCCGTCGCGCTCGAATCGCCTGATCACCAACATCGGCAGAACGATCAACGACCCCGGCAACCTGAGCGTGATCCAGCGTCGGGAGCAGCTGCGTCAGGCGGTGCTGAACGTCATGGCAGACCTCCGTCTCGACGCCATCGTCCATGCCACCTTCGACTACCCGCCCGGAAGGATCCCGCTCGACCCGCTCACGATCGCGGATCCTGCTGGCGTGGGCGATCTGGGCAACAACCGCCGCCTCGCCCCGCTCCTCGCGTTCCCGGCGCTCTCGGTGCCTGCTGGATTCACCCCGGACGGCTTGCCCGTGGGCATCGAGTTCCTCGGCCGTCAGTTTTCCGAAGGCAGACTGCTCACGCTCGGCTATGCCTTCGAGCAGGCCACTCATCACCGCCGGCCGCCGAAGAGCACCCCATCGCTGCCGGGCGAGCCCTAGGCGTATGATTCCGGCATCCTTTGACGGAGGACATCTGATGAGGAGACGCATCGTTCTGGGCGGCCTGCTGATGGCGGGCGCGCTCTCCATCGCGGTGGCCGCACAGCAGCCGCCGCCGAAGCCGTCGGCCTCGGCCATCAAGGTCGAGAAGCTCGCCGACAATCTCTATGTCCTCAACGCGCTCGCGGCGGGTGGCGGCGGCAACACCTCGATCTGGATCACCGCGGCCGGCGTCGTCGTCGTGGACACCAAGAACCCGGGCTGGGGGCAGCCGCTGCTCGACAAGATCAAGACGATCACCAGCAAGCCGGTGACGACGATCGTCAACACGCACACGCACGGCGACCATGTGAGCGGCAACGTCGACTTCCCGGCGTCGGTGGACATCGTCGTCCACGAGAACACGAAGGCGAATATGGCGGCGATGCGGCCGGCGTCGTTCGTCGCGCAGCCGGCTGGCGGCCCGCCGCCGAACATCTTCACCCAGCACAACGGCGCCGGCATGGCCAAGCGGACGTTCAAGGACACGATGACCATCGGCAGCGGCGCCGAGCGGATCGAGCTGCACTACTTCGGGCGCGCGCACACCAACGGCGACGCCATGGTCTTCTTCCCCTCCGTTCGCGTGCTGCACATGGCCGACGTATTCGCCAACAAGGGCCTGCCCGGCATGGACTCCAACAACGGCGGCACCGGCATCGGCTTTGCCGACACGTTGACGAAGGCGGCCGACTTCGCCGACCGCAACAACGTCGAGAAGATCGTCAACGGGCACAACGAGACCACGACCACGCGCACCGACCTCCGCGAGTTCATTGCCTACGTGAAGGACTTCGTGAAGGTGGCGCAGGACGGCAAGCGCGCCGGCAAGAGCGTCGACGAAGTGTCCGCCGCCTGGAAGACGCCGGCGAAGTACGCCGGTTACGAGGCGACGCCCGTCCCGGTGCGCGTGAAGGCGGATGTCGACTTGATCTTCAAGGAGACGAAATAGACGATGAGTTGACCCTTCGAGACCACCTCCGCCGCCGGCTCGCGAGGCCGCTTCCGGGTCTCGAAGCACAGTTACGCATGGCGCCAGTCCCTCGGCTGTGGCCGGAACCTGGCGCGGTGCTCAGGCCTGCCGCCGCACTCCTGCTCCTTTACCCGTACGCGGATGCATGGCACATCCCGCTCACGGTCCGTGGCTCCACGCTTCGCCATCACACCGGCCAGGTGTCGCTGCCCGGAGGGCGGCTGGATCATCCAGGCGAGACCATCGAAGACGCGGCGCTGCGGGAGGCAGGTGAAGAGACAGGGATCCGTTCCGGCGACGTCGAGATCCTCGGGAGGCTGACGCCGATCCCGATTGCCGTCAGCGGACACCTGCTGCATCCGGTCGTGGGCGCGGCGGCCGCGCGCCCGGACTTCACGCTGGCGGCGGACGAAGTCGATCGGCTCATCGAGTTGCCCGTGACACGCCTGCTCGAGCCCGACGCCGTGGGCTGGGATGAACGGCTCCGAGATCAGGTGCCGGGCGGCCTGCAGAAGATTCCGTATTTCGATATCGCCGGGGAGCGTGTCTGGGGCGCGACGGCGATGGCGCTCGCGGAGTTCGCGGCGCTGCTGGAGTGACTGCTTACTCGACGACCCTGCCCTCGCCGACGAAACGCCTGTAGTTGGAGTAGGTCTGGCTTCGGCGCGTCGACTGGAGGCCTTCGCGCGCGACGATCAGCGATTCGATCGATTCCGGCAGCAGCAACACTTCGTCGGGGTCGCTGAAGGCCACCGTCCGGTAACGGATCGTCGTGTCCTCCCGCTCGATCACGACGTAGTTGTCCAGGTTGTGACGCCGCTGAATGCGCAGCGGCACCCTCACGTCGAGCAGCCCCGGGAGACCGCGCTCGATGCGCAGCACGTCGTAAGTGTTCGCGTCCACCCAGATACGCCCTCTGGACGCCACATGTCCCGACCAGTCGAAGCAGTCGTCGTGTCCCGCCTTGTCCTCGATCAGCTCGGCATTGCTCCTGCGGTTCACCGACGAGAAATCGATGATGACGACCGGCCGGTTCCGGTCCTTTCCGACGCCTGCCGACCGGAACTGGTACTCCTCGCGATGGGCGGGAAGAAGGAAGGCGAGCGGCTCGGTCGACAGCGGGTTCGGATCGGTGCAGCCGGCGCGATCCGTGCTGTCCTTGTCGCGCGGCGCGCGCCCGTTCACTTTCCGGACTTCGCGCACGATCGTGGCCTCGCGGGTGGCATCCTCCGCGGCTTCGACGCGTAGCTCTGATTCGACGGTCCGGGCGAAGCCCAGCGTCGAAAACCGGAAATCGATCGGTTGCACCGTCGATGTCTCGATGCAGATCACGCGCTGCGCCCGCTCGTAGAACTCGGCAATCCTCTGGCTGACGCGTGCCAGCAGGCCGTCGATGGCGGGCGGCGCCTCCGCACCGGCCGCCGGCGTCGTGAGCGCGATGCCCAGCGCAGCCGGCAGCGCGAGGAGGGTCAGGTTGTTATGCCAGAGCTTCACGAAAACCATCCTGCGAAGTGCGTGCCCTTCGTGCCTGGTGGCCGGAGCGAGAAAGCCGGCGCCGAAGGGTAACCAGATCGAAGCCGCCTGTCCAACCGGCGGCGGCTGGCCGGGATGATTCATGATTTTGCCTATGGCGATTCGCTACCTGCCGGCGGTTCCGATCGAAGGGCATGAGTCGTCCCGCTCAGGCGGCCCGGACCATCCGATGCGCATTGCGACGCGGCGCGCGGCGGGCCTCGAGCCGGGCGGCTGGACTGGCGAACTGCGCGATCAGGTAGCGGAGTTCTTCGACGGTCTCGCCGATGAATGGCACACGCGAGCCTCGCCGCAGCGCACCGCCGTCGTCGTGGACGCCCTCACGCGAGGACTCGACGCGCCGACGACGCCGCGTGGTCTCGCGGTGGAGATCGGCAGCGGCATCGGGACGTATTCGCCCCTGCTCGCGAAACGGTTCGGGACCGTCGTCGCCATCGATCTGTCGCTCGCGATGCTGCGGCGCGCGCCTGTGCGTCCCGGCCATCGTGTCCAGGCCGACGGCGCGATGCTGCCGCTGCGCGACGGATCGGCGTCGGCCGCCGTACTCATCAACGCGTTCCTGTTTCCCGCGGAAGTCGAGCGCGTCCTCTCACGTGATGGGATCCTGATCTGGGTGAACAGCAGCGGCGCGCACACACCGATTCATCTTTCGCCGGACGATCTGCTTGCCGGACTGCCGGGCGCCTGGACGGGCGTCGCCAGCCAGGCGGGCGAAGGCACGTGGTGCGTGATGCAGCGGGTGGAGTAGACGCAGAGGGCCGGCGCGTCCGGCGCGCGTGCTACCATCCGCGCCGCGCGGGCTTGCGTTGGCGCGCCGAGGCACGGCAGCCGGCGCGTGCTGCAAGGAGGCTCACATGCGCCGTGAAAAGCTCCTGGTCTGCGGTCTTTCCGTGCTGCTGGGCGCAGTCATCGCCGGCTGTTCGTCGCAGCGCGCCAGCGAACCCCCCGCCGCATCGGCGGCAACGGTATTCGAGGGCGCGCGCCTCATTACCGGCGACGGCGGCGCACCCCTCGAGAACTCCGCGTTTGTCGTGGAAGGCAACCGATTTACCGCCGTCGGCCGCAACGGCGAGCTCCAGGCGCCGGCCGGCGCGACGCGCGTCGACCTGACGGGCAAGACGGTGATGCCCGCGATCATCGATGCCCACGGCCATCTCGGATTTCTGGACATGGCGAACGGCACCATGTCGAAGGCGAACTTCACGCGAGAGAACTACATCGACCACCTGCAGCGCTACGCCTATCACGGGGTCGCCGCGACCATCAGCACCGGCACCGACATGGGCGAGCTCGCCTACGAGTTGCGCGACGAGATCATCCCCGATGCGGCGATCATCCGGACCGTCGGCCGAGGCCTCGCGTGGCCCGGGTCGGGTCCCAACGACCCGTCGCGCAACGACGTACCGTACGCCGTCACCAACGTCGAGCAGGCCAGGAAGGCCGTCCAGGATCTGGCGGCTCACAAGCCAGACTTCGTCAAGATCTGGGTCGACGACAGGAACGGACGCCAGAAGAAGCTGACGCCTGAGATCTATCAGGCCGCCGTGGACGAGGCACACAAGCACAATCTGCGCGCCATCGCCCACGTGTTCGAACTGGAGGATGCCAAAGGGCTCGTGCGGGCGGGCGTCGAAGGATTCCTGCACAGCATCCGCGATGCGCCGGTGGATGACGAGTTCATCACGCTCGCGAAGGAGCACAACATCTGGATCACGCCGAACCTCGGCGGGATCAACCGCGCGTCCCTGATTGGTCCGGCTGGAACACCAGCCTGGTTCGACGATCCGCTCGTACGGGAAACCATTGCTCCGGTGATGATCAACGCGCGAACCGAGATGTACGAGAAGCGGCGGACCGCCGGCGCGCCGGCCGCCGGGGCGCAGGTGTTCGATCTGGCGAATACGAGGAAACTACACGCCGCAGGCGTGCGGCTCGTTCTTGGAAGCGACACCGCGGGCGATGCCAATCGATGGATCGGCATGATGACGCTGGTGGAGTTCGAAAACATGGTCGCCGCCGGCCTCACACCCGCCGAAGTGATCGTTGCCGCGACACGCGATGCGGCAGCCGTGCTGCGGCTCGACCAGCTCGGTACGGTGGCTTCAGGCAAGAGCGCGGACTTCATCGTGCTCGATGCCAATCCGCTCGACAACATCGCCAACGTGCGAAAGATTGCCCGCGTCTATCTGCGCGGCCAGGAGGTGGACCGAGCGGGGTTGCGAGCCAGGTGGCAGGCTCGATGGGGCAAGGCCACGCCGACTCACTAGCATCACCGAGCGCGCGCGACACGCGCGCGTGTTACGCGGGCGTCGTCAGCGTCGATCCCTTCTTCGCGAAGATCATCGCCAGCAGGCGCGCCGGCTGCGTCTGGCTCGCGTTCTTCGAGACCTCGTGCGTCGCGCCGGGCTGTTCGTAGAACATCTGTCCGGCCGTGTACGTCCGTTCCTCGCCTTGTCCCGAGATCTTCGCGACGACGGCGCCTTCGAGAACGTACGCGAGCACGAAGCCGGGGTGGTGATGCGGCGCGCCAACGCGTCCGGGCGCGTAGTCGACCCAGCTGACCGTCACTTCCCAGTCATCCATCGTCACGTTCGGCAGGTCGTGCTTGAACACCGGCGGGAGAGGCGCACCCGGTGCCGCAGCCGGCCCGGCCTGCGTCTGCGCGCCGGCGTCGCGCGCGGCGGCCGCAAGCAGCTCGGCGCACAGGGGGAGCGATACCACGGCGGCTCGTCGACTCATCATCATGGCAAGCCTATTTCTGCCCGGTGGCCACCGGGAGAAACACGTCGTTGTTGAACCCGTTGTAGTCGGACGGCGCGCAGTAGTTTTCCCACAGCTCGGCGCCGGGAACCAGCGGGATGGTCGCCGCCGCGGTCACCCACGGCTCGACATACGTCTTGGGATCGATCACGGTGATCTGCGCCTCGATCGTGCCGTAGTTCAGCCGCCGCCACCGCTCGACGACGCGCATCTCGTCGCTGTGAGGCCATCCCCCGTCCGGAGCGGTGTCGGAGAGCCAT
Organism: Vicinamibacterales bacterium; assembly: GCA_035571515.1. Taxonomy (GTDB): domain Bacteria; phylum Acidobacteriota; class Vicinamibacteria; order Vicinamibacterales; family UBA2999; genus Gp6-AA40. The sequence goes on from DATNCQ010000001.1 coordinate 8,170, forward strand.
GACCTGTCGTCGTAGCCGGTCGACTCGACGATGAACGTATCGCCCTCCCAGCGTCCGACGTTCCATCCCATCCACCGCGGCTCCGGCGGACTCGCGGGAAGTTTTCTGCCGTCGGTCCAGATGGTGCGCCACGTGTGCGTCATCTCGAAGAACTGCACCACGCGGTCGGGCAGCGTCACGAACTCGAAGCCGTAGTTGTAGGTGTGGAGGCGCGGCCAGCCCTTGGGATCGCAATTGATCTGCGAGCCGGTGCCCTCGCCCGATCTGTCCTTCGAGTGCAGCGGTTCGCCGGCGGCGTTTTTCTCGCCGATGGTGGCATCGAACTGCTGCTTGCCCCATGGCGTGAACGCGGGCGGTTTGACGAAGATCCTCGCGCCCTGATAGCCCCACACGCCCGAGAGATCGCGCGGGTTGAACGGATGCCCTTCGACCTTGTACTCGGTGTTGTCGCGCTTCCGATCTTCCGCGTTCTGGCACCGAGGGCACGCTTTCCAGCCCTCGGGCGGCGGCACGGAGCCGATGGCCTCGGGCTTCGCCGGCTCCTGGTTGCGCGCCTGGGCCGCCGCAGTGTGAGCCAGCGACAGCGCGGCTATGAGCATCGCGATCGAGACGCTGATTCGCAGTCGCATGTCTATCCGCCCTTCCTGCAGCTGTGCTACTGCTCGAGCAGTCCGCGACGCTCCGACAGGTCGATTACCACGTGGCCGTCCGCGCGCACCATCTTGATGACGAGGCCCTGCGGCGTGCCTGCCTTCGTCGGCATGAACGTGACGGTCAGCGGATCCCCGGGCTTGAACGTGTCGCGGCTCAGGCCTTCGCTGATCATCGTCGACGGCGACGAGAGCTCACCGGTCCAGTGGACGACCGTTCCTTTGTCGTCGTTCGCGTCCCAGTTGACATAGACGTGCGGGTTCCGCCAGATGACGGCTGTGACGACGCCATTCAGCGTCGTCAGCCGTTCTTTTGTCGGGTCGTAGCCGGCGCGACTGTGGTGCGCCGAGACCGCGGCGCCGAGGAGAACCGCTACGGCGACGACGGCGAACGCAAGGGCTGATGGGCGTCCGGTTCGCATGCACGACCTCCTGGATTTTCGATAGGATGCAATCACGGGACAGGTCACCTGTCAAGGACCCATGCGGGCGCCCCACCAGCCCGCCAGGGAGACGCCTATGAGAATCGTTTTTGCGCTTGCCGGGTGCGTTTTGTTCGGCGCGACGCTCCTCGCGCAGCAGACGGTCGAGTACCGAGTCCTCGCCACGAACAAGACGTCGACGATGGAGAAGGAGTTGAACGAGTCGGCCGGCGCCGGCTATCGCTTCCAGCAGGTCATGGGCGGCGACTCCGCGATCGGCGGCCAGGAAGTGGTCGTCATCATGTCCCGGGTCCAGCCATCGAGCGCCCGCTACTCGTACAGGCTCCTCGCGACCGCCAGGACCTCGACGATGCAGAGGGAGCTGCAGTCGGCCGCTGACGCGGGGTTCGCGTACCGCGGCCAGACCGTGTTCGCCAGCGCCTTCGGCGGAGACGAGGTCGTCGTGATCCTGGAGCGCGACAGCAACGATCCCGGAACGAGGTTCGAATACAGGCTGATGGCGACGACGAAGACGTCGACGCTCGAGAAGGAGCTGCTCGAAGCCGGCCGCGCCGGCTATGACCTGGTCGGGATGACCGTCGGGAACACCGCCGTCGGCGGCAAGGAGCTGGTGGCCATCACCCGTCGCCCTCGTCCGTAGGTCCCGTCTTTTCTCCCATACGCGAATGGTCTAGTATTCGTCGCGCTCGTTCCCAACGCTGATTCCCCGGAAGACCCGGCGCACGTGACCTGGCTCGTGGTGACGCGCGCGACCCCTCATCGATCCCCCGGCCACCGTCGCGAAAGATAGGACATCACCGTTTCTGCCCGTGGAGGTGACTATGCGCAGCTTCTTCACCCTCGGGATAATTGGCATGCTCGTTCTTGCCGCCGCAGCACAGGAGCAATCGGCGGCGCCTGGGCCCGAACACAAGAGACTCGAGGTCTTTGCTGGAAACTGGGCGTTTCAGGGCGATGTGAAAGCGGGGCCCGCAGGCAAGGTCACGGGGACCGACCGCAATCAGATGCTTGGCGGCTTTTTCGTGGATCGCCAGTTCGATCAAACGGGTCCGATGGGAAAGGTCACTGGCAGGATGACGATTGGCTACGATCCGGTCAAGAAGACCTATATCACCTCCGCGATCGACAGCGGCGGCGGTTTCAGTTCCGGGACAGTGACCCTCAACGGCAACACGTGGACGTTCCTCACCTCCGGCGTGGCTGCCGGAAAGCCGACGCAGGATCGTTGTGCGCTGACCTTCGCGGCCGGCAACGATGCGTTCACGGTCACATGCCAGACATCAGCGGACGGGAAAGCGTTCACTCCCAGTTTCGACGGCCGGTGGACCAAATCGCGATAGGGGCCGATGGTTGGAAACACGCATTCACGACGGACGTGCGCCGGCGCGCGCAGAACCGTAGGAGAGGCGTTCATGAAAGTGACGCTGGCAACGGCGGTGGCCCTCGTGCTGCTGGGGGTGCCTGCCGCGGCTCAGCGGGCGAAGTCGCCCGCGGATGCGGCCGTCTTCATTCGCCTTTCCGGCAGCGTGCACGCCGAAACCATCGACGAGGTCGGCTTCAAGCGGACGGTCGATCTCGATCACGTCGAGATCGGCAGCGGCAGCGGATTCGTGATATCGCCGTTCGGCTACGTCCTGACCAACGATCACGTCGTCAACAGCACCGACCAGTTCCTCGTCACGAAGGGTCTGCAGCAGGCACGAGTCACGCTGAAGGTCTCGCGAGTCGACGTCTGCTTCAGGCCTGAGGTGGTCGCTGCCCGCGCACTCTCGTCGCCGTGTGTCGAGGCATCCGTGACCGCGTCGGATCCCGCGCTCGATCTCGCGGTCCTGTTCGTCAGCGGCTCGAATCTGCCCTACATCGCGCTCGGCGATTCCGATGTGGTCACGAGCGGGCTCGCCGTGGATGCACTGGGTTACCCGTTCGGCCGCGAAGTCGAAGTCGGGAAGGTCGCCACGGCGCCGGACCTCGTCCCGGAGATCAGCACGACGCCCGGGGCGATTTCCGCGTTGCGGGCAGACGACACGGGCACACGGCGGTACCTCCAGGTCACCAACACCGTGAACCCGGGGAACAGCGGTGGTCCGCTCGTCACGCGAGACGGGTTTGCCGTCGGCGTGATTCGCATGCGGCTCACCAACGCCGCGGGGATCGGCTTCGCGATCCCGGTCAACGAGGTGAAGGACTTTCTGGAGTCGCACGGCCTCGATCAGCTGATACCCGCGCGTCGTTTGCGGCTCGGCAGCTTCCAGAGCATCGACGCGAAAGGGCTCGGTCTGCGACTGCCCGAGGGCTTCGCCGACATGTCGCCCTATCGCGCTCGCGCCGAGACCGACGGACACGCCGCTGGAATCGCGTTGCGGATCGATCGGGTCGTGTCGCCGTGGAGTCCCAGGCAGCTCGAGGGAGCACTGGTGGGAACGCAGACGTTCGAGCCCCTGTCGATGGCCGCACGCGACAACCGTGTTCCACCGCCATCGGGTGCCGCGCCGCTCCTTCTGGGCGGTGCACTCGGAACCGCCGTGGACCCGAATCAGGAGGTCAGGATGGATTATGCCGTCCTCGATCTCGGTCCCGAGAAACTCGTCGCCCGTTACGTGGGCCCCGCCGAGTGGATGGCGTTCAACGAAAGCGCGTTGCGCAACTCATTGACGAGCCTCCAGGGCCAGCGAGTCGTCGTGGGTGAACCTGTCGCGGTCGACGGGCTGGCATGGACCAGCGCGCCGGCGGCCGCGAACGGTCAAACCGCTGTCCCTGTGCCGGCTGGGTGGGTTGTCGAACCGGTTGGGCCATCGCCGTGCCCAGGGCTGCCGCCTCCGAGCGCGGTGGCCGCGGCATCGCCACCCCGCGATCTCACCGTCGTTTTGCGCGTGGCCGTGTGGCCGGCCCGCGACGTCGCTCCGGCCGCGGCCGCTTTGGCGTGTGCGTCGGGTCGCGGGTCCGCCGGTGCGGCGTCCTACACGTCCCGTGCAACCTGGCTCGGGGTCTCGTACGTCATCGAGGGTGTGTTCGCCAGCCTCGGACAGAATCGTGTCGTGCAGCTGGAGGTTCTGTCGACGGATCAGAACAGCGCTCTCGCGCGCGCGCTGCTGGCCGCATGGCTCGACAAGGCGCGGCAGTAGCGGCGGTTCGAGCCCGGCGGTCACGTCTACACCATCGTGATGACGCATTCTGGCGCCGCGCGGCGAATTGCGCGCGTCCTTCCGCGGCCGACCACGCCGGACGTCGTGGGCTTCTAGGAGGCGAGACAGGGCGACTCCGCGAGGAGCGAGTCCGGCGCGTCATGGGCGATCGGCGATGGCGATCGACCGGCGCGCCCACGCGACCAGCTCCGTCGGCGCTTCGAGCACGTCTGCCGGCACCGCGTAGTACTGCATCGTGCTCGGCCGGTCCGGATACGGCTTGAACGGATCCATGCCGGCCTTCACGTAATCCGGCCGGTTCGTGTCGTTCACTTTCAGGTAGAGGACATCGCGCGCGAGGATGCCGAAGAAGACACCGCGGCAATACAGGCCGACGCCGCCAAACATCGAGCGCGGCACGACGTCGCCCAGTCCTTCCAGCTGATCGAGGACGAACGACTTGAATGCGTCCGTCACCGTGAGCCGATTGAGCCGGGTGCCGCGCGTCGATCGCGATGACGTTGCCTTGCGCGGGGCCATCGCCGCGTACATTACCAGCGACGTGTGTCCCGATGTGCTAGCATCCGGCCTCTCCAGTCCCGCGTCTACTCCACAGGAGGAACCCGTGCGCCTCGCCATCGCATCGTTCTGTGGTCTCGCGCTGCTCGCCTCCGCCCCGGCGGCATTCGCCCAGAAATCGCCGGCCGCACCACCCGGCCCGGGGTTCGAGTATCTCGGGTCGCTGCAGGTCCAGACCGGCACGCGCACCGTCGTCGAGAACGGTCCCCAGGGGACGCGCACGATCGTGCAGATCAACAGCGGCCGGTTCGAAGGCCCGCGCCTCAAGGCGTCGATCCAGGTGCCCGCCGGCGACTGGATCACCAACCGCGCGGACGGCAGCTACCGGCTCGACGTGCGGCTCACGCTGAGAACCGACGATGGCGCGCTGATCCTGGTGACGTACAACGGCATCGGCCAGACGACACAGGCCGGCGCGTCGCTGCGGGCCGCGCCGCTGTTCGAGACCGGCGACCAACGCTACCAGTGGCTGACCCGGCTGCAGGCCGTCGCCGTCGGCGAGCGTGTCGGCACCGACGTGAAGTACGACGTCTACGCGCTGAAATAGATCGAGCTCGCATCCGTCAGTTCGATGCCTCCATCCGATGATGTGATCCGCGCGGCCACGCAGGTGGCCGCTGCCATCGAACGCCGCAACGTTCCGAGGAGTCCCATGCGTAACGTGCTCGTGCCCGCAGTCGTGTTTGCTGTCGTGTCCATCGCCGTGACCGGCGCGGCGCAGAAAGCCGAGGCGCCCGATCCGCTCGCGATCGGCGGCAAGGACACCGCGTGGTTCATGGACCGCGTCGGACGGCCGGACACCGACAGCGAGCCGCAGGCCCCCTTCGAGATCATGGGCAACGTGTTCTACGTCGGCGCCAACAACATCGCCTCGATCCTCGTCGCCACGCCGCAGGGCCACATCCTCATCGACACCGGCACGCAGAAGATGGCTGCGGTCGTCTTCCCGAATATCGTCAAGCTCGGGTACAAGCCGGCCGACATCAAGCTGATGCTGATTTCCCACGCGCACTACGACCACATGGAGACGATGGAGACGATACGGCGCATCACCGGCGCCACGGTTGCGGCGCTGGAGGCGGAGGTGCCGGCGCTCGTCAGCGGCCACGACCTGTCGTCGAACGAGACGTGGGGTCAGGAGCCGATCCAGGTCGGCCGCGTGCTCAAGAGCGGCGATGACGTCACCCTCGGCGGATCCACGATCAAGGTTATCTGGACGCCCGGGCACACCCTCGGCGCCGCCGCGTACTTCATCAACACGCAGGAGAACGGACGGGCGTATCAGATCGTCTTCGGCGGACCGCCGGGACCGATCACGGGCGACGCGAAGTACGACACGCGCCCGGAGGATGCGTTCAACTCCTACAAGGCGCTGCGCGCGTTGAATCCGGACATCCTCATCTCGGGTCATCCGCAGAACCTCCTCAAGGGGAAGCTCGACGCGCTGTGGGCCAACAAGCGGCCGAGCCCGCTGGCGCTGCAGCCCGGGCAGTGGACGAAGATGATTGACGACTCGGAGGCCAACTTCAGGAAGCGCCTCGCCGAAACGAACGCTCCGGCGCGGTGACCCGCTGGTATCGAAGCAAGGAGAACGTCGGATGAAGCAGCAAACGACCGGCCTCATATCTCTGGTTGTCGCCACCGCGGCTGTTTTGATTTCCGCGAGCCAGCCCGCGCACGCTGAACTCCTGGACAAGACGAAGAAGGTGTCGGGGACGACCGTGCACTACAAGGTCGTGCTGCCGAACGGCTACGACCCGGCCAAGGCGTATCCCGGCATCCTCGTGTTCGGCGGCGGCCCGCAGACGCTGAACACCGTCGACGGCACGCTGATGCGCAACTTTCGAGCGGAGGCCGAGAAGCGCGGCTACATCGTCGTCGCGCCGGCGGCGCCGGACGGCGATCTGTTCTTCGAAGGCGGCGCGCGCATCTTCCCGGACTTCCTCAAGATGGTGCTCGCGGACTACAAGATCCAGGACGGGAAGTTCCACATCGCGGGGCCGTCGAACGGCGGCATCGCGGCGTTCCACGTGGCGGCCGCCAATCCGCAGTACTTCCTCTCGGTGACGGCGTTCCCCGGCTACATGTGGCAGCCGAGCACGGCGAAGCTCCTGGCGATTGCGAACATGTGCGTCTTCATGTACGTCGGCGAGCTCGACGAGTACCGGTGGCACGGCGAGATGCAGCAGGAAGCGGAATTCCTCCGTTCCAAGGGGACGGTCGCTCGATACACGGTCGAGAAAGGGCAGCCGCACCGGCTCGACACGCTCGCCGGCGCGAGCGCGGCACGCCTGTTCGACGGGTTCGAGGAGACCAGGAACGGATGCCGACGGTAGGACGCGGCTTGGAGGCATCATGACTCGTCGAAGCGCGGTATCACGCCGGACATTCCTGGGCGCGACAGCGGTGACGATCGTCGGCGCGGAGGCAGCCGCTCGTGGCGCGGCCGCCTCGCCCGCCGCTCAGGCTGGCACGCGCGGCAGGGCGGAGCTGGCGCCGGTGAAGGCGCTCGTGTTCGACACGTTCGGCACGGTCGTCGACTGGCGCTCGTCGGTGACGCAGGAAGTCGCGCAGCTCGCGACGAGCAAGGGGCTGTCGATCGACGCGGAGAAATTCGCGGACGCGTGGCGCGCCGGATACGCGCCGAGCATGAACCGCGTCCGCACGGGCGAGCTGCCGTGGACGAAGCTCGATCGGCTGCATCGCATGATCCTCGACAAACTGCTGATCGATTACGGTGTGACCGGGATGAGCGAGGCCGAAACCGACGCGTTCAATCGTGCCTGGCATCGCCTGCGGCCCTGGCCCGACTCGGTCGGCGGGCTCACGCGGCTCAAGAAGAAGTTCATCATCGCGCCGCTGTCCAACGGCAACATCTCCCTGATGACCGACCTGGCGAAACATTCCGGTCTGCCGTGGGACTGCATCCTGGGCGCCGAGCTCGCGCGCCATTACAAGCCCGATCGCGAGGTGTACCAGTCGGCGGCCGACTTCCTCGACCTGAAGGTCGGCGAGGTCATGATGGTCGCGGCGCACCTCGGCGATCTGCGCGCCGCAAAGGGCGTGGGTCTGAGGACCGCCTTCGTCACCAGGCCGCTCGAATACGGACCGCAGGGCAAGCCCGACCTGCAGCCCGACTCGTCGGTCGACGTCGCCGCGAAGGACTTCAAGGATCTGGCCGGTCAACTCGGCGCGTAGTGGCAGCGAGGCGTCGAACCCTGACATGCCGCCGCTTCGCGAGTGGTCGTTCGCGCGGGTCGCGCTCGTATCGAGCGCATGGATGGCTGTCTGTGTGCTGGCGGTCGTCGCCTACCTGCTCTACCGGTTCCGCGGGCTGTTTCTTCCCTCGTCAGGTAGCGGTGGGTTTGGATTCGTCTCGTTCGGATTCAATCTGCTGACGCTCGCGATTCCTCTGCTGCCGCCGATCGTGTTGATCGCCGCGTGGCTCATCGCGCGCCGATCGAGCACCGCCTGATCATCGGAACGAACTCGCTCATGGCATGGCACCTGTTGAAAGACGATCGCGCCGCCGACCGCATCCTCGTCGACGTCATCGAAGACGAGGAAGAGGACGAGCGGCTCAGCGGCATCAAATGCCCGCTGTGCGGCTGGCGGCCGTCGGCGTCGAGCCTCTGGCACTGTGACTGTACCGACACGCCCGAGCCGTATTTCGAAGGATGCGGCACGGTGTGGAACACCTTCCTGACCCGGGGACGGTGTCCCGGCTGCCGCCACCAATGGCGATGGACGTCGTGCCATCGATGCGAGGAGTCGTCGTTGCACGACGATTGGTACGAAGAGACAGACAGGCGCCGCTGACGAGTGTCGCCGCTCGATCATGATGCCGCCTGATCTCCCTGCAGACGTGCTCGCGTTCTACGACCGCTACTCCGAGGAGGACAGGCTCTCGAGCGGCGCGTTCCAGCTCGAGTTCGAGCGCACGAAGCAGGTGCTGACCCGCGTGCTCCCGAGGCCGCCGGCGCGGATTCTCGACGTGGGCGGTGGCGGCGGCGCCTACTCGCTGTGGCTGGCGAGCCAGGGATACGAAGCGCATCTCGTCGACGCGTCCGAGCGTCTCGTCGGCGAGGCGCGGCGGCGCTCCGAGGCCGCGGATCGGCCGATTGCGAGCCTGCAGACGGGCGACGCGCGGCGCCTCCCGCATCCGGATGCGAGCATGGCCGCGGTGCTCGTGATGGGCCCGCTCTACCACCTCACGGCTCGCGAAGATCGGCTGCAGGCGCTCCGCGAGGCGCGTCGCGTGCTGACGCGCCCAGGCGTGCTCGTCGCCGCCGCGATCTCGCGCTACGCGTCGGCGCTCGACGGCCTGGTGCGAGGGCTGCTGCGCGACCCCGCGTTCGTCGAGATCCGGGATCGCGACCTGCGGGAGGGACAGCACCGCAACGACACCAGCCGGCTGGACTACTTCACGACCGCCTACTTCCATCGGCCCGACGAACTGCCGGAGGAGCTCGCCGATGCCGGCTTTTCTGACATCCGGGTGCTCGGCGTCGAGGGGCCGGCGGGTTTTCTCCCCGACTTCGACACGCGGTGGGCGGATCCGCTCGCGCGCGCCGATATCATCGAGCTTGCCGGGCTGCTCGAGGCCGAGCCGTCGATTGTCGGCATGAGTGCACACCTGCTGGCGATTGGCGTCATCTAGAGCGTTTTTACATCGCTCAAGCGCGGATTTCACCGGTGGGCAGGTGCTATCATCGCGCCCTTCCCGTTTGCGTTCGAGAGGCCCAGCATGAAGAAGACCTTTCTCATCGCGGTCGGCACCCTCCTCCTTGCAACGGCCGCAGCGGCGCAGGTGCAGCCGGCGCCGGCGCCGTGGCGTGGCGCGGGCCCGACCCCATGCGTCGGATCCGACGGCGGCGTCTTCAAGTGCCCTCCCGCGCCTCGAACGATTGCCATTCGCGCGGGACGGCTCTTCGACAGCACGACGGGCCAGATGCTGACGCGCCGCGTCGTGATCGTCACCGGCGACCGCATCACCGACGTCGGCGCCGAGGGCGCGGTCAGGATTCCGGCCGGCGCCCAGGTGATCGATTTCAGCCAGGCGACCGTCCTGCCCGGCCTGATCGACGCGCACACGCACATGTTCAACACCCGCGGCCCGAAAGGGACCGCGGAGAAGTCGATGCTCATCGCGGTGCAGAACGCGCAGAACGACCTGCGCGCCGGCTTCACCTCGGCGCGCGACATGAGCTCGCACGGCAACGGCTACGCCGACGTCGAGATCAAGAACGCGATCAACGAAGGACGGTTCGACGGCCCGCGCTACCAGGTGTCGACGCTCGGCATCGTCTGGGGCGCGAAGCCGCGGGCTCCAGGGGAGGTGGAGAATCCGCTCGCCAGCACCGTCGTGCGTACGGTGGACGAGGCGCGCGCGGCGGTCCGCGAGCAGATCGCCCACGGCGCGGACTGGATCAAGCTGTTCCCGACCGGCGGCTATTCGTTCGACGCCGCAGGCAAGGCGCACTACGTGGTGATGTATCCGATGCCGGTGCTGCAGGCCTTGATCGACGAGACCCATCGGCTCGGCAAGAAGGCGGGCTGTCACGTGCTCGGCGGCGAGGGGCAGAAGAACTCGATCATCGCGGGGTGCGACACCATCGAGCACGCCTACGACCTCGACCAGGAACAGGCGAACATGATGGTCGCCAAGGGGCTCTTCTACGATCCGACGCTGCAGCGCTACATCGAGCCCTACATGGACGACAACGACGCGAAGAGCACGGGCGGCAAGTACCGGATGATCCCGATCTTCGAAAAGGCCGTGCAGATGGCTGCCGCGACGAAGGGGATGAAGATCATGATGGGGAGCGGCGCCGACGGCTCGACGTATCCGCACGGTGCGCAGGCGCTCGATTTCGAGATGCTCGTTCGCCACGGCGGCCTGACGCCGGCGCGCGCGATTCAGGCCGGCACGGTCGTCAACGCCGAAGTGATGGGATGGCTGAACCAGCTCGGATCCGTCGACAAGGGCAAGTACGCGGACCTGATCGCCGTCTCCGGCGACCCGCTGGCTGACATCACCGAGCTGCAGCGCGTCAGGTTCGTCATGAAAGCCGGGAAGATCATCCGCAACGATCCGCCTGAGGCCGTGGCGACGAAGGCGACCCAATAGCCGCAGGGAATCCGTTGCGCGCCGTTGTGCTCCTGGCCGTCGTCGTCGAGTGCGCAGGCGTGTCGTTTGCCTCCGCCCAGCCGCGCCCGGGGACCGTCGTCCTGGAGCCGGCGCCGGAGATTGCCGGCGTCATCAGCGCGGGGACGCGTCCCGAGGTCGTCGTGCGCGGGCTGAAGAGCGCCGACGATCCGATCTGGGTGCCGAACGTCGGCCTTTTGTTCACCGAGTCGCAGGCCAATCGCGTCGTTCGACTCGGTGACGACGGTCAGGTGAGCACGTTCGTTGGCGACCTCCACGGCCCGCTCGGGATGACGGTTGACGCGCAGGGACGATTGATCTCGCTGCAGTCGCAGGCGGGGTTCGCCGGCCCGCGCGTGATCTGGCCGGCCGGCAAGGAGACCGTTCTCGCCGATGCGTTCGAAGGCCGCCCGTTCGGCAGGCCGAACGGCATCGTCGCGGATCGCAAAGGCGGCGTCTATTTCAGCGACCTCCCGCAGGGGCCCCCACCTCCCGGCCGGATGGCGCCGGCGGTGTACTACGTCCCGTCCGGCGGCGCGCCGATTCGGGTCGTCGACGACATCACTCGTCCCAACGGCGTGCAATTGAGCCGCGACGACAAGACGCTCTACGTCAACGACACCGGCGGCATTCACGCGTACGCCTTCGACGTGCTCCCCGACGGGCGGCTGGCGAATCGCCGCGTGTTTGCGACATACGTGGGTCGCGACCGCACCATCCCGGCGGACGCGGCGCCGATCTCCAATGCCGACGGCCTTGTCATAGACGAGGACGGCCGCGTCTACGCGCTGACAGAGGCTGGCATCGAGGTCGTGAGCCCGGGTGGACAGCATCTCGGCGTCATTCCGGTCTGGTGCATCACGCGGCGGTGCCAGGACCTGGCATTCGGCGGCGCGGAGAAGCGAACGCTGTACGTGGCCGGCGGCGGCACGCTGCTTCGTATTCAGATGCGGTCGCGCGGCTTTACGGGACGCGCGAAGTAGATAGAGCCGAAGGAATCGAGTCTGCATGTCCGAAGAAAAGAGTGGCATTACGCGGCGCCGCGTCCTCGAAAGCGGCGCCGGCCTGCTGGCCGCGGCGGCGCTGCCTGCGCCGGCTGCGGCCGCCGGACAAGGTGCGCGCGAGGCCGGTGCCGCGCCTTCGGATCTCACCGGGCGCGTCGCGCGTTACATGGCTGCCGCACGTCAGCAGCCGCTGCCGCCGGAGGTCCTGCGGGAGACGCGGCATCGCGTGCTCGACACGGTCGCGGCGATTGTCTCGGGCTCGCGGCTCAAGCCGGGTGAGATGGCGATTCGATTCGTCCAGTCGCAGGGCGGCACGCCGGAAGCCTCCGTGCTCACGACGCGCATCCGCACGTCGGCCATCAATGCGGCGCTGATCAACGCGATGTTCGCGCACGCCGACGAGACCGACGACTTCGAGCCGGTGACGAAGGCGCACCCCGGCTGCGCCGCCGTGCCCGCTGCGCTCGCGGTGGGCGAGCGCGACAACCGTTCAGGCCAGGACCTGCTGCGCGCGGTCGCGCTCGGCTACGACCTCGGCTGCCGCTGGCTGATGGCGCTCGGTCCCAACCACGTGCGCGCCACGCATCGCAGCGCCGAGGGCGTGAGCGCGACGATGGGCGCCGCGGCCGCGGCGGCGTCGATGGCGCAGCTCGACGAGCGCGCGATGCGCTACGCGCTGTCGTACGCCGCGCAGCAGGTCTCCGGCATCTGGAGCTGGGAACGCGACGTCGAACACGTCGAGAAGGCGTTCGATTTCGCCGGCATGGGCGCGCGCAACGGCGTCACGGCGGCGCTGATGGCGCAGGCGGGGTTCAGCGGCGTGCCCGACGTGCTCGAAGGCGAGCACAACGCGCTCGAGGCGCACTCGGCGCAGCCGCATCCCGAAGAGATGGCCGCGGACCTCGGCCGGCGCTTCTATGTGACCGAGACGGCGATCAAGACGTTTTCCGTCGGGTATCCCATCCAGTCGGCGCTCGACGCGCTGCTGACGCTGCGCCGCGAGCATGCGCTCACGCCCGCAAACGTCGATCGCGTCATCGCGCGGCTGCCGGAAGACGGCGCCGGCATCGTCAACGACAGCGCGATGCCCGACGTGAACCTCCAGTACCTGGCGGCCGTCGCGCTGATCGACGGGGCCGTGTCGTTCGACGCGAGCCATTCGTTCGAGCGTATGAAAGATCCGCAGGTGCTGGCGGTGAAGCAGCGGGTGCAGCTCGTCGGCGATCGCTCGCTGATGGATCCCGCGGCGCCGCGCAGCGCGAACGTGGAAGTCCGTCTGCGCGACGGCCGCACGGTCAGCCACTTCACGCGCTTCGCGCCGGGCACGAAGGAAAATCCGCTCTCGACCGACGGCGTCGCGGCCAAGGCACGGAGCCTGATGGCGCCCGTGCTCGGCGACGAGCGCTGTGAAGCGGTGGTCCGGCGCATCAACACGCTGGAAACCCTGTCGAGCGTGCGCGACCTCGTCGCGCTGCTGACGAATGTTTGATCGAGTAGGGCCGGCCTGCCCGCCCGCCGTAGCCTTGGCGCAGGCGGGAAGGTCGGCCCCTCCAACCGATTGGGCGTAGAGGCGGACCTTCAGGTCCGCCTGATAACGGAGGCTGCACATGCGTGGACTGCTCTCGGTCGTCATCGTCGGCGCCGTGCTCATCTCGGGCGCGGCACCGGCAGCGGCACAGGAGATCGACACGATTCTCGTCAATGGCAAGGTCGTCACCGTCGACGCCCAGTCGTCGATTCGGAGCGCGCTCGCCATCCGTGAAGGCCGGATTGCCGCGCTCGGCAGCGACGCCGACATCCGCAAGCTCGCCGGCCCGAGGACGCGCACGATCGATCTGCAGGGACGCACCGTCATTCCCGGCCTGATCGATTCCCACATGCACGCCACGCGCGCCGCCCTGAGCTTCAGCACCGAAGTGAACTGGATCGGCGCCGCCTCGCTCGCCGATGCGCTCACTCGCCTCCGCCAGGCGGCCGCGAAGGCGAAGCCGGGGTCCTGGCTCATCGTCGTCACGCCGCAGGCGACGCTCGACGCGTTCAAGGAACACAGGCGTCCGACGCAGGCGGAGCTCCTGGCGGCGGCGCCGAATAATCCCGTCTACGTGCAGCTGGGATACGGGTGGGCGATGATGACGCCGCTCGCCCTCAAGGCGCTGAACATCAACAGCCTCGACGGCGTCGTCACCAACAACATCATCGAGCTGTTCGACCGGCTGCCGAAGCCCACCTTCGACGAGCAGGTCGAGGGAACGAAGGCGTTCTTCCGCGAGCTCAATCGCCTCGGCCTCACCGGCGTCGCCGACCCCGGCGGCAACAACGTCACGCCGCGCGAGTACCAGGCGCTCTTCAAGGTCTGGCGCGACCACGACCTCACGCTGCGCGTCGCCTACAGCCTGTGCGGGATGACCGACGGCTCGGAGTTCGCCGAGTACCAGAACTACCTCGCGATGATGCCGCAGGGGTTCGGCGACGACATGCTCCACTTCAACGGCATCGGCGAGCGCATCACGTGGGCCATGAACGGCATCAACGGGGTTCCGCCGGAGGCCGACAAGGCGAAGTACTACGAGATCGTGCGCTGGGCCGCCCAGCGTGGCCTCACGGTGACGATGCACTGGAACACCGAGACGAACGTCGACCACCTGCTCGGCATCTGGGAGCGCGTGAACAAGGAGTTCCCGATCGCGCCGCTGCGGTGGACGATCGCGCACCTCAACGACGCCTCCCCGCAGACGCTGCAGCGCATGAAGGCGCTCGGCGTCGGCTGGACGGTGCAGGACGCGATGTACAACACCGGCAGCGACGTGCTGCAGCACGAGGGCGCCGCGAAAGTCCGTCGTGAGCCGCCGGTCGTGACCGGCAACAAGATCGGTGTGGCCATCGGCGCGGGGACCGACGCGCACCGCGTGTCGACCTACAACCCGTTCACGGTGCTCCAGTGGTTCCTCGACGGCAGGAACGCGAGCGGCACGGCGCTGCGCGCCGCCGAAGAGACGCCGAGCCGGGCGGACGCGCTCCGCTTCTACACGCTGGGCAGCGCGTGGGTGTCACACGACGAGCGCCTGCGCGGCTCGCTCGAGGTCGGCAAGCTCGCCGATCTGGCCGTGCTGTCGAAGGACTACCTGACGGTGCCCGTCGATCAGATCGGCGGCATCGAATCCGTGATGACGATGGTCGGCGGCAAGGTGGTCTACGCCGCGGGGCCGTACCAGTCGCTCGACGGCACACATTGACGGGAGTGCGTGCGCATCTCACTAGTGTAGGAGGTAAGCGATGAGGAACGTGCGAAGGCTCGCCGTCGGTGCGCTCACGACGATGCTGATCGGCTGTGGTGTGCAGGGCCAGACCCAGAAGGATCCGTTGAAGGGCTTCAGGAACCCGAGCGAGGGGTTCGAGGTCGCCCGTCAAGGCATGTTCTTCGTCAACGGCGACTATTACACCTCGCGTGTCGAGAAGACGACGGCCACGTGCACGGCAGCGCCGCAGCCGTGTCAGTACATGGCTGGCCAGATGTACGTCGACTATCAGATCCCCAGGAACGTGCGCCATCCGTACCCGATCGTCATGGTGCACGGCGCTGGTCAGACCGGCACGAATTTCCTGTCGACGCCCGACGACCGTCCCGGTTGGGCCCAGTTCTTTCTCGCCAACGGATACGCCGTGTACGTCGTCGACCAGACCGGGCGGGGCAGGTCCGTGTACACGACGGAGGTGTACGGTCCCACCCGGCCACCGTTCGACGTCGACGGCAGAGTCCAGAATTGGAGCCTGCAGCAGGAATCCAACCTCTTTCCGAATGCGCACCTGCACACGCAGTGGCCGGGCACCGGCAAGCCGCGTGATCCGTTCTTCGACCAGTTCTATGCGTCGCAGGTGCAACTGATGCTCGATCCGGTGAAGACGCAGGAGTACGCGCAGAAAGCGCTGTCGGCGCTCCTCGACAAGATCGGTCCCGCGATTCTCCTCACCCATTCGCAGTCGGGGACATTCGGATTCCTCGTTGCCGACAAGCGGCCCGATCTCGTGAAGGGCGTCGTCACCGTCGAAGGCGGCGGCACGCCCCGCGGTTTTACTGCCGTAGGACCGCCCCGGTGGTTCGAGGATGCCCCGCCTCCGGACGTGACATGGGGGATCGCGTCGATTCCGCTCACCTACTCGCCCGCCGCCGCGGAGCCCAGGCAGCTCGCGTTCGTCCAGGAGTCGACGCCGGCTCCCGGAAAGCTGGTGCGGTGCTGGGTGCAGGCGTCGCCCGCGCGTCAGCTCCCGAACCTGCAGCGGATGCCCCACCTCCTCGTGGTCGGCGAAGCGAGCGCTGCGTCGAGCACGAATCATTGCGTGTCCCGCTACCTCACGCAGGCTGGCGTTCGCAACACCTGGGTGAACCTCGGGGACGTCGGCATCCACGGCAACGGCCACATGATGATGCTGGAGAAAAACAGTCTGGAGATCGCGGCGTTCTTGGCGGGCTGGCTGGTGGACAACGTCGAAAAGGGCGCGCGATCGACCAACTGAGGATCGGCGCGCCGGGAGCGTCGATGGCAGCCGTCGTGAGCAGAGCCGAATAGAGTCGGAGACACGGATTTTTGTCTCCGTGCCTCCGCCTCTCCGTGGCCCGTAATCCTCAGTTCGTCGTCGTCGTCCCGCCCGGCAGGCTGAACGCCACGTACTCGCCCGAGTACGGCCCACCGCTGATCGCGACGACGATGTACTGGCGGCCGTCGACGCGGTAGGTCATCGGCGATCCGCTCTGCGGCGCCGGCATCCAGACTTCGCCGACCTGCTGGCCCGTCTTCTTGTCATACGCGCGCAGCATCGCGCCGCGCGGGCGTCCGGGCGGCGCTGTCACCTGCGGGTCGCCCATGATGACGAGCGTCTTCGTGACGAGTAGTCCCACGCCTGACGTGGCCGGCTGCCCGGTCTTCGGGATCGTCTTTCCGCGCAGCGCGGCGTTGTTGCGGATGTTGTCGGGCGTGTCGCCGTGCGGCGTCTGCCACATGACCTTGCCGTGATCGAGATCGATCGCGGCGAGCAGGCCGTACGGCGGCTTGATGATCGGCAGCCCCTGGACGTTGAGGCCCGCGTCGCCTGCCGGCACCGCGGCCGCGGCCGCCGCGGGTGGAGCCGCCGCCGTCGCGCGTGCTTCGAGCGCGCGCTCGGCCGTGCGCGGTGCGTCGGCCGCGCAGCAGTCGCCTGGTCCGAGCACCTCGCGGAACGGCTGCCCCTCGGTGCCGGACACATACCGGATGTCCGAGAATCCCGGCGGCGGCGCCACGAGCGAACGGATGCCCGGCATGTTTCCGGCCGGCGCGAACACGATGTGGTTCTCGGGATCGTAGCCGCCGCCCGGCCAGTTCGTCGCGGTTCCGACCGTGATCGCGCCGAGCAGCCCGTTCACGCTGCCGAGGATGCCAGGGTTGAACGGCGTGTCGGCCCACTTGAAGCGCTTGGTCCGCTCGAGCGCGGCCGCGCGCAGCTCGGGCGTGAAGTCGATCAGGTCGTCAGGGATCGAGAACGTGTTGCGCGCGTAGAGCAGGCTGTCCGGCGGATACGGCTGCGTCCGCGCTGCCTTCTCGCCCGGGATGTCGGACGCCGGGACCGGCTTCTCGACGATCGGCCAGACCGGTTCGCCGGTGACGCGATCGAACACGTAGAGCCATCCCTCCTTGCTCGGCACCGCCACCACCTTGCGCGGCCGGTTGTCGACGGTGACGTCGGCGAGGATCGGCGTCGACGACATGTCGAAGTTCCAGATCGGGTGATGCACGAACTGGAAATGCCACTTGCGCTGGCCCGTCTTCAGATCGACGCAGACGAGGCTTTCCGCAAACAGGTTGTCGCCGGGCCTGTGGCCACCGTAGAAATCGGAGCTCGGTGTTTCCACCGGCAGGTAGACGAGCCCGAGATCTTCATCGATGGTGATATTGCTCCAGACCCCGACGTTGCCGGTGATCCCCCACGAGTCGTTCTCCCAGGTGTTGCCGCCGAACTCGCCGGGCTTCGGGATGGTGTTGAACGTCCAGAGCAGCTTGCCCGTTCGCGCGTCGAAGGCGCGCACGAGGCCCTTGGTGTTGTCGTGCGTGGGAACCGTCGCGCCCTCGCGCATGGAGGAGCCGATGAGAACGATGTCCTTCGTGATGAACGGCGTCGAGTGCACGCCAATCTCACCCGTCTCGAGATCGATCTGCTGTCCCTTGCCTTTCACGACGCCCACCTTGAGATCGACGACGCCGTCGGTGCCGAAGGAGCCGATCGGTACGCCGTTCTTGGCGTTGAGCGCCACCAGCCGGTAGCCCGTGGTGATGAAGAGGATGCGATCGTCGCCCCTGCCGTTGCTCCAGTAGGCGACGCCGCGGCCCGAGAGCTGCCGCGGCGCAACCGCCGCGCGCTTGCCCTCGCGCATGCTGTAGGTCCAGATCTGCTCGCCGGTCTTCGCGTCGAGCGCGACGACCGACCGGCGCGTGCCGGCGGTCGTGTACAGCACGCCCTTGACCATCAGCGGCGTGCCCTCGAGCTTGTATTCCGGGAACGGGCCGAAGTTGTCGGTCTTGAAGCGCCACGCCACTTCGAGCTTGCTGAAGTTCGAGGCGTTGATCTGATCGAGCGGCGAGTAGCGCGTGCCTTTCAGGTCGGCGTTGTAGGTCGGCCACTCGCCGTTGGCCGTGGACGGCTGCTGGCCCGCCTGGCCGGTGACGCCGGCGGTGATGCAGACGATCGCGAGGATCGGCAACCCGAAGGTCGCCACGAATCGAGAGACGGCTTGCCTCATCGTGCGCTCCCTTCCGAAGGTAATCGGCGGATTATACGTCCGCCGCTATGGTCCACCGGGCTTCATTGCCAGGAAATTGATGGTCCGCAGGACTTCGGTTTGCGACGGCAGCTCGGTCTCACCGTCGGGATAGCTGCCCTTGAACAGCACGTAGGCGAGGATGTCGGCTTTCTGCACCCGGCTGAGCGCCATCGGGTCGCCCTGCGGCATCGAGACGCGGATGCGCTCGAACAGGTCGCCGAGCGTCAGCTCGTTCCAGGTGGCTGCGAACTCTCCGCCGGTCAGGGCCGGGGCAATCTCGCCGCCAGTCAGGTCCGCGGCGTGACAGGCGGCGCAGTGCTGCACGTAGAGCGCTTCTCCGCGTTTCGCCTGCGCCAGCGAGTAGACCCGATCCCACTGCGATGGCATCGCCTGCCCGGCGGCGCCCCCGCCGATCGCGCCTGAAACGACGATCCCGAGCAGTGCCGCGGTGGCGGCGATGAGTCTCATCGGCCCGATTCTCCTGCCGCGCAAATGGTAGACGATTCCGGGTGATTCGCCGTAAGCTCTGGCGGTCGCTTCGGACATCCGGATTGGAGGCGCAGATGAAGTGGCTTTTGAATCCGAGGGTGGCCGCGTTGATCGCGGCGAGCGCCCTCGTGCTCTCCTTCAGCTGGGTTCACGCGCAACAGGGGAACGGGACGGCGGTCGCGGTTGACGCCGACGACATCGGCGGCGTCGTCACGAGCGCGAAAGGTCCGGAGGCCGGCGTCTGGGTGATCGGCGAGACGACCGATCTGCCGACGAAGTTCGCGAAGATGGTCGTCACCGACGACCAGGGACGCTACGTCCTTCCCGACCTGCCGCAGGCGAACTACCAGGTGTTCGTGCGCGGCTACGGCCTCGTGGATTCGCCGCGCGTCGCGGCAAAGCCCGGGCAGAAACTCGATCTCAAGGGTGTCGTCGCGCCCGACGGGCGTGCCGCCGCGCAGGTCTATCCGGCCAACTACTGGCTGAGCCTGCTCGAGATTCCCAAGGGCGAACACTCGGCCCAGGAGTTCGCACTCGAGACCAAGGCGTGCTTCTCGTGTCATCAGGTCGGCACGAAGGCGACGCGCGAAATCCCCAAGGGGTCGCTGGCCTCCATGCTCGAGGCGTGGGACCGCCACACGGCGATGGGACCCAACGGCGCGAACATGAGCAACGTCTTCAAGGGGCTCGGCGAGCAGCGCAAGGCCTTCGCGGATTGGAGCGAGAAAATTGCCGCCGGCGCCTATCCCGAAGCGCCGCCCCGTCCCGTCGGCGTCGAGCGCAACCTCGTGATCTCGATGTGGGACTGGGGGCTGCCCACCAGCCGCCGCAGCGATGCGGCCGCCACCGACGAGCGCAATCCGACGTACAACGCGAACGGGTTGGTCTACGGGCCGTACCAGAGCTCCGACATCCTGGCGGTGCTCGATCCGCGCACGAACACCACGAGCGAGATCAAGCTGCCATCGAACGGGCCCGTGCTCGATGCGAATACGCCGGCGTCTCCGTACTGGGGGACCGAGAAGATCTGGCAGCGGCAGGCCGATCCACGCAGCGTCGCGATGGATGCGAAAGGACATGTCTGGGTGACGGCGCGGATCCGTGCGCCGAAGGATCAGCCGGCGTACTGCAAGGACCCGGGGAACAAGTTTGCGAAGTACTTCCCGATGGAGGGCCCGAGCGCGCGGCAGATCGAATTGCTCGACCCGAAGACGAAGAAGATCACGATGGTCGACAGCTGCTTTGCCGCCGACCATAACATGTTCGACGAACACGACAACCTGGTCTTCGGCCAGGACGACGCCGTCGGTTGGCTCGACACGGTTGCGTTCGACAAGACGCACGACGCGGGCGCCGCGCAGGGATGGTGCCCAGGCGTCGTCGATACAAACGGCGACGGCAAGATCTCCAGCGGCTGGACCGAGCCGAATCAACCGATCGATCCAAAGAAGGATCACCGCATCGAATTTGGATGCTATGCGATCGGGATCAGCCCGACCGACGGCAGCATCTGGTGCTCGGGCATCGGTCACGAGGACCAGACGCTGGTCCGGCTCGAACGAGGCGCCAACCCGCCGATGTCGTGCAAGGCAGAGGTCTACATCCCCCCACCGTCGAAAGCCTCGGTGAAATATTCGGGAGGCGTCGCCATCGACAGCAACGGCGTTGTCTACCAGAACTGGCGCGGCGTCCACGAGATCCTCAGCTTCGACCGCCGCAAGTGCAAGGTGCTCAATGGTCCGGACGCGACCGGACAGCAGTGCCCCGAGGGGTGGAGCGTCTACACGAAGCCGGGCCCGTCCTTCAAAGGGGCGCCGCCATCGCGTGAGACCAGCACCGACATGCTGTATCTCACCAACATCGATCACCACGACGCACTCGGTCTCGGAAAGGATGTCCTGCTGGGCGGCGACGTCAACGCCGACTCGTTCTTCGTCCTCAGGCCGCAGAACGGCCAGATGCAGACGTTGACGCTGCGCGTGCCGTATCCGCTGGGATTCCATGCGCGGCACATCGACGGACGCATTGACGATCCAAACGCCGGATGGAAGGGCCGCGGCATGTGGACGAGCTACTCGATGTACACGCCATGGCATCAGGAAGGCGGCAAAGGATCGCGGCCGAAGGTCGTCAAGCTCCAAATGCGGCCGAATCCGCTGGCGAAGTAAGTCTCCTCGCTATGCGAACCACGTGCGCGGCGATCGGCGTGACCCTGTTGTGTGTCGTTGGGACTGTTCGTGCGCAGTCATCGCCGAAGGTGCACGAACTCAAAGCCTCGCCGTCAACGGTGCATCGCGGATTTTTCGACGCGTCGCTGAAGCCGGTCCTGACGATCGACTCCGGCGACGTCGTTCGACTCGAAACGGCGACTGGCAACCCGCGATATTTCGAGAAGCTCGGCGTCCCGAAAGAGAAGATCCCGGCCGAACTGTACGCGGTGTACGAAGGGGTCGACAACGACGGCCGCGGCGATCACACGCTGAATGGCCCCATCGCCGTTCGCGGCGCCGAGCCGGGTGACACGCTCGAAATCCGAATCCGATCCGTCGACGTGCGGCTGCCGA
>DATNCQ010000002.1:0-15365 GCA_035571515.1 Vicinamibacterales bacterium
CGACACGGCGGTGCGCAACTCGATCAGCTCGGGCGTCACCTACGCGATCGCGGCCGGCAACTCGAACATCAACGCCGCAAACACGTCGCCGGCGCGGGTGAGCGAAGCGATCACGGTCGGCGCGTCGACCAGCAGCGACGCCCGCGCGTCGTTCTCGAACTTCGGCAGCGTCGTCGACATCTTCGCGCCCGGCGTCGGCATCCTGTCGGCGTGGAGAACGAACGACACCGCGACGAACACGATCAGCGGCACGTCGATGGCGACGCCGCACGTGGCCGGCGTGGCGGCGAGATATCTGCAGAACAACCGGACGGCGTCGCCGGCGACGGTGAGGAACGCGATCGTCAACGCGGCGACGCTCAATCACCTGAGCGGGCTGCCGACGGGGACTGCGAACCGGCTCCTGTTCTGGTCGAGCGCTCAATAGCGGCGACTTGCGCTCGATAGCGGCGGCTGCCTGACCGCGGAGAACGCAGAGCACGCAGAGCCTCAAGAGTGGGTTCAAGGTACTCGTAGCGCAGCCCTTCAGGGCTGCCGCAATTTTGAGCTTTCTTTTTGGCCTCTGCGTTCTCTGTGCGGTTTCACACGCGCCGCGCATCATTCACCGAACCACGCAGCGTCTGTTTTTTCCTTTTCTAACTCTGCGATCTCTGCGGGCTCTGCGGTTAAGCAGGCGCCACGAATGGTTCGACGGCGCCACAAATGCTTCACCGACGGTGAACCGGGCTACTATTCTGATCGAGTGTCGCGAATCAATCATGAATCGAGCCAGCCTGTCCTTCATATGTATCAGTGCGCTCTGCGTACACGTTCTCACCGACGCGACGACCGCGGCGGGGCCCGATCAATCGATCGTTGATTCCTCGCGCGCCACGGCACCGGCCCGGTTGACGGCGACGGCCGTCGCGGTGGCCGAAGGCCCGGTGATCGACGGCGCCGTGCTGGACGATCCGGTCTGGGCTCAGGCGCCGGTGATCAGCGGGTTCTGGCAGGAGCAGCCCGACGAAGGGCAGCCGGCGTCGGAAACGACCGAGGTCCGGATGCTCTACACGAACGACACGCTGTATGTCGGCGTCGTCTGCTACGACCGCGATCCGGCGTCGATTGTCGTGTCCGACTCGCGCCGCGACGCGCCGCTCGACGACAGCGACAGCTTCCAGATGATCTTCGACACCTACCGCGATCGCCAGAATGGCTTCGTCTTCGGCACCAATCCCGCGGCGATTGAATACGACGGGCAGGTGACCAACGAGGGGCAGGGCGGCGGCGGCACGGGCGGAGGCGGCGGCGGCAACCAGCAGTCAGGGTCGGGCGCCGGTTTCAACCTGAATTGGGACGGCGCGTGGGAAGTCGAGGCGAAGATCGACGAGCGCGGCTGGACCGCGGAATTTGCGATTCCGTTTCGCACGCTGCGGTTTCCGTCCGGGTCGGACCAGGTCTGGGGGATGAACTTCCAGCGCAACATCCGGCGGCGGAACGAGCGCGCGTACTGGGCGCCTATCCCGAGGCAATTCAGCCTCTACCGCCTGTCGCTCGCCGGATCGGTCGCCGGCATCCGCACGCCTGTCGTCCGCAACTTCAAGGTGACCCCGTACGCGCTCGCGAACGCGCTCGAATCGGGCGAGAAGCCGGTGGCGTCGACGGTGATCGGCGACGTCGGCGCCGACCTGAAATACAACCTGACGCCGAGCCTGACGCTGGACGCGACCGTGAACACCGACTTCGCGCAGGTCGAGGTCGACGATCAGCAGGTCAACCTGGATCGGTTCAACCTGTTCTTCCCGGAGAAGCGGCCGTTCTTCCTCGAGAACGCCGGCTTCTTCACCGTCGGCAACCCGGGCGAAGTCGACCTCTTCTTCAGCCGCCGCATCGGCATCGGCGAAAACGGCGAGGCGATTCCGATTCTCGCCGGCGGCCGCGTCTCGGGAAAAGCGGGCCGGTTCAACCTCGGCCTGCTGAATATGCAGACCGACGAGTTCCAGGATCGCGTCGCGGCCAACAACTTCAGCGTCATGCGCGTGACGCGCGACCTCCCGAACCGATCGTCGGTCGGCGGCCTGTTCGTGAACCGCTCCGGAACCGGCAGCCTCTCGCCGGATGGCAACACCAACCAGACCTATGCGCTCGATGGGAAATGGGGCATCGGGCAGGCGACGATGCTCTCGAGCTTCGTCGCACGGACGCGCACGCCGGGCGTGGACGGCCGCGACCATGCCTACAACCTGCGATCGCGAACCAACGTGCCGCGCTTCGACCTCGAGATGGGGTATCAGGAAGTCGGCGACGTCTTCAATCCAGAAGTCGGGTTTCTCAGCCGCGACGGCTACCGCAAGGTCGATTTCCGGCTGCAGACGCGATTCCGGCCCAACGACTTCCTGAAGCTCCAGGAACTGCGGCCGCACGTCAACTCGCGCGCCTTCTTCGGATTCGACGGCTTTCAGGAGACCGGCTACGCGCACATCGACAATCACTGGCAGTTCAAGGACAGCACCGAGGTGCACACCGGGATGAACCTGACGCTCGAGGGCGTGCGCCGGCCGTTCGAGATTTTCCCCGGGATTGTCGTGCCGCCCGGCACCTACGATCACCAGGAGGCGCAGCTGGTCTTCATGTCGAACCAGGGGCTGCCGGTCAGCGTGCGGATGATGACGACGATTGGCGGGTTTTTCGGCGGCGACCGCGTCGCGCTCAGCCCGACGCTGAACATGCGGCTTGGGGAAACGCTCACCACCGAGGTGGCGTATCAGCGGAACGACATCGACCTGCCGTGGGGAAGCTTCGTCACCAACCTGCTGCGGTCGCGGATCTCCTACTCGTTCAACCCGCGGACGTTCGTTCAAGGGCTGGTGCAGTACAACGACCGCGCCGACCTGTGGTCCATGAACCTGCGGTTCGGGTGGCAGCAGGCCGCCAACACCGGGCTCTTCATCGTCTACACCGACACGCGCGGGCTCTACGATCTCGTCGATCGTCCCGAGCGGACCGACCGCAGCCTGATCGTGAAGTTCAGCCGGATGTTCGATCTGCTGCAGTAACCGATAGCGGCGACAGCCTAACCGCAGAGACCGCGGAGCGCGCAGAGTTTATTTTTCTCTTGCTTGAACTCTACGGCGAACAGGCTGCTCTCTGATTCAGTGCTGGATCGCGTTGACTGTTTAACCGCGGAGAACGCGGAGCACGCAGAGTTTGGTTTTTCCTTTTTAGACTCTGCGATCTCTGCGATCTCTGCGGTTACACAGGCGCCGCGAATGAGTTCACCGTCCGGCGCTGCTACGCGTCGTCGGTTCGGTGCGCGGGCCGTAGTGGAATGGACGCTGCCCCACTTCCAACGCGCCGAGATCGGGCGCGCGGCCGGCGTAGCCGTCGGTCACGTTGGGTAGCGCCACACCTTTATCAACGGCGGCGGATCCGGGCTTCAGCCGGAAATCGAAATCTTCCGCGCGATACAGCTTCTGCACGTCCTCGGTTTTCTGCGCATCGAGCCGCGGCACATTGACGAAGATGTCGTAGTCCACCAGCACGCTGTTCTTGTCCTGCCCCGTCGCCTGGCTGAACTCCGCCAGCGTCTTGAACTGCCGCGTCTCCATCGCCGGGTTGTGATTCGGGCCCGGGTAGTCCGCCGCCGCGCCGCGCGGCGTGGTCCACACGAACGACGCTTCCGCGTTGGGGTTCGGGCGGAAGCCGTTGTAGTCGGACGACGTGTAGCTGGTGAACGTGTTCACCGACAGGATCGCGGGCGCGGAGTTCTCCCCGAGCATCAGGTTGTTGCGCCAGTGGATGTTCGACGCGCCGGCCGACTGCGTCTCGGAGAGGATGGTGTTGTTGTAGAAGATCGCGCCGGCCGAGCCGTTGGTCAGCCGCGTCGAGCCGCCCGGCAGGTGATACGCGATGTTGCGGATCCAGTAGACCGGCCCGCCGAGCGCCGGCTGGTTGCAGAGCGCGTGCGAGGCGTGGTTGATCAGCATGTTCCGCATGATGCGGATGTTGTGCATGCTGCCGTCGGCCTCGATCGGGTTGTCGTGGCTGTTGGTGATGTAGTTGCCGTAGAAGTCGATCGCCACCGGCCGCCGATCCCAGTACTCGCGCGTCGGGTAGTGCGGGCCGTCGATGATCCCCGGGCCCGACGGCGACGAGCCGTCCGGGTTGCCGTAAGT
The DNA here is from genome assembly GCA_035571515.1 of Vicinamibacterales bacterium. Classification (GTDB taxonomy): domain Bacteria; phylum Acidobacteriota; class Vicinamibacteria; order Vicinamibacterales; family UBA2999; genus Gp6-AA40. The sequence continues at coordinate 4,155 of DATNCQ010000002.1, forward strand.
CTCGACGTTGATGCCGTCGTGGAAGTCGGTGATGTAGTTGTAGGCGACGACGTGGCCCGGGCCGTACAGCTTGATCGCGACATACGACGCCATCGCCGGCGGAAACTTCTGACCCTCGACGCCGTCGAACTTGGTCCAGAAGTTCCCCGACCAGCCAATCAGGTGTTTCGGATCGTTGCGGCCGATGAAGCGGTTGTCGGCGATGTAGAAGTTGCTCGACCCGGAGTAGTTGGTGAAGATGGCGGCGCCGACGTTCTCGAACTTCGACTTCTTCACCGTCAGCCCCTTCGCGCCGGCGATGAACTGCGTGCCGGCGGCAATCGCCACCTCGCTGTTCCGGAAGGTCAGCCCCTCGAAGTAGGTGTAGTCCGCGGCCTTGACGTCGAACAGCGCGAAGGCGCCGTTGCCGTCGAAGATCGCCTCCCCATCGCCCGCGCCCTTGATCACGATCGGCATCTCGGGCGTGCCGTCGGCCGTCAGGTAATACGTGCCGTCGAGCGGTACGGTGCGGTTTACCGTCGGGTCGTTCGTGTACTCGTAGCGGTTGTACTTGTAGACGCCCGCGTGCACGAGGATCGTGTCGCCCGGGCGCACGCGCGGTCGGCCGCTGGTCGCCCAGTCGGTGCCGGCGCACCAGAAGTTGTAGGCGCACATCAGCCCTTCGAACGCCGGCTCGGTCTTCTGTCCCTTGAAGCCGTGCGGATAGACATGGAACACACGCCCGCCCTCGTACGGCATCGGCTCCGGCCGAGTGTGGACTACGACGGCCTTGCGCGCGGGGCCGGTGACGCCGTCGGGATCGGAGACGACGAACTGCGCCTCGTAGGCGGTGTCGGGCTCGAGGTCGAGGATGCTGCCGGCGAACATGTTCGGGGCGATGTAGTCGACCCGCGATTCGGCGTAGATGCGCTCGCCCTGCAGCCGCAGCAGCGGCAGCGCGTTCTTCCACGTCGTCTCGCCCTTTTTGCGATAAGAGACGGCGACCGACGCGTTGCGGTTGTCGTCGCCTTGAACGAACCACTCGAAGCCGAGGTTGATCAGCGTCGGCGGCTCGATGACGAACTCACCCGGCACGATCGCATTCGGGTTCACAGGCGGCGTTTGCTGGCCACCGCCCGGTGGCTGCGCGTAGGCGGGTGCCGTCAACGCGATCGCTGTTGCGGTCAACGTAAGGAGACGAGAAAAACGAAGAATCATCGGCCTCTCTCCGCTGGATGAAACGAGTGCTGGAACTCTATCCGATCTGCCGGGCGAAATTCAGGCCCGCCGGCCAGACTTCGCGAAGCCTCACCGCTCGCTCAGTCGCCAGTAGCCAGTCCACGAGTCAGACGCTGGCGTCAGTCGCCAGTGGCCAGTAGCCAGTAGGCAGTAGCCAGTCCGGGAGTCAGGCGTGCATCCGGCGCAAACGCAGGACTGCGACTGACGACTGATGCTGGCCACTGTCGACTGAGGCTGGCGGTGAGGCGCCGCGAGTCGGGCTCTAGGTTTTTGTGGCGACTGCGCCCAACTCAGCAAGGGCGGTGGCAGTTCGCCGTTGCAACGCAGAGAGTGCACTCTCCGCATCGCGCCAGCGGGTTTCTTCGGCGCGGACGAAGCGTGCGTAGGGGCCGACGAGATCCTGCAGCCGCTGCTCGCTCAGTTCCTGCGCGCGGCCGAACTCACTCTTCAGCGAGGCGGTCAGGCGCTGACGCAGGTCGCTGAGCTTCTCCTGCAGCGTCGACTTCGCTTTCCTGCGGCGTGCCGGGATGATCAGGAAGCCGACGCCGAGCACGACGCTGGCGAGCAGGATGCCGGTGACGTCGGCGGCGACGGTTGACGCGGCAACGGTGACCAGCGTGCCGAGGCCGAGCGCGCCGGCGCCGGCGGCGGCCGACGCGGCAACCGCGACGCGCGCCTGGTCGGCAATCGTTTCCCCTTCGTGCCGCTTGTCGTAGGTCGCCACGACTTTCTGCGCCTGCCGGCCGACCGATTCGATCAACCGCGCGCGATCGGTGTGGAACGTCCCCACCTCGGGAGCGCCGAGCATCCGCGACGCGTGCTGCTTCTGCCGCTCCACCAGCTTGCCGGTGACCGCCTGCCACTGCCGGAACTCCTGGTCGACGTGCCAGTCGATCAGCTCGTTGACGGCGCGCTCGATCAGCGCCGGCGCATCGGCAACCACCTTGTCCTCGAACTCCTTCTGGATTCGCGAGCGGTTCAGCAGATCGACGACGCGGCCGATGCGGAGCGTGTCCTCGAAGTAGCGGTTGCCGCGGTTCTCCATGTCCACGAGCACCTTTTCGACGGCGCCCATCCGCAGCTCGAAGCCGCGCGCGAGGTCGTCGCGATAGAGCGCGAGCTGGCGCTCGATGTCGCCGAGCAGGGCCGTGTCTTCCTGCATCAGCGCGAGCCGCTGCGATGCGATGCCGGCGTAACGCCCCGCCAGCGCCTGGCCGACGCCGAGCGGGTTGGCCAGCTTCAGGCGGAAGCGCGCCGGCGCGTCGATCGTTTCGCGCAGGAAGTTCTCGAGCTGCTCGAAGCGGCTCGGCGCCCACTCGGCGGGATTGCCCTGCTTCGAGCGCAGCGCCTGCCGCGCGCTGATCGGCAACACGTCGGGTTTGTAGCCGAGCAGATCGCGCGCGGCGTCCTTCACGAACGCCACCACCTGCTCGACTTCGGACGGGCTCGTCAGGATGTCGATCTTGTTGAGCACGATGACGATCGTCTTGCCCCAGCCGCGCACCGCTTCGATGAACACGCGCTCGGACTCCGTGAACGGCCGGTCGGCGGAGGTGACGAACAGCACGAAGTCGGACCGCGGCACGAACTCGGCGGTGATCTTCTCGTGCTCGCGGAAGATCGCGTTGGTGCCGGGGGTGTCGACGATGTGGACGTCGCGCAGGAGGTCGGCGGGCGCATAGACCACCTGCAGGCCGTCGGGCCGGGTCTCGCGCTTGATCGTCTCGCCGTAGGTGAGCAGATGAATCTGCGCCGTGGTCGGGGTCACCCCTTCCTCGAGCACGGTTTGCCCGACCAGCGCGTTGATGAAAGCGCTCTTGCCGGCGTTGAACTCGCCGACGACGACCAGCAGGAAGAGATCGTCGAGCTGGCGGATGGAGGCGGCGAGCGCCGCCTGGTCCTGCCCGACCGCGCCGAAATCGATCAGCGCGTCGCGAACCGCCCCGAGCAGTTCACGGGTTTCGGAGAGCTGGGTGGCCAGCGCCGGCTCGAGCACACGAAGCATTAGGTCGAGCCGACGCAAAACCAGCGCCGTCCGACTTTTCACGTACCTCGTCTGTTGCTGGCTGCGCGGCTGGCTGCCGCGCGGCTATACTCGGGCCGTGAAAACGATGGTCGCGCTGGCTGCCGCCGCGGCGATGGCCGCGCCGGGCCCCACGGTCCAGCCGGCGGCGGCGGACAAGATCAAGCTCGCGCTGGAAGTGCGAACCGAAGGGCGGCGCGACCGGGACGAGAACGCGACGCGGCTGTTCGACGAGCTGCGGCGCGGCCTCGAGTCCTCCCCCGACATCGAGCTCAATCCCCGCGAACCCACCCCGCGCATCGTCTGGATCGTCGCCGGCACGGCAGGGCCGCCGTTTGCGGCCTCGATGATGGTGACCGAGCGCTACACACGCGAGACGCTGATGGTGCTCGGCATCGAGGACGATGACATCGCGGAGCGCATGATGTCGCTGCAGATCGCCAACGACCACCAGATCTTCACCGCGGCCGACCCTTCCGCCCTCGCGAACCGGATAGTCGTCGCGCTGAACGAAGGAGTGCTCGCGAAACTGCGCGCGGTGAAGAGGAAACCTTAGCTCATTTCGCGCTTGGTTCGCTGGCGTCAGTCGCCAGTTGCCAGTCCAGGAAACAGTCGCCAGTGGCCAGTCCGATGGGCAGGCCTGAAGGCCTGCGCTACGACTGTCGATTGGCCACTGGCAACTGACGCCAGCGTCTGACTCGTGGACTGGTTACTGGCGACTGAGGCGAGCGGTGAGGCGCTGCGAACAATTGTCCGCGACACTCAAAAAAACTTCGCGCCGAGGATGGCGCCTACAACAGCGCCGATCGGTGCCCCGATGAGGGCGCCCTTGAAGCCGGGGTCGTCGCAATCGCAAGGCCCCTCGATTTTGGCGCCGATGTAACCGCCGGCAAAGAACCCGCCGACTCCGCCCAGCGCGCCGCCGAGGAGCTTCCGGCCGACCGAGCGCCGGGGCGACGATGACGGTTGCCGCTCCGCCTCGGTAATCAAAGACCTGTGATCGAGCCGTTCGAGCGATCGGCGGATGGTACCGGCCGTTCCGAACTCGATCTTCTGTATCGCGCCAGCCGCCGGCTGCGCGCCGGCCGTGCCTGCCGCGGACAGCACGGTGACTGAAACGACGCACGCCCAGGCAGCCAGCCTGCCTGCCGCGCCCCGCCATTGACTCGTTCTTCCCATTGGTCGTCGACCTCCTTACTACTTCCTACTGCGCGGCCGTAGCGGAATACGGCTCACGGCCGTGACCCGGCCGACACAGTTCGACGTGGCGAGGATGCCACAAGCGATTTGCGCGACACGATTGCCGATGAGCGGCGTCGATCTCCCAGGCGAGCGACGACAGCAGTCGACCCGCATCCGTTCCAAAGGCGCGGGAGTCGATTCATAGGCATCGGTCGCAACCATCTTTCATCCGACGACTTACAGGCTCACTCACGACGCAGGACTGCGCGCGTCGACCGATGTTCCGCCAGAGGAACGCGCGAGGAACCCGACCGTGGCAAGTGCCGTAGTCACCGTCAATTAAGGAGGCACTGATGAGCCGAATGTATTTGCCCTGGAACGCGTCCAAGGCGCGGCAGCGTGATGCGCAGCGAGCCCGCGAGAACCGCGCCGAGATCATCAGGGAGCTGTCCTGGGGCCGCGTCTCGCGGCGCGACCTGATCAAGTGGGGCCTCTTCACCAGCGCCGGCCTGCTGGCGCCGATTGGCGGCCTCAACCCCTTCGTCCGCACGGCGTGGGCCGATGGCGAGGGCATCCCGCGCAGCCCGCTGTTCGGCGCGCAGCCGTTCACGCAGCCGATGCCGCGGTTCGACGTCCTCGAACGCCAGTCGATGGACACGAAACCGATGTCACCGATCTGCATGCCGGAAGCGAACACGACCCCGATCAAGGTGGCCGACGAACTCGGCGGAGGCTGGGGCCCGTGCGAAGGGCGGCCGCCCGGAGCGGTGTGGGCGCACCAGCACTTCGACGACTTCTACCCGAAAACCTGGGTGGAAGCGACGCAGGCGCCGGCGACGACCAACACCCGATACAACCCGCGCGTCCCCAAGGAACTGAACTCGGAGATCGATCCGGCGGCGCCGATTCCGCTGCGGTTCCATCCGGACATGCCGGTCCAGTTCGACACCTCGGTGTGGACGTTCAACGGCACGGTACCGCCCAAGCTCGTGCTCGGTCGCTATGGCGAGCCGATGCTCTTCCGGCATCACAACGGGCTGCCCGCCGATTGCAAGAAGAACGGCGGGTTCGGCCGTCACACGATTTCGACGCACGAGCACAACGGGCATCACGGGGCCGAGAACGATGGCTTCACGGGCGCCTATTTCTTCCCCGGCCAGTTCTACGACTACCACTGGCCGATCGTGCTCGCCGGCCACAACACGATCAACAAATTTGCGACCGACGACAAGGCCGGCGCGCCGGACGGCAACGGGCAGGTGGCCAGGATTCCAGGCGACTGGCGCGAGACGATGAGCACGCACTGGTTCCACGACCACATGTTCAGCTTCACCGCGCAGAACGTATACAAGGGCAACGCCGCGATGTTCAACCTCTACAGCGCCCTCGATCGCGGCAACGAGGAAATCGACGATCGCAACCACGTCAACCTGCGGCTGCCGAGCGGCACGAGGGACGACTGGGGCAACCTCGATTACGACGTCAACCTGATGCTGGCGGACAAGGCGTGGGATCGCGACGGCCAGCTGATGTTCGACATCTTCAACTTCGACGGGTTCCTCGGCGATGTGATGACGGTGAACCTCGCCTACAAGCCGTTCTTTCAGGTCGAGCGGCGGAAGTACCGCTTCCGCATCCTCAACGCCAGCGTCGCGCGATTCTTCAAGCTCGCGCTCGCCGACACGTTGGGCCGGGCCCAGGAGTTCGTGCAGATCGCCAACGACGGCAACCTGCTGCCCAAGCCGGTGCCGCTGCTGGCGACCGACGAGATGGGCATCGCCGAGCGGTACGACATCATCATCGACTTCTCGAAGTATGCGGTCGAGGACTCGCTGTTCCTCGTCAACCTGTGCGAGCACGAAGACGGCAGAGGACCTGACGGGAACCTCTCACTGGCGGCGGCGTTGTCGGGCCGGTCGGCCGATCCGTGTGTCGGCGCCTTCCTCGAGTTCAAGATCGTGCGCGAGCCGCTGAAGACCGACAAGAGCCAGATCCCGGAGGTCATGATCGAGAACCCGGATCTCTCGCAGATCAAGGTGGCGCGCGAGCGCGTGTTCCGGTTCGGCCGCGGCGCCAAGGAATCGGGCCGCTACCGCAAGACGATGGGCGAAGGGCCATGGGGCATCAGCGTCGACGGCGGCGACAAGATGGACGCCAACTACAACCGCATTTCGGCGGCACCGAAGTTCGGGACACGCGAGGTGTGGCACCTCGTGAACGATGGCGGCGGCTGGGATCACCCGATTCACATCCACTTCGAAGAGGGGCAGATCCTCGCCCGCAACGGCAGCTTTGCCAACGTGCCGCTCACCGAGCGTGGACGCAAGGACGTCTACCGGTTGCGCCCGGGCGGTTCGGTGACGATCACGATGCAGTTCCGCGACTGGGGCGGGATGTTCATGGAGCACTGCCACAACACCTCGCACGAGGACAACGCGATGCTGCTGCGGTGGGAGATCAACGGCGGCGGCGATCCCTTCCTCAAGCCGCTGCCGTCGCCGATCCCGACGCCGCACGGCGTGACCTTCGAAGACCCGGAATAGCGAGGACACGGCGATGCCGACGACGATGCGCAGCGGGTTTTCCTCGGCGGCAGTGGCGATTGCAGTCCTGGCGGGTGTCGCGTTCAACGCGGCGCCCGCCGCGGCCGACAACGCGCGCTGGGGCGCCGGCTACTTCCCCAACATCGCGCTGACGACGCAGGATGGCGTGGAGGTGCGGTTCTACGACGATCTGGTGAAGGGCAAGATCGTCGCCATCAACCTGATTTACACCACCTGCAAGTACGCCTGCCCGCTCGAGACGGCGCGGCTCACCCAGGTGGCGAAGCTGCTCGGCGATCGGATGGGGCGCGACATCTACTTCTACTCGATCTCGATCGACCCGGAGCATGACACGCCGCAGGTGCTCAAGGCCTACGCCGAGAAATATCAAGTCGGCCCGGGCTGGCTCTTTCTCACCGGCAACAGGACGGAGATCGACGCGATCAGCAAGAAGCTCGGCCTCTACTCCGCGCCCGATCCGTCGAACCCGGATGGCCACACGCCGATGCTGCTGATCGGCAACGAAGAAACCGCCCAGTGGATGCGCATCTCGGCGATGGACAACCCGAAGTTCATGTCGCGGACGATCGGCGACTGGCTGAACAGCTGGCAGACGGCGAAGAAGCCGACGAAGTCGTACAGCGACGTGCCGGAGTTCAAGCTGGACGAGGGCGCGTACATGTTCCGCAACCACTGCGCCGCGTGCCATACGATCGGCCGCGGCGAGCGCTTCGGCCCCGACCTCGCCGGTGTCACCGCCAGGCGCGATCGCGACTGGCTCGCCCGCTTCATCGTCGATCCGGAAGCGGTGCGGGCGGCGAAGGATGCAACCGCGCTGGCGCTGCGGGCAAAGTATCAGCAGGTGGTGATGCCGAGCCTGGATCTCGGCTCGGGCGATGCAACCGTCCTCATCGACTACATCGAGCGGCAGACGCTGACGGCGGGAGCTGCGCCTGCCGCGCCGACGTCGGTCACGCCGGCCGCCCCGCCAACCGCGAACCTGAGGCCGATGGTCGACGCGTATCTCCGCGTTCAGCGCGCGCTGAACGCGGACGATCTCACGGGGATCGCCGCCGATGCGCGGACGATCGCAGCGGAAGCATGGGCGATAGGAGCCAGCGCGCCAACGCTTGTCGCGGCAGCTGGCGATCTCGAGCAGGCGACAACGCTGCCGGCTGCGCGGTCGGCGTTCGGCAGGATCAGCGACGCGATCATCACCCACAAAACCGCGTCGGGCGCGGCGTTTGCGGACGATGTGCGGGTGGCGTTCTGCCCGATGGCGAACAAGCGGTGGCTGCAGCGCGGCGGCGTGGTGCAGAACCCGTTCTACGGGAAATCGATGTCCGACTGTGGCCGCATCGAGGGCGCGCCCGCGGACGCGCAGAAGTGACCCGCGCGCGGCGGCGCGTGGCGCGCACGACAGGAGGCGATCATGTATAGCCGACAGGTGAACGAGCCGGCGCCCTGCAGCGCATGCGGCACGCCCGTCAACCGTTTCTACACGCTCAGCGACGCCGACGTCCCCAACCTGTGCCCGCGGTGCTTCCGCGCGCTGCTGAAGATGATCGACACGCTGGCGCTCGCGGAGGTCCCGCAGAAGATGGTATAAGGCTGCTGATGCGTGTAGCTGGGTTCTTCCTGGTCGTGGTTCTCGCGACAGCCTCGGCGGCGTGCAGCGGCTCGCCGGTGTCGCCGTCGAACAACGCGCCCTTCAGCCAATCAGACCTCCGCGCCGGCACCGGCGCGGCGGCGGCCAGCGGCCAGACCTTGTCGGTGAACTACACCGGCTGGTTTTTCGACGCGTCGAAGGCGGATCAGAAGGGGCTGGTCTTCGACTCGAATCGTGGCAAGGACGCGTTCACGTTCACCCTCGGCGTCGGCGCCGTCATCGACGGCTGGGACCAGGGCCTGACCGGCATGCAGGTGGGCGGCATCCGCCGGCTGGTGGTCCCGCCCTCGCTCGCCTACGGCGCGACCCGCCGCGGATCGATCCCGCCCAACACGACGCTGCTCTTCGAGGTCGAGCTGCTGAGCGCGCAGTAAGAGTCAGCGCAGCAGCCGGAGGCGCAAGCCCGCGACAATCATCATCACGTGATCGTCGATGCCGCCTTCGGTGCTGCCGATGTCGGTCGCCTTCAGCTTGGCGCGCTGCATCTCGACGAAGATCGCCAGCCTCCCCGTCGCCCACGCTTCCACGCCGCCGCCGAACAGCAGGTTCCAGCCTTCGGTGCGGTGCTCGAACGTCTGCGTGCCGCCGGGAACGGTCACCGTCGAGTCGCCGACGGTGATGGTGGCGTCGGGGATCGTTTCCGAGGTGACGGCGGTCGCCTGGTGGTGATTCGTGCCGACCAGCCCATAAATCCGCGCCGCCCGGGCGCGGACGCCGAACGCCGCGGCCAGGGTGACCAGCCGCGTGTCGAGCGTGGTGTTGAAGCGGAACGTGTCGCCGCTGCCGTTCGCCGTGGCCTTCCCCGGCTTGACGAACGTGACCTGCGCGCCGACCCAGTTCTTCACCCAGAAGGTCGCGCCTGCCGACGCCGCGCCCGTCAGATCGTCGCCGCGGCAGGACGTCACGTTCCCGCACGCCGTGTCAACCGCTTTGCCGAACGTGGCGATGCCGAGGCCGCCGCCTGCCACCAGCGCGGCCGGCGGCGGCGTTTGAAAGCGCATCCGGGCGGCGCGCGCGGCCTGCGCGGCGCCAAGCCACGACGGCGGCACCGGGCCCTGCGTCAGGTGCAGGGAGGCACCGGTTCCCTCGACCTCGACGACGAAGGTGGTGACGCGGCGCATCGCGAAGAGATCGGGGATGGTGGTGCGGTTGCAGCCGGCGGCCGGCGTCGGCGGTCCGGCGCCGGCGCTCCGCAGGTAGACGCGCACGGCGGCGGCGCAGACATCGACCGCGAAGCGGACGTCGACTTCTTCAGCGGATGACGAGGGGAACCCGACGGCGACCAGCGCGTCGCCGTTGCTGTCGGCCGTTGCCGTCCGGGCGGCGTCGGCGTTCAATTGCACTTCGATCGCCGCGCCGGCCGGCGCGGTCCTCACGATCACGGTTTGTGCCGACGCCGGCCACGCCGCGGCGATCGCCGCGAGCGCCATCACGCATCGGCACAGCCACACCCATCTCGGTCTGGTCATAGTCTCGGTCACGCCTTCGAGCCGGTTCGCACGCGGTCACGGTGAGGCCTCGCTGGACGCCGACGCCGCAGAGTGCCGGGGGCGGGAATCGAACCCGCACGCCGCTTTCGCGACCCAGGATTTTAAGATATCTGCGCGATCGCGAACGTCGCACGAACCGTGCGGTTTTGCGAACGAATTCGCGGGGGTCTCTCGCACTGCGCATCACTGACGACCACCAACTTTAACTGTCAGAGTGAGAGCAGAGTGAGAGCACCTCGTTGCGCAGCGCCCCGCCAGCTCAACGGTGAAGGTTACCACGTCGCTCGACATGGGGCCCACACTCAGAGGGACACATCGAGCGGCTGCGTATCAAGTCGACCGGCAAGATCGAGATTCGTTTCTCCTGGTGGGTGGATGGCAAGATGATGCCGAAACGCTTGACCTGCCCGAAGCTGATTTGATGACGCTGCTGGCGCGGGGCATCAAAGCCCGGCGTGCTGATGGTCGAAGGGTAGCGGACGGATTCTGACGCCGAGCGTATGTTCAATCCCGAACACGTCGCGAACGCCGCTGGGGCGTAACCTCCGCCCATCATGGTTGAACGTAACCACGACCAAGAGCGGTTCGCCCGCATCGAGGAGATGGTCGAACGACTGCAGCGCGAGCAGGCCGCCCAGACGATCCTGACTGGAAAACTCATCGCCGCCGCGGTCACCAAGCCATCGTCGGTGCTCGTCACCTACGACCGCACGCGCCGCAAGACTGCCTGGTGAGAGCGCCGCCCCGCCGTGCGCCATGTGGCGTTCACGAACGGGCAGCGTCGCGAATCTGAACCCATCAGCTGCAGGGATTAAGGCTGGAGAGGTGAATCAATCCACCCTCCGGCCTGAACATTCATCTACGCCGGCAGACTCCGCAGGTGCCGCCATCCTTCCCGCAGCGCTTGCACGACGAGCAGTTCTTGCAGGCGTTGCAGGGATTCGCCCCAGTGCATGTTGCAGCGTGCACAACTTCCTCGACAAAGGGGGCCGCCGCTCCCAGTAGGCCGACAAACCCAAGCGCGAGAATCAACTTACGCATTACACACTCCCAACGCCCAGCGTTTGCAGCTCGGCGTCATTGAAA
>DATNCQ010000003.1:0-13840 GCA_035571515.1 Vicinamibacterales bacterium
TCGAGGTGCCGGGTTTCGCGCCCGACGCCGCCTATACCGTGCGCGACCTGCTCGACGATGCCAGCTACGAGTGGCGCGGGGCGCGGAACTACGTTCGCTTCGATCCCGACATCCGGCAGGGACACATTCTGTGGCTACCGATACCCCGAACCTGACGATCACGACCGATCCGGTCACGACGGCGCAGTCGGCGGCCGATGACGATCCGCTCTGGTACAAGGACGCGGTCATCTACCACGCCCACGTCAAGTCGTTCTTCGACAGCAACAACGACGGCATCGGCGACTTCCGCGGCATCACCGAGAAGCTCGACTACCTGCAGGGGCTCGGCATCACCTGCCTCTGGATCCTCCCGTTCTTCCCGTCGCCGCTGCGCGACGACGGCTACGACATCGCCGACTATCGGAACGTGCACCCGAGCTACGGCACGATCGACGACTTCAAGGCGTTCGTCGCCGCCGCGCACGCGCGGCACATCAAGGTGCTGATCGAGCTGGTGGTCAACCACACCTCCGACCAGCATCCGTGGTTCGAGCGCGCCCGCCACGCGCCGCCCGGCTCGCCCGAGCGCAACTTCTACGTCTGGAGCGACAGCGACGCGAAGTTTCCCGAGACCCGGATCATCTTCACCGACACCGAGAAGTCGAACTGGACCTACGACCCGGTGGCGAAGCAGTACTACTGGCATCGCTTCTTCTCGCATCAGCCCGACCTCAATCACAACAACCCGGCGGTGGTCGATGCGGTGATCGAGGTGATGAAGTTCTGGCTCGACATGGGGGTCGACGCGCTGCGGCTCGACGCGGTCCCCTATCTCTGCGTCCGCGAGGGCACCAACAACGAGAATCTGCCGGAGACGCACGCGGTCCTGCGGCGGATGCGCCGCGAGATGGACGCCACCTACCGGAACCGGATGCTGCTCGCCGAGGCCAACCAGTGGCCTGCCGACGTCCGCGCCTACTTCGGCGACGGCGACGAGTGCCACATGGCGTTCCACTTCCCGCTGATGCCGCGCATGTTCATGGCGATCCGCCAGGAAGACCGGCACGCGATCACCGAGATTCTCAACCAGACCCCCGAGATCCCCGACACCTGCCAGTGGGCGCTGTTCCTCCGCAACCACGACGAGCTGACGCTCGAGATGGTGACCGACGAGGAGCGCGACTACATGTACTCGGTCTACGCCGCCGATCCGCAGATGCGGGTCAACGTCGGCATCCGCCGCCGGCTGGCGCCGCTGGTCGAAAACAGCCGGCGCCGCATCGAGCTGCTCACCGCGATGCTGTTCTCGTTTCCCGGCACGCCGATCGTCTACTACGGCGATGAGATCGGGATGGGCGACAACATCTATCTCGGCGACCGCAACGGCGTCCGCACGCCGATGCAGTGGAGCAGCGACCGCAACGGCGGCTTCTCGCGCGCCGATCCGGCGCGCCTCTACGCGCCGCCGATCCAGGACCCGGTCTACGGCTACCAGGCGATCAACGTCGAGGCGCAGGAGCGCTTCCCCTTCTCGCCGCTCAACTGGATGAAGCGCCTGGTGGCGATGCGCAAGCAGCATCGCGTCTTCGGCCGCGGCTCGCTCGATTTCATCGGCTGTCCCAACCGCAAGATCCTCGCGTATCTCCGCCGCGACGACCGCGAGACCATCCTCATCGTCGCCAACCTCGCGCGGTCGGTGCAGCCGGCGGAGCTCGACTTGAAGGCGTTCGCCGGGCTGATCCCGGTGGAGATGAACGGCCTCACCGAGTTTCCGCGCATCGGCGAGCAGCCGTACTTCCTCACCCTCGGCCCCTACGCGTCGTACTGGTTCACGCTGCAGCGTGACGGCGTGCAGGTGACGGCGAAGGCCGCGGCACCTGTTGATCCCGACGCGGCGATTCTCGAATCGCTGCCGGCGCTGCTCGTCGGCGTCGACTGGCAGAACGTGCTCGACGCCGGCACCCGCGCGGTGCTGGAGCGGCAGGCGCTGCGTCCGTTCCTCGCGCGGCAGCGGTGGTTTGCGGCGAAGTCGCGCGAGATCAAGCAGGCGCGCTTCACCGACTGGGCGCCGCTGCGGACCGGCGCCGCGCCGGCGTTCCTGGCCATCGCCTCGGTCGAGTACGCCGATGGGTGGCGCGAGAGCTACTTCATGCCGCTGTCGCTCCTCGCCGGCGAAGCGGCCGACGCCGCGCTCAAGGCCAACCCCGGCGCCGTGCTCGCCCGCATCACCGGCGCGAGGAAAGGGGTGATGGTCGACGCGCTCTACGACGACGACGTGTGCGATCGGCTGCTGGCGGTGGTCGAAAAGAGCGGCGAGGTGCCGACGACGCTGGGGAGCGTCGAGGGGATGCGTGTGCTCGCGCAGGAACGCCGCGTGCCGCTGGAAGTGCCCGAGCCGCGGCGCTGGGTGCGCGGCGGCGTCGACCAGAGCAACAGCATCGCATTCGTCAGCGATCGCTACGCGCTGAAGCTGTTCCGGCGCGTCGAACCGACGCTCAACCCCGAGTTCGAGATCGGCCGGTTCCTCACCCAGCGCGGCTTCACGCGCACGCCCGAGCTCGCCGGCGCGCTGCAGTACCTGCGCCCGGGTCTTGAACCGGGAACGCTGGGAGTGGTGCAGGCGGCCGTGAAGCATCAGGGATCGGGGTGGGACTTCTCGATCAACGAGCTGAGGCGCTACTACGAGCGGATCACGCCGCGCGTGAGCGGTTCGGACGGGTCGGCGTTCGCCACCCCGGAGTCGGGCCCCACGCTGCCGCTGCCCGAGCAGCCGCCGGACGCGGCAGCGCTGGCGCGCAGCGACCAGAGCGGATCGCCGCCCCCGTTCTTCCACGCGCTCGAGCACTGGTACCTGTCGGCCGCCGCGATGCTCGGCCGGCGGACGGCGGAGATGCACCGCCTGCTGGCGTCGGGCACCGGCGCCGACTTCGCGCCGCAGCCGCTCGATCGCGCGGCGCTGGCGGCGCTCGCCGACGGCATGCGCGCGCATGCGACGGCGTCGCTCGACCTGCTGGCGCAGCGCCTCGACACGCTGAACGAGCCGTCGCGCGCGCATGCCGCCGCCGTGCTGGCGCAGCGCGCGGCGCTCGTATCGCGGCTCGACGCGCTGCGCGTCGAATCGGCGGCCGGCGTCCGCATCCGCATCCACGGCGACTACCACCTCGGACAGGTGCTGCGAACCGAGGAAGACTTCGTCATCCTCGACTTCGAAGGCGAGCCGGCGCGATCGATCGCGGAGCGCCGCGCGCCGCAATCGCCGCTCAAGGATGTCGCCGGCATGGTCCGCTCGTTCAGCTACGCCGCCTACGCGGCGCTCTTCGCTTTCACGGTTCATGCGCCCGACGACTACTCGGCGCTCGAACCGTGGGCCGACACGTGGCAGCATTGGTCAGGCGACGCGTTTCTGAAGGGCTACCTTGCGGCGATGGAGGGCGCGCCGATTCTGCCGAACGACCCGCAGGTGCGGGACCGTGTGCTGGCGGCATTCATGATTGACAAGGCGCTGTACGAACTCTCCTACGAGTTGAACAACCGGCCCGATTGGGTCCGCATCCCGCTCGTGGGCATCCGCAAGCTCATCGGGAGATAAAAGCTGAGTAGTGGTAGACCGTTTGCAGAGTTAGCCGCGACCCACGCTGATGCCGGCGATTTTGAATTGATTCACGACGTCCTTCGTTACGAGGGCGTCCTTTCCAGATAAGAGAGAACTGCCATGGCGAAACGCACAGCCCCGGACAGAGCCAACGACACGGCCGCCCCCTCGTCGCCGCGCGCACGCACGCGCCGCGTGCCGGTGAACACCACCCCCGAAGCGGACACCATCGCCGCCTATCCGGGCGTCGAGCGCTCGGAAGACGACGGCGCCGTCGCGCAGGCGGCCGGCGAGACGTCGCGGCAGGAGTTCCACTCGCCGAGCGATCAGGAGATCCGCGAGCGCGCCTACCACCGCTATCTCGAGCGCGGCGGTCACGGCGGCAGCGAGTTCGACGACTGGGTCGAGGCCGAGCGCGATCTCAGAAACCGGCGGTAACAGCGCATGGCCAGGGCGCTGTGGAAGGGATCGATCTCGTTCGGCCTGGTGAACATTCCGATTGAGCTGCACACGGCGGTGCGGAACCACCGGCCGAAGTTCCGCATGCTCCACGCCAAGGACAAATCACCCGTGCGGTTCGAGCGGGTCTGCATCCGCGACGGCCACCCGGTGGCGTGGGAAGACCTGGTCAAGGGCTACGAGTACGCGAAGGGGCACTTCGTCGTCCTGAGCAAGGAAGACTTCCAGGCTGCGGCGGTCGAGAAGACGCGCACCGTCGACATCATCGACTTCGTCAAGGCCGACGAGATCGACGATCGCTTCTTCGAGACGCCGTATTACCTGGTGCCGGCGAAGGGCGGCGAACGCGCCTATGCGCTGCTGCGCGAGGCAATTCGCGACTCGGAGCGGATCGGCATCGCCAAGTTCATCCTGCGCGACGCTCAGCACCTGGCCGCGGTCGAGGTGATCGAGAACGCGATCGTCCTGACCGTGATGCGGTTCGCCGACGAACTCGTCGACGTGACGCAGTTCGATTTGCCGGGCGACAGCGGCATCCGCAAGCCCGAGCTCGACATGGCCAAGGCGCTGGTCAACAGCCTGGCGGCCGCGTGGGACCCGGAGAAATACAGCGACGAGTACCGCGAAAACCTGATGAAGGTGATTCAGGCCAAGGTCAAAGGGAAGAAGATCGACCTCGAGGCGCCGGCGGAGCCGCGCCAGGCGGAGGTCGTGGACCTGATGGAGCGCCTGCGCCGCAGCCTCGAGCAGGGAGCGGGGGGCAAGAACGCGCGCGCCAGGAAGCGCGGCGGCGTCGCGAAGCGGCCGACGAAGAAGCGCTCGAGCACCGCCGCCTGACGCGCGGCATGAACGACATCCTGCAGCCGATGCTCGCGTCGCTCGTCGACGCGCCGCTCGTCGATTCCCGCCTCGTCTACGAACCCAAGTACGACGGCATCCGCGCGATCGCCGAGATCGCGCCGCGCGGCGCGACCGTCCGCCTCTGGTCGCGGCTCGGCAACGAGAAGACGCAGCAGTTCCCCGAGATCGCGGCGGCGCTCGGCCAGTGGGCGCGGACGCGCCGGCAGCCGTTGATCCTCGACGGCGAGATCGTCGCGCTCGATCAAAAGGGAGAGCCGACCGGGTTCCAGAACCTGCAGGGGCGCATCCACCTCGGAGGCCGCGACTCGGGAGCGCCGTCGCGATCCGCGCGGCCGCGCGCGAGAGCGCCGGCGATCGACGATGCACTGCGCGTCGCCTTCATCGCCTTCGACATCCTGCGCGACGGCGCCACCGACTACCGCGATCGTCCGCTGCGCGCGCGGCGCGCCGCGCTGCAGCAGGTGTTCGGCGCCACCGGGTCGTCGACGCTCCGCCTGAGCCGCCAGTCGGCCGGCGACGGGCGCGCGCTGAAGGACGAGGCGCTGACGCGCGGCTGGGAAGGGCTGATCGCGAAGCACGCCGACTCGCTCTACAAGTCGGGCAAGCGGTCGCCCGACTGGCACAAGCTGAAAATCGTCCACGAACAGGAGTTCGTCGTCGGCGGCTGGACCGATCCGCGGCAGACGCGCACCTATTTCGGCGCGCTCCTGCTCGGGGTTTACGAGGGCCGCGATCTGGTCTACGTCGGCCACACCGGCACCGGCTTCAACGAGAAAGAGCTGGCGCGGGTGATGAAGCTGCTGGTGCCGCTCGAAATTAAGGAGTGCCCGTTCAGGAACCGGCCGAAGACCAACGAGCGGCCGCACTGGGCGCGCCCCGAACTGGTGGCGCAGATCAAGTTCACCGAATGGACGGCCGACGCGAAGCTGCGGCACCCGGTCTATCTCGGCCTGCGCGACGACAAGCGGCCGCAGGAAGTGCACCGTGAGCAGGCAGCGGCCGTGCGGCGGACGACGTTCGACGTCGCCGCGGCGGCCGATGCGGGGGCGAAAACGAGCGCTCGAACGAAGCCCGCGGCCCGAACGACGTCCGCGGCACAGGCAGCGCCGCACGCCAAACGAGCCGCGCCGGACCAAGACCGGCGATCGAAGAGCCTGGAACGACGCCAGCCGCTGTCCGCGTCCGAGCTATCCGCCGTCGTCGATCAGCTGAACGCGCTGGAGAAGTCGCGCAAGGACGGCCTCGTCGCCCTTCCGGGCGGCGACAGCCTCAAGGTCACGAACCTGCACAAGATCTTCTGGCCGAAACAGAAGCTGACGAAAGGCGACCTGTTTCGCTACTACGTGCGGGTCGCGCCGTACGTGCTGCCGGCGGTCCTCGACCGGCCGCTGGTGATGAAACGCTTTCCCAACGGCGTCGCCGCGGAGCCGTTCTACCAGCACCGCGCCGCCGAGGTGCCCGCCGGCGTTCGGACCGCGGTCGTCAGCGTCGTCGAACAGCGGCCGCAGATCATCGGCGGCGATCTCAAGGCGCTGCTCTACACGACGCAGCTGGCGGCGATCTCGCAGGACCCGTGGTTCTCGCGCGTCCAGCATCCCGAGTACGCCGATTACAGCGCCTTCGATCTCGATCCGTCGGAGGGCGTGACGTTCGAGCGGGTGCTCGACGTCGCGCGCTGGATTCGCGACGAGCTCGATACGCTCGGCGCGCGGGGTGTGCCCAAGACTTCCGGTTCCGACGGCCTGCACATCTATATCCCGCTGCCGCCCGGAACCCCCCACGATGCCGGCCTCCTCTACTGCCAGATCGTCGCGACCATCGTCGCGCAGAAGCATCCGAAGGTGGCGACGGTTGAACGCGCAGTGGCCGCGCGCGGCAAGCGCGTCTATATCGACTGCCTGCAGAACATCCTCGGCAAGACGCTGGCGACGGCCTACAGCGCCCGCGCGAGCGACTACGCCGGCGTCTCGACGCCGGTGACCTGGCAGGAGATCGACGCCGGCTTCGATCGCAAGGCGTTCACGATCGAGACGGTGCCGGCGCGGCTGGAGAAGGTGGGCGATCTGTGGGCAGCGCTGAGGAAGTCGAAGGGCATCGACCTCGCGCGGGTGACGCGCTATACCGAGCGGGTGGCCGGGAAGCGCTTGAAGGGCGACAAATCGTAGCGATCGACGAGGTCCGCCGGGTCGTCGTAGATGGCGACGGCGCCGCGCAACTCGGCATCCGGCCAGCCGCCGCAGCGCAGGGCGATGACCTCGATGCCGGCGCGCCGCGCCGCTTCGACGTCGTAGGGTGTGTCGCCAACCATGATCGTCTGGTCCGCGGGACATCCGGCGCGCTTCATCGCGGCGGCGACGATGTCTGGATCGGGTTTGGACCGTTCGGCATCGTCCGATGAGGCGGCCGACTCGAACATCTTCTCGGCGCCGGCCACGCGGAGGAGATCCTGCACTTCCTCTTCCTCGGCCGAGGTCGCCACCACCAGCTTCATTCGATCGTCGCGCAGCCATTCGAGCAACCGCCGCGCGCCGCGCGTCGGCTGAAGTCGAGGCAGGAAATCCGCCGCAAAAATCTCCCGGCGGCGCTTGGCGATCTGCTTGCCTTCGGCGGATTCGCTCGACACGCCGGTCACCTTCGGCAGCAGCTTGTCGCCGCCCATACCGATGAGCGGGCGGACGCGTGAGAACTCCACGCGCCGCCCTGTCTCGGCAACCGCGTTCACCCATGCCTGTGCATGAGCATCGTTGCTGTCGATCAGGGTTCCGTCGATGTCGAAGATTACGGCACGGAACATAACGTTAATTGATTGACAGCCGAATTACTTTGCCGACCGACCCGAGGACTGCGACTGGCCAATGGCGCCTGACACTGGCGACTGGCCAGTGCCGACTGCGCCGCCTGCGGTCAGGGAGTCCTTCTACCCTGGCCCGTTTCGTCCCGCACGACCGTTTCGACCTTCTCATCCCGCGGCCGCGCCGTTTCGTCCGCTTCGCTGCCGGTAGCCGGCAGATCGTTACGCACGATTTCGACGTCGCCCGGGGTTCCGCCCTCGCTGCCGACGTCTGCGGTGACGTCGGCAGCGGACTTCTCATCCGCACGCATTGCTACGACTCCAGCTCGTCCTCGTCTTCGTCGGCTTCGTCGATGTCCTCGAACTCTTCCTCGTCGGCTTCGCTCGCGCTGCCGGTGATGTCCTCTTCACTCGTGCGGTTCGCTTCTTCGCCCGTACGGCGCTGCCCTGAGTTGGGGTATTTCGGATCGAGCTCGTCAGCCATCTGTGCCTCCTGCGGTTAAAACGTCACGACCCGCGGAGCAAGCACGGTACCAGCGGCGGTGTAACGGCGACGTGTCATTTGGGATCGCGTGATGTGGGCGCGGCGGACCGTCGCATGGCCTGCCAACCATAGCTCACGCGTACGTTGGCGAGCGTGAGCCGATGGCTTGCCAGCCGTAGCTCGAGGCTGGCGGAGGTCCACCTTCGCGGCTTCGCGCTTCGGTGGACAGCCTCCGCGTGATCGAGAGCGAAGGCTGGTGCGCCCGACAGGATTCGAACCTGTGGCCTACAGCTCCGGAGGCTGTCGCTCTATCCAGCTGAGCTACGGGCGCGCCGATTCGAAAGGGTATCATGAACACGCATGAGATTCCCGCTCGCGATCGCCGCCGCCATCGCGCTGATGGCGATGCGGACGCCTGCGCAATCCGCGATTCCTGTCGCCGAATTGCAGACGCGGCGCGCCGCGCTGGCCAAAGCGATTGGCGACCACGCGGTGTTCATCGCCTTTTCCCGCGAGCCGGCTCGCCGCACCGGCGACGTCGACTGGCCGTTCCGCCAGGAAGACAACCTGCTCTACCTGACCGCGATGAACGAGCCGGACACGACGCTCGTGCTGCTTCCAGGCGAGCGCGAGCGGCGCGAGGTGATCTTCGCGCGCGATCGCGACCCGCTGGCCGAGGCGTGGACCGGAAGAATTCCCTCGAAGGAAGAAGTCACCGCGTCCACCGGCATCGCCGAGGTCGCATCGTCTCGCCAGCTCGACGCGTTCATCGACGCGCTCTTCCAGGGGCGCGGCTGGGGCGGCGGACCGGCGTCGACGCGCTACTACGCGACGCCCGGCATGCCGGCGTTTCTCTCGTCGGTGCGCGCCGGCCGCGCCGAGGTGTGGCTGGTGCTCGTCGATCGCCCCGGCGGCACGGTGATGACGCGCGAGCAGGAGTTCGCCGATCGGCTGCGCCAGCGATTCCCCGAGGTCGTCTTCCGCGATGCGTCGCCGCTGCTGCACGCGATGCGCGAGATCAAGAGCGCGACCGAGCTGACGTTGATTCAACGCGCCGTCGACATCACCGTCGAGGCGCAGAAGGCGGCGATGAAGCGCGTCGTCACCGCGGCGCGCGAGAACGAGGTGCAGGCCACCATCGAATTCACGTTCAGGAACCTGGGCGCCTGCTGC
Organism: Vicinamibacterales bacterium; assembly: GCA_035571515.1. Lineage (GTDB taxonomy): Bacteria > Acidobacteriota > Vicinamibacteria > Vicinamibacterales > UBA2999 > Gp6-AA40. The sequence continues at coordinate 9,343 of DATNCQ010000003.1, forward strand.
TGGGCGTTCCCGTCAATCGTCGCCGGCGGCCGCAACTCGACAACGCTGCATTACGACGCGAACAACGCGCCGATCGCGCGCGACGCGCTGTTCCTGACCGACATCGGCGCCGAGGTCGAGGGGTACGGCGCCGACGTCACCCGCACCTATCCCGCCGACGGCGTCTTCTCGCCCGAGCAGCGCGCGATCTATGAGATCGTGCTCGCCGCGCAGACCGAGGCGATGCCGCTGATGCGCGCCGGCCGCCGCTTCATCGAGGTGCACGACAAGTCGCTCGAGGTGGTCGGCCGCGAGCTCCTCAAGCTGGGGCTGGTGACGAAAGCGACGCCCGAGCAGGCGGGACTCTATCTATTCCATGGCTCGGGGCATCCGCTCGGATTGCAGACGCACGATGTCTACGATCGCACGCGTGCGTTCGAGCCCGGGATGGTGTTCACCAACGAGCCGGGCGTCTACGTCCGCCAGGACGACATCCTCGCCAGCGAGGTCTTCAAGAAGCTGACGGCGAGCGAGCAGGAGTCGATGCGCCGCGCGATCGCGCGCTACGACGGCATCGGCGTCCGGATCGAGGACGATGTGCTGATCACCGGTGGCGAGCCGAAGGTGATGTCGGCCGGCGCGCCAAGAACGGTGCGCGAGATCGAGTCGTTCATGGCGGCGCGCCCCCCGGCCACGAAGTAGCGACACACTACGGAAAGATCCCCAGCTCGATGTACGACCGCGCGACCTTGTCGATCGCGTTGACGAACGCGGCGGTGCGCAGATCCGGGATCTTCGGATCGCGGCGCCTGGTGTCGCGCAGCTGATCGTAGGCGCCGGCCATCGTGTCTTCGAGCCCGGAGTTCACCAGCGTCAGCTCGTCGTCGCCGCGGACGAACCGCGCACGTTCCTCCTCCGAAAACTTGCGCCCGGTGGCGGCTTCAATCGCGTTCAGCGTTCGTCGTTCGGCTGCTTCCTGCGAGCGCTTCTCCATCCGCCCGAAGCGCACGTGCGAGAGGTTCTTCAGCCACTCGAAGTACGACACCGTGACACCGCCGGCGTTGGCATAGATATCCGGGATCACCAGCAGCCCGCGCTCCCTGAACACCGCTTCGGCCGCCGGCGTGGTCGGTCCATTCGCTCCTTCGAGGATGATCTTCGCCTTGATTCGCGGCGCGTTGTCGGCCGTGAGCTGGTTCTCGAGCGCAGCCGGAACGAGCACGTCGCACTCCAGCTCGAGCGCCGTGGACGACGGCTCGATGTTGGTCGCACCGCCGAAGTTCAGGATCGATTTCGTCGCCGTGCGGTGCTGGAAGACGGCTTCTTCGTCGAGCCCCGCGGCGTTCATGATCGCGCCTTCGCGCTCCGCGATCGCGATCACGACCGCGCCGCCTTCGCGGCAGAACTTCGCCACGTGGTAGCCGACGTTGCCGAGACCCTGGACGACGACGCGCTTGCCGGAGAGGCCGCGCGACAGGCCGAGCGCTTTCATGTCGTCCGCCTGATCGCAGGCCTGACGCAGCGCGAAGAAGAGGCCGCGTCCGGTGGCTTCCTTCCGGCCGCGGACGCCGCCCTGGGTCACCGGCTTGCCGGTGACGCACGCCAGCGCGTCGAGGTGGCCGGGGTTGAGCGCCTGGTAGGTGTCGACGATCCACGCCATCTCGCGCTCGCCGGTACCGTAGTCGGGCGCCGGCACGTCGATGCCGGGGCCGATGAAGTGCTTCCTCGCCAGCTCCGCCGCGTAGCGGCGCGTGATGCGTTCCAGCTGCTCGGGCGTGCAGGTGCGCGTGTCGACCTGCACCGCGCCCTTGGCGCCGCCGAACGGGACGTCGACGATCGCGCACTTGTAGGTCATCAGCGCAGCAAGGGCCATCACTTCGTTTTCGTCGACATCCGGGCTGAAGCGGATGCCGCCCTTGGTTGGCATCTTGTGATGGCTGTGCTCGACCCGCCACGCCCGCACGACGTCGATCGTCCCGTCAAGCTTGCGCACCGGGAACTTGAACCGGTAGACGCTGTTGGCCAGCTTGATCTGATTCAGGAGGCCCGGCGGATGCGCGGTGAACGCCGCCGCCGCGTCGAAGTAGCGGTTGACGTTGTCGAGCAGGCTGTTCGGATGTACGGGCATGAGAGCGCCGACGCGACTGAAGGACTTTCGACTGCCGACTTTCGACTTTGTTTTTGGCGCGCCCGGAGGGACTTGAACCCCCGGCCTACAGGTTCGAAGCCTGCCGCTCTATCCAGCTGAGCTACGGGCGCGTCGCGTCATTGTATCCCGCCAGCCTTCGCTCTTGCGGCGAGCTCCAGCCAGGCGACAAATCTTACGGCTCAGCGCGAAGTCGTCGAACGAGACGGTGCCCGGGTCGGTGATCTCGACCTGCGATGTTCCGCTTTCAGCTCCGTCCGCATCGCCGTCACGTTCAGTTGACGGCCAGCCGACGCCTGCGCGTCCATTACATGCGCCGCGGTTTGAAAGACGATTCGATTCGCAGCCGTGTGGTGCGCAGGTGGAGGCATGGAAACCAGGCGACGAAAAAATGCGTGAGAAGCGCGTGAGGTGACGAATTCGGATCACGGGGCAGCGCGCCGAGCGTCAGGCGGGGCGGCGCGTGGCTGTGCTAGAATCACGCTTTGCCCGGGCGCGATCATTCCCGCCGATCCCCTCGGTAAAACTCCCGCCATCGCTCGCCGAGCGATGCGTCGAGACCCCTCGGGCCGGTAGCTCAATTGGCAGAGCAGCAGACTCTTAATCTGCGGGTTGTGGGTTCGATTCCCACCCGGCTCACCATTCACCTCTTCAACGTCAACAACTCTGGATAATGTTCGACCGAATTGAAGCGAACGGAGGCCGACATGAGCCCCCTTGCTCCAGCTGGAAAGGCTCAACGACTGACGACGTCCGTTAGTCTGGTCGTCGGGCCGCTTTTGATGAGCATCGGCGACCTCCTGCATCCAGAAGAGCGGATGTTGCCCGCGGAGCAGATTGCCATCGTGGTCGATCACCCATTGCGGTGGTACACGGCGCACCTCCTGCTCTACGTGGGCATGCTGCTTTTCATTCCAGGATTTCTCGGACTCAGCACTCTCACCGCGAGGCTGAAGCCGGTCCAGGGATACGTTGCGCGGATTCTGATGATGATTGGTACCGCGGGATTCGCCTCAATCATCACCGGTGAGATGCTGGCGAGCCGGCTCGTCCTTGATGGCGTCGGCAACGCCGCTCCGATTTCGCTCTGGACCAACCTGTTCATGGGCCCGGTCGCCGCCGCCGCGGGGCCGGCGCTCCTCGCGTTTTTCGTCGGCACCTTCATGTTTGCGATTCCACTCTTGCGCGGTGCGGAACGATTACGACGGCCGGTCGCCTTGATCGTGATCGGCGTGCTGTTCGTGCTCGCGGAGATTCTTACGGCGCGCGTGCTGTTCAGCCAAATCGGAAATGTTGTCGTCTTGTTCGGAAGCGCCGAAGCAGCGTGGCTGATCGCGCGCGACCGAACTGATGGCGGCGAGCTGATTTCACCCTCTAATCGCATCCCGCGCGAGGCCGCGGTCGAATGACGCATCTCTATCCGATTGTTCTTGAAACCGAGGCCAGCGGCGCCGTGAGCGCGTACGTGCCGGGTCTGCCTGTCGATGCCGCCGCCGAGACCCACGCCAAGGCGGAACGTGCGATTCGTACGGTGTTGACTGCGTACCTCGAAGCGCACCCGGACAGCCGGCCGGAGGCACGTGTACGCGTGGCCCGGGTGTCCGCCACCTCACGAACAGAAGTAGATATCGTCGGCCCCGCGGCCCTCATCGGCGCGCATCGCAGTACGATGAAGGCGCGCGCCTCGCGAGCCAACGGCCGGCTCGGCGGCCGTCCTGCAAAGAACGCAACAACCCGAGCGGGTCGGCCGAAGGCTTCACGCTGACGCGTCGGCGGTTGCGCGGGGGTTGCAACGATCTGCCGCGCGGTGCCGCATTCTGCAACGTGCGCAGATGGAAAGCATAGAAAATCTAATCATTTCGATCGCTTCGAAGGACTTTTAATCAGGGTGTCCCGGGTTGGATCCCCGGGCGGCCCACCAGCCTTCGCTCTCGCATCACGCGAAGGTTGCCCGCCGTAGCTGCAAGCAGCGAAGGCGGGCCGGGCCTCACTTCACTTTGTGTTGTTGTTTTTGTTTTGCGACATTGACTACGGGTTGGGCCTCTGCCGTCACGTAGAACGTTTTGTCACAGTCGTGACAGCGGAAGCCTGTGAGATCGCCGCCCTCGACCGTGAGGGGGCGTAGATCGTGGGAGCGACAGAACGGGCAACAGTCTGGCATTGTCACGCGCTGCTCCTTGTGAGGTGGTGCGATGGTAATGCGCCGGTCGCATCACGTCAATCTACTTACCCACCGGGTCGGTTGCGCGGTCAGGACCGCCATCACCTTCCGCGCCCACGTATCGAGCGCCCAACGCTTTTCGCTCAGGTACTCGTGGCGGTCATAGACACCAGTCACGGATCGGTCGACGTGTCCGAGCACGCGCGCCACGA
>DATNCQ010000004.1:0-2067 GCA_035571515.1 Vicinamibacterales bacterium
GCCGGTGCGATGACCGGCCCGTCAACGGCCGGAGGTCTTCGGCCGATCACCATCAGCACTTTGCCTTGCGGGCTGAACTTGGTGACGAGATTGGTCCCTTCGTCGACCGTCCAGATGTTGTCCTCCTTGTCGACGCGGACCGAGTGGGCGAACTCGAAGCCGTAGTAGCCCTTGCCAATCTCTTTCGTAAAGGTGCCGTTCTTGTCGAACTCGAACAGGCGTGTGGTGTCGCGCCGGTGGAACACGTAGATGTTGCCTTTCGAGTTCGTGGCGACGGCGACCGACTCGCCGAGGTTTTCCCCGGGTGGAAGCTTGAGGAAGTTCGGGACGGACGTGACCGGGATGTCCGGGACGCCCGTAATCGTGGCTTTCGCCTGAGCGAACGCGGAACCGGCGGACAAGACGACCGCAGCGCACGCGGCAGCAAGACATCGTTTCATGGGAACGCCTCGGCGGCAGCCTACATCAGGTCTATCGCGGCTTCAATCAGATCCGGATCGCGCGGTGCGACGCGGCGCGCAGCCCGTGCGCGGATGAACGTGGCTCTACGTGAAGGTCGCGGCTGGCGCGCTGTCACGCGAGCTGACGAAGGCGAGGACGAAGAGCACGCCAAGCGCCAAATCGATGGCGCCGGCGCCCAGCACGCCCGCCGAAACGCGATCGGCCGCGTACAGAATCACCACCGCCACACCGAACGAGAGCTTTTCCAGCACACCCATGAGCATCAACGGCCGATAGCGCTGGACGTCGCGCGCAATGAGCAGAAACACGAACTGCCAGGAGAGCGCAACACCGATGAACCCGTAGAAGTGTTCCGGCTGCGCCATCGGCGCCGGAAGGTCAAGGCCCCACTCGATCAGGTACTGCGGCAGCAGGACGACGATCCCGTAGGTGCCAGCGAGAAGGAACACGCGCTTCGCGAAACGAGGTCCGAGATCCATGAGCGCTCGCCTTACCGCGTCAGACCGCGGCTTGTGGCTTGACGTAGCGGAGCGAGCCGGGAGTGGTAAGCGTCTCGCCAGTCTCGAGCAGCGTCTTGAGTCCCGAGAGGATCATCGGCCAGCCACCATAGAGCTCCGCGTTCGCGCCGGCGCGCAGCTGGTCGTGCGTCACCGTCAGGCGGCACGAGTCGCCGACCGGCTCGATCTCCCACGTGACGCGCGAATGCCCTTCGGCCTTGACGTTGTCGCTCCAGAGCGCGCGGAACGTCTGCACGAGACGGCGAGGTGGGTCTACTTCGACGTTCTCGCCCTCGGCGATCTCGACGCCCGGCGAGGTGGTGCTGCCGGTGGCGCGCGCGCGATAACTGGAGCCAGGCGTCCAGTCCGAGTGGATGCCGACGCCGAAGGAATACTTCGACCGCAGCTCCGGATCGGTGATCGCCTGCCAGAGGCGCTGCGGCGTTGTCTTGATGTAGATCTCGTAGACCTTCTCCATCCTCTCCTCCTCGATGTCTTTCTTGAGCCGAGTGAGCATCGCCGCCACAGGCGCGGCGTACTTGTCGATCCACCGCTCGTGGATCTGGTGGATGGGCACGGCGTTCAGGTAGTGGAGCTTTTCCCGCCCCCGCCGCTTGGTGACGACCAGGCGGGCATCCTCGAGCACGCGGAGGTGCTTCATGACGCCGAAGCGAGTCATGGCGAGACGGCGCTCCAGCTGGCCGAGCGTCTGCCCGTCCTTCCGAGACAGCATGTCCAGCAGCCGGCGTCGCGTCGGGTCGGCGAGCGCCTTGAAGACCGCATCCACGACCGTCACGATATGTGACTAGATGGTCACATGTCAAGCAGCCGCAAATCATCCTGTGGGGGAGGACGCGATCACGGCGTCGGCTGGGGCGACGCCAGGACAGCGAGCGCGGCAGGGGCGGACTGCTGTTCGCTGCAGGCGGGCTGCATCTCGAAGTGCCACTTCCAGATTTCGTAGATCGCCGGATAGACCACGAGCTCGAGCACGAACGACGTGAAAATGCCGCCAGCCATCGGCGCGGCGATCCGCTTCCAGACGTCCGACCCGGTGCCGGTCGCCCACATGATCGGGACGAGGCCGACGAACATCGTCGCCACGGTC
>DATNCQ010000005.1:0-3157 GCA_035571515.1 Vicinamibacterales bacterium
TGTCCTGACCTACTCCCCGCGTTGGCTTGCCAACCGGTGAGGTCCACCTTCGCGCTCCGCGCTACGGTGGACAACCTTCGCGTGGCTTTCCAACCGTGCCTCACGCGTACGTTGGCAAGCGTGAGCGAAGGTTGGCGGAGGGAGAGGGATTCGAACCCCCGGAACGGTTTCCCGTTCAGTGGTTTTCAAGACCACCGCCATCGACCACTCGGCCATCCCTCCGCACTCGGTTCGGCGGCGCACCGCGTCCGCGGACCCTTACCGCTGACGATAGCACAGCGTCTAGACGCCTCCCGGTCGGTTGGCCGTCAGCCGGGTTCGCGTGGTTCCCGCGATCATCGGGATCAATATCGCTCCCTTATGCGGGCGCCACCGAGAAGCAGCACCGCGCTATATCCGAATGGCGAGCGAGGCTATCCATTCGGATAGTGGTCCGCCAGCAGACTCCATGCGGCGAACGATTTCGCTCGGGTTTCCACGTCCACCACCTGATCCCTTCTGGCACCCGGCTTGCGCTTGGGCGCGGCACAACTCAAACCGCAACGACCGTCACTGCAACCCGCAGCGAGATCAGGAGGAGCGAATGCGTACGTGGATCCCGGCGTTGAGCACTGGTGTCCTCTGGCTCCTCACAGCATCGGCGGCACACGCCGCGACGATTGCGGTTCCGGCGGGCGGCGACCTGCAGGCGGCATTGGATGCGGCGCAGCCGGGCGATGTGATCACGCTCGAACCCAACGCCACTTACATCGGCAACTTCGTGTTGCCGGACAAAGGCGATTCGTCCGACTACGTGACGATTCGGTCGGCGGCGCCCGATTGGGTGTTGCCGGACGCCGGCGTACGCATGACGCCGGCGTACGCCGCCTATCTCCCGAAGCTCAAGTCGCCGAATTTCCTGTGGGCGCTGCGGACAGCCGCCAAGGCGAACCATTACAAGCTGCTGTTCCTCGAGTTCCAGGCCACCCTGAACGGCGCCGGAGACATCATCTCGCTCGGCGCCAACGATTCGACCCAGACCGAGCTCTCCCAGGTGCCGTACGCCTTGATCCTGGATCGCCTGTATGTCCACGGCGACCCGGAGATCGGCCAGAAGCGCGGCATCGCGCTGCACAGCCGCGACACCACGGTCATGAACTCGTGGGTGTCCGACTGCAAGGCGATCACCCAGGAGGCGCAGGCGATCAGCGGCTTCAACGGCCCGGGCAACTATCTGATCGAGAACAATTATCTCGAGGGCTCGACCCAGAGCTTCCTGCTGGGTGGCGGCGATCCGCCGATTGCCGGTCTGGTCACCACCCACGTCGTCTTCCGCTACAACCATCTCAGCAAGCCGTTGGCCTGGCGCGACCCGATTCTCGCAGCGCCGCCGAGTGTCAGCGCGGCTGCGACACCGGGGGCGGGCGCGCTGCCTCCAGGCACCTACTTCTACAAGGTGGTCGCGCGCAAGGTCAGTAACCAGAACCAAATCGCCGCGTCGGTCGCTTCCGCTGAAGTGACGGCGACGCTCGACGCCGATGGCGCCGTGACCATCTCGTGGACGCCCGTGGCGACGGCGCAGGAGTACCTCGTCTACGGCCGCACATCGAACACCCAGACGATGTTCTGGAAGACGCCGAATCCGTTCTTCACCGATACCGGCGCAGCGGGTGCGGCCGGCAAGCCGGGGAACGGCACCAAATGGATGGTGAAGAACATCTTCGAGCTCAAGAACGCGCAGGACGTACTGGTCGAAAACAACGTGTTCGAGAACGTGTGGGTGGCCGCGCAGTCCGGCTATCCGATCGTGTTCACGCCGCGCAACCAGAACGGCCGCGCGCCCTGGGTGGTGGTGCAGGACGTCGTGTTCCGCAACAACATCGTCCGTCATACGGCTGGCGGCGTGAACATTCTCGGCACCGACGACCTCGCGCCGAGCCGGCGCACGAATCACATCGCCATCGTCAACAACCTGTTCGAGGATCTCACGGCGGCCATCTGGGGCGCGACGAAGGTGTTCCTGATCGGCGACGGTCCTGACAACGTGACCATCGATCACAACACGATCATCAGCACCCAATCCTCGATCTACTACCTCTACGGCGGTCCGCTGGCGGCGCCGACGCCGATCACGAACCTGACGATCACGAACAACCTGTCGGCGCACAACTCGTTCGGCTTCTTTGGCGATCGTTTCTCGACTGGCTTGAAGGCCTACAACGCGTACATGTTGCCGGACGGGAAGTTCTGCCGAAACGTCCTCGCGGGCGGCAATGCCAAGCTCTATACCGGCGTGCCGTGTTCCGGTGTCGACAATCTGTTTCCGACCGTCGCCGACTGGCAACGCGAGTTCGTCGACTTCGCGGGCGGCGACGATCACCTGCGTGCGGACGGCAAGTACAAGAAGGCCGGCACAGATGGGAAGGACCTCGGACCTGATGATGTCGACGCCGTGCTTGCCGGAACCGCCCTCGCGCGTTCCGGCAACATCAGGCTGCTGCCCGGGATGCTTCCGGTCCGGATCAGCCTGACGACCTTGCCCAACGGCACGTTCAACCTCCCTTACGAGCAACGCGTGTCGTGCACCGGCGGCATGGCGGGGTGCGCGATTGAAGTGCAGCAGATCTCGTTGCCGCAGGGCCTCACGTTCGATGCGACGTCGGGGTTGATCGAAGGCACGCCGCTGGAACCCACCACCGGCTTGCTGTCTCTCCGCGCCTACGATGTCTCATGGGATTTCAACGACGCCAAGAGCGTCCTGCAGGTCACCGTCGATCCGCCGCCCTTCATTGTCACCATGCCGGCCATTCCGTCGGTGAAGGTCGGAGAACCGTTTCACCTCGCACCGGGCGTGAGCGGCACGCTGGGAAGCGTCTCGTGGAGCGTCGCGTCCGGCGATCTGCCGGGCGGGCTGAATCTCGATCCCTTCTCGGGTGAGATCGCAGGCACGCCGACGATGTGGGGGACCACGACTGCCGAACTTCAGGCAAAGGACTCGAATCGCTGGCTACCCAATCGCGTGTCCTCCGAGACGGCGACGATCACGGTCGCGCCGGCTCCAATCGAGATCGCGACATCTGCGCTCCCGGCAGGCCTTTACCATTCGCCGTATGCGGCGACACTCAGCGCGACGGGCGGCACAGGATCATTCAAGTGGTCGGCCAGTTCCGGAGACGTG
>DATNCQ010000006.1:0-38340 GCA_035571515.1 Vicinamibacterales bacterium
GCTCTCGAACGTGACGATCATGTCGGCACGGGCCCTGCGATCGCGCGACATCCGCATGAAGCTCTGTCGCAGCTCGTGCACGGTGAGATTGGACGTGTCGATGATGAGGTCGGCCATCGCCCTGATGGCGTGCAGCTTCTCGCGCTCCTCCGTGATCCCCTCGGTAACGCTCCGGTTCGGCGCCAGCGGGTGGGGCCGCCGCGTCTCGCTGAAGCGGCGCACCAGCACCGACGGCGCGGCCTCCAGGAAGATCAGCCTCGGCTCCACGCCAGGCGTCGTGCGCAGGCGCCGGTAAACGCGCGGGAACTCCGTGAGGAAGCGCGACTCGCGCACGTCCACCACGATGGCCACCTTGTCGAGGCCGGCGTCGTCGCGCCGGGCCAGCTCCGCCATCGTCGGTATCAGCGAGCTCGGCAGGTTGTCCACGCAGAAGTACCCGAGATCTTCGAGCGCGCGAATCGCGTGGGTCTTGCCCGATCCGGAGAGTCCCGTGAGGATGACGAAGCGGCGGGTGCCGCGGGCCGGCTGGCGCGGCGCGGGCCTGGCCGCGCGGCGGCGGGTCTGTCGAGCCGTCAGTAGAGCACCTTCCGCTGATTGGACGTCGGGATCTTCAGCTCCTCGCGGTACTTGGCGATGGTCCGACGGGCCAGCTCGAGCCCCTCGCGCTGCAGGATGCTGACGATCTTGGAGTCGCTCAGCGGCCGCTTCGCGTCCTCCTGGTCGATGATCTTCCGGATCCGCTGCTTGATCGTCACCGACGACACCGCCTCGCCGTACTGGCTGGCGATGCCGCTGTGGAAGAAGTACTTCATCTCGAACACGCCTTGCGGCGTGTGCATGTACTTGTTGGTGACGACGCGGCTGACGGTGGACTCGTGCATGCCGATGTCGTTGGCGACGTCGCGCAGCACGAGAGGGCGGAGGTACTCGATGCCGTGATCCAGGAAGTCGCGCTGGAAGTTGATGATGCTCGTCGCCACCTTGTGGATGGTCTTCTGCCGCTGCTCGACCGACTTGATCAGCCAGAGCGCGGAGCGGAACTTGTCCTTCACGTAGGCCCGCGTCTCGTCGGTGTTCTCGGTTTGACTCTTGTCGAGAAGCCGGCGGTAGACGGGGCTGATGCGCAGCTGCGGCAGGCCTTCCTCGTTGAGCACCGCGACGTACTGTTCCTCGACCTTGACCACGTAGACGTCGGGGATGACGTACTGGGACTGTGAGGGGTTGAGGCGGCTGCCGGGCTTGGGGTCGAGGTGGCGAATGAGCTCGATGTGCTGCTTGAGGTCGTCGATGGAGAGACCGAGCTTGCGTGCGAGCTCCGGCACCTGGTGGTTCTGCAGCAGCCGCATGTGCTCGGTGACGATCCGCTCGGCCGGCGTGCCGGCCATGCCGAGATGCCGCAGCTGGAGCAGCAGGCACTCCTGCAGGTCGCGGGCGGCGACGCCAATCGGATCGAAGCCCTGAATCAGCCGCAGCGCCTTCTCGACCTCCTCGACCGGCCATGGCCCCATCGCCGCGAGCTCTTCGACCGTGGCGACGAGCATCCCGTCGTCGTCGAGGTTGCCGATGATGGCCTCGCCGATCTCGCGCGTCAGCGGTTCGTCGGTCTGCATCGACAGCTGCCAGAGCAGGTGGTCGGACAGCGACGCCGACGTCGAGAGCGTGTTCTCGATCGGCGGCAGCTCCTTCACCTCGGTCGGCGTGCGCGGGCGGTAGCCGTCGTCGAGATAATCGCCGAAGAAGTATTCGTAATCCTGGTCGTCCCAGGTGTCCTTCTCCTGCTTCGGTTTTTCTTCCTGCTTCTCCTGCGCGGCCTCCACGGGCTGGAGCTCTTCGGTCGGGACCTCCTCCAGCATCGGGTTCTCCACCATTTCCTGGTTGAGAAGTTCCGACAATTCGAGCGTCGACATCGGCAGCAGCTTGATGGCCTGCTGCAGCGACGGCGTCAGAATCAGCTTCTGGACGAGCTTGGTGTGGAGCTTTTGCGAGATCGCCACTGGAGATCCATCTTATTCCATTAGTCCAATCGAAATTCCGTGCCCAGATATATGCGCTTTACGTCCTCGTCCGCCGCCAGAAAATCGGGCGTCCCGCTGCGAAAGATCACGCCGTCGTGCACGATGTATGCCCGATCCGTGATGCGCAGCGTTTCGCGCACGTTGTGATCCGTAATCAGCACGCCGATGCCGCGCTCCTTCAAGTGGAAGATGATGTTCTGAATATCGGTCACGGCGATGGGATCGATACCGGCGAAGGGTTCGTCGAGAAGGATGAAACGCGGTGAAATGACGAGCGCGCGCGTGATTTCCGCGCGCCGCCGCTCGCCACCCGACAGCGTGTGGGCGGGCGCTTTCGCCAGCGGCGTCAGGTTCAATTCCGCCAGCAGGTTCCGCAGGCGCGCCTGCTCCTCGGCGGCGCTCAGGCCGAGCGTCTCCAGAATTGCAAGAATGTTCTTTTCGACCGACAGCCCACGAAAGATTGAGGGTTCCTGCGGCAGGTAGCCGATCCCCTTCCGCGCCCGGATGTACATCGGGTCGTCGGTCACGTCTTCCCCGTCGAGGAACACGCGTCCCGAGTCGGGGACGGTAAGCCCGACGGTCATGTAGAACGTCGTCGTCTTGCCGGCGCCGTTGGGGCCGAGCAGTCCGACGACTTCGCCGGAGTCGACGTCGAGGCTGACGCCCTTGACTACCGTGCGGCCGCTGTACGACTTGGTGAGGGATTCCGTGCGGAGCGTGGACATCAACGCGAACGGGCGGGCGGCGTCGCGGTGCACGCGGGGCTGGCGCCGCTTCGCGTCTGCGTGCGGATCTCCTCGTTGCCGTCGACGATGATCCTATCGGTCGACTTGAAGAAGGTCAACGTGCGGCCGATCGTTTCGCGGCACGATTCCACCACCTTCACCGGCTTGGTGCCCGCGGCCGACATCACGTAGCGCTCCTCGTCGGCGAAGTAGGTGAGACGCTCCGCCACCGCCGTGCGCGTATCCACCTTCATGCTGACGTTGGTGTACGCCTCGAGGCGAGTGATGTGCCCGCCGGTGTCCGCGAGGATGACGTCGATGCGATCGGCGCGCACGTCTCCCTGCGGCCCGCTCAACTGCGCCTGCGCGGTGACGATCCCGAACTCGTTCTTCGTCGAGCTGTAGCCGATGGTGTGCGCCGCGTCCGCGTAGCGGATTTCCGAGGCGTGCGCGATGGAGACGCCGGTGTCGAGGACAATCGTCGAGCGCGCGTTGCCCGAGGCCAGGAAGTCGCCTTTGCCCTGGTCGATGGCGACTGAATCGGCGCGCACGGCCGTCTCGCCCTGCCACATCGTCGCGTTGCCCGTATAGATCGCCTGACCCGACGCGCCCTGGTAGTCGAGCGTCTCGGCGTTGACGTTGGCCGGCTGCTCCTGCTTGAGCAGGCCGGGCAGCCTGGTATCGCCCTGCCCCTTCGAGGCGCCCGCCCGCAGCATCGTCTTCACCACGCCGCTCGCCGTCATCAACCGTCCCTCGAGCGCGACGTCGATCGTGTTGGCGTCGATCGTGACCCGCTCGTCGCTGACGCGCGGCGCGATGCCGCCTTCGACGCCGGTCAGCCGCAGCGAGCCCTTGCCCGGGTCGTAGCGCGCCTCGCCGGCCGCCGCCTGCAGCCCCTGCTCCTCGAATTTCACCGCACCGTTGAACACCGCGCTGCTGATCGCGTCGTTGGCCAGCGCGACGCTCAGCGTGCGCGAGCGCGCGACGCGGGCGCCCGCGGCCTTTCCCGCCTCCTCGCGATACTCGACGTTGTCGGCGAACGTGGCCGAGGTCAGCCCCTTCCCCGCCGCCCCTTCCCCGTCGAGGGTGCGCGCCTTGATGCTGCGCGCGGGCGAATCGGGCGCGCCCGGTAGATCGAGCCGCACGTTCTCCCGCCCCGTCACCTTCGTCAGCGAGCCGTCGGCCGCGAGCAGGATGTCGAGCGTGTCGCCGAAGAACTGGCGCCCGGCGGCGCCGCCCTGTCCCGTCATCGCGACCGCCCCCTTGCCGAGCAACTGCGCGCGCTCGAGCACGTCGCCGCCGGCGGAGTAATGCAGGTTCATGTCGCGCGCGCTCATCGAGTCGACGCCGGACCCGCCGCCGGACACGCGCGAATCGCCCCGCAGCTCGATGTCGGTGATGTGCTGCTCGTCCTCGGTGAGGCGCGCGATGCCCTGCGTCGCGTCGATCAGCTGCTCGCCGCGGAGCGCGTGCACGGTCCCGTCGAGCGCGAGTGTGTGCGCCATCCGATCGAGGGTCGACTTGCCGGAGGTGAACTCCAGCTGCGGGTTGCCGTGCTCGTCGCGCAGGAGGACGTGCGATTGATCCGCGAGTGAGAGGACGTCGGCGTTCTTGTCGTACGTCATGCCGGTGCCGGAGCCCGTCATGCGATTGCGCTCGAACGTGACCGCCCCGGGGGCGGTCATCACGCCGGTATCCTGGCTGAAGCTGGCGTTGTCGGCGCGGACGATGAATTCGTCGCTCGACGTCAGCTGCACGCCGCCGGTGAGCTGCAGGTCCTTCTGGTTGGGACCGGCCTGCGCTTCGCGGCCGGTGACGACGTAGTCGCGCCCGCCGCGGTTGCGGACGGTGATCTTCACGCCAACGAGCTTGGTGAGCCCACCCTCGTAGGTCAGCTGGCGTTCGGCTTCAATCAGGTAATCCTGTCGCGTTCCGCGCACCTGCTGGACGATGTTGCCGGAGCTCTCGATGACGGCCTTCGGATCCATGCGCGTCGGCGCGGTGGCAGGCACCAGCTTGACGCGCTCCCCCATCGTTGCGTAGACAACGACGGCGGCGGCGATGCCGATCATCGCGGCCAGCAAGCGTCCCCACTTCTGCCATCTCATGGAAGCAGTTACAGGATATCAGTGGGGCAAGCCTTTATGGCTTGCCGAGCGCAGACCACGAGGGTTCGCGCCACAGGTGCAAACTGACTGGTTAACTGTCTGGCGCGCGAAAGTCAGCTACGGACAACTGCAGGTAGCGCTCGCCGTTGTAGGTGTCGTTCTCGAGCGAGAACGCCAGGTCGATGGCCGCGCGATGCTCGGCGACGAAGCTCTCCCGCTCGGACGCGCGCCAGGCGATGCCGCGGAAGACGCGGCCCTCCTGCCTGAACGCCATCTTGAGGTGCCGTTCCTTCAGGCGGCGCGGCCCATCGACGATTTCGACGCGGCTGGTGCGGAAGACGGGGCACGGGTTGCCGGCGCCGAACGGCGCCAGCGCCGCCAGTTCCGACACCACCTGCTCGTCGATCGATCGGAACGTGAGCGCGCCGTCGATCCACAACCGCGGTCGCAGGTCGTCGGGACCGAGGCAGCCATCGGCGAAATCGTTGACGCGCGCGCGCAGCTCGCGAATCCTCGCGGTCTCGATCGTCAGCCCCGCCGCCTGCTTGTGGCCGCCGAACTTCGACATCACCTCGCCGCACGATTCGAGCGCCCCCAGCATGTTGAACGACGGGATGCTGCGGCACGAGCCGTGCGCCATGTCGCCGTCGATGGAAATGACGATCGCCGGCCGATGGAACGTGTCGACCAGCTTCGACGCGACGATGCCGATGACCCCGCGGTGCCAGCCGTCGCCGGCGACGACGAGCACGGTGCGCGACCCGACCTCGAGGTCGGTTTCGACCACCTTCCTGGCCTGCGCGACGATCTCGGCTTCTTCCTGCTGGCGCCGGAGATTCTCGGCGTTCAGCTGCTCCGCCAGTGCCCGTGCTTCCTCGCCCATCGTCTCGTCGCAGGCCAGGAGCAGGCGGGCCGCGATGTCCGGGGTGCTCATGCGGCCGGCCGCGTTGACGCGCGGCGCGACGACGAAGCCGATGTGATAGCTGTCGATCTCGCGCCCCGAGAGGCCGCACACCTCGAGCAGCGCGCGGAGGCCTACCTTGTGGGGCCCCTTCGAGAGCATGCCGAGACCGAGCTTCGCGATGACGCGGTTCTCGCCGGTGAGCGGCACGACGTCGGCCAGCGTGCCGATGGCGGCGACCTTGACGAACGCCGGCATCCAGTTCGAACGGCCGCTGCGGCCGCACAACGCCTGCACCAGCTTCAGCGCCACGCCCACGCCCGCGAGGTTCTTGTCGGGATAGCTGCAGTCGCGGCGCTTGGGATTGATGACGGCGAGCGCGTGCGGCAACTGCGTGTCGGGCTCGTGATGGTCGGTGATGATCAGGTCCATCCCGAGCTCGCGTGCCCGCGCCGCCGCCTCCGCGGCGCGAATGCCGCAATCGACGGAGATCACCAGCCGCGCACCGTCGTGGTGCAGACGGTCGATCGTCGCCGGCTGCAGGCCGTAGCCGTCGCGCAGACGCTCGGGGATGAAGTGGACCACGTCCGCGCCGAGCAGCTCGAGGGCACGCCGCAGGATCACCGTGGACGTGACGCCGTCCACGTCGTAGTCGCCATGGATCGCGATGCGCTCTTTCGCGGCAATCGCGGCCAGGATCCGATCGACCGCAACCGGCATGTCGGCGAGCCGGAACGGATCGTGGAGATCTTCCAGCCGCGGCGAGAGGAACCGCCGCGCCTCGTCGAGACTGCCGTGGCCGCGGATGCAGAGCAGGCGCGCGGTGACCGGCGATACGCCGAGCTCCCGCGACAGCGTCCCGGCGAGCCCCTCGTCGCACGTGACGCTCTGCCAGATGAGATCCGCTTTCACGGCTGTCACTCCTGGATGCCTATGTTCCCCATCTGCCGGAATTTTCGATATCTCGCCTCGAGCCGCGCGGCCGTCCCCATCGCCGTGACGCCGGCAAGCGCCCGCTCGAGCGCCGCGTCGAGGAGCGAGGTCGCGAGCTCGTGGTTCGTGTGCGCGCCGCCGACGGGTTCCGTCACGATCTCGTCGACGATGCCGAAGTTGAGCAGGTCGGGCGCCGTCAGCCGCAGCGCTTCCGCGGCTTCGACCTTCCGCCCCGCATCGCGCCAGAGGATCGCCGCGCACCCCTCGGGCGGGATGACGCTGTAAATCGCGAATTCGTGCATCAGGATCCGGTCGCCAATCGCAATGCCCAGCGCTCCCCCGCTGCCGCCCTCGCCGTGCACGACGACCACGATTGGCACCTCGAGCGCGGCCATCTCGCGGAGATTGAACGCGATGGCCTCGGCGATGCCGCGCTCCTCGGACTCGACACCCGGGTAGGCGGCCGGCGTGTCGATGAACGCAATCACGGGGCGTCCGAATTTCTCGGCCAGCTTCATCGCGCGCAGCGCCTTCCGGTACCCTTCGGGCCGCGCGTAGCCGAAGTTCCGGAAGATCTTCTGCTTCGTGTCGGCGCCCGCGCCCTTGTGGTGGCCGACGATCATCACGGGCTCGTCCTTGTAGCGCGCGAAACCGGCGACGATCGCGTGGTCGTCGGCGAACCGCCGGTCGCCGCTGATCTCGGTGAACTCCGTGAACAACCGGTTGACGTAGTCGAGCACCGTCGGGCGGTTCGGGTGCCGCGCCACCAGCACGCGCTGCCAGGCGGTGAGGTGGGCATAGATGTCGGCGCGAATCGATTCGATCCGCCGATGGAGCCCATCGATCTCCCCCTGCCGCTGCGGCGTCCGCGGCAGCATCGACAACGCCTCGATTTCCTTGAGGAGAACGGCGATCGGCTCCTCGAATTCGAGGGTGTCAGGTGGCATGGACAGGGGAGGTCATCGCAGAGTCACGGATCCGGTGCCGCAGATCTTTTCCACCTCGGCGACCAGCGTCTCGGACGGCCGGACGCGGATGCCGTTGACGTCGACGGTGATGCGCATATGCCGGTCGCGCTCGTGCAGGACGATCGCGACCCGGCGGTCGCCCTTGTGGAGCGCGAACAGGTCCCAGAGCCGCTCGAACGTGGCGCGGTCGGCGGGCGGCGTCGAGAGCCGGATGGCGACGGATTTCGCCAGGCGCTCGCGGATCAGGCCGATGGGCACGATCTCCGACGCCAGGATGCGCGCCGACTCGTCGTCGCGCTCGAACTTCCCCTTCACCAGCACCGTCTGGCCATTCTCCGCCAGGTGGCCGTGCTGCTTGAAGGCCTCGGGAAAGACCACGATCTCGATGCTGCCGGAGGCATCGTCGAGCATGAAGACGCACATGCGATCGCCTTTGCGCGTCTTGAGCGGGCGAAGGCCGGAGACGATGCCGCCGATGGAGATTTCCTCGCCGCGGCCATTGCGGCCGTTTCCGTTGGCGTCCCCAGTGGCATGCGCGACGGCCCCTGCGGATCCGCCTGGCGGGACTGGAAGGCCCGCCCCGGCCTCGTCGAAGTCGTCTTCCCTCTTCCTGACATTCAGATCCGCCGTCGTCTTGGCGCCATACTCGCGCAGGTCGTCCGCGTAGCGATCGATCGGATGCCCGCTCCAGTAGAGACCGAGCGCTTCCTTCTCGTAATTGAGCTGCTCGATCTCCGTCCAGGCCGGCACGTGCGGTAACTGCGCGTGGCCGGGCGCTGTGCCGAGGTCATCGCCGCCGCCGAACAGGTCGGTTTGTCCCAGGTCCCGGTCGCGCTGCGTCCTCGCGCCGTGCTCGCACACCGCATCGATGGACGCGAACAGCCGTGCACGCATCTGTCGTAGAGGCGGACCTTCAGGTCCGCCTGCATGCGGGACCAGCGAATCGCACGCGCCTGCTTTGATGAGCGCCTCGAACACGCGCTTGTTCGCGAGGCGGAGATCGAGAATTTCACACAGCGCGTGCAGCGACGCGATGGACCCGCCCAGCTGCGTGCGCGCGCCCAGGATGGAATGGATCGCACCCTCCCCCAGTCCCTTGATGGCCGTCAGCCCGAAGCGGACGCCCTTGCCGCGCTCGACGGAGAAATTCAACTGGCTCTCGTTGATGTCCGGCGGCAGGACCGGAATGCCGCGCTCCCGCGCCTCGGCGAGATACATCGCGAGCTTGTCGGTGTTCTGCGCTTCGATCGTGAGCAGCGCCGCGACGAAGTGCCACGGGTAGTTCGCCTTGAGGTAGGCGGTCTGATACGCGAGCAGCGCATACGCCGCCGAGTGCGACTTGTTGAAGCCGTAGCCGGCAAAGAATTCGATCAGCTCGAAGAGCTTGACGGCCTTCTTGTCGCTGACACCCTTCGCCTTCGCGCCCTCGAGGAACGACTCGCGCTGCCTGGCCATGACCTTCGGGTCTTTCTTGCCCATGGCCTTGCGCAGCACGTCGGCCTGACCGAGCGTGAAGCCCGCCACCGCCTGCGCGATGCGCATCACCTGTTCCTGGTAGGCGATGACGCCGTAGGTGTCCGCCAGGATCGGCTCGAGCTCCTTGAGCTCGTACTTCACCTCCCGCTTGCCATGCTTGCGCTCGACCCAGTCGTCGACGACGCCCGCTTTCAATGGCCCCGGGCGGTAGAGGGCGTTGAGCACGATCAAGTCCTCGAGCCGGTCCGGCTTTGCCTTGCGCAGCAGCTCGCGCATGCCCGAGCTCTCGAACTGGAAAATCCCGAACGCCGCGCCCTCCTGAAAGATCTTGAAGGTCTTCGCGTCATCCAGCGGGATGTTGTCGATGTCGAGGTCGATCCCCTCGGTCCGCTTGATCTCCTTCAGCGCGTCGTCGATGAGCGTCAGCGTGCTCAAGCCGAGGAAGTCCATCTTCAGGAGGCCGACGCGCTCGACCTCCTTCATGTTCCACTGCGTCGTCAGCTCGTCGCGCTGCCCCTTGTAGAGCGGCGCGTAGTCGGTAATCGGCCCCGGCGCGATGACGACCCCGGCGGCGTGCACCGAGGCGTGCCGCGACATCCCCTCCAGGCGGCGGCCGATGTCGATCACTTCCTTGACCTTCGGGTCCCTGGCCGCCATGTCCTTCAGGATCGGGTTCTCGGCAAGCGCCTTGTCGAGCGTCATGTCGAGCGCCGGCGGAATCTGCTTGGCGATGCGATCGACATCCGCGTAGGGCATCTCGAGCACGCGCCCGACGTCGCGGACGACCGCCTTCGCCTTCATCGTCCCGAACGTGATGATTTGCGCGACGTTCTCGCGGCCGTACTTCCGCGTCACGTAGTCGATCACCTCGCCGCGGCGCCGCTCGCAGAAGTCGACGTCGATGTCCGGCATCGAGATCCGCTCGGGATTGAGGAAACGCTCGAAGAGCAGCTCGAAATCGATCGGATCGACGTCGGTGATGCGCATGCACCACGCGACGAGCGACCCGGCGGCCGACCCGCGGCCGGGGCCGACCGGAATGTGCTCCTCGCGCGCGTAGCGGATGAAGTCCCAGACGATGAGCAGGTAGCCCGGGAACCCCATTTTCTTGATCATCTCGATCTCGTACTCGAGACGACGCTCGTATTCGTCGATCGTGTGGCGGAGGTGGCCCCAGACCGCGAGTTCGCGCAGGCGCGGCAGGCGCTGCGCGAAGCCCTCACGCGCCACGTGCTCGAAGTACGAGTCAATGGTGAAGCCGTCGGGCACGCCGAAGGTCGGCAGATGGTTCTGCCCTTTCGGAATCGTGACGTTACAGCGCTCGGCGACGAGCAGCGTGTTCCGGAGCGCGTCCGGCGCGTCCTTGAACACCGCCGCCATCTGCTCAGCAGTCTTCAGGAAGAACTGGTCGCCGTGATAGCGCATGCGCTGTGCGTCGTTGACCGTCTTGCCGGTGCCGATGCACAGCAGGATGTCATGTGGCTGGTGGTCGTCCTGCTTCAGATAGTGCACGTCGTTCGTGCAGACGAGCGGCAGGTCGAGGTCGCGCGCAAGCGGCAGCAGCCCGCGGTTGACGATCTGCTGTTCCTCGATGCCCTGGTACTGCATCTCGAGGAAGAAGTTCCGCGGGCCGAGGATGTCGCGCAGACGGCCGGCGGCTTCGAGCGCGGGCCGCGCCTGCTCCACCTTCAAGGCGCTGGCCACCTCGCCCTTGAGGCAGCTACTCAACCCGATTAATCCCTTCGCGTGCTTGGCGAGCAGCTCCTTGTCGATGCGCGGCCGATAGTAGAACCCTTCCGTGTAGCCGGCGGAGACGAGCTTGATCAGGTTCTTGTAGCCTTCGTCCGTCTCGGCGAGCAGCACCAGGTGGTTCGTCTCGGTCTGCGGGCCCGACTTGTCGAACCGGCTTCCCTGCGCGACGTAGACCTCGCAGCCGAGGATCGGCTTCAACCCCCGCTCGCGCGCGTGATCGTGAAACACGACGGACGAGAACATGTTGCCGTGCTCGGTCACCGCGAGCGCCGGCATCTTCAGCTTGACCGCCTCGTCCAGCAGCTCGTCGATGCGGCACGCGCCGTCGAGGAGGGAGAACTCGGTGTGGAGGTGGAGGTGCACGAATTCGGCACTCACACCATCACCTCACACAGGCCCGAAGGGCCACGGAGACACGAAGGCACGGAGACCCGTACCTTTACATCTCCGTGTCTCCCTCCCTCCGTGGCTCGTCTCCGCAACGCTATTCCCATTCAATGGTCGACGGTGGCTTCGACGAGATGTCATACACCACGCGATTGATGCCTCGAACCTCGTTGACGATGCGGGACGAGATGGTGGCGAGCAGGTCGTGCGGCAGGCGCGCCCAGTCGGCGGTCATGCCGTCCAGGCTCTCGACGGCCCGAATCGCAATCGTGTACTCGTAGGTGCGCGCATCGCCCATCACGCCGACGCTCTGCACCGGCAGCAGCACCGCGAAGCTTTGCCACAGCCGCTCGTACCAGCCGGCCCGCCGTATTTCCTCGGCGACGACCCGGTCCGCGAGGCGGAGGAGATCGAGCCGCTCCTGCGTGATTTCTCCAAGGAGACGGACAGCAAGGCCGGGGCCGGGGAACGGCTGCCGGACGACGAACTCGCGGTCGAGTCCCAGGTCCTGGCCGACGCGCCGCACTTCGTCCTTGAACAGGTCGCGCAGCGGCTCCACCAGCCTGAAGTGCATCCGCTCCGGCAGGCCGCCGACGTTGTGATGGCTCTTGATGACCACCGCCGGCCCGTGAACGGAGGCCGACTCGATGACATCCGGGTAGAGGGTGCCCTGCGCGAGAAAGTCGAAGCCCCCCAGCTCCTTCGCCCGCTTCTCGAACACGTCGATGAAGGTGGCGCCGATGATCTTCCGCTTCTGTTCCGGATCGACGACGCCGGCGAGGCGCTCGAGAAAGGTGCTCGACGCGTCCACGAAGTCGAGTGGCAGCTGCAGCTTTCCGGTGAACCGCCTGACGATCTGCTTCGCCTCGTCGTAGCGCAGCAGCCCGTTGTCCACGAAGATGCAGGTGAGGCGATCGCCAATCGCGCGATGAATCAGCATCGCGGCGACCGTGGAATCGACGCCGCCGGAAAGGCCGCACACGACCTTGCCCGTCCCGACCTGCTGTGTGATCCGCGCGGTCGCTTCCTCGACAAACGAGGCAATCGTCCAGTCACCCGTGCAGCCGCAGACGCCGTAGGCGAAGTTGCGCAGGATGGCGAGGCCGTGATCGGTGTGCGCGACTTCCGGATGAAAGAGCAGCGCATAGAGCTGCCGCTCTGGCGCTTCCATCGCGGCAATCGGCGCCGTCGCGCTCGTCGCCGCCACGTGAAAGCCCGGTGGCACCGCGTTCACGTCGTCGCCGTGGCTGGCCCAGACGCGCAGGTCGGCGGGCACCTGCGTGAAGAGCTTCGGCGGCGCGCCGTTGCCCGTCACGCGGACGTTCGCGTGGCCGAACTCGCGCTGCCCCGACCGGCGGACCTCGCCGCCGAGGACGTCGGTCATCAGCTGCATGCCGTAGCAGATGCCGAGCACCGGGGTGCCGAGGTCGAACAATTCAGGCGCGCACCTCGGCGCACCCGCCTCCGACACGCTCTTCGGTCCACCTGAGAGAATGATCCCGACGGGATTTTTCGCCTTGAGGGTCTCGAGCGACGTGTTGAATGGAACAATCTCGGAATACACCGACAGCTCACGCAGCCGTCGAGCGATGAGTTGCGTGTACTGCGAGCCAAAGTCCAGGACGAGGATGGTTTGGTGGGACACGAACGGCGGTATTATCCCACAAGGAATAGTGTCTCGACGGATCAGCGCCACGATATTTGCGACCTTTCTCCTCGCGGAGGTCGCCGCCGGCGGTGTCTGTTTGGGCGCCGCACCGAAAAAGAAAATCCTCCCCGTCCCTCTTCCGCTGCTTCCCGTCGCGCAGGAATGGATCGCCACGCTCGACGATGTGCCGTCGGCTGGTGGCGCGATGGATGACGAGCGCGTCTACATCCCCATCGAGCCGGAAATGATCGTCGCGCTCGGCCGTTCGACTGGCGCGAAACTCTGGACGCGCGACGTCGGGTCGATGTGGCCGCCCGTCGTCATCGACGAGACGCTGTACGTCGCCGCCAGCGACGAGATTCACGCGCTCGATGCCGCGACTGGCCAGGAGCGGTGGCGCACGCCGTTCGAAGGTGCGATGACGGCGCCGCTCGTCGCGGCCGGCATGCGCGGCTCCGATCTGCTGCTCGCGACGGTGGAGAACGGACGCGTCATCGCGTTCGCCGCCGACGATGGACGGACGTTGTGGACGCGCGACCTCGGTGCCTCGTCACGTTTTGCGCCGGCGCTCGACGGGACCCGCGCGTTCTTTGCGCTCGACGACAGCCGCGCGGTCGCGGTGCGCGTCGCCGACGGCCGCGTCGAGTGGGAACAGAGGCTCGAAGGGATGCTCAACCAGCCGTCGTTCACGCGCGACCGGGTTTTCATCGGGTCGAACACGAACCTGCTGTTCGCGCTCGACAACGTCAACGGCCGCCTGGCGTGGCGCTGGAAGACCGGCGGCGACGTGATCGGCACCAGCGGCGATGCGAAGGGCGGCGCCTACTACGCGTCGCTCGACAACGTGCTGCGCGCCGTCAACCGCGGCAATGGGAACCAGCGCTGGATCAAGGAGATTCCCACGCGCCCGCTGCTGCCGCCGCAGACCTTCGGCGACGGGGTGATGTACGAAGAGATTGTCGTGCTGACGGGCGTCACGTCGGAGATCGACGCGTTCGCCGCGAAGACGGGCGCGGCGGTCGGGATGTACATGCCGCCGTCGGACCTGCAGGGCGCGCCGCTCATCGATCCAGTCCTGAAACCGTATCGGGTGGGGATGGTGGTGATCACGCGCGACGGCCGGGCGATTGGGCTCAAGTCGTCGGCGATGCTGCTGCCGGAGCCCGCCGCCACGCCGTTCACGTCGGAACTACCCGGCCGCCACCTCGAACGAGAACGTATTGCCCCGCCGACACGGTAGTTCCGACCGCGAAGTACGTAGGGGCGGCTTCAGCCGGCCCGATCCGCATTGGGTTTGTGTACGTAGGGGCCGGCTTCAGCCGGCCCGATCCGCACCGCCGTTGGTAGGTAGGGGCCGGCTTCAGCCGGCCCGATCGGGATCTCATACCCCAGGCGTACGGATTGCTGCCGTCCGCCCGCATGCCCGAATATCCGCGTCATCTCGCGACGTTCGATTACGTCGGCTCTTACCAGTATTTCCTGACCTTTTGCACCTGCAACCGGACGTGTCTCTTCGTCACGCCTGAAGCGATCAGTATCGTTCACGAGCAAATCCTGCGCGCTTGCGCGACTGAGGGTTTTGAAATTCTCGCGTACTGCTACATGCCCGACCACCTGCACCTTGTGATCGAAGCACAACGCCCTGATGCCGACTTGAAGCGCCTCGTCAGGCGTGCAAAGCAGCATGCGGGCTTCTACTTCAAGAGGGCCATACGGCACGAATTGTGGCAGCGGTACGGATACGAACGCGTGCTGAGGAACGAGGAAGAAACGTGGGCGGTCGTCCGCTATGTGATTGAGAACCCGGTTCGGGCAGGACTTGTCGACTCGCCGCTGGACTATCCGTACTGGGTTCGTCGAAATGGACTCGGGAGGCGTTGCTCGATTACGTCAGGGCCGCCTGAAGGCGGCCCCTACGTAACGACGGGCCGCCTGAAGGCGGCCCCTACGGCTCTCATGGTTTGGAGACCGTATCGCGTTGCATCGCAGCCGCCAGACGCCGTGCGCCTTCGCGGATGTTCTCCGGCGTCGGCCATGAGAACGACAGGCGCACGCGGTCGTGGCCGCTGCCGTCCACGCAGAACGCGCTTCCGATGACGAAAATGACTCCCTGCTCCAGCGCCTTCGCGAGCAGCGTCTCGCATTCGTAGCCGTCCGGCAGCTTCGCCCAGAGGAAGAACCCGCCCCTGGGCTGAATCCAGGTCAGGCGACCGCCGAACTGCTCGCGCAAGGTCTGCTCCATGATGTCGCGGCGCATCCGGTACAGCGCGCGCAAGGGCGCTGCCTGCCGGGCGAGCACGCCGCGCACGATCGATTCCTGGACGACGCGCTGATCGAGGATGCCGCACATCAGATCCATCGACTGCTTGGCGGTGTCGAACCGTTCGACGATGGGCGCCGGGGCGGCCACCCAGGCGACGCGAAAGCCGGGCGCGAGCGTCTTGGAGAACGTGCTGAGGTAGATCACCCGGCCGTCGCGGTCGTCGGCCTTCAGCGGCCGCGTGTCTTCCGCGCGCGCGACATCCTCGAAGTAGAGGTCTCCGTAAGGGTCGTCCTCGACGATCAGGACGTTGCGCCGCTCCGCCCACTCCAGCAGGCGCGCGCGCTTCGCGCGACCGAGAAGGATACCCGCGGGATTCTGGAAATTCGGCACGAGGTACAACAGGTTGACGCGCGAGCCTGCCGCGCGCTCGCGCAGGCAGACGACGTCGAGCTCCTCGACATCGATGCCGTCGGCCTCCTGCCTCACCCCGACGAGGCGGCACTGCGCGTTGCGGAACGCCGCGATCGCCCCCGTGTAGGTCGGCACCTCGACGAGCACGACGTCGCCCGGCGCGATGAGGACGCGCGCCGTCAGGTCGAGCCCCTGCTGCGATCCGCTCGTCGTCATCACCTGGCTCAGATCGGCCTCGATGCCGCGCGCGTCGAGGACGCCCAGGATCGATTCGAGCAGCGGACGATAGCCGCGCGTCGGGCCGTACTGCAGGACCGAGCCGTCCGTACCCGACAGCAGCTCGCCGGCGATCGCCCGGAAGTCGTCCCACGGAAAGCCCGTGGGGTCGGGATAGCCCGCGGCAAACGAGATCAGATCGCCGCCCCGCGAGGCGATGACCTGCCCCATCCGGCGGAGGACCGACTCATGGAGGTTGCGCCCGAGCGGCGACAGAAATGCGTCGTAGGCGGTCATGAATTGACGCTGGGCTGGCTGAAGCCAGCGCCGACGTAGGTGGAGGCCGCCTTCAGGCGGCTCTCGGCCGCGTGGCCTCGATACAGCCGCAGGTACGCGCCGATCGATGTCAGGCCGAGGAACTGGAACACCACGCCGCGGAACACCCACGCGAGCAGTTGCAGCGGCAGCACGGCCAGGCCGACAAACGGCACGAACGCGATGAGGCCGAGCGCCGCGGTCGCGAGCAGCGAAACGCCGGTGGCTGCGACGACCAGCGCCAGGACGACGCTGAAGACGAGGCTGACCCCGCGCCGCTGCTGGCGGATGAAGGCGCCCATGTGCCGCCAGGCCTTCGCGACGCCGCAATCCTCGGCGGCGATCACGATCTGCATCAGCAGGTAGAAGAGGTTCACGATGGTGATCCAGCAGACGAAGCCAAGGGTCATCGTGAAGGTCAGCAGCCCGCCGAGATCGCCACGGAAGCCGGACTCGTAGGCGGCCACCAGGTAAAGGGCGCCCGAGACCACGTAGATCGCCATCAGCACGAATCCGAGGCGCGCGTACCGCGGAAAGAGCGAGCGGGCCGACTCGATGAACAGCTCCGCCGAAAACTTCGACGCCTTCGCGAGGAGGTCGAGGTGCAGCGGCGGATGCTCGATCGTGCCGGCGTCGCGCTCGCCCTGCACGAGCACCGCCACCGCGCCCGCCTTCACCAGGAAGATGAAGAGCGAGCCGCCGACGACCACCACGGCGAGCGAGGCGAGAAACGCGGCCAGGACGACCGGGTGCGAGAGCAGCGAGGTGATGATGGTGGCCGCCATCTCTCGCCACTCGAGGTCGAGCAGGTCCTCGGGCGTCGCGCCGATCACCAGTCCCACCAGGAACAGGCCGCCAATCACCGGCGTCGCGATCAGCAGCTTGAACAGCGAGTCCGCCGTCGCCTGGATGAGCGTGACCTGCCAGTTCGCCGCGGCGACGAGCGCGCCGCGTTTGAGGACCGGTTTGAGCAATGGCTCGGTGTGCACGGGTCACTTCATGTTAAATCATCAATGTGGACTCGCCGCTCCGCCGCGTGCTCCGGATTGCGCTGACCGGCGCGGTCTGCATGCTGGCGGTGGTCGCCGGCGGCCGCATCTCCGAGCGCCTCCTCCTCGGGGCCGATGACGCCGCCATCCGCGCGCGCATCGAACGCGACGTCCGCGGGGCGTTCGACGTGATGTCCCGGGGCCTGCAGGCGGTCGCGCGCGACGTCGCCGACGCGAATGCGGTGGTGGCGGCCAGCCGGGAGGACGAGGACGCCGCGCGGAAGCTGTTCGAGGCGGCACAGGCCGCGGCCATCGCCCGCACCAGCGACGTCGAGCTGGCGGTCACCGCCTACGCACCCGGCAGCCGGCCGCTCGCGTGGGCCGGCCGCCCGTCGGAGCTGCCGAGAGACCGCCTGGAAGGCGACGAAGCCTGGTTCATCGCGCAGGGCGCGCTCGGCCTGCGCCTGGTCTACGCGATGCCGGTCAACGACGGCGCGGGCACCCGCGTCGGAACGATCGCCGCGGAACAGTCGATTCGCCCGCCCTCGTCCTCGGGGGCGGCGGTCTCCCGCGCGGACCTGTTCCAGTTTCCCGGCGAGCTCGTGCCCGTGTCGCTCGAGCTCGCGTTCGAAGACATCCGCCTGACACCGGATCCCGACCGCATCGACGTCACCGGCCCCAACGGACGGCATCTCGTCACCGCGGTCGTTACGCCGTCCGATCTGGCGCAGGCGCGCGCCCACTGGCGACAGGTCACGGCGTCGGTGGCGGAGATGACCGCGGCCGTGTTCGTGCTCCTGCTCTGTGGTCCGTTGCTGGACTGGCGGGATGCCCGCCAATCGCGGCTCCCGAACCCTGAAGCCCGCTACATCGCGGCCGCTGCGGCCGCCGCCGCGGCCATCCTCGCGGGACGCTTTCTTTTCCGGCTTGCCTCGCCGGCTGATTGGTCGGATGCCGAGATCGTGTCGGCAGCGGCGTATGCATCAGCGCTGCTGCGGCCGTTCCTCGCCTCGCCGTTCGACTACCTCATCACCGCCGCCACTGCCGCCGGACTGGTCGCGCTGGCGTTCTTCGCGTTCGAAGCGTGGCGCGTCTACCGCCGCCATGCGCGGCTCGCGGTCCGTTCGCCGGCGGCGCTGGCGGTGTTTTTCGTCGCGCAACTGGCGGCCGGCGTGCTGGGTGCTCTCATCCTGGCGGCGCAGCACGCGCTGCTCGCCGACACGGTCGCCAACACGACGCTCGACCTGCTCCATTTCTCGCTGCATCCCTGGAACGTCGCGCTGACGGCCCTGCAAGTGGCGATCGTCATCTGGGATGCGACCGCGCTCGCGGCGATGGTGCTTGTTTTCAGGGCCGCGTACCTGCCCTGGCGGATCGCGCGCGGCGGCTGGGGCCTGCGCCTCGGCGTGATTGCATGCTGGTCGCTGCCGTATTTGCTCATGACGGCGCAGCCCGGTTCAGGCCCCGTCTACCGCCCGCTCGTCTTCGCACTGGTGCTTGCGCTCTTCATCGCGAGCTGCGCCACACGCTTGAAGGGACGATACCGCCAGGGGTCGCAGGCGTTCCGTCTCACGCTGCTCTCGATTGGCCTCATCCTCCCGGCGCTGGCGTTCTACGCGGACGTCTTCGCGCTCGCGCACCGCGCCAAGATGCAGCTGGTCGAAACGCGCTACGGTCCGCAGGCGCTCAACCAGCGCCAGACGATTCAGTCGCTGATGCAGCAGAGCCTGCAGCAGATCGACACGTTTCCCGGACTCGCCGATCTCGTGTCGGTGCCGCCGGGCCCGGCCGGCTCGGAGGCAGTGACCGATCGCGCGTTTCAGGTATGGCGCCTCACTGGTCTCGCGATGTACCCCATCACGTCGTCCGTGGAGCTGTTCGGCCCGGAAGGACGGCTCGTCAGCCGGTTCGCGTTCAACCTGCCGGACGATCTCAACGCGGTGCCGACGTCGGAAGAGCGCATCTGCACGTGGGACATCTTCGAGGAGGTCTCGCCGTTCTTCGCGGCCGAGCGCCGCGTCCTGAGCGCGAGCCGGGCGGTGTGCGTCAACGACCCGGACGGCCGCTCGCACGTGGTCGGCTCGATCGTGGTACACGCCATGCTCGACTACGCGAACCTGCCGTTCATCGCGTCGAAGAGCCCGTACGTCGAGCTGCTGCGCCCGGCCGAACCGTCGCGGGCGGAGGGCGTCTCGGGCGGCGACATCGAGTTCGCCGTGTACGGCTGGAGCCGGACGCCGCTCTACAGCTCCGCCGAGACCGCGTGGCAGATGGCCGACGCCGCGTTCGGCCGGCTCGCCGTCTCGCGCGCCCCGGTCTGGGCGCGCCTCTACCGCGACGAGCAGCCGTACGACGTCTACCTGTTGAGCGATCGGGGCGGCATCTACGCCCTCGGCTTCCCCGTCGTCACGCTGCTCGGCCACATGATGAACCTCGCCGAGCTGACCGTGCTGGGCGCGGTCGCATTCCTGGCGTTGCTCGTGCTCGCCGCGTTGTTCAGCACCGTCGCGCGCCGGGCGACGAGCGCGCGCGCGCTGCTGCGCGAGATCCGCGCGAGCTTCTACCGGAAGCTGTTCCTGGCTTTCGTCGCGGCGGCCGTCGTGCCGGTGGTCGCGCTCGCGCTGGTCACGAGCAACTACGTAGCGGGCCAGATGCGCGCCAACGTCGAACAGGAGGCCGTCCGCACCGCCTCCGCCGCCCAGCGCGTCGTCGAGGATCTCGTCGCCCCGCGCGCCGCCCAGCAGGGCGTCGGCATCGACGACAACCTGATGGTGTGGGTCAGCCGGCTGATCGACCAGGACGTCAACATCTTCACCGGCCCGCGGCTGCTGGCGACGAGCGAACGCAACCTGTTCGCGTCGGGCGTGCTGCCGGTCCGCACGCCCGCCGACGTCTACGTCGCGCTGCAGCTGCGCAACGAGGCCACGGCGGTGACGACCGAGCAGATTGGCACCGCCCAGCCCTTCCTCGTCGCCGGCACGCGGATGACCGCGCGGCAGATCGACGACACCCTGACCGTGCCGCTCGCCTCGCGCGCGCAGGAGATCGAAGGGCAGATCGACACACTCGACCGGCGCGTGCTGCTGGCCGCGCTGCTCTTCATCCTGGCGGGCGCGGGTATCGGCTACTCGATGGCCGAACGCATTGCGGACCCAGTCAATCGGCTCACGCGCGCCACGCGGCGCATCGCCGGCGGCGAGCTGAGCGCGCACGTCATCGCCACCTCCTCCGACGAGCTCGGGCGGCTCGTGGACGACTTCAATCACATGGCGCGCGATCTCGCGCGGCAGCGCGCCGAGCTCGAACGCACGCATCGCCTCGAAGCATGGGCCGAGATGGCGCGGCAGGTGGCGCACGAAATCAAGAACCCGTTGACGCCGATCCAGCTCAATGCGGAGCACCTGCGGCGCGTGAACGCCGACCGCGGCGGGCCGCTGAGCCCGGTGCTCGATCAGGCGGTGACGACGATCCTCGGCCAGGTGAAGCTGCTGCGTCAGATCGCCTCGGAGTTCTCGAGCTTCGCCTCGTCCCCGACCGTCCAGCGCGGGCCCGTCGATGCCGCCGCGCTGCTCCACGAGATCGTCGATCCGTACCGGAGCGCGCTCGCCGGGCAGATTCACTTCGCCGTCGACGTGCCGCCGGATCTCCCGCAGGTCTGCGTCGACCGCACGCTCGTCACCCGGGCGTTGACCAACCTCATCGAAAACGCCCTGCACGCGATGGGCGCGCGCGGGACGCTGACGATCGTGGCGAGGCAGGACGAGGAGACCGTCCGCATCCGCATCTCGGACACGGGCGCCGGCATGGACGCCGACGCGCTCGCACGCGCGTTCGAGCCCTACTTCTCCACCAAGGCGAGCGGAACCGGCCTTGGACTGCCCATCGCGAAGCGCAACGTGGAGTTGAGCGGCGGAACGATCGACATGACGAGCGTCCGCGACGAAGGGACGACGGTGGCCATCACGCTCCCGATCGCGGCGTAGGCGCGGTGGCAAGATCTTCGTGTTCGTGGCGCCGCCGCAGGCGCGACCACGCCCACATGACGGGACCCGACGCCATGTAGGCATACGCGATGGCAACGAGCATGATCTCGTGCGCCGAGAGCAAGGCGAGGCCGAGGGCGAGCAGCGCGAGCACCGGGTAGGCGCGGCGCGAATGCAGATCCAGCGTCTTGAAGCTGTAGAACCGGATCGTGCTGACCATCAACAGGCCGGGCACGATGACGAGCGCCAGCACCGCCAGCGCCGCGAGCGGCGACTGCAGTCCCTCGGGATAGAAATAGATCGTGGTCGCCGGCACCGCCGCGGCCGCCGGGCTCGGCAAGCCGACGAAGTACTTCTTGTCGGCGGTCCCCGTCTGGATGTTGAAGCGCGCGAGGCGAATCGCCGCGCCGGCGACGAACACGAAGCCGGCCGCCCACCCGAGCCGCCCGAGCGGATGCAGGCCCCACTGGAACGCCATGATCGCGGGGGCGACGCCGAAGGAGATCACGTCGGCCAGCGAGTCGAACTCGACGCCGAACTGGCTGGTGGTCCCGGTCATCCGGGCCACGCGTCCGTCGAGCATGTCGACGATGATCGCCAGGCCGATGAGCGGCGCCGCCTTTTCGAGCTCGCCGCGCATCGCGTAGACGATGCAGGCGTAGCCGCTGAACATGTTCGCGAGCGTGAACATGCTCGGCAGCAGGTAGACGCCGCGCCGGAAGCGGCGCGCGGGCCGGTCGGAGATGCGCCGTCCCGGCGTAAACGACCGGATGCGTGACCGCGCGTTCTCGGGCTGCTCGCTCATCGCAATCTCGCAATCACTGTTACGCCGCCGACGACCTTGTCGTTGACGCGCACCGCGATCTCGGCACTCGCGGGAACGAAGATGTCCATCCGCGATCCGAATTTCATCACCCCGAACCGGTCGCCCGCGTGCACCGTGTCCCCTTCCGCGAGGCGGCAGACGATCCGCCGCGCGAGGACGCCGACAATCTGCCGGACGACGATCGGCTGCCCGTGGTGGTCGACGGTGACCTCGGTGTATTCGTTGAGGTCGCCCGCTTCGGTCCGGTATGCCGGAAGGAAACGGCCGGGATGATACTCCACCTTCGTCACGCGCCCGCCGACCGGCATACGATTCACGTGCACGTCCATCGGCGAGAGAAAGATGCTGATTTGCTGCCAGTTGCCGGGAGGACAGCCTTGCCCGGCCGGCGCGCCGGCGACCATGACGCGGCCGTCGGCCGGCGACAAGACCGCGCCGCTCTCGCTCGTAATCGTGCGCTCGGGATCGCGGAAGAAGAACAGGAAGAAGCAGGCGAGTACGACGAAGATGGCGGCCCCGGCGGCGCCGATGAACCAGAGCGCGACGAGCGCGAGAATCAACGAGCCGCCGATGAACGGCCAGCCGGCGGGATCGATACGCATGGTGGTGTAGGGGCGGGTCCTTCAGACCCGCCCAGAAGGTAGTCTGGCCGGCCCCGGCGGCGGGGTCACGACCTCAGGAGGCCTGGTGCTGGCGCGCGTACTCGCGGACCATCGTTTCCATCCGGTCCTTCAGCGCGAGCTTCTTTTTCTTGAGCGTGACTTCTTCGATTTGTTCGGTGGCTGAGAGGTAGTGCTTGTCGATGAGCTGGTGGAGGCGATCGTCCAGTTGGTGATGCTGCTCGGCAAGGGATCGGAATTGCTGGTCGCTCTGCAGCAGGAAATTCTTCACTTCCTGCGCGTCTGCTGCGCTCATACGCCGCCCTCCTTATGTCGAAAGGCCCGTTACTCGGTCGCTACACGAAAATTACCACACCATCGCGGCGAGCGTTGAAAAAAGTCAGCTCTGCCGCTGAAAAATCAGGCAGCCGGATCGTCGCGCCACAGGATGAGCGCGTCTTCGACCGGGTTCGTATAGTAGTTTCGCCGGGCTCCTGCAACGTAGAAGCCAAGCCGTTCGTACAGTCGCCGCGCGCCGGTATTGCCCGATCGCACTTCGAGCGTCGCGCGCCGGGCGCCAAGCCGCCGCGCCTCCGCGAGCACGTGATGCATCAGCGCGGTGCCGTACCCGCGCCCGCGATACTGCGGCCGGAGCGCGATGTTGTTGATGTGGATCTCGTCGAACACCAGCCAGAATGCGCAAAAGCCTGCAACCGTGCACTCCGGCGTGCGCACGATGTAGATGTGGCAGACCGCGCGGTTCTGCAGCTCCCACGCGTACATCTCGCGTGTCCAGGGACTCGTGAACGATTCGCGCTCCACCTCGAGGACGCCGTCGAGGTCGCGCTCGCCGTCGAGCTGATCGATCCAGTACGCGGGAACGACGTTCATTTCACCTGCGGCGCGGACCCGTGCGGCCCGCGGAGCCGCGCCAGCTCCGCATCCGACCGCCGTACATATAAAGGACGAATCGCGTGCGGCGGCGGCCGATGACCGTTCTTGTACTCGATCGTGGCGAGCATGGCGATCACGGCCGCCAGGTGGGGGACGGCGGGGTCCGCCATGCGCGCGGCATGCCGGAGCCGCGAGACGATCAGATCCCTGTACGCCTCCGCGCCGTCGCCGATGAACGTGATGTCGTTGGTGTAGGCCGCCAGCGTGCCGCGCGCCAGCTCGTCCAGCAGGTCCGCCGGCCTCGCGACCACCGGTTCACCGACCTCGCGCCCGTCCTCGAACAGCGCGGCGTAGACGTCGCCGCGCCAGGCATCCACCCAGGTGGCGATGCGCGAGCCGAGGAACGCCGGCGACGCGACCGCGCGCAGCGCCGTCAGCGCCGACACGCCGATGAGCGGCTTGCCCTGCCCGAACGCCAGCCCCTGCATCGTCGCGATGCCGATGCGCAGGCCGGTGAACGACCCCGGCCCGGTGGCCACCGCGAACGCGTCGATTTCCTCGAGCGCGACGGCCGAGAGATCGAGGATGTCGCGCAGCGCGCCCGGCAGCTGCAGCGCCAGCTGACGCGACGCCTCGATCGGCTCCTCGTTGATGACGACCCCGTCGCGGGCGATCGCGCAGCTCGCCTTCGGCGTCGTCGTGTCGAGGGAAAGGACAAGCATCGATCAGGTCACGAAGAAACGGTTAACTTCGCGTCCTCCGCGTCCTTCGTGGTTTTCAACTACTTCGTGTTCGTGGCCCCGGCCGTATTCAGCTTGATCGGCTGGACCAGCGCCCCGTTGCCGGCCACGTCCCACGCCGCAAAGCGCACCCACTTCTTCCCCGTCGCGTCGAACGGGATCTCGAAGCGGCGCTGGCCGAAGCCGGTGGCCTCGGCCGTCGAAATGATCTGACGGTCGGTGCGCTGTCCGTCGCCCCAGACGACCTCGACGAAGTCGAGCGGGAACGTCCACTCGACGTCGGCGACGATCTTCCGCTGGTTGCCGGCGCCCTGCAGGTTGTAGGCGGGGATCAGGATCTCGCCGGTCGAAATGAAATAGTCGCCGCGCTGCAGCACCTTGATGATCGAGCTCGTGTCGTCCGGCGTCGGCACTGCATCGAGCTTCACGTAGTTGATTGGCTGGAACCCGTAGATGTCGTCGCCCGGCGCCTGCGTCTGCACCTCCGAGATCGCCATTATGTACTTCGGCGGCGTCGGATCGTTCGCAAACCAGTTGCTGGCATCGTCGAGCAGCGGCAGGCAGCGGTTCTCGCACAGCCGCCGTTCGGAGCGGTCGATGCCCATGCCCCACCGGTAGCCGAAGCTCACGTAGTGCGGGTCCTTGAAGAACCACTTGTCCTTGTAGCCGTCGGGGTAGCCAGTGTTGTTCTTGGTGCGCGGATGCGGCATCGACAGGATGATGTCCTCCGCCCTCGCCATCTCCATCAGGTCTTCCGGGCTGCCGATGTTGTAGACCTTCCCGTACTTCGGGTGCTGCTCGACGAGCGGCTTGCCGTTGGCGCGCCCGTACAGCCAGTAGACCGGGTGCGAGAACAGCATGTCGGTGTGACCCCCGAGCACGCTGCCGTAGAACTCGTGATCGGGCATCACCAGGAAGTCCCGGTCTGAATGACGCTTCGCACCCTCGATCTGATACTCGTGCTGCGTCAGCACCGCCTCGGGCATGCGCTGCCCCGCGCCGCCTCCGACGCCGACGTTGTCCACCGGGCTGACGATGTTGATGCCGATGGCCTTGATGGCGGCGAGATCGACGATCTCGGCATCGGCGCTTCGCGCGGCCATCAGGCGCTGCCCGAAGTTCATGTGGTAGTGATGGATCATCGTCTTGTAGCCGGGGATCGGCTTGTAGCGATCGCCGTGCGTGAAGGCGAGGACCGCGTCGCGCGTTGCCTCGGCGGGTTCGGCGCTCGCGTAGTAGAACACCGGCATGTGCTGCATCGTGCCGGGGCGCGCGCTGTAGAGCGCGAAGTTGCCGCGGATGTTCTCGCGCTCTTCGCCTTCCGCCTGGCGGACGCCGAACGAGAACGTCGTGTCGCTGTCCTTGCGATACCAGCTGTAGCCGAGGTTCTGATCGCTCTCGCGCGCCCAGAAGAAGTTGTGCGGCGGCGGGAACGCGGCGATCGATCCGGCTCGACCCCGGTCGGCGACGATCAGCCGGTTGGCCGTCTTGACCGGCGCTTCGTTCACGTTCTTCGCGCCGCCGAACGTGTATTCCTGCCTGGTGTTGCTCAGATCACGCCATGTCACCTTGCTGTCGGCGGTCGAAAGTCCCTTGAGTCCCGCGTCGTACTTGTACGCCACCGAATTCTGCTCGGTCTTCGCGACGAGTTCCTGCTGGATCAGGTTGCTACCCTTGTACACCGTGAACTGCAGCTGACCGGCAAAGACGCCGGCGGTCGCGCCGGGGAACGTCACCGTCAAGTGGGTCTTGTCGGTCTTGACCTCGCAGCGGTCCGTCCTGTAGCTGGCGGTCGCGCGCGTGATCTCTTCCGGCTTGCGCGGCAAGCCGATGGTGCGTCCATCCTGCGCCGTCCCACCCGGCACGTTCAGCGGCGCGTCCCAGAACGGATCCCACTGGTACTTCTCGAACACCTCCGGAGTGATCTCCTTGATCCCGTTCTCCTCGAGCGCTTCCTCCGCCTCGCGGTCCATGCGGCGGTGACCGGAGGCCACACGGTATTCGGGCGTGACGTTGGCCGCGAGCGTCCCCCAGGCCGCACCCTTCCTGCGAGCCGCGAGCTCGGCGATGGTCGGCGTGCCGTTGTCGATGACGAACCGGAGCCGCAACTCCTGGTTCCGGTCGCCGTCCCACGTCACGGC
The DNA here is from genome assembly GCA_035571515.1 of Vicinamibacterales bacterium. Taxonomy (GTDB): domain Bacteria; phylum Acidobacteriota; class Vicinamibacteria; order Vicinamibacterales; family UBA2999; genus Gp6-AA40. The sequence continues at coordinate 26,291 of DATNCQ010000006.1, forward strand.
CAGCGAGTCACCCGTCACCGCGGCCGTCAGCCCTGCCGCGGCCTGGTAACCGGAGAGGGTGCAATTCATCGGTGAGGTCGCGGCGAGCGCGCCCGCCCCGCGCATGTGCGCGGAGGCAGCTCCCAGCAGCGCCACCGCGGCGACGAGGAGGTGTCGATTCATGGCGAAAGTCTACATCTTCCAGCGGGGACGGCCTGGCGATCGACGACGCGCGCCGCCTCCATGCCGCCAGCGGCGCCGCCGGGCGAAATAGCCGCCCCGGTGTGCTAGCATCGCGCAAATTCTAGCGAGGAGAGCCTTATGAACGCGCGGCGGTTGTTCGTGTGCATGGCGTCGGTGGCATCGCTGATCTTTCCGGTACTCGTGTACGGCCAGACGTCGCAGAGCGCGCTGGCCGGCGTGGTCAAGGACGCGACGGGCGCCGTGCTGCCCGGCGTGACCGTCGAGGCAGCAAGCCCCGCGCTCATCGAACGCGTGCGGTCGGTCACCACCGACTCCTCCGGCCTCTATCGCATCGTCGATCTGCGGCCCGGCACGTACACCATCACGTTCACGCTTCCCGGCTTCAATACCGTCAAGGTGCAGGACTTCGACCTGCGCGCGGACTTCGTGGCGACCGTCAACGCCGACATGAAGATCGGCGAGCTGAACGAGACGATCACCGTGTCGGGCGAAGCGCCGCTCGTCGACGTCCAGAGCACCACCAAGTCGGCCGTCTACGACAAGGAGGTCATCGAGAGCCTGCCGAACAACCGGCAGATCCAGAGCCTCGCGCAGACCATTCCGGGCGTGGTCGGCGGCCAGAACATCGACGGCCCCGCGTCGCGCAGCCTCTCGGTCCACGGCAGCCGCATCGCCGAAACCAACAGCGCGATCGACGGCATGTCCGATCGCCGCGGATCGGCGGGTGGCCAGGCCGTCACCTTCTACATGAACGAAGGGAGCGTGCAGGAAGTCAGCGTGCGCACCGACGGCGGCGACGCCGAGGCGCAGTACTCGGGCGTCTGGATGAACGCCATCCCGAAAGAGGGCGGCAACGAGTGGAACTGGTCGGTCGTCGGGCTGTTCGCGAACAAGGACCTGTCGAGCAGCAACCTGTCCGACAAGTACATCGCGCAGGGGCTCACGGCGGTCAACGGCATGAAGCGCACGTGGGACGTCAACCCGAACGGCGGCGGACCGATTGTCCGGGACAAGCTCTGGTTCTACGGCGCCTACCGCAACAACCAGATCGAGAAGTACGTCGCCGACGCGTTCTACTCGAAGGATCCGCTGGCGTGGACGTTCAACCCGGACACGACACGCCAGGCCGCCGACACGCAGGTCCACCGCAACTACGCGGTGCGCCTCACGTGGCAGGCGTCGGCGCGCAACAAGATCAATTTCAGCTACGAAAAGGATCGGCGGATCACGCCGCTGCGCCGCGTCGCGGCCAACGTGTCGCCGGAGGCGACGACCTACACGCCGTTCTACCCGAACGCGATTACGACCGTCACCTGGCGCGTGCCGGTCAACAGCAAGCTGCTGCTCGACACCGGGTTCATGCGCTACGTCCAGGACTGGGACGAACGGCGGCAGATCAACCCGGCGGTCGATTTCGGCACCATCTCGGTGACGGAAGACTCGACCGGGCAGATTTACCGCGCGTCGACCGTCTACGGACACAACTTCGACAATCCGCTGACGGTCCGCTCGTCGATGGCCTACGTCACCGGCACGCACAGCTACAAGACGGGATTCATGCTGCGCGTGCGCGGCAACGGGCCAACCTACAACAACATCTCCGTCAACGGCGACATGAACTACAACTTTCTGAACGGCGTGCCGCGCCGCATCACGCTGTTCGCCACGCCCATCGAGCAGAACAACGACATCAAGGCGGACCTCGGCCTCTTCGCGCAGGACTCGTGGGCGATGAACCGGATGACGATCAACTACGGCGTGCGCTACGACTACCTCAACGCCGCCGTGCCCGAGCAGCACCTGGCGGCGGGCAGGTTCGTGCCCGAGCGCAACTTCGCGGCGGTGAAGAACGCGCCGAACTGGAAGGACATCAATCCGCGCCTCGGCGTCTCCTACGATCTGTTCGGCGACGGCAAGACGGCGGTGAAGGCCACCGTCGGGCGCTACATCAGTGGCGGCAGCCTCGCGTCGAACGTCAACCCGGTGAACACGTCGGTCAACCAGGCGACGCGCGCGTGGACCGATCTCAACGGCAACTACGTTCCCGATTGCGACTTCACCAACCCCGGCACGAACCAGGAGTGCGGCCCGCTGTCGAACCTCAATTTCGGCAAGGTCAACCCGTCCGCGACGCGCTTCGACAAGGAAGTGCTCGAAGGGTGGGGCGTGCGTCCGTACAACTGGAGCGTCAGCGCCGGCATCCAGCGCCAGCTGACGCGCGGCACCTCGATCGACATCGGCTACTTCCGCCGGTGGTACGGCAACTTCACGGTCGTCGACAACCAGCTCGTCGAGCCGTCCGATTACGACCCATTCTGCATCACGTCGCCGGGCAACGACCCGCGGCTGCCGGTCGCCGGGAAGCAGATCTGCGGCTTCTACGACATCAAGCCGGCCAAGAACGGCCAGTCGCAGAATCTCGTGCGGCTGGCGAAGCACTACGGCGACCAGTCGGAGGTGTACAACGGCGTCGACGCCTCGGTGAACTGGCGCGTCGAAGGGCTGACGCTGTTTGGCGGTGTCAGCATCGGCCGTACTGCCACGAGCCAGTGCTTCGTCGTCGATGCGCCGGTCGTATATCTGACGCCTACGGCCCTGGTGAGCCCGGCGACAGCGACGGCGACAAACGCTCAGAGTCCCATGAGCAACTGCGAGGTGGTGCCGCCCTTCCTCCAGCAGTGGAAGGGATATGGCGTCTACTCGCTGCCGTGGGGCGTCACCGTCAGCGGCACGTTCCAGGCCGTGCCGCAGCCGCAGAGCGGCGGCCAGTACACCTCGATCACCGCGGACTACGTGGCCACCAACGCCGAAATCCGCCCGACGCTCGGCCGCGATCTCGCCGCCGGCGCCAACGGGACGGCGACCGTGGAACTGCTGCAGCCGTTCTCGCTGCTCGGCGGCCATACCAAGCAGTTCGACCTGCGCGTCGCCAAGCTCCTTGCCTCGGCCGGCAAGCGCCGCGTCCGCCTGTCGCTGGACATGTACAACCTGTTCAACTCCAACGACTGGCAGACGATCAACACGAGGCTGAGCTCGAGCAACGCGACCAACCGGTGGCAGCGGCCGACGCTGATCCTGCAGGCGCGGTACATCCAGATCGGGACCCAGATCGACTTCTAGATCCGGAAACGGTTTACCATTCCGTTCGATGCCGCGGGGAAGAACTGGGTCGGGTTTGCGGCATCGGACGCGGCACGACGAGGCGGTGATTGGCCGGGGGGTGGCTCAACACCACTGGCCACGAACCAATAAAGGAGCAGCAATGGTACGCAAGGCGTTCGGCATGGCAGCACTGGTCGCGATGACACTGGCGGCGGGGTCGGCAACCTTCGCCCATCACGCGTTCTCCGCGGAATTCGATCAGTCCAAGCCCGTCAAGGTCGCCGGGGAGATCACCAAGCTGGAATGGACCAATCCGCACGCGTGGATCTTCATCGACGCCAAGGGCGCCGACGGCAAGGTCGTTCCCTGGCGCTTCGAGATGGGCGCGCCGAACGCGCTGCTGCGCGCGGGCTGGTCCAAGAACGACATCAAGGCCGGCACCCAGGTGACCATCAGCGGCTTCATGGCGCGCTCGGGCGGCTCGGTCGGCAACGCGTTCCAGGTCAGGCTGCCCGACGGGCGCGACCTGTTTGCCGCCTCGTCGCTGAAGGACGCCGAAGGCGGCAAGTAGTCGGAGCCCGGTCCGGATGAAGCCGGACGCCACGAAAGGGGTTTGACGGTGAGGAAGCACGTTGTCATCGGTGCGGCCGCCGCCGCAGCCGTCAGTGTGTTGCTGACGCTGCCGCTGCAGGCGCAGGGCCGCCAGGGCCGCGGCAGCGCGTCCGGCGCGCAGCCGGAGGTCCAGAACGTTTCGCAGCGGGCCGCGACGATCAAGCGGCTGCCCGACGGGACACCAGACATTCGCGGCACGTGGGTGCGGGTCGGCGGCGGCATGAACGAGGTCGGCGCGCCCGACAGCGAGCTGAAGGCGTTCGGCGTGCTGTCGGAGCCGCAGGGATTCGGACAGGGGCTCGTGACTGCCGGTCCCAACGGAGGACGGATCGAAGCCAAGCCGCCGAAGTACCTGCCGAACCCGCGTCCGCCGCAGGGGATCATCGATCCCGCAGACCGCAAGCTGCCCTACACCGCGGAGGCGCGCGCCAAGCGCATGGACTACGCGAAGAACATGTGCTGCCCCGCGAAGGGTCTCAACTATCTCGAGCTGAGCGTGCGCTGCGCTCCGCCGCAGACGTGGGCGGGCGGCGGCGTGCACATCTTCCAGCGGCCGGGCGAAGTGGCGCTGCTCTTCGAGCAGAACCACCAGAGCCGCATCATCTATACCGACGGCCGCGCGCATCCGAGCCCCGACATGGTGTTCTTCGGCGGTCATTCGACCGGCCATTGGGAAGGCAATGACCTGGTCGTCGACACCGCGAACCTCGATGGGCGCGCCTACTACGGCGTCGGCAACACGTTCGCGCCGTACAGCCGGCAGCTGCACCTCACCGAGCGCTTCACCGTGGTGTCCGACAAGCTGATCACCTTCGTGATGACGTACGACGACCCGAAGACGTTCACGCGTCCGGTCAAGGTGGCCGGGTACTTCTATCCGAACGACGAGGACCAGGAGCTCGCGCCGGAGTTCAGCTGCCATGAGGGCAGCTATTCGATGCAGAACATCTTCGGTTTCTAGGCGGTCACGATGAGACCATCAGGCAGGCGGACGTTCGTTACCGCCGCGGCCATTGTCGCGGCGGCCACGTTGACGGCATGGGCTGCGGGCCAGGCGCCGGCGGCCCGGCCGGCGGCCGCCCAGGCTCGGCCCGCGGCTGCAGGCAACGCGATGCCGCGCGCCGCCGACGGCAAGCCCGATTTCAGCGGCATCTGGCAGGCGCTCACCACCGCCGCGTGGGACCTGCAGGATCACGGCGCCGGCCTCGCCGGTTATCTCGGCGTGCCGCCGGGCAAGGGCGTCGTGGAGGGCAACGAGATCCCGTACAAGCCCGACGCCCTGGAACAGAAGAAAAAGAACTTCGCGCAGCGCGACACCGAGGATCCCGCGTTTGCGAAGTGCCTGCTGCCCGGCGTGCCGCGCGCGACCTACATGCCCTACCCGTTCGAGATCATCCAGAACCCGAAGATGGTCGGCGTCCGCTACGCCTTCGCGCGGGCGGTCCGGACGATCGATCTCACCGGGCGATCGCGCGACTGGCTGGAGGGGTGGCCGGACTTCTGGATGGGCGACTCGCGCGGCAGGTGGGAAGGCGACACGCTGGTCGTCGACGTGCGGAAGCTCGACGAACGGACCTGGTTCGATCACGCCGGCAACTTCCACACCGAGCTGTTGCACGTGGTCGAGCGCTATACGCCGATCGACCGCGATCACATCCAGTACGAAGCCACGATCGAAGATCCGAACGTCTTCACGCGGCCGTGGAAGATCACCCTGCCGCTCTACCGGATCGTCGACAGGAACGCCGAAATCTTCGAGTGGGACTGCCGCTTCGATCAGGACAGCCAGAAGTACAAGGACGCGATTCCGAAGTAGGGACCGGCGTCAGCCGGCCCACCCATCACCGCGCCGCCCGCGTGGGCGCCGGCAGCGTCAGCACCGGCTCGCCGAACTTGGCCGGGTCGATCGGCACGTTGAACTTCACGTCCGCGAAGTCGAACACGTCGCGGCCGTCCAGCCAGGTCACGGTCCACTTGTACGGGAACTTGACGCCGTCGACATCCCGGTAGTCCTCGTAGTCCACCTGCGTCGGCACCTTGCCGATCTTCGACGGCGTGTAGCGGATGGTGCGCACGAGCAGCCCGGTCGTGAGGTCGAAGTAGAGGCTGACGAACGCCCCGCGCGAGCCGTTTCCCTGCAGCAGGTAGACGTTCTTGCCGTCGATGTCGGTCACCGGCCCGACGCGCAGGCCGGTGAGCGCGCGGGCAATCTGCGCCGGGAACGACAGCTGCGCGTCGATGCGCGCGCCATCGAGCTCGCCGCCGGTCAACGGATATTTCGGCACGACGGCCAGCGGAATGGCGAACCAGCCCGCGCGGCCGTCGAACGTCCGGTTGCTCTCGCCGTCGGGCAGGTGGCTGAGCATCGCGCGCTTGTCGGGCGCCTGCGCGAAGTATTCGAAGTTGCCGCCGCCGCCAAAGCTGCCGAAGGCGACGACCTTGCCGGTCGCCGCGATGCTGGTGATGCCCGCCGCCTTGTCCGCGCCGCCGATCGCCGCCAGATACTTGTCCAGCAGCTGCGCCGCGGTCGGCACACCCTCGGCTTTCGAGATCACGTCGTCCAGCTCGGTGATCGCCTCGCCGTAGAACTGATCCAGCCGCGGCGTTTCGAGCGGCGTCAGCCGAAGACGATGGCAGGTCCAGCAGGTCACGGCCTGGCGGCCCGAGAAATTGTCCCTGTTGATGGCCTGCACCATGAGCGCCATCTGGCGCGCCAGCACCTTCCTCGGGTTCTCGTCAGACTCCCAGACGACCTTGTCGGTGCCCGCGCCGGGGTGGCAGTCGTTGCAGCAGAGACCGAGCGACGCCGACATGAGACCCATCGTCCCCATGAACTCGTCGACGGTGATGCCTTTCAGCGCCTGCACGTTCTTGAACACGTCTTCGACCATCACGGGCCCGCGCCGCTGGCCGGCGGCGCGCGCTTCGCCGCGCGCGATGGCCTGATCGGTCTGCGCCGACGCCGGCGGCGTGCTGCGGAATCCCTGGTAGGTCAGCGCACCGATCACGGCAAAGACGAAGACAAAGCTCGCGATGACGATAAGCCGCTTCCCCGGCTCACGGTCAGGCCGCCGATCCAGGAACGGCAGCAGGAACAGCAACGCGATGACGACCCCGGGGATGACCACCGTCGCCACGGGCTCGAGCGGACCCGGGAAGTACTTCAGGAGCTCGAACAGGCTCATGAAGTACCACTCGGGCCGCGGCACGTAGGTCGCGTCGGTGGGATCCGCGAGCGCATCGAGCGGCGCGTTGAACGCCACTGCCATCGTCAGCAGCAGGCCGAAGACGACGGCGATGGCGATCGTGTCCCGGATCGCCTGGTAGGGATAGAAGGGGTGCATCGGGCCCGGCACCGCCTTCACCGGCCCCGAGATCCCGTGCCGGCGCATCAGGTAGATGTGCGCGACCGTGAAGACGATCAGGCACGCGGGCAGCAGGAACACGTGCGCCGCGTACCACCGCATCAAGGTGAGCGCGCCCAGATCGGTGCCGCCCTTCAGCAGCCCGCTCACGAAATTGCCGGCGAGCGGCACGCTGCGCGCGATGTTCAGCGTGACCGTCGTCGCCCAGTACGCCTTCTGATCCCACGGCAGCAGGTAGCCAGTGAGCGCGAAGGCGAGGATGATCAGCAGCAGCAGCACGCCGACGACCCAGTTCAGCTCGCGCGGCTTCTTGTAGGAGCCGAACGCCACGACGCGCAGCATGTGCACGACCGCCGCGATGACGATGAAGCTGGCGCCGAAGAAATGAAGCCCGCGCAGGACGCGTCCGAAGGTGACGCGCTCCATGATGAAGCGGACGCTGTCGTAGGCGTGGTCCGGCGAGGGCGAATAGAAGATGGCCAGGAGGACGCCGGTCAGCAGCTGCACCGACAGCAGGAACAGCACGATGCTGCCGGTGACGAACCACCAGCCGACGCCGCTCGGCAGCGGCTCGTCGAGGAGGTGCTTCAGCAGGGCCCGAAAGCCCGTTCGATTGTCCAGCCAGTCGCGCATGATGTCAGGTTTGTACCAGGACGCGGTCGCCGTCGACGCGCGCGGCGATCTTGGCGAGCGGCTCGGGCGGAGGACCGTCCTGCACCGCGCCGTTGCGGTCGTAGATGCCGCCGTGGCACGGACACTTGAACACCTGTGCCTCCTTGTCCCAGGCAACGAGGCAGCCGAGGTGCGTGCAGGTGGCGTTGAGCGCGGCGACGTCCGACTCGCCCGTTTTCACGAGGAAAATCGTCCGCCGCTCGAGGGCCTGGCGATAGCCGTCCATCCGCATCACGCTGAGCGTGACCGGAGTCGGCTCGTTGTCGGGGAGATCGTGCAGCGCCGAGACCGCCAGCCAGTCCTCCTGGCGTCGAACGGTGGACGAGAGGACCGCCCCGCCGCCGAGGAAGGCGAGGATGCCCCCGATGACAGCCATAATCCCGCTCGTGACCGAGCCGAGAAAGCGGCGACGGGAACCGTCGGCGGAGAAAGTCTCTGTGGGCACTGTGGTTCTCGAGCGCCGAAGGGATATCATATCCGGCACTTTCAACTCAAGGAGACTCGCGATGCTTCGACGTGCCTTGCTCGTTGCGTTGATCGCAGTGCTGGGGGTTGGTGTCGCGGCGCAGACCCCGGCCGGCTGGAAGGTGCGCCCGGACGAGGGGAGTACCGCGCTGAGCATCACGCCGACCGAGAAGGGCTTCCACCTCACGGGCGGGCCGGGGATCTTCTTCAACCCCGCCAACACCGTGAAGCCGATCTACCGGGTGCGCGCGACGTTCACGCAGCTGAAGGCGCCGGCGAAGAACACCTATTACGGACTGTTCTTCGGTGGCAATCAGATCGACGCGGCGCCCGAATACGTCTACTTCGCGATTGCCGCCGATGGCAGCTTCATCATCCGCCACCGCGCCGGCACGCAGGTGGACGAGATGGACAAGTCGCTGCACTACGCGATCAAGAAGCCGGATGCGAACGGGAAGGCGGTGAACACGCTCGAGGTGCAGGTCGCGCCGACCGCCGTCTCGTATGTCGTCAACGGCGCCGTCGCCGGCGCCACGCCAACGCGTGCCGCCGTCGCCGGGAATTCGTTTACCGTCACCGAGAAGATCGGCGGGATCGTGGGCGTGCGGATCGACGATCCGATCGACGTCCAGGTTGACGGGTTCTTCTTCGAGTCGCCGTTCCAGTTGAACGACCGCGGCCAGTAGAGACTTCCAACTTCCAACTTCCACCTTCCAAACACCAACTCCCAGGCATGTGCCTCGGGAGTTGGTGTTTGGTAGTGAGGAGTGTCGGGCGCGCTCTTCGGCTAATTCGTACTCCGCTGCGCGACCGCCTTCTTCAACTCATCGATCGAGACCTTGCGACCATCCGCCGGATAGTGCACCGGCACGAGCGTCTCGACATCCAGCTTCAGCCGGTTGATGTTGTCCAGCAGGAGGGCGTTCGCCGGGTTCGGCGGCGCCGCGGCGTCGGCCGTGGCCGGCGGGTTGAACGAATCGGCTTCGAGCAGCACCTTCTCCTTCGGAAGATAGGCGAAGAGCAGCCCTTCGTTGTGCAGGCTGCCCTGCGTCTTGTGGATCTCGATCGTGTGCACGCCGTCGGTGAGGACGCGCTTGTCGGCCACCAGCTCCACCTTTACCTTCGCGTGGTTCTGCGACAGCTTGTCGGGAACCAGCGTATGCGGCCGCGCGAAGATCTTCTCGAAGTAGCCCTTGTTCGACTGGCTGGTGATGATCGTGGCCCCCTCGGCGACGAACGCACGCAGGCCGCTCGAGTGGTCGAAGTGGTTGTGCGTGTTGAACACGTACTTGATCGGCTTGTTCGGGATGTCCTTGTGCACCTCGGCGATGATCTGCTCGCCCCGCATCGTGCTCTGCGGCCCTTCGAGGACGACGATGCCGTCCTTCATGTCGACGGCAATCGCGGCATACGCGGGCATGATCAGGAAGACGCCGTCGCCGAGCTTCTGTGACGACGGACCCTGCGGCCCGCCGCCGCCGGCCGGCGCACCGCCCCCGCGCTGTGGCGGCGCGATGTTGGCGGCCACATTCGCCTTCGCGTCGCTGATCGTCAGATCGAGCGTCGGATAATCGCCCTGCCGCTCCACGATGTGCGTCGGCACCTTGACGCCGCCGAAGTCCTTGTAGTCGCTGTACGTCTCGGAATACGGGGTGTCGCCGAGCATCGGCGAGTCGATCGACGTCTCGACCTTGGCGAGCATGTTGTCGGCGCCGATGTAGCCGCTCACTTTCGCCTTGTTCGGCGCCGTGAACGTGACGACGCGGTACTGCTTGCCGCCCATCGTCGCCGATCCGAGCGTCACGTCGTTCTTCGCCGCCTGGCGCAGGAACCCGTACGGTGTCAGCCAGATCGGCAGCTGGTTCGGCCACGGCGTGTTCTCGTTCACGATCAGCTGCTGCATGGCGCCCGGCTGCAGGCCGCCGCCCTTGCGCGCGGGATCGGGCGTGTCGGCGACGCGCTCGATACGCATCGCCGGCGCATCGAAATCAATCGTGCGCGTTTCGCTCTTCATCTTCCATCCCGGCCACGGCGAGCCCGGGTTGTACGCCTGCCCGAACGCGTACTCCATGCCGGAACCGGTGAGCTGAATCGTCTTCACCTGGTCGGCGCCCATCGCCTTCGAGGCCGCCGAGACGAGGCTCTTGGCGTCCTGCGCGCCGCCGTTCAAGCCTGTCAGCGCGACCAACGCGAGCACAATCGGGATCTTCTTCACCATACTCGTCGCCTCCTCAGGCGAGCGATTCTGACATAACCCGGTAAAATAGCCACGCAGATCACTCCTCCGCGGGTTGATGGCATCCCAGACAGCGACACCGGCCATGCGTCAGTACCTCGACGCGAAGCGGCAGCACCGCGACGCGATCGTCTTCTTCCGCATGGGCGATTTCTACGAGATGTTCTACGAGGACGCGCTCGTGGCGGCGCGCGCGCTCGAGCTGACGCTGACCTCGCGCTCGAAGGACGCGGGCGGCAACGGCATCCCGATGTGCGGGGTGCCGTTCCACGCCATGGACGGCTACCTCGCGAAGCTGGTGAAGAAGGGGTTTCGCGTCGCCATCTGCGAACAGGTCGAGGACCCGAGGAAGGCGAAAGGGATCGTCCGCCGCGAGGTCGTGCGGGTGGTGTCGCCCGGCACGCTGACCGATGCGAATTACCTCAACGCGCGCGAACCGGCGTTCCTGATGGCCATCGTCCAGGGGCAGGACGCGGGTGCGCGCGACCACGGCGTTGCCGGCGTCGCCCTCCTCGACCTCTCGACCGGCGAATTCACGACGGCTGAATACGAGGGCGACGCAGGCCTGCAGGCGCTGGCTGACGACATCGCGACGCTGCGGCCGCGCGAGATCGTGGTTCCCGCGCAATCCGCGGTCGCGACGCAGCTGCCCGAGATTGCGCGCCTGCAGATTCCGATCACGCCGGCGGAGGCGTGGAGCTTCGAGCCCGACGCTGCGCGCCGATCGCTGCTCGATCAGCTGAAGACGCACGGCCTCGAGGGCTTCGGCCTCGAGGGCCGCGCGCGGGCCATCCAGGCGGCCGGCGGGCTGATTGCGCACCTGCGCGACACGCAGAAGGCCGACCTCGCCCACGTCCGCGCGGTGACCTACAAAGCCGTCGCCGATTGTCTCCTCGTCGATCCCGTGACACTGAAGCACCTCGAGGTGGTCACCGGGAGCGAAGGCAGCGTGCGCGGATCGCTGCTCGACGAAATCGATCGGACGGTGACGTCGATGGGCGGACGGCTGCTGCGTGCCTGGCTGCTGCGTCCGCTCGTGTCGCTCGAGCGGATCCGGGAGCGGCTCGACGCGGTCGAGGAACTTGCGTTCCGGGCGACCGATCGCGGCCGCTTCCGCGAGGTGTTGAAGACGGTTCACGACATCGAGCGGCTCGTGGGTCGCGTCGCGCTCGGCACGGCGGGCCCACGGGACCTGGTCGCGCTGCGGCTGTCGGTGGCTGCGATTCCGCGGCTGCGCCTGATGCTCGACGGCGGACCGGACAAGGTCCGCCCTACAGACGGCGTGCAGGCGCCGCTGCTGCGCAGCCTGCTCGCCGAGCTCGACGACCTGGCGGACGTCCGCGACCTGATCGAGCGGACGCTCGTCGACGAACCCGGCGCGTTCGCGCGCGACGGCGGCTTCACCCGCGACGGCG
>DATNCQ010000007.1:0-39513 GCA_035571515.1 Vicinamibacterales bacterium
CGCACCAGGCTCAATGCGTAGCGCATCACCGGCTCGGCCACCGGGACCCGGCGCACCAGGCGCTGGAACGCGATCAGGTCGGCGCCGCTCACCGGCCGCTCGAAGTGCACGTCGCTCAGCGACGTCGTCGAACGCACGACCTCGAACTCCTCGTCGATCGGGGGGTGGTCGATGACGATGTGGAACATGAACCGATCGAGCTGCGCTTCCGGCAGCGGATAGGTGCCTTCGAGCTCGATCGGGTTCTGCGTCGCGAACACGTAGAACGGCTCCTCGAGCGGATAGGTGCGGCCCTGGATGGTGACGCGGTGCTCCTGCATCGCCTCGAGCAGCGCCGACTGGGTCTTGGGGGGCGTGCGGTTGATTTCGTCAGCCAGCACGATGTTGGCGAAGATCGGGCCGGGCGCGAACACCATCTGCCGCCGTCCCGTCGACGCGTCTTCCTGCACGAGGTCGGTGCCTGTGATGTCGGACGGCATCAGGTCGGGCGTGAACTGGATGCGCGAGAACTTCAGGTGGAGGACCTGCGCCATCGTGTAGATGAGCAGCGTCTTGGCCAGTCCCGGCGCGCCGACGATGAGGCTGTTGCCGCCGACGAAGAGCGTGTTCAGGACCTGGTTGATGACCTCTTCCTGGCCGATGATGACCTTGCGCAGCTCGCGGAGAATCTGCTCGCGGCCCGCCTTCATCTTGTCCGCGAGCTTGATGTCGTCCGGCGACTCGAGATCGACGACGTCGCTGGAGATATACGGGTTCATCGTCACGCGATCACTCATTTGGCACCTTCGAGGGTTCTAATCTCGCGGGTCTTCAGCGCAAGATCGGTCACGAGCTTCTCGAGCTCACTCTGGTACTTGGCCGGGTCCATGCTCTCCTTGAGCAGCCGCAGCGACTCGACGCGGTGCTCCATGTCGCGCTGCTCGAGCACGAGCGCGCGCAGCTTCGGGTCGGTCGGCAGCGACGCCGCGTCGGCGGCGGATCCAATCGCCAGCAGCGACGCGACTTTGCCGTCGCTGCCGCTCGTCGAGGGATCGGTGCTGCCGGCCTTGTCGCCGTTGTCGTCGAGCACCGCGTGCTCGGTGGACAGCAGCCCTTCCTTGTCGTAGGCGCGCTGCACCGCGGCCTTCGCGAACTGGAACGCCTCGAGCATCGTCACGCGGCGGTTCTTGTCGGCGTCGGCCTCGTCGCCGGTCAGCGCGTCGACGAAGTAGCCGCCGAACAGCGTCGAGAAGTTCTCCGCGCCGTTGCGCGTCGCGGCGATGATGACGCGGCCGGTGCCGGAGAGCTCGTTGACGAACGGCCCGCTGGCGCTCGTCGTGTCGACGAAGACGATCTGCTTGGTCGGCAGCTTGCGGAACTGCGTGTTGAAGTCGGCCGCCGAGATGTCGGGCCCCGGCAGGTTGAACTTCGCGGTCTTGCCGTCGTAGCTGCCGTGCCCGATGAGCACGACGTACATGACGTCGTCGGCGGTCGCCAGCTTGGCGAAGCGATCGAACGTCTTGCCGATCTCCTCGACCGTCGCCTTGCCGTTGACGCGCGCCTCGCCCTCGGCCTGCTGATCGACGAGGTAGGCAACGTGATCCGCCGGCACGCCGAGCTTGCCGGCCGATTCCGCCAGCTCGCCGCCCCACTTGTGGAACAGCTCGCCGTGCTCGGGATCGCCCGCCAGGCCGACGAGGATCAACAGAAAGGCATGGAGCATTACGACAGTCCAACCGCGCGGCGGTAGCCCCACTCGGCACAGACGAGGCCCACGAGCATGATCAAGATGATCGGCATGTTCCAGAGCTCGCGCTCCTCGACCGAGGTAACACCGCGCCCCGCGTAGCTGACGTCCTCGGCCAGCCCCGCGACGTTGGCCGTCGTATAGAACCGTCCGCCCGTTTCGTCGGCGATGCGCTGCAGCGGCGCCTCGTGCATCGTCGGGTCGAAGTACTCGCTGTCGCCGGCGCCGGCGCGCACGTAGGCGACGTTGGTGCCGATCGGCTTGCCGTTGCGATCGCCGTCAACCGCGATCTCGTAGGCACCGGGCACCGTCGACACGAACGTGCCGCGATACTGGCCGTCGCGCTCGCCCGTCCACTGCAGCGGGACGTCGAGCGTCGAGCCGCCGGGGCGCGTGACGCGCGCGATCACGTGCGCGTCGTTGAGCTCGACCCACGTCGGGTCGACGACCGATGCCTCGATCGTCACCGCCTCGCCCGGCTCGACCCGGTCGGTCGTCGTCGTCGCCTCGAGCGGCGCCGGCACGTCGGTGACGAGCCACCGCAGCATCTGCCGCCAGAAGTTCTCGTGCGTCTGGTCCTCGAGCGGGATGCTGGCGTGCATCTGCCACTCCCACGAGTCCTGCGCCATGAACGCGATGCCCTTGCCGCGGCCGTACGGCTGCCAGATGAGCACCGGCATGTTGCGCAGCCGCTCGTCGGTGCCGTTCATCAGCACGGTGGCGGCCGGCTTGATCGGCAGCGGCACGTTGATGCTCGTCACCTGCGGCAGCTCGGGCCAGCGCGCGGCGGACGCCTCTTCCGTGCCGGCAATCTGCGTCACCGCATGGGCCTGGCCGGCGCGCGTCGGCAGCACCTTGATGCGCGAGAAGGTCGTCGGCTCGGACGCGCGCGTCTTCGGATCGATGAGCAGCGGCAGCGCGTCGGCGACCGCCGTGCCGCCATAGCCGCCTTCGCTGAACGAGCGCGCGCCGCCGAGCATCAGCAGCCCGCCGCCGCGGCGATCGACGAAGTCGGCGATCATCTGCAGCTGGTCCGCGCTGAAGGCCGCCGCCTCGATGCTGCCGAGGATCAGCCCCTTGAACGCGAACAGCTCGTCGCGCGTCTTCGGGAAGCCGCCGAGCAGCTCGTCCACGTTGGCCGGATCGACGCCGAGGCGCAGGAACTTGTTGTCGGCCGTGCGCTGCAGCGTGACGATCTGCAGGTTCTTGTCGTCGGCCACGGCGCGGTTGATGAACTTCATCTCGGACCGCGGCTCGCCCTCGAAGTAGAGAATCCGCTCGCGCGTGTCGCGCACTTCCACCAGCGAATCGCGCTGGTTGTTCTGCGTCACCACCTCGCCCTGCTGCGGCGCCACCTTGAAGGTGAAGACGCGCGGGCCCGGCGTGCTCGCGGTGGCGCGCACGCGCACCGCCGCCGGGCTGCCGTCCACCGGGAACTGCACCTTCTGCGAGCCGACGATGCGGCCGTCGTCCTCGACGTCGAGCGTGACGGTCTGCCCCGAGTAGCCGGACTGCGTGATGACCGCGTCGACGAGCAGCGAGGCGCCCTTCAGCACCGTGCGCGGCGTGCTGACGCGATCGATCTGGATGTCGCGCGGCAGCTTCGCGCTGCCGACGCCGACGGTGAAGACCGGCAGCTTCTCGGCCTTCAGGTTCAACAGCGTGTTGGTGAGCGAGCCCTCGGTCGTGTCGGCGCCGTCGGTGACGAGGACGATGCCGGCGACCGGCAGGCCCGCCAGCTCCTCGCGCACGCCGTCGAGCGCCGTGCCGATCTTCGTCTGCGAGCCGCCGAAGGTGAGGTCCTTGACGGAATTGACGCGCGCCGAGGTGTTCGAGAACCGGAACGTGCGCACGAGGAAGCGGTCGGACAGCGACTTCAGCAGCGGGCTCGTGTTGGCCGCGAGCTCCTGGCGCAGGAACTCGGCGCGCGGCTGGTTGTTGGTCCAGTCGCCAATCTGCATGCTGCGCGAGTCGTCCATCAGGACGGCGACAACGTTCTGCTGCGGGATGGCGGCCTTGACGACCAGCGTCGGCCGGAAGAGGCAGAAGACGACGAGCGCCAGCGCGGCCATGCGGAGCACCGTGAGCACCACGCGGTCGCGGGGGCGGCCGTTCACGCCGACGGTGCGGTAGGTGAAGATGGCGGCGCCCATGATGAGCGCGGCAATCCCCGCGGCCACGAACGAGGCCGTCGTGATGTCGAAGCGGAAGTCGCCCTGCTGGAAGACGACCGGCCGGTAGGAGAAGAGCGCCTGGAACAGTTGTTCGAACACCGGCAACTCCTGCTGGATTCAGACGTCTGGCTTCAGGCTTCGGGTACGTCGTCCCGAAGCCCCAAGCCCGTAGCCTGGAGCCCGTTAGAGGCGGAGATCATAGTTTCACTGCGTCATCGCATACAACAAGACGTTGATCCCCAACGCGTAGCCGGGAGGCGAAAAAAGGCGGGAATATTCGCTGTCCTCGCGCTCCCGTTCAAAAGAATCGCCGACGTCGGTATTGTGCGTCATCAGGACCATGATTCGGCGGTGGCGATCCCGGATGGCCCGGACGTGCACCTGGGCGCTGTCTTCCTGCCGCTCCGACGTTTTCCCGTTGTTTTTGAGCCAGAAGGTCACGTTCGTGATCTGCGGCACCTTCTCCAGGTCGAACATCTCCCGCATGATGGGATCGGCGGCGGAAATGTCCTCAATGGGGTACTCCTCCGGCGGGAGTACCTTGGCGATCTCCTGCTCCCACTGGTTCCACGCCTCGCTCCCCCAGAAGTCGTCCACCCAGAGAAACCCGCCTTTCAGGAGGTACTCCCGTAGAGCTGACACCTCTTCATCTCTGATGCCAATAGTGCCGACGTCGGAGGCGATCAGGAAGGGACAGTCGTAGAGCTTCGCATCCGAGAGTTTGACCACCCACGTATTGGGCCGTTTCTGCCGCACGTCGTAGCTAATAGGGGTGGTCGTCATCTCGCCGAGGCGGATCAGGAGGTTGATCTCGCTGTACGGATAGTCCGTCTTCCAGCCGCTGCCGTCGCGTTCGGCGCGGACGCTGGTGTACCAGAGACGGCAGATGGTGAAGTCGCGATCCGGCCAGTCGGCGGGTGGAAACCGCGCGCGCGTGAAGCCTTCCGGATCGGTCTTGAACAGATCCTGTTGCGGCTTGGGCGTCCCGCCCCCCAGCTGCGCGTAGGCGTACGTCGCCGACGCGGCACATGCCGTCACAACCAGCCACGCGAAGCCGTAACGTCGGATCATCGGAAGGGCGCGACCCGGACGCGCATCGAACGTAGATGCCGACCTTCAAGTCGGCCTTCGGAAAATGCGCGCGGAAGCGGCCATTATCGCAGAGGGCAGCCAGATCCAGACGGATTCGCTGGCGAGGACGCGGAGCCCGCGCGGCGAGAAAAAGCCCACGCCGATGGGCGAGACCTGGATGGGCCGCCACGGGAAGAAGTAGCGGTGGCCGGTGAAGGGGGCGAAGAACGCGATGCCGCGGCCGCCGTTGGTGAACGCGTCGAGGAGGCCGTGGGAGGCGGTGACCGCCGCGAACCAGAGAAAGAGACGGAGCCGGCCGGGAGACGGCGTCCGGCCGGGATCCGGGATCCGGGGTCCGGGATCCGCCACCTGCCAGGCGGCGACGGCGCCGAGGAGCGCCGCAAAGAAGAAGGAATGCGTGAAGCCGCGGTGGCCGAACATGTCCTCGTAGCGGATGCCGAAGGCAAACGAGATGACGTCGGCGTCGGGCGCCATCGCGCAGCCGACGGTCCAGACCCAGAACCGCGGCGGCATCCGGCGCCACCATTGCCCCGCGGCCGTGGCGGCGATCGCATGACCGAAGATGGTTGGCATTGGTCGCGGCGAACGGCGGGCAGGTCGGGCCCTTACAGTCCCGGCGGCAACGGCACCTGGGCGTCGTTTCCAATCACCGTCGTCCACTCGCGCACGCGCCACATCGTGACGAGCCCGTTGGTGACGTACGGGTCGGCGTTGGCGAAGGCTTCCGCGGCGGCGGGAGAATCGCCCTTGAACAGCAGCACCGTGCCGTCGACCGGCTTGGCGAGCGCGCCGGCGAGCACGAGCTCGCCGCGGGCGAACGCGGCCTTCGCGTGCGCGATGTGATCCTTCCGGAACGGCGTCCGCTTCTCCGCGTAATCGTCGACGACCTCGTAGAACAGCAGGTAATGCATCTCAACTCCTCACCATCCGCCTTCCGAGGGTCCAGAAGGCAGCCAGGAAGATCAGGTCAGCCGCGATGAGGGCTGCCGGGACACCGCTCTGGTGCGCCAGCGGGAACAGCAGCGCACCCGCGCCGAGGAAGGCCGCAATCTGGCGCGACACCTTCGAGCCGATCATCGCGCCGGACAGGACGAGCAGGCCCAACGGCAGGAGCACCGCCGGCGGCCGCGTCGGAGCCGCGAGAACACTCTGGCGGATCACGATGGCCATCGCCCCGAGTACGGCGAGCGCCGCTCCGGCGGCAATCTGCCATCGCGCCCGGCCGCGGGCGAGGACCGCGGCGCCGATGATGGCCGGAATGAAGATCGTCAGCGCGATGCGCTGCACGAGCAGCCCCGGCGTCGAAATGAACTGGATGAGCAGGATGTCGGACACCAGCAACAGCGGCGGCGCCACCCACGCGGCGCCCGCGGCGAGATATCGGAGCGGTGTGTACATCCCGACCGATGCTATCAAGGTCCGGCTGAAGCCGAACCCCACCCATGGCCTTCAGGCCCACCTTCCGGATCTAAGCTATGAGCATGAAGCGCTTCCTCACCGCCCTGCTCGTCGCGTCCCTCGCGGTCGCCTGCGGCCGCACCGCGCCGGCGCCGGCATCGACCGCCGCGGATCCCGCCTCGGATCCCGGATCCCGGACCGCGGATCCCGGTCAACGCAAGTACCTCCTCGAGCGCGTGGACGACGCGGCCGTCGTGCAGCTGTACGCGGACAGCTTCAGCGCGCTGCCGCTGCGCGACAAGACGCTGATCTGGCACCTGTCGCAGGCCGCGATCGCCGGCCGCGACATCTACATCGATCAGAAGCACGCCTCGGCGCTCGAGATGCGCGGCATCCTCGATCAGATCGCCGCGCATCCGCAGGGGATCGACCCGGCGGCCTTCGCCGAGATCCAGCGCTACACGAAGTACTTCTGGATCAACAACGGCCCCTACAACAACCTCACCGCGCGCAAGTTCGTGCTGAAGACGACGCCCGAGGCGTTCGCCGCGGCGGCGAAGGCGGCGCAGGCGGCGGGCGCGACGTTCGCGACGCGGAACAATGAAGGAACGGCGTCAAGCCGTTCCGGAGACGCTGAAACGCTCGACGCCATGCTGCAGCGCCTGCAGCCGATGTTCTTCGACCCCAACGTCGATCCGAGCGTGACGACCAAGGCGCCGCCGCCGGGCAAGGACATCCTGACCGGGAGCGCGAACAACCTCTACGCGGGCGGCGTCACGATCAGCGACCTGAAAGGTTTCACCGAGAAATACGGGTTGAACTCGCGGCTCGTGAAGGCGAACGGAAAGCTCACCGAGGAGGTCTACAAGATCGACGGGCGCTACGCGAAGGAGATTTCGGCCATCGTCCAGCACCTGCAGGACGCGATTCCGTTCGCCAGCGAGCCGATGCAGAACGCGCTGCGCGCGCTCATCCAGTGGTACCGCACGGGCGAGCAGAGCGACCGCGAGAAGTACGACATCGCGTGGGTGGAGGACAAGGCGTCGACGGTGGACACCATCAACGGCTTCATCGAGGTCTACCTCGACCCGCGCGGCATCAAGGGGAGCTGGGAGGCGCTCGTCTTCTCCGTCAACCCGCAGAAGACGGAGATCATCAGGAAGCTCGGCGACAACGCGCAGTGGTTCGAGGATCACTCGCCGGCCGATGCGAAATTCCACAAGCCGAACGTCAAGGGGATCATCGCCAACGCCATCGACGTCATCGTCGAGACCGGCGATTCGGGTCCCGTGACGCCGGTCGGCATCAACCTGCCGAACGACCAGCGCATCCGCGAGCAGTACGGCAGCAAGTCGGTCTCGCTGGCCAACGTCGTCGAGGCGTACGACAAGTCGACGCCGGGCACGATGCGCGGCGAGTTCTCGTGGACGCCCGAGGAGGCGGCGCGCGGCGCGAAATTCGGCTCGTTCGCCGACAACCTGCACACCGACATGCACGAAGTCATCGGGCACGCGTCCGGCCAGCAGGCGACGGGCTTCAAGGGGACGCCGCAGCAGGCCATCAAGGAACATTTCTCCGCGCTCGAGGAAGGGCGCGCCGACCTGGTCGGCCTCTACTACATCGCGGACCCGAAGCTGGTCGAGATCGGCGTCATCCCCGCCGCCGATCACGACGACATGGTCCTCGCGGAGTACGAGGGCTACACGCGCAACGCGCTCGTGCAGCTGCGGCGCGTGCGCGAGGGCACCACGATTGCCGAAGACCACATGCGCAACCGGCAGATGATCGTCCGCTGGCTGATGGCGAACACGAAGGCCATCGAGCAGCGGACGCGCGACGGCAAGACGTACCTGACGATGGTCGATGCGAAGGCGTTCCGCGAAGGCGTGGGGCGGCTGCTCGCCGAGGTCCAGCGCATCAAGTCGGAGGGCGACTACGCCGGGGCGGCGAAGCTGTTCGACACCTACGGCGTCCACTTCGATCCGAAGGTGAGAGACGAGGTCGTGGCGCGCGTGGACAAGCTGAACCTGCCGTCGTATTCCGGCTTCGTCATGCCGAAGCTGACGCCGGTGATGGGCGCGGACGGGAAGATCACGGACGTGACGATCTCGTACCCGCAGGATTTGACGACGCAGATGCTGGAGTGGGACGGGGTGGCCAAACACTGATCACGGGCCACGGAGACGCGGAGACACGGAGATTTCCTTTACTCGTACTTCGGCGAAACATTCGCTTGGCGAAACCGTAGAGGCCGATCGTAGAGGCGGACCTTCAGGTCCGCCTCTGGCTGAACCGCACCGCTGACCCGAATCGCGTCCCCGGTGTCCAATCACGCAGGAGGACGCCGAAGACCGCCGGGATCAAGATCCAAGATCCAAGATCCAAGTTCCAAGCTCCAAGCGGCTTTTGGAATTTGGATCTTGGAGCTTGGAGCTTGGAGCTTTTCCGTAAGACCGACCGTCACGACCCGAGCCCCGCTGCGATCTTCACGATGGCGAGGGGCAGGGTTGCGTCCTGCCCATCTTCGACGCACCACGCGGCCGACAGGCCCGCGTACGCGATGACCCACTTCACCAGGCGGCTCGGCTCGAGCGATGCCGCGCGCGCGACGAGGTCGAGCCGGCGCGCCAGGCGCCGCGGGTCGGCGGCGATGTCGACGGTCGGGTTGCAGAAGATGTTCGCGTAGTCGAACGCGCGCTCCCCGTAGAGGCCCTTCGGATCGATGGCGAGCCAGCCGCGCGCGCCGCCGTCGAGGACATTGCCGTGATGGATGTCGCCGTGCAACACGACGGGCTGACGCGCGTCGGCGAGAAGCGTGCGGGCAGTCGCGGCAGCGCGTGCGAGCGATGGATCGCGGCTCGCGTTCAGGGAACGAAACCAGTCGCCGAGCGGCACGAGATCGCGCGGCACCTGCGGCTCTCTCTTCGCATGCAGCCGCGCCACCGTCGCGCAGAGGATCTCCGTGGCCTCGTCATCGAATCCCCGCGCGCACATCTCGACAAGCGACCTCGGGCCGGACGCGCACTCCAGCAACAGCGCCCGGCCGTCGAATTCCAGCACGCGCACCGCGCCGCCACCCGCGTACCACGCCATCAGCGACGCGCCGCGGCGCTCTTCCGCGCTGCGCGCGACCTTCAGCATCGCCGGCGTCCCCTCGCGCACGACCGGCAGGAGATCGCTGCTCGCGGTGTGAATGGCAGCGCCGTCCGGTACGAGTGACCACCGGGCGATCCAGTCCTCGAACACCGCCGTCACGCGTCCAATATGACGGGAGCGTCAAACGGTGGCAACCCGGGACCCACGGGCCACGGAGTCACGAAGGCACGGAGATTTCTCGTCCGGCACGTTGCGGATCGGATGGTAGGTTCGGCGAATAAAGGCGGACCTGAAGGTCCGCCTCTACGTCCAGATCCGTACGAGCGCTCGTGGCAATAACTGCAACCGTTGATCGGGCGTTCCGACGACGGTAAGCTGCGCATGAATGACCGAGGACGATCGCAAAAAGCGGATACAGGCGATTCTCGACAAGGCCGATGAAGCGATGGCGCTGATGCGCGACGCGCGTGCGACCAGCCGGCGATCGATCAGCGCTGTCCAGCGGGTGGATACGAGCATCGGCACATCGATCGATGGCCTTCGCACGGTCGTCGACGCGCTCGCCACCGCGAACTACGCGAATCAGAGTGCGCATGTCCATGTCGTGGAGGGAGACGACGAGGTCGACCGCGCGATCGACCTGATGCGCGAAGCGAATCACATGGCGATCGCGCTGCTCAACGAGTTGTAGCCAGGAAGAACCGCTTCAACTCGTCAGCGATCAACTCCGGGATCTCTTCGACGAAGTAATGCGTGCCGGGCAGCGCCTTGCCAGTGACGTCCGTCGCGCGCTCGCGCCAGGTCGCGGCCACGTCATAGAGCCGATGCATCGGCGCATGCCCGCCCCAGAGTGCCAGCAGCGGACACGCGATCCTGCGGTCCATATCCGCCTCGTCGTGCACGAGATCGATTGACGCCGCCGCGCGATAGTCCTCGCAGCTCGCGTGGATCGTCTCGGGATTCCGATAGCAGCGCAGGTATTCGGCGAACGCCGCGCTGGTGATGGCGCCGGCCGCCGCCTTCCCCAGCTTTTCGCCGACCCAGAACTCCACGCTGTTGCCGATGAGCGTCTCCGGCAGCGGCGCCGGCTGGATGAGGAAGTACCACCAGAAGTACGCGCTGGCGAACGCGCGCGTCGAGTCGGCGTACAGCCGGTGCGTGGGCACGATGTCGAGCACCGCGATCTTCTTCACGCGCCGCGGATGGTCGAGCGCCATGCGGTGCGCGACGCGGCCGCCGCGGTCGTGGCCGGCGACGAAAAAGCTGTCGAAGCCGAGCGCCGACATCACCTCGACCTGGTCCTGCGCCATCGCGCGCTTGGCGTACGCCGAATGATCGGGCGGCCCGTCCGGCTTGCTGCTGTCGCCGTAGCCGCGAAGGTCCGCCGCGACAATCGTGAAGTCGCGCATCAGGAGCGGCGCGACCTTGTGCCACATCACCTGCGTCTGCGGGTAGCCGTGCAGCAGGAGCAGCGGCGGCCCCACGCCGCCGCGCACGAGCGCAATCGTCGCGCCCGACGTCGGGACCTCAGCCCGCGTGCAGCCGTCGAACAGCAGCGTCGGTCTCCTCGGCGAGCGTGGCGACGAGATCCGCCGCTTTCAGGCGGCGGGCCATCCGCACGCCCTGTCCAGCCCAGAGCGACAGGAATTCGGCGCGCCCCTGCGTCGCCGCGGCGGTGCGCAGCGGCCGGGTCAACGCGTTCTGCAGCGGGAACGGCAGGATCGAGAACTGCTGCGGCCACCAGGGCGCTTCCACCTCGCGCATGAACCGGTTGACGATGCCGCGCGCCGGGCGGCCCGAGAACGCGCGCGTGATGCGCGTCTGGTCCTCGTGCGCGTCGAGGATGGCCTGCTTGTAGACGTCGGGCACGCCGGCTTCCTCGCACGTCAGGAACGCGGTGCCCAGCTGCGCGGCGGCGGCGCCGAGCGCCAGCACCGCCGCGATGCCGCGGCCGTCCATGATGCCGCCCGAGGCGATCACGGGCAGGCGTACGGCGTCCACGATCTGCGGCACCAGCGCGAGCGTCCCGATCATCCCGGCCTCGAACGCGGCCTGGTCGAAGGGGCCCGCGAACGTGCCGCGGTGCCCCCCCGCCTCGCTCCCCTGCGCGACGACGAAGTCGATGCCCGCGCGCTCGAGCGCCACCGCTTCATCGACGGTGGTGGCGGTGCCGCCAATCATCAGACCTCGCGCCTTCACCTTGTCGCGCGCCGCGGCCGGCAGCATCCCGAAGGTAAAGCTGAACACGGACGCGCCGCCGTCGAGCGCCGCGTCGAGCTGCGCGTCGAAATCGCGCGCTGATGGCGCCGGCGGTTCGGGCCGCGGCAAGCCGAGCTCCTCGAAATACGTCGCGACGTGCGCGACCGCAGCCGCGGGGTCGACGGGACCCGGCAGCGGCGCATCGGGCACGAACAGGTTGATGCCGAACGGCCGCGTGGTTTTCAACCGGACCGCGGCGCACGTGTCCGCGATCTGCTGCGGCGTGAGGTACGTGGCGCCGATGGAACCAAGCGCTCCGGCTTCGCACACCGCAGCCACGAGCGCCGGCGTGTCGGCGCCCCCGGCCAACGGCGCCTGGATGATCGGATGCTGAAGGCCCAGCGTCTGTGTCAGGACGGTCGAGACAGGCATGTCGTCAGCGCCTCGTGGACGTCGGGGTCGAAGGCGACGAGCGAGATGCGATCGAACGCGTGCTCGCATGCACGCGTCTCGCGCACCGCGATCGCCGCCGCCTCGTCGAGCGGGTAGCCGTAGACGCCGCAGCTGATGGCGGGAAACGCGATCGATCGCGCCTGGTGGTGCCGCGCCAGCGCGAGCGCGGTCCGGTAGCAGGACGCCAGCAGCTCCGGCTCCCCGTGGTCGCCGCCGCGCCAGACTGGACCGACGGTGTGAATCACGTGCCGCGCGGCGAGATTGAAACCCGGCGTGATGCGGCTTTGCCCCGTGGGGCATCGCACACCCGGCCGCACTTCGGGTATCGCGAGACACGCCTCGTACAGCGCGCGCCCAGCGGCGCGATGGATCGCGCCGTCCACGCCGCCCCCGCCGAGCATCCGCTCGTTGGCCGCGTTGACAATCGCGTCCACGTCGAGCGTGGTGATGTCGCCGCGGACGATCCCGATCACGGACGGAGCAGCGGACGCGCGACGGGCATCCCGGGCCAGGGAATCGCGACGATGGTCACGATCATGGCGATGCCGAAGAAGATCATCGCGAGGCGATGCTTGCGCGCGGGATCCTGCGCCTTGCGAATCTTGACGCGCCCCACGTGAATCAGCGCGATGGCGACCAGCATCCCCGCGACATGTTCGACGGTGAAGAAGCGCGCCGCCGGGATCGACATCGCGGCCGCCAGGTTCCGCATGCCCAGCCGCGTGATCGGACTGAGGAAGACGTAGAGGATCAGGCCGACGAGCAGCTGCAGGTCAGCCGCGATCGTCAGCAGCAGGCCCCACAGGTCGTCCTTCGGCGTCCACGGCCGCTTCGCCGTGCTGCCGCCAATGGCGCGAAACCACGCGATGAGGCCGGTGAGGAGGATGGCCCATCGCAGGAGGGAGTGAAGCCAGAGCGCCGATGAGTACATAGACGGATTCTATCGGGATCCGGGATCCGGGATCCGGGATCCGGAAACCACGAGTCGCGCAGCGCGTGCTGGCACGGAGCTCACAAAGAGAAACCCGAACTTCGTGGGCTCCGTGTATGCCGCGGAGCGGCCTTCGTGGTTATCGGCCGGCGCGCGGCGCCAGGATTTGCGCCAGCAGGTCCGCTTTGCTCGTGTCCCGTTCCAGGTGGGGCTCCCGCATCCCGCCGTGATAGTCGAGCGGCACGGTCTTCACGAGATCGTCGTTCTGAAACTCGATCGTCAGCGGCCCGGAGGCGGTCTTCGAATCCCCGATCGCGTTGCGCAGCACCGCCGCCGAGAATCGCAGCCCGTTGACGGCGAGGATCTGCATCCCGGGACCGATGCCCGCCTTGCCGGCCGGCGAATTCAGGATGACGTCGTTCACCATGCCGTCGCGCGCGCGCACGCGCAGCCCGAGCGAATACATCGCGTCGACACGATCGCCGTCGGCGGTCCTGGTGAACTCGTTCTTCGCGTCCGTATAGACGAGGCGCCACCCGCCCCTGGTAATTCCATCCAGCGGGGCGCGCGGCGTCACCTGGTAGATGCGCGAGCCGAGGAAGGCCTTCCAGTCGTGCGGCGCCACCTGGTTCAGCGCCGCCACCACATCGTCCAGGGTGTAGGGCTTCACCATCGGCGGGCCGCTCTCGCCACCGTGGAACAGGTGGCAGAAGTCCTCGATCGACTTCGCGCCGTGGGTGAGCTCGCGGATCGTTGTGTCGACGTCGAGCCAGATCAGCCACCCTTCGTCGTAGAAGTCCGTGCTCCGCCGGTACGCCGTCCACTGGCCGGGCGCAAAGTACAGCAGCTGCGCCGCCGTGGCCGTGTCCGCGAGCGGCCGCCATTCGCGTCCCGGCTCGGTGTCGAGGTAGGCGGCAACCTGCGCGAGCCGCTCCTTGTAATACGACTCGCTCCAGATGCCGCTCCGCTCGGCCAGCACGTAGCCGAGATACTGCGTCAGCCCCTCGTAGACCCAGAGCAGCTCGCCGACCATCGGCTGCTGAAAGTCGGCGGTCGCGAGGCCCGCCGGACGGCGGAACTTGCCGTTCCAGGAGTGGACGTACTCGTGCGCGACGACGCCGATCGAGTTCTGCTGGGTGAGCGAGTTCTCGTTGACGCGCGAGTCGTTCGACTGGTGGTGCTCGAGGCCGAAGTGCGCGACCCGATCGCTGAGCGTCAGCAGGAAGTGGTAGCGGTCGTAGTGACGCGCGCCGAACATCGCGTCCGCCTCCTGTACCAGCCGCTTCCACTTCTGGGTGAGGTCCGCGGGAATCTCGATGGAGGCCGCGGTGTCGCCAACCAGGTCCGCCTCGACGTGACGAGATGAGGTGTCGCTTGTCCCGAGAGGAGCCGAGGGGCCTGCCCCGGGCGCAGTCGAGGAGTCGAGCGAGACGACCTTCAGGTATTCCCCCGCAATCACCGGCGAATCGACAAGCGTGGTCAACGACACGGGCGCGAAGTCGATCGTTCCGCCGTTCTGGCTCGCCGTTTTCAGAGACGTCGCGAATTTCCAGCCGGCCGGTATCTGGAGGCTCGCGCGGAACATCACCTCGTCTGTGCGCGCGCCCTGCGGGTAGAGCAGCACCTGGTTCCACGAATAGATGCCGAGATGCGCGGTCTCGGATGACGCGGAGCTGAAGCCGCCGGCGCCGATCGCGGACAGGAAATCGAAGCTGGCCTCGAGCGTCTCGACGCCCTGCGGGATGTCGAGATGAAACGCGAACAGGTCGACCGGATCGCGCCGCCACGGAATCGTCTTTCCGCCGGAGGAGAACTTCACGCCGACGAGATCGTCGATCGCTCCGTCCGGCGCGTGCTCGCCAGGCAGCCACTTCGGGTAGACGAGCGTCAACTCGCCCGGCGTGACCGTCAACGTTTCGCGCGCGTGCAGCAGCTTGCGCGGGGTCTCGCGCGCATCGAGCGTGAGCGCGATGGCGCCGGTGACCCGTGACGGCGGCGGCGCCTGCGCGTCCGGCGATGCGAGCGCACACACGACGAGGAGCAGGCCAAATGTGATGCGTCTCATGAACCTTTTGAACCCTTTGAACCTTCTGAACCCTAGAGATAACTTAACCACCAGTCGCGCCGTCGCTGCTTCACGCCCGCGAACCAGCGGCAGAGCGGATATTCAATCGCGATGATGCAAGCCCAGCAGAGATAGACCGTCCACAGGTGGAACCCAACGCCCCACGGCGCATTGAAGATCGCCGGGGGCGGGGTGAACAGGTAGCCGATCGACTTGCCGGCAATGAGACTGGTGGTGATGGCGGCCGTGTGCGCAAGCACCCACTGCCACAGGTAGAAGAACAATGGGACGCGCCCGATGGTGACGAGCGCTGCTCTGGCGGGTCCGAAAGGACCCGCCCTACCTGCCGCGCTCCCCGACCCGCGAGCCTCACCAGCCCTGCGCTCGCGCGATTCGAACCATGCGAGCGCGACGAGCGCGGGGCCGAGCGTCATCAGCAGGTAGAGGAGCGACGGTGGATATTTCGTCGTGTTGATGAACGACAGCGCCGTGAAGAGCGCCGTCGGCTGCACGGACCATCGCGACGGATCGCCGTAGACATTGATACCCCGAATGACGACGAACAAGGCGATCAGGGCCAGGCCGAGGCGGCGGATCAACCGGATGCGGCGTTCGGGGGCCATCTCGTAGACGGCGCCGAACGCGAACCCGGCGGCCATGACCCCTATCCACGGGATCAGCGGGTACTGGAGCCATACGATCGGGCTGCCCTCGCCGAGCACGGGGGTGAAGCCGGGCTGATGCAGGACCATCCACAGCTTGGCCGGCGCGCTCGGCGCGGGACCCGCGAAGTTCCAGGGCATCACTCGCACGCCGTCGAACAGGTTGTGCAGCGCGATCGTGCCGACGCCGAACGCGGCAACGGCGCGCAGCGGCAGGTGCACGAGCGCGGCGAGCACGATCATCGACCACCCGATGGCCCAGATCACCTGCATCAGGCCGACGAAGCGGAAGTCCACGCTGAACCAGATCAGCAGGTGGAGGACGAATACTTCGACGGCGATGAGCCAGATGCCGCGCGTCAACAGAAAGAACGACAGCTCGGACGCCGTCCTGCCGCGCATCTTCAGCAGGTAGGCGCTGACGCCGGCGAGAAAGACGAAGACCGGCGCGCAGAAGTGCGTGACCCAGCGCGTCATGAAGATGGCGAAGGAGGTGCTGGCGAGATCCGTCGGGTCGTAGCGGAACGCGGGACCGTGCACGAAGTCCCGCGTGTGATCGAGCACCATGATCACCATGACGATGCCGCGCAGCAGGTCGATGGAGTCGAGGCGCGTGCGCGAGGCCGGCGCGGGCCGGACGGCGCGGGCGGGAACGACAGTCGCCACGTCGCGAATCGTAGCCGGGTCTACGGCAGGTTGTCGATGTTGATGGCGGTCAAGCCGCCGGCGGGTGTGAACCTGAACACCGCGCCGTAGAAATACAGCTCCGCCTCGAGACACCGGATGATCGTCTCGGCGCGGCGGAAGCCGTGCTGCTCGCCCTCGAACGCCATGTAGGCGACCGGCAATCCCTTCGCGCGAACCGCGTCGGCCATCTTCTCCGACTGGTCGGGCGGCACGACCTTGTCTTCCAGCCCCTGGAACAGGATCAGCGCGCACGACAGGCGGTCGATGTAGTGAATCGGCGAGCGCTCGCGATAGAGGTCCCTGGCCGCCGGATAGGGGCCGATCATCGTGTCGAGGTAGCGCGACTCGAACTTGTGCGTGTCCTTCGCCAGCGCTTCCACGTCGCTGACGCCGTAGTAGCTCGCGCCGGCGCCGAAGACCTCCGGATGAAAGGCGAGCGCCGCCAGCGTCGTGTATCCGCCCGCGCTGCCGCCGCGGATGATCAGGCGATCGGGATCCGCTCTCCCCTGCTCGACGAGATACTTCGCCGCGTTGATGTTGTCGTCGACGTCGACAATGCCCCACTGCCAGTGCAGCCGCTCGCGGTACGCGCGGCCGTAGCCCGAGCTGCCCCCGTAGTTCACGTCGACCACGGCAAACCCCCGGCTCGTCCAGAACTGCACCTGCAGGTCGAGCACCGCCTTGGTCTGCGTCGTCGGCCCGCCGTGGCTGACGACGATGAGCGGCGGACGGTCGGACGGGAGCGCGGCGAAGTCGCCGTTGGCCGGCGGGTAATAAAACGCGTGCGCGGTCAAGCCGCCTTCGGTCGGAAATTCGATCGCTTCGGGAATCGAGATGTGGCGCCGCTCCAGCTGCAGCGTCGAAGACGATCGGATCAACTCGGTTCCGCCGGTCGCGAGATTCGTGCGCGCGACGGTCGACGCCGTGTCGGGTGACGCGGCGACGTAGATCGCGTGCGTCGCGGTCGCCGTGAGCCATTCGAGCGGCTCGAGATCCGTTGGAACGTCGGTGAGCGTCCCCGCCTCGGTGTCAATCGTGGCCAGCTTCCACCGCCCCCGCCGCACGTATGACACGGCGATGCGCCGCTCGTCCGCGAACGCCCACGTGGCCCAGCCGAACAGCCACTGCGGCCTGCCGAACTCCGCTTCGTCGAGCATCTGCCACAGCACGGGCACGATGTCGCACTTCACGGTTCCCACGTCGCACTTGTAGAGCGACCACCATCCCGTGCGATCGCTCGAGAAGTAGAGGACGCCGTCGGGGGACCAGCCCGGCTGATAGATCGACTCGTGCGGGCCGCCCGCGATGAGCGAGGGATCGACCAGCGTGGCTTGGTCGGTGACCGACGCCACCCAGAGCTCGGTGCCGTCCCACGGCATCTGCGGGTGGCGCCACGACAGCCACGCGAGACGCGAACCGTCCGGGCTCAGTCGCGGCGTCGAGTAGAAGTCGTATCCCGACGCGATGACGTCGCCCGCGTGCGGCTCGCCGTCGAGGCGGATCGACACCAGCGTCGTCACCGGCTCGTGACCGTCCTTCGAGTGATCCTCGCGAACGCAGACGAGCCGCTGCCGCCGATCGTCGATTGCCGCGTCCGCGTAGAACCACTTGCCTTCCGGAGTGACCGCGCCCGGCGCGCCCGAGCCGACGATGCGGTAGATGCGCTGGTCGAGGAAGTTCGAGTAATAGACGAACGACTTCGAGACGACATAGGCGCCGCCGCCGTATTCGTGCACGCGCGTGCGGACGTTGTGATCGCGCGGCGTCACGTCGGCGATGGCGCCGGCCGCACTGCGCCTGACGAGTGCGTTGCGCCCGCCCTCGTGCGGCCGCCCTTCGAGCCAGTAAAGGTCGTCGCCGTCGAGCGCGACGAACCCGAGGCGGAGTCCCTGCTCGGCAACGGTCTTGGCGGAGATGGGGGATGTCCAGGTGCCGTACGGCGCGACGGTAGCCACGAGCAGCAAGCATAATTCAGCGCGTCAGTACCGCCACACTGATACCGGCTGCGGCGGCGCCGAACGGGGCAGCCAGGACGCCGCCCAATGCGCAGTCCTCTCCGCCTTGCCTGCCGCACGAGATGGCAGACCCGGCCATGAAGCCGCCCACGAGCCCGCCGAGCGCTCCCAGCGTGACCAGGTAGGCGCGCCTGCTGGTGTTCGTATTCAACGTCGAAAGGCGGAGTGGCGGCGGATACGTGCCCGTTCGCGACACCGTCGCTGACTTCGAGTCGGCCGTAACCATCCGTACGGCTTCCTTGCGCGCGACTTCACGAATCGACGGGTGTGGCGTCCCGGCGATTGCGAGCTGCGGCGCCAGGCCGAGCGTGGCGACGATGACTGTCGTGCGGATGTACGCGCGAAGGGGCTGATTGAACAGGGTCATGTCTGTCCTCCTCAGCCCCTAATGTGCGAAACGGCCGGAGATCGGGTCAGGGTAGGCGGACCTGAAGGTCCGCCTCTACGTCTGGTGTTGCTACGTCTATCGCTTTTTCGATGATTTCCGTCCGCCCTTGCGCGTCCCCTTCTTCTTCGGGACCTTCGCGCCCGCCTCGCGCGCTTCCGACAGGCCGATGGCAATCGCCTGCTTGCGGCTCTTGACGGTCTTGCCCGAGCGCCCGCTCTTCAGCGTGCCGCGCTTGCGCTCGTGCATCGCGCGTTCGACCTTCTCTCCCGCTTTCTTGCCGTATTTAGCCATGAGCACCCTCCATACCGGAGCGCGCCCTATGCGTGATCCGTGCCGAACTGCGAAGCTACGAACCGTCTCGAATCCGTCCCGCCTCGATGTCGCACGTCACCTTGCCAATCGCGAGACGGGTCTGATCGCGCAGGCCCTCGGCAAACTGAATGAACCGGTGGGCGTCGGCGAAGTTGCTGACCACGCCGAACGAGACGCGAATCGCCCCTGCGCTCTTGCCGCCGCGGCTCGTCACGAGGTCGAGGAACCGCGCGAGGTTCATGTTCGGATCGAGCTCGAGCGCGGCGCGCACGTCGGCCTCCGTGATGCCCTCCGCGGTCTCCCCCGCGCCCGGGTTGCAGAAGCAGCCGGTGCGCAGCGAGATGCCCTGCGCGCCCGCCATCTCCTCCACGCGGCGGTAGTCGAGGAGGTGCCCCTCGGGGTCGTAGAAGTTCAGCGTGATGGTGCCGCCGCGCGACTCGGTCGTTGTCGGCCCGTAAATGCGCACGAGGTGATGGCCATTGCTGTGCTGCAGTTCGACCAGCCGCTGCAGCATCCACGCTGTAAGCGTGCGCACGCGCGTATTGATCGTGTCCAGGCCGACCGAGTCCAGGTGCCGCAGTCCGATTTCGACGGCGGGAATCGCCAGGTAGTTCAGCGTGCCGTCCTCGAAGCCGGCCTCGCCGCGCGACAGGACGCAGGCGCGCCCGTTCACCGTTGCGAAGTTGACGGTGCCCCCGGCGAACCACGGACGCCGCAGCGCCGCCAGCGCCGCGCTGCGCGCCAGCAGGCAGCCGACGCCGGTCGGGTAGCCGAACATCTTGTAGAACGAGACGCTGACGAAGTCGGGCTTGACGGCGGACAGATCCAGGCGGCTGGTGGGCACGAACGCCGCGGCGTCGAGCAGGACGTCCCACCCGCGCGCGTGCGCGAGGTCGATCAGATCGAGCGGATGCCTGACGCCCGTGAAGTTCGACTGGGCGGGAAACGCAAACAGTCCCGGCCCCGTGGACGGGGCCGCCAGCATGCCATCGAGCTGGGCGCGATCGATGCGCAGCTCCGGGACCGTCAGCGGCGCATAGTCCACCGGCGCGCCCTTGGCGCGCGCGAACTCGCGAACGCCGTTGACCGAGTTGTGATTGTCGGCCGTCAGCAGCAGCTGCGTGCCCTGGCTGAACGGGTACGACTCGCCGACGTGCTTCAGCGCCCCGGTGGCGTTGGCGGTGAAGATCGCCGCATACTCGTCGGGCGGCGCGTTGAACCAGTCGAGCACGGCGCGCCGCGCCTGCTCGACGAGCGTCGTCATCCGGTGGGAGGAAGGGCTCGCGGAGTGCGGGTTGCCGTAGACGTGCTGGTTCAGCAGCGCGGCATGCTCGACGACCTGCGAGGCGGCGTGCAGGCTGCCGCCGGTGTAATCGAGGTAGGCGTGGTGCTGGTCATCCAGGCGCCGGTATTCGCGCACCCGCAGCGCGTCGATCGCGTACGTGGCGGCATACTCGGGAAAGGCGCCGAGAAAGTCCTCGTAGGCGTCGATCACGGGTGATCGATCTTCAGCGCGAACCCGACGGGATCCTGCAGCGTGCCGAGGTCGTAGACCTGCACGCAGTACTGCCCGGCGTCGGCGGACGTGCTGATCTGCGGGTTCGACGCCGCCGAGGCATTCACGGTCACGCCCAGCCGGCAGCCGCCGCCCGTGACCCGCGGCAGGCCGACGCCGAGCCCGAGCGTCGCGGCCGACGCGGTCAGCGTCACCGCAATCGAGCCCGACGCGTTCACCGTGAACGAACGGCTGCTCTGCCCGCCCGGCGCGACCACCCCCGACCAGTTTTCGCTCGTCGGCGTGGACGTGCTCGGCGTCGTCGGGCTGTTGTTGTCGTCGCCACACGCCGACACGAACAACGCGATCGAGAGCCAGGACGCCGCCAGGACACGGGTTGTCGCGCTCATGGATGTGTGATCCGAATCGAGAAGTTCGCGGGCTCGCGCAGGCCGGTGGCGGGGTCGACGTCGGCGATGTTCGCGCAGTAGTCCGACGCGGGAGCGAGCGTATCGTTGATCTGGGCGCTCAGTGACGGCGCGGTCTGCGTCACCTTCGACAGCGTGCAGCCGATGACCGTGCCGGCGTCGTCCTTCGCCGTCTTGCCCCAGCCGATCTCCACCGTCGCGACGATGACACCCGGCCGGCTGATCGGCGAGAGGCTCGCGAGGTTGATGGACGTCGTGCCGTTGGAGCCGACGGAAAACGCGAAGAACTTCGACTCGCGCACGTTGATGATGTCGTCGAACCGTTCGGTGGCGCGGCCCGACGCCGTGGAGGAGGGGGTTGTCGGCGTGTCGTCGCCGCACGCCGGGCAGAGCGAGGCGAGGATCAGTATGAGAACCGGAAATCGCATGATCAGTAGCCGATCTTATCTGACGCAGGCGGGGCGGGTAAGGCCGGCAGGGGTGGGGCCGGCGGCAGGTGGCGAGCGGACGGGTGGGGCGAGAAGGCGTGAACCTGCCTGCCCGCCCCACCTCCCTGCCCGCCTATTTCAGGTGCTTGTTCACCAGCTTCGTCATCTCGAACATGTTGACCGACGCCTTGCCGCCGAAGACCGCCTTGAGCGGCGCGTCCGCGTTGATCATCCGCTTGTTCTTCTTGTCCTGCAGCCCGTTCTTCTTGATGTAAGCCCAGAGCCTCTTGGTGACCTCGGTGCGTGGAATCGGCTTCGAGCCGACGACTTCCGCGACGGTCGCGTCGGGCGTCACGGGCCGCATGAAGGCCGCGTTCGCCGTGCGCTTCCGTCCAACCGTCTTCTTCTTCGATGGTGCCGCTTTCCTCGCCGTCTTCTTGGCCATGTAATCTCCTCAGCCTGTTCCACCTTCGCCCGCGACGCAGCCGCGCGCGGGCAAGGCGGACCTGCCACGCCGACGCCCGGGACGCACGCGCGCGCGGGCGAAGGCGGACGCGACGTGGGAGATTATCGCCCGAAGATCGATTTTCGCGCCGACGAAAACATGTGTTCCGACCGTAGCATGTGATGACCGACCGCGGCGGCGACCGGCGCGACGAGCATCGTCACGAGGAGAACCTCCCACAGCGCACCCTGCGTCAGGTTGTATTCGACCAGCAGCGCGTGCCACGACGTGCCGATCAAGAAGGAGCCGACCAGCACCTCGAAGCCGATCGTCAGCAGCACCCACTGGTCGCCGATCAGCAGCGCTTCGTTGGCGGTGTGAGGATGCAGCCAGACGATGGCGACCCAGGCGACGGCGGCGACGACGGCCGACAGGACAATCGTGCTGATGACGTGCGCGG
Organism: Vicinamibacterales bacterium; assembly: GCA_035571515.1. Taxonomy (GTDB): domain Bacteria; phylum Acidobacteriota; class Vicinamibacteria; order Vicinamibacterales; family UBA2999; genus Gp6-AA40. Next base: position 22,455 of record DATNCQ010000007.1, read on the forward strand.
CCGAGGCGCCGAACGATGGCGTCAGCCACGTCACTCGAATGACCGCGTTGAGAAAGGCAGCCAGCAGCAGGCCGAACCAGATGGCGAGCGCACGGAAGAGCATCGGAAAACCTCCTGCCCGACCCGTGGCGCAAGCGACACGCCCGCACGCAGCGTGGGAAATACTGGGAAATCTGCCCCGAAATGACGACCGGCCGTGGCAGGCCTCGCAGCCGCGGCGAGCGTTTCGGCGCTGAGGCCGCTGTCGAAAATGGCAGAGCGTTCGCGTGAACCGCTCTGCTTGAACTGCCGACAGACGCCCCTTACTATGTAGAACTCCGTAACCACTGCCGAGAGGTTTTAGAAGAGCTGATGCACAAGAGTTTTGTCACGGCTGCGCTCGCGATGCTCGTCAGTTCCGCAGGCGCCTCGGTCATCGCGAAAACGGCCCCGGCCACGCGCGCGACGGCAGCGCATGTGGCAGTCGCCCGGACGGCCGCGGTCGCGTCGAACGGCGTCACCGTCGATCGCGCAATCGCGCTGAAGTCGGGCGTCAACGCGGACGTTCTCGACCTCGCGCTGGCCGCCGTGTCGTGCGGCGTCGCGTCCGGCGACCTCGAGGCGCCCCCGACCCTGACGCTGATCGACTACTCGCTGCCGTCCACGACCCCGCGTCTCTGGGTGTTCGACCTCCACACGGGCAAGATCCTGTTCAACGAGCTCGTCGCGCACGGCCGCAACAGCGGCGACAACATGGCGACGCGCTTCTCGGACGTGGCCGAGAGCCGCGAGTCGAGCATCGGCCTCTTCCGCACCGCGGATACCTACGTCGGCCACAACGGCTACTCGCTGCGCCTCGACGGGCTCGAGCCGGGCTTCAACGGCAACGCGCGCGAGCGCGCGATCGTGATGCACGGCGCGCCCTACGTCGACCCGGGCGTGGCGAAGACGAATGGCCGCCTGGGCCGCAGCTGGGGATGCCCGGCGCTGCGCGAAGCGGTGGCGCGGCAGGTGATCGATACCGTGCGCGGCGGCGGCGTGATCTTCTCGTATTACCCGGACGCGGAATGGCTGAAGACGTCCCGGTTCCTGAACTGCCCGGCCCAAAAGGACGCGGCCTACACGGTCGCCACAAAGTAGGCGTGTCGGGCGGGTCCTTTCGGACCCGCCTACGGTTGTAGCGACGAACTAATCGAATCGAGGAGCGCGGCCTCGCGCTCGAGCGCCTTCGCCACCCTCGCGATTTCGGTGTCCGCCTCGGCGTACTGCTTCTGCTCGATCGCTTCCCGCACGCCCGGCATCGTCTTCACCGCATATCCCGTATAGAAACCTGGCGCATACAGCAGGTGGCGGTACCACGGCCGTTTCGGCAGGCCGCCCTCGTCGGTCAACTGGCGTTCCGCCTGCAGCAACTTTGCGTTGGCGGCGCGGACGGCGGTGCTGCCAGGCGCCAGCTTCGCGCGCGCGCCGTCCACCGTGCGGTGGTAGCGTGCGGCCGCCTGCGTCAGACGCTCGGCGGCGTTCTCGAGCGGCGCGAAGTTCAACGCCGGCGCGACGTCTTCGGTCTTCGGCGCCTGCACTGGCCGTTTCGGGTCGTTGATGGCCGCAAATACCCCCTCCTCGATCTCGCGGTTGCGCTCGCGCACGTCGTCCTGCTGCGTCTTCAGCAGCCCCTCGAGCTCCTTGACGTAGGTCTGGACCGTGTCCGCCAGGCTGGTGAATTGAAACGGCAGCAGGTCCGCGTCCGCCAGGCGGATGATCGCCGTCCCCGCCACCTGTGCGAGCGCCCGGCCGTAGGCGAAGTCGGTGTCGAGGAACTTCGTGTAGTAGTAGAAGTCGTCGTAAATCGAGTGATAGATGCCGTCGCTGTTGTCGAGGCCGCCGAACCCCAGGTTGAGTGATGGCACGCCGCCATGCTGGAGGAACGACGAGTAGTCCGACCCCGATCCGAGCGCCGCGATGCGGAGATCGCTGCGCGACCGGGCCTCGGCTCGTTCCTCGCGCGAGCCCCTCGCAATCGCCCTCGCCCGCGCTCGCGTCCAGACGCTTCCCTTCGTTTCCGGGTCCTCGACGTCGCGCGCCGCGCGGTTGACGAGGCTTTCGAGCGCATGCGAGCCGGAGGCGTTGAAGAAGCCGCGGCCGGTGCCGTCGGAGTTCACGTACGCCACCGCGTGTTCCCGCAGCTCCGGCTCGTGGGCCTCCACCCATTCGGTTGAACCGAGCAGACCCTGCTCCTCGCCGTCCCATGCGGCATAGATGAGCGTCCGCTTCGGCCGCCATCCCTGCTTCGCGAGCTCGCCGAGCGCGCGCGCCTCCTCGAGGACAACCGACATGCCGGAGCCCGGGTCACCGGCGCCATTCACCCACGCGTCGTGATGGTTGCCGCGAATCACCCACTCGTCGGGGTAGGTCGACCCCTGCATCCGCGCGATGACGTTGTAAACCGGCACGCGGTTCCAGTTGAAGGCGAGCTTCATGTGCACGCGCGCCGGTCCCGGACCGAAGTGATAGGTGATCGGCAGCGCGCCGCGCCACGGCTCCGGCACGACCGGTCCGCGCAGCGCGGCCAGCAGCGGCTGCGCGTCCGCGTACGAAATCGGCAGCACCGGAATCCCGGTCAGCGTGGTGACGTCCTTGAGGTCGAGCCGTTTCGCGTCTGGCGTCGCACCAACGCCCGGCGTCAACGGATCGCCGGGATAGGTCGGCATGTCCATGACGCTGCCGCGCTGAACGCCGCTGCCGGCGCGTGTCGGACCGTCCGGAAAGATGTCGTCGACGTAATAGCCGTCGTCCATCGGGTCGGAATAAATCAGGCAGCCGACGGCCCCGTGTTCGGCGGCAACCTTCGGCTTGATGCCGCGCCACGAGTTGCCGTAGCGCGCGACGACGACGGCGCCCCTCACCGAGACGCCGCGGCGCTCGAGGTCGTCGTAGTCCTGCGGGCGCCCGTAGTTCACGTAGACGAGCGGGCCCGTGACGTCGCCGTCAACCGAGTAGGCGTTGTACGACGGCAGCTGCTCGGCCGTCTGGCCCGATGTCGGATCGACGGCGACGGAAGGCTCTTCCAGCTTCAGCCTGAACGCCGTCGGTGCGACCATCTCGACGACACGCTCTTTCGGCGTCGGGAAGAGGACATCGAAGGTCTCGATGCGGGCGTCCCATCCCCACTCCTTGAACCTGGCCAGGATCCACTCGGCGTTGTCCTTGTCGTACGGCGAGCCGAGGTGATGCGGGCGCGCGCTCATCCGCTTCATGTAGTCGCCGATCCTGCTCGCCTCGGGGAGGGCGCGGAACCGCGCGTCCCACGCGGGCGTATTCTGCGCGGCGAGCGGCAGCGTCAACGACGCAACGATGGCGGTCAGGGCAAGCGCGATTCTCATCTCCAGGCTCCTGCCTAGAGCATACGCCGCGGATCATTCCGGACTCGGGATCCCGGCTTCGAACCGTCCGCACGTGCGCATCGATGCGCCGTAGTAGGGGTTGTCGAGCGTGTCGCCCGTTTGCAGCCAGTACTTCCGCGCCATCGGGCAATAGGCGACCTTCAGGGCGGCGTCCAGAGGACGCCCGGCGCGCTTCGCGTCGACGAGCAGCGCCGCGCTCAACGTGCCGAAGGCGGTGCGGGCCGACGACAGGTCCGTCACGCGCTCGAACGCCTTCGCGGCCGCCGCCACCGGTTCCTCGACAGCACCGGCTTTCGCCGCCTCGGATGCGACGTCACTGGCCCGCGCCTTGACGCCGGCCAGCGAATCGGCGGCCAGCGCGCGCTGAATCGCCAGGTACGCCGTCAGCATCGGGCCGACCCTCGCCTCGACCTCGCGCGGAGGTGGTGACGACGTGGCAACGGCCGTTGCGGGTGTCGCCACCGTGCGGCCCTGTTGCGCGACGTAGTCGATCACCGCCGCCACCTCGTCGTCGCTCAGCGCCAGGTTCGGCATTTCGACCCGGTACTTCGCCCGCAGCGCCAGCGCCGTGGGATCGCCGGCTGCGCGCACCCGGTTCGGTGCGGCGATGAACCGGGTCAGCCAGGCGCGGTCGCGCCGGCCGGTCACACCGAGGAGGTCGGGCGCGATGGCGTCGCCGCGACCGATCGTGTGGCAGGCGCCACACCGCTTCGCCCAGGTGTACGCACCAAGGTCGAACGGCGCCGCCGGCGGTGCGTCCGCGTAGGAAACCGCCCGCGTCGGTGCCGCGCCGCGCCAGCTGTTCAGCCACGTTCCGATTGTTCTCGCCAGCGACGAAGGCTGGCTCGTGGCGACGTTCTGCATCCACTGGCCCGTCGCTTCGTTGCCGACGAGCAGCATCGGTGTATGGCCGTCCTTGTTCGCCGGGTTCGGCAACGAGTACAGGCCGAGCTTCCTGCCGAGAAGATCGATGTCCGCCTGATCCCCCGTCAGAAAGAGCCAGCCGGGCCCGGCGCCGAACTGCTCGGCGTAGGCTTTCAGCACCGCCGGTGTGTCGTGCTTCGGATCGATCGTGATCGAATAGAAGAAGACGTCCTTCCCCATCCGGTCGCCGAGCAGCTTCTGCACCTGCGCCAGGCGTGCCGTTTCGAGAGGACAGTTGTACTGGCACGACGTGTAAATCAGGTTGATCGCGACGATCTTTCCCTTGAGCAGATCGTCGTAGAAGCGGACGCTGCGCCCGTCCTGCGTGGTCAGCGTCACGTTTGGAAAGTAGTCCGCGCCCCACCGCGACGAAGCGGTGGAGACGCGGACCGAGGCAAACAACCCGACCGCCGCAACGAGGCAGCATGCGGCGACGGGTGTCATGAGGGCGCGCGGTCTGAGGGGAGTCTCAGATGTCATCGCGGGCTCCTAGAACGCCCCCGGGAGAATGTCCGTCGGCGGTTCGAACGTCACTCCCTGCGGCGTCGGGATGGGCGTCGGCAGCGGTTCGAGGAACGGCCCCCCGGCGTTGTCGATTTCCCATCGGAGCAGCATCGCGTTGTCTTCGTGGCTCATGTTGTGGCAGTGCTCCATGAACATGCCGCCCCAGTCACGGAAGCAAACGGAGATGGTGACGCTGCCGCTCTCGCCCAGGCGGTAGACGTCTTTTCGGCCCCGCTCCCACGCGGGGACGGCAGACGCGCTGCCGTTGCGCGCCAGAATGATCCCTTCCTCGAAGTGAATGTGAATCGGATGGTCCCAGCCGCCCCCATCGTTGACGAGGTGCCAGAGTTCGCGTGTCCCGAATTGCGGGGCCGCCGAAATGCGCCCGAAGTCTGCATCGAGCGTCCTGCCATCCTCACCCGTCGCGATGCCCCACGGCCCCCTGAACGACGTCACGGGGTCGAACGTCGTCTGCTGTGCGTCGCGTCCGAAGACGAACGTCCGCTCGCGCGCGACTGGCACCTGCGAGTGATCGGGATTGGGAATCAGCGTGTCGGGCACCCGGCTTCGATCGGGTTGCGCCGGATCGCGCACGACGCGGAATTCGAGGAAGCGGCCGACGCCGGGGTCGGAGGAGTTGCCGGCGAACGCATCGGCAACCGTCAGGAACCGATCTGGCCCCCTGCCATCGTCGTGTTCCGCCAGGTTGACCAGGTACAGCTTCTCGCCGATTTGGTAGCGCGAGAAGTCGATGACGACGTCGTACCGTTCGGCGATCGCCTGCTCGTCCAGCACCGTGAGCGCGACCGGGTGCGGCATCAGGTTTCCGTCGTTGGCGATTTGTGTCATCGGCTGCGCAGCGCCTGACGAATTGGCCAACGCGATCTTGAGGAAACGCGCGACGCTCCCGTTGAGGATCCGGAACCGGTACTTGCGCCGTTCCACTTCGAAATACGGCTTGTAGGCGAAGTTGACCGCCATGACGTCGCCGAGGAAGCCGTCGAAATTGAAGATGTCGTACAGCAACTGGCCGTCGCCGTCGAACGCCATGTCAGCGATCGTCAGGTTGACGTCGTAGTCGAGATTGCCAAAGCTCCGGGCAGTACCGCTCGGCAATCGCAGGTTCACGCCGTCGTCGATCGCCTCGTTGCCACGGTCGAGGCCGCTGTAGATGTTCAACATCGCCATGTTGCCCTTGTAGACGTTCTGTGCGGTGAAGCTGAACATGTGGTCGTGGAACCAGTGCGTGCTCATCGTTTCGTGCCAGTCGCCCGGGATCAGGGTGAGGCCACCGTTGTCGTTCGGCGTGGACGCCATGACATCAGTGGCCGCCTGGTTGACCGAGAAATGGCCGGCGAGCACGAACGGCCAGTGATAGTCGTAGAACTGGCGTGGAAAGAAGAATGCGCCGGTAAAACCGTCGTTCTCGGCGCCGTGATGACCGTTGTGCTCGTGGGTGCTGATCGTGTGGATGCCGAAGCCGCCGTTCTGCGTGACGTCCACGGGAAGGCCGTTGTGGTGACGGAAGAGCACCGGCTCGCCGTAGCGCGCCTGCACCAGCTTGGGCGGAAGCGTGCCATTGAAGGTCCACACGGACTCGGGCCGCTGCACCGGCCACTGCGGATGGAACGCCGCCGGGATCGGTGCCGCCTGGTTGATGCCCGAGTTCAGCGACGAGGGCACGCCAGGCCGGTAGGTCGTGTTGGTGGCAGCGGGCGCCTGCGTCACTTCGACCGCGACCCGCGGGGGGAATTGGGCGAAACGCTGGTGCGCCCAGATCGGTCCGGGCGGACGTCCTTCGATCGGTCCCGTCCCGCCGCCAAGCCTCTGATCGACGACCTGCTGGGTCTGGTTCGCCTGGGCGGTGGGTGCCGGATTCAGTGTGCTGACGGCATTGCGCGGAAGCACGTCGAACCGGTGCATCGGCTGCGTGAACGGCTGCACCCCGAACAGCGGACTGCGCGGAATGTTGCCTTCATCCGCGAACGCTTTGTGGACGAATGGATTGAGCCCGTTGATGGGCGCCAGTAAACCGGCGCTGGTAAAGAGTCCCCACTTGAATAAGTCACGACGCGACACGCGGCCCCACGACCGCTCGCGGATGATTTCCCTGCGATTGTCTCTCGCTCGTTCGGCTTCGATGATGCGTGCCCGGGATGCGCTTGGGGGGAGATAGACAGGCATGCGGGTAATCCTCCTTGCTCCGCAGTGGTTCGGCGCGACGCACGCGTGCGAGTGCTGTGACTACCTTGGGGTACCCAGTCGAGCGACGGAACGACACGCGACGACGGCGTCGGTACCGTTTTGTACGAATGAAGTGTGCCAATCGTCGCCAGCGGACCGTCGCGATGTCGCCGTTGCAGAGCGCGTGAGGTGGACCCACTCAGGGGATCGTCGGCGCGTGAATGGAGGAATAGCCGCGGATGGTGAGTAGTGTTGATAAGTGCCGGCAGTTCGGGTTGTTGACTGACGCTGTCCGAACATGACCTCACGATGCGTCCCGGCCGCCGGGAGTGGGACCACTGGACAACGATCGCAGCGCGGCGATCCGCCTCGACGTTCCGGGGCTGGAATGGCCGCGCTGCACGTGATCGTTCGCGCTCCTGACGGGATCAGTCTGTGTCCGGAATTCCCTCCTCGAACCGTCCGCAGGTGCGCATCTGGGCGCCGTAGTAGGGGTTGTCGATGGTGTCGCCCGTCTGCAGCCAGTACTTCCGCGCCATCGGGCAATACGCGACCTTCAGGCCCGCATCGAGCGGATGTCCTGTCCGTTTTGCCGCCCTCAGCATCGCATCGCTCAGCGTTCCGAAGGCGATACGCGCTGATGCCAGGTCGGTGACACGGTCGAAGGCATTCGCCGCGACGGCAATCGGCTGCTCGACCGGACCGCTGCGTGCCGCCTCGGATGCGATGTCAGTTGCCCGCGCCTTGACGCCGGCCAGCGCATCGGCAGCCAGCGCGCGTTGAATCGCCAGGTACGCGGTCAGCATCGGACCCACCCTGGCCTCGACCTCGCGCGGCGGTGGCGACGCGGCAACAGCGACCCCGGGTGTCGCAGCGGCGGGGCCCTGTTTCGCGACGTAACCGATGACGGCCTGCACCTCCTCGTCAGTGAGCAGCAGGTTTGGCATCTGGAGCTGGTATTTCTCCCGGAGTGCCAGGGCCGCACGGTCGCCGGACGCGCGCATCTCGTTCGGCGCGGTGATGAAGCGCGTCAGCCAGGCACGGTCGCGCCGATCGGTCACGCCGAGCAGGTCGGGCGCGTGCGTGCCGCCGCCGCCGATGGTGTGGCACGCGCTGCACCGCGTCGCGTAGGTGAGCGCACCGAGATCGTACGCTGCCATCCGTGGGGCGTTCTCATAGGACACGGTCGGCGTCGCGGCGGCGTCCTTCCAGCCGCCCATCCACGTCCCGATCATCCTGGCCAGAGACGAGGGCTGGCTCGTGGCCACGTTGCGTGCCCACTGCCCGGTCGACTCGTTGCCGATGATCAGGGCTGGCATGTGCCCATCCTTGTTCGCCGGGTTCGGCGGCGAATAGAGGCCGAGCTTCCTGCTCACGAGGTCGATGTCCGACTGCGACCCCGTGAGGAAGAGCCATCCCGGTCCGGCGTTGAACTGCTCGGCGTAGGCCTTCAGCACCGCCGGCGTATCGTGGCGTGGATCGATCGTGATCGAATAGAAGAAGACGTCCTTCCCCATCCGAGCGCCGAGCAGCTTCTGCACCTGCGCGAGCCGCGCCGTCTCGAGCGGACAGTTGTACTCGCACGAGGTGTAGATCAGGTTGATCGCAACGACCTTTCCCTTGAGCAGGTCGTCGTAGAAACGCACGCTGCGGCCGTCTTGCGTCGTCAGCGTCACGTTGGGAAAGTAGTTCGCGCCCCAACGGGAGTTGTCGGTGGACACGGATACGGTCGCCGCCGCCCACATCGCGACCGCGAGGCAGCAGCCGGCGATGGGGGCGATCGACGGATCGAGAACGCGCGATCTGAGGCGAATGACACGTTTCATGGCACCACCTCAGAACGCGTTCAGGACGATGTCGTCCGCGTCATACGGGTACGTCACACCCTGCGGTGTCGGGACCGGCGTCGGCAGCGGCGCGAGGAACGGTGGGCCGCCGTCGTTCAACTCCCATCGCAGGAGCATCGCGTTGTCTTCGTGCGTCGTGTTGTGACAGTGCTCCATGAACATGCCGCCCCAGTCGCGGAACTGCATCTTGATCGTGACGGTGCCACCGGGACGCAGACGGTAGACGTCTTTGCGGCCTTTCTCCCACGCCGGGACCTGCGACGCGCTGCCGTTGCGCGCCAGGATCTGCCCTTCCTCGAAGTGAATGTGAATCGGGTGGTCCCAGCCTCCGCCGTCGTTGACGAGATGCCAGACTTCGCACGTGCCGTAACGGGGCGCTGCCGAGACGCGTCCCCAGTCGGCGGCGAGCTTTTCGCCGCCATCGGTCCTGATGGCCCAGTCAGAGAACGGCTTGTCATAGGACGACGGGGCCCCGTACGTGGTGTTGATGCCCCCGCGCCCGAACAGGAACGTCCGCTGGCGCACCGCCGGCGGCAGTTCGGGGTTGGGAATCAGGGTGTCCGTGGCACTCAGCACCCGACTCTGATCCGTGTGTGCCGGTTCGCGCACTACGCGGAACTCGAGGAACTTGCCGACACACGGGTCGTCGGACCTGCCGGCAAACGCGTCGCCAACTCTCAGATCTCGCTTGGGCCCTCTGCCATCGTCGTGCTCGCACAGGTTGACCAGGTACAGCGTCTGTGGAGGATTGGTGACCGGGTAGCGGGAGAAATCGATCACGACGTCGTAGCGTTCCGCGATCCCTTGCTCGTCCAGCGCCGTCACCGGAACGGGGTGCGGGAGCAGGTTTCCGTCGTTGCCGATTTGCCAGATCTGCTGCGCGACGCCCGACGCATCCGCCAGCGCGATCTTGAAGAAGCGCGCGACGCTCGCGTTGAGGATCCGGAACCGGTACTTCCGGCGCTCCACCTCGAAGAATGGTTTGTAGGCGAGGTTGACCGTCATGACGTCGCCGAGGAAGCCATCTTCGTTGAAGATGTCGAACAGCAGCTGGCCCTCGCTGTCGAACGCCTTGTCGGCGATCATCAGGTTGACGTCGTAGTCGAGGTTTCCCCAGTTGTTGGCCGTCCCGCTCGGCAACTGCAGGTTCACGCCGTCCGCGAGCGCCTCATTGCCGCGATCCAGGCCGCTGTAGATGTTCATCATCGCCGCATTCCCCTTGTAGACGTTCTGCGACGTGAAGCTGAACATGTGGTCGTGGAACCAGTGCGTGCTCATCGTCTCGTGCCAGTCGCCTGGGATCGGGTCGACCGTGCCGGCGTCGTTCGGGGTGCACGCCTTGTGGTCGTCGTCTCCGGTCTGGTGGTAGCTGTAGTGGCCGGCCAGCACGATCGGCCAGTGATAGTCGTAGAACTGGTTCGGAAAGAAGAAGGCGCCGGTGAACCCGTCGTTCTCCGCGCCGTGATGGCCGTTGTGTTCGTGCGTGGATATCGTATGCCTGCCGAAACCACCGTTCTGGGCGATATCGCACGGCAGCCGGTTGTGGTGCCGGAAGAGCACCGGCTCGGCGTAGCGCGCGAGGAGTAGCTTGGGTGGAATCGTGCCGACCTGGGGATCCGGGGGCACCCCAGGCAACAGAAACTCCACGTTCTTCACCTTCCCGAACGTCCACACGGAATCAGGTTTCTGCTCCGGCCACTGCGGATGGAACTTCACGGGCAGGGACTGCGCGGGATCAATACCGGAATTCAACGACGACGGCACTCCAGGGTTGTACGTCGTGTTGGCTCCGCCGGGAGCCTGGCACACTTCCACGGCCACCTTTGGTTTGTGTTCCTCCCAACGCTGGTGCGCCCAGATCGGGCCGGGCGGCCGCCCTTCGATGGGGCCCCTGTCGCCCGGGGCGACGCCGGGGAGCCGCTCGTCGAGAATCTGCTGCGTCTGGTTCGATGCGGGGGTCGGAACCGGGTTCAACGTGCCCACGCCTTTGCGCTCGAGCACGTCGAACCGCGGCATCGGCTGGGTGAACGACTTGACGCCGAACAGCGGGCTGCGCGGGATGTTGCCGTCGTCCGCGAAGACTCGGGGTATGAATGGATTCAGGCCGTTGATCGGCGCCAGCAGGCCCGCGCTGGTAAAGAGTCCCCACTTGAATAAATCGCGACGAGTGACGCGGCCCCACGACCGCTCGCGAATGATTTCCCGCCGGTTGTCGCGTGCGCGTTCCGCGTCCCTGATGCGGCCGCGGGACGCGCGTTCGGGGAGATAGATGGCAGACATGCGGTATTCCTCCTAGCTCCGCAAGAGAGCTCGGCGCCCGCGTACGCACGCCTTCCCCAGCCGGGACATGCCCGATCGTCGGCCAGGCACACGACGCAGAAAGCCGTTGCCGTCTTCTGAGAGTGACGATTTGAAGGGCGCTATTGTCTACGGTGCGTCCCGTCCGCGCAATTAGTAATGTGCTGTATGGGACACACGATAGAAGAAACGTCGGAGGGCGCTCGTTATTACAGGGTGAGAGTCGACGCGCGAGGCATGCGGATTATCCCGCAGTCTGTCTGTTCGTGCGCGCATGCCGGCAGGACACGAGGGAGTGAAGTGTACGGTGAGGCTGCAACGAGTGAAAACTACTTCCACATTTCCTGGAGCCAGGGCACTGCCTGTCGCAGGCCGCCGACGAACTTATAGGTCTCGAAGTGTTGGATGCCGTTCAGCACGACGATCTGCGCGTTGATGCCGCGCGTCTTCAGCTCCGCGATCCGCCGCTCGGTGGGGCCGATCGGCTGCACGCGGTCGTCGCGTGAGTGGACGGCAAAAACCGGGAGACGCCACGACGCCGCGGAAGGCGTCGGCGTCCCCGAGATCGGAATCGCCGCGCTGAACCGATCCGGGTATTTGTCCGCCCAGTACCACGTGCCCTGCCCGCCCATGCTGAACCCGGTGACGATGACCTTCTTCTGATCGACGGCGTAGCTGCTCTCCACTGCCGCCAGTAACGCGTTGACGGCCTGCTCGTTCGCGGCCGTACTCCATCCACCACCAGCCGAATCGGGCGCGACGATGAGCGCGCCGAGGTCGGCGAGCGCGGGCTGGATGAGGATCTCGAGCATCGAGTGGCCGGCGCCTTCGGGATCGCCGCCGAAGTGCAGCGCGAGGATCAGCGGCACGGGCGCGCCGTGATAGCCGCGAGGCACGGAGATCGCGTAGTGGATCTTCGGACCGTCCCGCAGCGGCAGCACCTCGTCGTGGATGCCCGGCTGGCGGACAGGAATCTTCTCCTGGGCCGAAACCGGAATTGCCGTCAAAAGCGCCAGCGCACAGACGCCGGCCATGGCCAGCTTTCTCATCTCAATACTTCCTGAACGTCAGGTTGAACCGTCCCTCGACGCCGAGCCCGGTCGGCGCCGTCCCTGGAACAATCCGCGACACACCGTGATACCGCAGCCGGGCGGCGCCGCCGAACACGAAGGCGTCGCCCGACTCGAGCAGCAGCGACTGGATGGGGTCGCGCCGCTTCAGCCCGCCGAACAGGAACCGCGCGGTGTCGCCGAGCGAGATCGACACGACCGGCAGGCCGGCATCGATCGATGCACGGCCTTCGTCCTTGTCCTGGTGCAGTCCCATCCGGCCCTCGGCGTCGTAGTAGTTCATGATGCAGAGGTCAGGCGCGAATGCGAAGCCGGCGTCGCCCGCGAGCCGCGACGCGAGCGCCACCCATTCCTCCGGCACCGGCGCCACCGGCGCATCGTCATGGTCCGCGCGCGTGGACTCGTACTTATATGTGAGCGCGTTCCAGTGCCGGCCGAGGCACACCATGCGCACGTGCATCTTACCGCCGCCGCGCACGGTCGGCACGTAGCCGCCGGCGGGACCGTCCATGATGGCGCGGCACCGTTCGACGAGCGCGCGCTGCTCGTCGAGCGGCAGCCAGCATTTCAGCCAGGAGGCGCCGTCGGCCATCAGCACCTGCTCGCGCGGATGCGTGTCGAACGGAATGTGGGCGTGCACGGCTGCTATATGATGGGCCTTCAGCTGCCAACGTCCAACGTTTCAGCCACCCTGCCATGATCCCCGGGTTTCACGACCTCGTCTCCAGATGGTTTGCCAGCGCGCTCGGCAGCCCCACGCTCGCGCAGCAGCGCGGCTGGGCGGCCATCCGGGACGGACGCCACACCCTCATCGCCGCGCCGACCGGGTCCGGCAAGACGCTGGCGGCGTTTCTCAGCGCGATCGACGACCTCGTCCGCGAGGGCCTCGAAGGGCCGCTCCCCGACGAGGTCCGCGTCGTCTACGTCTCGCCGCTGAAAGCGCTGAGCGCCGACATCCACAAGAACCTCGCCGAGCCGCGGCGCGGCATCCGCGAGCTCGCGGAGGCGCTCGGCCTGCAGGCGCCTCGCATCACCGCCGCCGTCAGGACCGGCGACACGACGTCGTCCGAGCGCGCCGCGATGCTGCGGCAGCCGCCGCACATCCTGGTCACCACGCCGGAGTCGCTCTACCTGCTCCTGACCTCGGCGCGAAGCCGCGAGATGCTGCGCACCGCGCGCACGGTCATCGTGGACGAAATCCACGCGGTGATCGGCGGCCGCCGCGGCGCGCATCTCGCGCTGTCGCTGGAACGGTTGGAATCGATTGTGCGGGCGGACCTGAAGGTCCGCTCCTACGGCTGTTCCTTGTCGAACGACGGCCGTCCCCAGTCGACCGTAGAGGCGGGCCTTCAGGCCCGCCTTGGCCTCCAGCGCATCGGCCTCTCCGCAACCCAGAAACCGATCGAGGAAGTCGCCAGGTTCCTCGTGGGCAATCGCCCTTCGGACTGCGCCATCGTCGACGAAGGCCATCGGCGCGCAATCGACCTCGCCATCGAGATCCCGCGCTCGCCGCTCGACGCGGTGATGTCGCACGAGGTCTGGGAGGAGTACTACGACCGCCTGACGCAGCTCGTCTCCGAGCACCGGACGACGCTGATCTTCGTGAACACGCGCAAGATGGCGGAGCGGACGGCGCGGCACCTGAGCGAGCGGCTCGGCGAACACGCCGTCACCGCGCATCACGGCAGCCTGTCGAAGGAGATTCGGCTCGACGCCGAGCATCGGCTGAAGAACGGCACGCTGAAGGCGCTCGTCGCCACCGCCTCGCTCGAGCTCGGTATCGACATCGGCCACGTCGACCTCGTCTGCCAGGTGGGATCGCCGCATCGCATCGCGACGCTGCTGCAGCGCGTCGGCCGCTCGGGCCACACGATCAGCGGCACCCCGAAGGGCCGCCTGCTACCGGCCTCGCGCGACGACCTGATCGAATGCGCCGCGCTGCTGCGATCGGTCCGCCGCGGCGATCTCGATCGCATCGTCTCGCTCGACGGCCCGCTCGACGTGCTCGCACAGCAGATTGCGGCGGAGGTGTCGTCACGCGAATTCGGCGAGGACGAGCTGTTCGCGTTCGTCCGCGGCGCCTGGCCGTATCGGTCGCTCTCGCGGAAGGACTTCGACGCGGTGGTGGCGATGCTGGCCGACGGCTTCTCCACGCGGCGCGGCAGGCGCGCGGCGCTCGTGCATCGCGACGAGGTCCATTCGGTCCTCAAGGGGCGGCGCGGCACGCGCATGCTGGCGCTCACCTCGGGCGGCGCCATCCCCGAGGTCGCCGACTATCGCGTCGTCGTCGAGCCCGAGGACACGTTCGTCGGCACGCTGAACGAAGACTTCGCCATCGAGAGCAACGGTGGCGACATCTTCCAGCTTGGCAACGCGTCGTGGCAGATCACGCAGGTGGTGGCGGGCACCGTGCGGGTGCGCGATGCGCACGGGGCGCCGCCGACGATCCCGTTCTGGCTGGGCGAAGCGCCGGCACGCAGTGACGAATTGTCGCGGGCGGTGTCGGATTTGCGGGCGGATTTTGACGCGTACGTAGGGGCCGGCTTCAGCCGGCCCGAAGACTTCCTCGAGCAGGAAGCGGGCCTCTGCCCCGGCGGCGCGGAACAGGCCGCCAGCTACCTGCTCGAAGGGCGCGCGGCGCTCGGCGTCATGCCCACGCAGGAGACACTCGTCCTCGAACGCTTCTTCGACGAGTCGGGCGGCATGCAGCTGGTGCTGCACGCGCCGTTCGGCAGCCGCATCAACAAGGCGTGGACGCTCGCGCTGCGCAAGCGCTTCTGCCGCCAGTTCAACTTCGAGCTGCAGGCCGCGGCCACCGAGGACGCGCTGCTGCTGTCGCTCGGCCCGCAGCACTCGTTCCCGCTGGCGGACGTGTTCCGCTACCTGCATCCGGCCAGCACGCGCGACATCCTGGTCCAGGCGCTGCTCGACGCGCCGGTGTTCAAGACGCGCTGGCGCTGGAACACCACGATTTCGCTCGCCGTCCCGCGCAGCCGCGGCGGCCGCAAGGTTGCGCCACAGCTGCAGCGCATGCAGGCCGACGACCTGATGGCGGCGGTGTTTCCCGACGCCGCGGCGTGCCTCGAGAACATCCCCGGCGACCGCGAGGTCCCCGATCACCCGCTCGTCAACCAGACGGTGCGCGACTGCCTCGGTGAAGCGATGGACTTCGACGGCCTGATCGCTGTCCTGACGCGCATCCACGCGGGCGAGCTCCGCTGCCTCGCGCGCGACACGCCGGAGCCGTCGGCCTTCGCGCACGCGATCCTCAACGCGCAGCCGTACGCCTTCATGGACGACGCGCCGCTCGAGGAGAGGCGAACGCAGGCCGTGCAGACGCGCACGGCGAGCGACCGGGCGGGCAGCGAGATGCGCGTGCTCGACGCCGACGCGATCGCGCGCGTGCGCGACGAGGAGCGGCCCGACCCGCGGGATGCCGACGAATTGCACGACGCGCTGGTGACGGCGGGATTTCTGACGTCCGACGAAATCTCGATGCCGATCACCGGGTTGACCGGGAGCGGCCGGGCCACTCGAGCATCGTGCCTTCCCGATCCCCGATGCCCGATCCCTGGTCCCTTGACGATCTGGATCGCTGCCGAACGCCTGCCTGAATTCCTCGCGATTCATCCCGACGCAACGCTCGATCCGCCGATCACGGCACCGCCGTCGCGCGCGGCGCGCGCGTGGACGCGCGAGGCGGCCATCGTCGAGCTGCTGCGCGGCCGGCTCGCCATCGTCGGACCGGCGACGTCGGCGGCGCTCGCGGCATCGCTTGGCATCACGGAGAGCGACGCGGACGCCGCGCTGTTGGCGCTCGAAACGGAAGGGGCGGTATTGCGCGGGCATTTTTCGCCTGTCGCAAGCCGGGATCCGGGAGCCGGGATCCGGGATCCGAAAAGCGCGGGCGGGAATCCGCCCCTCGAGTGGTGCGATCGGCGGCTGCTCGCGCGCATCCATCGCTACACGCTGAACCGGCTGCGCGCGGAGATCGCGCCGGTGACGCCCGCCGACTTCATGCGCTTCCTGTTCGCGTGGCAACACGTCGCGACGCCGGCGCGGCTCACCGGCGTCGACGGACTGCGCGCGGTGATCGGACAGCTGGATGGCTACGAAATCGCCGCCGACGCGTGGGAACGCGCGGTGCTGCCGGCGCGCGTCGAAGGCTACGAACCGTCGATGCTGGACCATCTGTGCCTGACGGGCGAGGTCGCGTGGGCTCGTCTGAGCGCGCCGGCCGGCGATCTTACGCATCTCATCGGCGCCACGCCGATCGCCCTCTTTCTCCGCGAGCATACGGATCGCTGGGTCGCGCTGCGGCCCGCGTCCGGCGAGCCGCACCCCGACACCGCCGGCGACGGCCGGCAGGTGCTCGACGTGCTGCGCAAGCGGGGCGCCTCGTTCGCGCACGACCTGTCGTCGGCAACCGGCCTCGATTCGACGGCCGTCCGCGGCGCGCTGGGCACGCTCGTGGCTGCTGGCCTGGTGGCGTCGGATGGCTTTGGCGGTCTTCGAACGATCGTGCGCGCGGCCACTGGACGCCGCGTCGAACCGGCGGCTCGTTCCACCGTCGCCGGACGCTGGTCGCTGATCCACGCGCCAATCCATACGATAGCCTCGCCCGATCACGACAGTGCCGTTGAAACGCAGGCCCGGGCGCTGCTCGCCCGCTATGGGGTCGTCTTTCGGAAGCTGCTCACCCGCGAGGCCAACGGGTCTCCCTGGCGCGAGCTGACGCGCGTCTACAGGCGGCTCGAGGCCCGCGGAGAAATCCGGGGCGGCCGCTTCGTCGCCGGCATGTCCGGTGAGCAGTTTGCGCTGTCCGATGCGGTCGAGCGGCTCCGCGAGGTGC
>DATNCQ010000008.1:0-8011 GCA_035571515.1 Vicinamibacterales bacterium
CAAGCCTGGGTAAGGTTCTTCGCGTTGCGTCGAATTGAACCACATGCTCCACCGCTTGTGCGGGCCCCCGTCAATTCCTTTGAGTTTCAGCCTTGCGACCGTACTCCCCAGGCGGAATGCTTAATGCGTTAGCTTCGGCACAGCAGGGATCGATACCCGCTACACCAAGCATTCATCGTTTAGGGCCAGGACTACCGGGGTATCTAATCCCGTTTGCTCCCCTGGCTTTCGCTCCTCAGCGTCAATATTGGTCCAGGATGCCGCCTTCGCCACCGGTGTTCCTCCAGATATCTACGCATTTCACCGCTACACCTGGAATTCCGCATTCCTCTCCCGAATCCAAGCCATCCAGTATCAGACGCAGTTCCCCAGTTAAGCTGAGGGATTTCACGTCTGACTTAGTTGGCCGCCTACGAGCCCTTTACGCCCAGTAATTCCGAACAACGCTTACCCCCCCCGTATTACCGCGGCTGCTGGCACGGAGTTAGCCGGGGTTTCCTTTAACGGTACCGTCAGGATCACGGACTGTTCATCCGCGACCTTTTCGTCCCATTCGACAGGAGTTTACGATCCGAAAATCTTCATCCTCCACGCGGCGTTGCGTCGTCAGGCTTGCGCCCATTGCGAACAATTCCCCACTGCTGCCTCCCGTAGGAGTCTGGGCCGTGTCTCAGTCCCAGTGTGTCCGTCCGCCCTCTCAGGCCGGATACTGATCGTCGCCTTGGTGAGCCGTTACCTCACCAACTAGCTAATCAGACGCGGGCCCCTCTTCAAACGCCAGGTCTTGCGATCCCCGGCTTTGATCTCCACCTGTTCAAAGGCAGGATGTTATGCGGTATTAGCGTCCCTTTCGGGACGTTATCCCCCATTCGAAGGTAGGTCACCCACGTGTTACTCACCCGTTCGCCACTCTACTCATGGATTGCTCCACTTTCGCGTTCGACTTGCATGTGTTAGGCACGCCGCCAGCGTTGATTCTGAGCCAGGATCAAACTCTCATGTTAATTCGCTGTTCCATCCCTCGGTCGGCCTCGCGGCCGCTCTCGGGACTTCGCAACTGTTAACGCGAGCGCCTGTTGACTTGGCTCTTGCGTTGTTTGGTTGTCGTTGTGTTCGTGGTGGTGCGCCGCATCGCTCGCCCAACCGCCGTGAGGCGTTTGGGCCAGACACTGCGACACCCACCAGGCTGACACTCGACGGGTCTTACTTCCAGCGAAACGCCGTGAAGGCCGTTTCGCCAGACAAAGTGCTTGCACGCACTATCTAGTTTTCAAAGAACCGGAACCCGACCCTCTCTTGCCTTGGTCGGGGCCCCCACCGATCGGCTGAAACCAGCCGGATTTAGGGGAACCTTCTAAGGTTACTAGCGCCTTCCGAGGCTGTCAATCCTTTTCTGCCGCCGAGGTCGTCGACCGCTGATGGGGAGTTGTCAAGGCCCGAAGGGCGTTCGCGTGTACTGCCGAGCTGGCGCCCGTCAAGCGAACCTACCAATGCTACGGGCAGCGCCCGCCTCTGTCAACCCTGCGGAAACGACCGCTATTTCGCCGCAATCTTGACGACGTGGTTCTGCTTCGCCCCCTTGCGCAGCACGAACAGGCGGCCTTCGATCGCGTCGTCGACGGCGAGACGCGCGCGCTGATCGGTGACGCGCCGATTGTTCACATAGATGCCGCCGCCGGCAATCAGGCGCGCCGCATCGGCCATCGATTTCGCCAGCTGCGACTCGACCAGCAGCGCGGCAAGCCGCCATCCGTCGGGCTCCCGCGCCACCTCCGACGAAGGGACGTCGTCGAACACCGCCAGGACGTCATCGGCAGGAAGCGTGGTGAGGTCGTCGCCGAACAGCACGCTCGATGCGCGCTCGGCGCGTGCGACGTGCTCCTCGCCGTGCACCATGCGCGTGACCTCGCGGGCGAGCGCGCGTTGCGCCGGCCGCGATTCGGGTGAGGTGCGCGTCGCTTCCTCGAGCTGCTCGATGGCCGGCCGATCGAGAAACGTGAAGTACCGCAGGTAGCGTCCCGCGTCGCCGTCGTCGGTGTTCAGCCAGAACTGATAGAAGCGGAATGGGGACGTGAGGCGCGGATCCAGCCACACCGTGCCCGCCTCGGTCTTGCCGAACTTCGTGCCGGACGCGGTGGTGATGAGCGGCATCACCAGGCCGTGGGCGCGGCCGCCGCGCACGCGCCGAATCAGATCCATGCCCGCGGTGATGTTGCCCCACTGGTCGCTCCCGCCCATCTGCAGCGTGCAGTGGAAGCGGTCGTACAGCATCAGGAAGTCGTAGGCCTGGAGCAGTGAATAGCTGAATTCCGTGTAGGTGATCCCCTCGTCACTCTCGAGGCGGCGCTTCACCGAGTCCTTCGCCAGCATGGCGTTGACGGTGAAATGCTTGCCGATGTCGCGCATGAAGTCGATCGCGGCGAGTGCGGTGAGCCACTCGGCATTGTTGACGAGCCGCGCGGGGGCCGACGTGCTGTCGAAGTCGAGGAACCGCGCCAGCTGCCCGCGAATACCTTCGACGTTCTTTTCCACCTGCTCCACCGTGAGCAGCTGCCGTTCGACGGTCTTCCCGCTCGGATCGCCAATCATGCCGGTGCCGCCGCCGACCACCGCGATCGGGCAGTGTCCGCAGCGCTGCATGTGCGACAGCGCGAGGATGACCAGCAGGTTTCCTACGTGAAGACTTTGCGCGGTCGGGTCGAATCCGATGTAGCCGGTGACCTGTTCCTTTCCCAGCGCCTCGCGGACGCCTTCGGTCTGGTCGTAAACGAGTCCGCGCCACTGAAGTTCGTCGAACAGCTGCTGCATCGCCAAACGGCTCACTATACAACCACCAGATCGCCGGCTCAGGTGCCGTGCGCGCGCGGGGTGCTCTACTATTATCGGCGTGCGTGTAGGGCGCCGGACCGCGCTCAGGGCGATCGCGGCGGCGGGAGTGGGGACGGTCACCGGTACGGTGAGCTACGGCGTTGCCTACGAACGCCACCACATAGGCGTCACCGACGCGGCGCTCCCCGTGTCAGGGCTCGCGCCGCCGCTCGACGGGCTGCGGATCGGGTTCCTCACCGACATCCACCACAGCGCGATGGTGCCCGCCGACGACGTACGGAGGGCTGTCGATTTGATCGGCGCCGCGCGCCCGGATTTGATCGTCCTCGGCGGCGATTACGTCACCTGGGGCGACCGCGCGTATGTGGGCCCGGTCGCGGAGCTGCTGTCGCCGCTGACCGCGCCGTACGGCGTCTTCGCCATCCTCGGCAACCACGACGACGACCGCGACATGCCCGCGGCGCTGACGGCGAAACACATCCAGGTGCTGAAGGACGCGCGCACGCGCCTCGAGATCCGTGGCGAGGGGCTCGAGCTGGCGGGCATCCGCTTCTGGACGCGCAAGTCCTCTGACATCGCCCGTGTCATCAACCGCGCGCGCGATACGGTGCTGCTGCTCGCGCACGACCCGCGCCGGCTGGACGAGGCGGCGGCCCTCGACGTGCCGGCGGTACTGTCCGGGCACACGCACGGCGGGCAGGTGGTGATACCGGGCGTCGGCGCGGTCGCGAGGCGGCGCTTTCCCGTTCTTGCGGGTCTCGCTTCGCGCGAGAACACGTCGATGTTCGTCAGCCGCGGCGTGGGCACGGTGTACGTGCCCATCCGCATCAACTGCCCGCCCGAAGTCGCGATCGTGACGCTGAAGCGGAAGTCGGATATCTAACTAGGCGGTCAGCGCTACGACGCGGCGGCCCTCGACGCGCCAGCCGCCGTCGAGAATCAGCCGCACCGCTTCGGGATAGGCGCGGTGTTCCTCCTCGAGGATGCGCGCGGACAGTGACTCCGGCGTGTCGCCGGTCACGACGGGCACGGCCCGCTGCACGACGATCGGCCCGCCATCGAGCTCCGCGGTCACCAGGTGCACCGTCACGCCGCTCACCTTCACGCCGTGCTCGATCGCCTGCCGCTGCGCGTCCAGTCCCGGGAACGCGGGCAGCAGCGAGGGATGGATGTTGAGGATGCGGTTGGGAAACGCCTCGATCAGCGGGCCGCCGACCAGGCGCATGAATCCCGCGAGACAGACGAGGCCGACGTCGCGCGCCTGCAGTTCCGAGGCGAGCGCACGGTCGTAGTCGTCGCGCGTGGCGTACTGGCGATGCGGCAGGCAGATGGCTTCGATGCCGGCCGCCCGCGCGCGCTCCAGGCCGGCGGCGTCGGCGTGGTTGGAAATCACGAGCGCGATGGACGCATCGAGCCGCCGCCCGGCGATCGCGTCGATGAGCGCCTGGAGATTGCTGCCGCGGCCCGAGATCAGGACGCCCAGCCGTCGATTCACGAATACGTGACGCTCGGCGGCTCGCCGGGAACGATCTCGCCGATGACGCGCGCGTCGCGGCCGCCGCGCGCCGCCATCTCGTCGATCAGCGCTGCCGCGTGCTCGCGGCCGGTGACGGCAATCAGGCCGATGCCCATGTTGAACGTGCGCAGCATGTCGTCGCGTGGAATGTCGCCCCCGCGCTGCAGCCACGTGAAGATCGGCGGCACCTCCCAGGCGGAGGTGTCGACGACCGCCGCGGTCCCGTGCGGAAGCACGCGCGGCAGGTTGTCCGTGATGCCGCCGCCGGTGATGTGCGCCATCCCCTTGATGCGCCCGCCGTCGAGCAGCGGCTTGACGATCGGCAGGTACGAACGATGCGGCTCGAGCAGCGCGTCGCCGACCGTCCGCGACAGTTCGGGGACGTAGCTGTCCACG
The DNA here is from genome assembly GCA_035571515.1 of Vicinamibacterales bacterium. Taxonomy (GTDB): domain Bacteria; phylum Acidobacteriota; class Vicinamibacteria; order Vicinamibacterales; family UBA2999; genus Gp6-AA40. The sequence goes on from DATNCQ010000008.1 coordinate 4,742, forward strand.
TCGAGGCGCAGGCGGTCGAAGACGACCCGGCGCGCGAGCGAATACCCGTTGGTGTGCAGCCCGGACGAAGGGATGCCCACCAGCACGTCGCCGACGGCGATCGTCCGCCCGGTGATCAGCTGCGGCCGATCGACGGCGCCGACGATGAAGCCGGCGACGTCGTACTCGCCGTCGCGATAGAACCCCGGCATCTCGGCGGTCTCGCCCCCGAGCAGCGCGCACCCGCTGTCGCGGCACGCGCAGGCCATGCCGCCGACGATCGACTCGGCGATCGAAGGCGAGAGCTGCCCAGTGGCGAGATAGTCGAGGAAGAACAGCGGCTCCGCGCCCTGCACCAGGATGTCGTTGACGCAGTGGTTGACTAGGTCGCGGCCGATCGTGTCGTGCCGCTGCGCGAGGAACGCGACCTTCAGCTTCGTGCCGACGCCATCGGCGCTCGCTACGAGCACCGGGTCGCGATACTGACCGGGCTGGAGCCGGAACAGGCCGCCGAAAGAACCAATCTCGGAGAGGACGCCGCTGGTGAACGTGGAGCGCGCGAGGCCGCGGATGCGGCGGACGGTCTCGTTCCCCGCGTCGATGTCAACCCCAGAAGCCTTGTAGTCCATCAACCGACGAGCGTGTTCTTGACGAACGCGCGCACGGTGGCCGACAACTCCGGCTCCGCCTCGTCGGGAGCCGGCGCCGGCTCCGGATTCAGCTTCAGCGCGAGCTGCAGGTACGCCGCCTCGTCGCGCGGGAACGCGACCGGGTACACGCCGGTGTAGCACGAGGTGCAGTACTTCGAGTTGCCGCCGCGCACGGCGCTCGTCAGGCCGTCGAGACTGAGGTAGGCGACGCTGTCGGCATCGAGATACTTGCGAATCTCGTCGAGTGTGTGCGTCGCGGCAATCAGCTCCGACCGCCTCGGCGTGTCGACGCCGTAGAAGCACGGCGAGACCGTCGGCGGGCAGCTGATGCGCATGTGCACCTCGCGCGCGCCGGCGCTGCGCACCATGCGCACGATCTTCCGGCTCGTCGTCCCGCGGACGATCGAGTCGTCAATCAGCACGACGCGCCGGCCGTCGAGGATGCTCTTGACCGGGTTGAGCTTCACGCGCACGCCGAAGTGCCGGATGGACTGCTGCGGCTCGATGAACGTGCGGCCGACGTAATGGTTGCGGATAAGGCCCATCCGCATCGGCACACCCGACGCCTCGGCGTAGCCGATGGCGGCGCACACACCGGAGTCGGGGATCGGGACGACCACGTCCGCGTCCACCGGCGCTTCGCGCGCCAGGGTCCGTCCCAGCTGCGTCCGCACTTCGTTGACGCTTTCGCCGAACACGATGCTGTCGGGCCGCGAGAAGTAGACGTGCTCGAAGATGCACTGCGACTGACGCGCGGGGCCGAACGGCTTGATCGACTTGAGGCCGGCGCTGCTCAGGACGACGACTTCGCCCGGCTCGACGTCGCGCACGTAGGTGGCGCCAATGAGGTCGAGCGCGCACGTCTCGGAGCAGACAACCCACGCCGCGCCCAGCCGGCCGAGCGCGAGCGGCCGGAACCCGTGCGGATCGCGGACGCCGATGACGCGGTCCTTCGTCATCATCACGAACGAAAACGCGCCGCGCACCTGGGAGATGGCGTCGACGACGGCCTGCTCGACGCCCTCCTCGCGCGAGCGCGCGAACAGGTGGACGACGACCTCGGTGTCGCTGTTGGTCTGGAAGATGGCGCCGCTGCGCACGAGCGCGTCGCGCAGCTCGCCCGCGTTCACCAGGTTGCCGTTGTGGCAGACGGCGAGCTGACCGTGGACGCTGTCGACGACGATGGGATGCGCGTTCGCGACCAGGCTCTCGCCGGCGGTGGAGTAGCGCACGTGGCCGACGGCGAGCGAGCCCGGCAGCTTCGCCAGCGCCTCGCTGTCGAACGCGTCGTTCACGTAGCCCATCGCCTTGTGGTGGCGGATGAGGCCGCCGTCTGAGGCGGCGATGCCGGCGCTTTCCTGTCCGCGATGCTGGAGTGCGTACAAACCGAGGTACGTGAGGTTGGAGGCCTCCGGATGCCCGAAGATCCCGAACACGCCGCACTCTTCGCGGAACTTGTCCATAAGGAAGCCTCTAGTGTACGGCGTTACGCAAGAGCGTTCGCGGGTTCGAAGCAGCGCTCGATGGCCATGGCCCACGGCCGCTCGACATCGGCGAGCGGCTCGTCAATAACCGTCCGTCCGTCGATCGCGACTCGCACGCGATCGCCGGTCACGACGCCAATGCGACGCGCCGGGACCTGCAGGCGCGCGGCGAGCGACAGCAACTCCGCTTCGCGCGCCGGCGCGACCGACACCACGGCACGGGACGCGGATTCGGAGAAGAGCGTGGATAGATCACCGAACCCGGCCGCCGACGCCACTGACTGCACGTCGACGTCCACCCCGAGACCCGTTCCGATGCAGCATTCGGCGAGCGCCACCGCCAGACCGCCTTCCGAGCAGTCCTGGGCGGACTTGATCGCACCGCGTGCTGCGCCCTCGGCGAGCAGCCGCTGCACTGCCGCCTCGCGCTTCAGATCGAGGGCGGGCGGGACGCCGCGAATCAGGCCGTGCATCACCTCGAGGTACTCGCTGCCGCCAAGCTCGTCGCGCGTCTCGCCGAGCATCACGACCACGTCCCCCTCGGCCCGGAACACCCGCCGCACCACCGCCTCCGCATCGTCGATGAGGCCGACGACGCCCAGCACCGGCGTCGGCAGCACCGCGCGGCCGTCGGTTTCGTTGTAGAGGCTGACGTTGCCGCCGGTGATCGGAATATCCAGGGCACGGCAGGCGGCGCCCATCCCTTCCACGGCGCGCGCGAACTGCCACATGATCTCCGGCTTCTCGGGGTTGCCGAAGTTGAGGCAGTTGGTCGCGCCGATCGGCGTCGCCCCGGCGCAGGCGACGTTGCGTGCCGCCTCGGCGAGCGCGAGCCGCGCCCCCTGGTACGGGTCGAGGTAGGCGTAGCGCCCGTTGGCGTCAACCGACAGGGCGAGCGCCCGCGCCGTGCCCTTGACGCGGACGACGCCGGCGCCCATCCCGGCGAGCACGATCGTGTTGGTGCGCACCATGTGGTCGTACTGCCGGTAGACCCAGCGCTTGCTCGCGATCGCCGGGGACTGCAGCAGCGCGCGGAAGGCGTCGCCGGCCGCCGGCACCGGCCCGATCGCCGTGAGATCGAGCCGCTGCACCTCGTCGAGGTAGGCGGGGCGCGCCGTCGGTCTGGTGTAGACCGGCGCGTCGTCGACGAGCGCTCG
>DATNCQ010000009.1:0-8523 GCA_035571515.1 Vicinamibacterales bacterium
CGGACACGATGCCCGGGCTTCTCTCTAAAAACGGTCTGTCGAAGTGGACTAGGACGCTCGCGCCGCGGTGCGGCGGGGCGCCGCGATCACGATCGGCGCCTTGACCGGCTTGGCGACCTTGGCGCGCGCTGTGGCGCGGGCGAGGTTGCGAGCCTTGACCATGAAGCACTTCTCGAGCGCGCGATCGACCTTGACCTCGATATCCGGCGCTTTTTCGCGCATCACCTCAGAAATCTCCGAGATAATCAGCGCGCGCGCCCGATCGAGCATCCGCTTCTCGCGGAACGACAGGCTCTTCGACTTGCTCAGGAACGTCAGACTCTTGAGCACATCGGCCATGTCGTAGATGGACCCCGTCCGCATCTTGTCGGAGTTGTCCTTGAAGCGCCCTTTCCAGTTCTGGTGATTGTCAATCTTGCCGTCGCCGAGCAGACCGAACAGCCGCTCGACTTCTTCGTCGCTGATCGCACGGCGCAGGCCGACGCCGTCGACGTTGCTCACCGGCACGAGCACGGTCGTGTCGTTGGCGACGATCCGGAGATGATAAAAGCCGCAGGTAGTGCCGAGAATGGTTTTTTCTTCGATGCGCTCGACGATCCCGAGACCATGATTCGGGTAAATGACCTTGTCGCCGACTTCAAATGTCACGGTTCCCCCACTGTTAGGAGCGGCTGATGGAAGGCTGAAAGTAGTGCCAGCAGTCCCCACAGTATATCCGAGTCGGACCCTTGGTTCAACGCGAATTGGCCGAAAACCGGCGCATTTGACCCGTTTTGGCCGTCTGAACGGTGAGCCTGCCGGGGTCGCGCCGCCGGAGCGGACGAGGGCTAACTGATTCAGCCCTGACGAGTTATAAGGATTTCGGCGCGGGGGACGGCTCGGCCGTTTAATGTGAAACCGTGGTGTCGGCGCGCTTCAGCGAGATGTACCAGCTCTCGCACTGCTCACGCGCGCCGCCGGCCAGCGCGACGTTGAGCCGCATCCCGTCGACGTCCCAGTTGTGGCGCGCGGCGTTGTCGCGGATCTCGAGGTTGTACGGCTTCAGCAGGTTGCCTGCGGAATTATGGTCGCGATGCTCTTCCTGGATCCCGCGGAAGAAGGCGAACTCGTGATACGGACCGAGGTGAAGCTCGAACGGGCCGATGCCCGGCCACTTGCCGTCGTAGACGCGCTCGCTGTACTGGCCGTCGCCTTCGCGGCACGATTGCCAGTTGCCCTCGAGCAGCGCCTGTTTGTGATCGGAGAAGGAGGTGAACTGCGCCCGGCCGAGGGCAGCGCCGCCGAGGCAGGCAGCCATTGTAACTGCTACCACTCGTTGCCACTTCGCGCCGCGGACGGCCATATACCTACCCTCCGTCCCGGGTCATTGCAAGGACGTGGCCGTCTTCGGACCTCGAGCGTATGGGCACCACTGGAACGGATAAACTGCCCCGGTGCCGACTGTTTTGCGCCTATTCGCGGCCTCCATCGTTTTTGCTGTGGTCCAGCCGCCGGCCGTGACGCCACGGTGGGCCGTGGGCGCGCCGGTCACAGTGTGGATTGACGAACAGACTGCGCCGCCGCGCGCAGAGGCGCTCGTCGAACGCGCGATGAAGACCTGGAGCCAGGCGCTTGGCGAAAGTCTGCGCCTCGTTCGCGCGCGCGATCGCGCCGGCGCGGCGCTGCGCGTCAATTTCGTGGCGGGCGATCACGTTTACGGCGAAGCGCGGCCGCGCGTCGAGCGTGGTGCGATTGTCGGCGCCGATGTGTTCATCAGCCGCGATCTCGCGGCCATCGGCGATGCGCTGGAGCAGCAGATCATCCTGTATCTCACCGCGCTCCACGAAATCGGCCATGCGCTCGGCCTGCGCCACACTGACGACTTCAGCACGATCATGTACAGCTTCCGCAGGCCTGACGACGGCGCGCGCTACTTCGGCGCGTACCGCCGTCGTCTGCGATCGGCGGACGACATCGGCAGCGAGCGCGCCACCGGCCTTGCGCCCGCCGACCTCGATGCGCTGCACGCGCTCTACGGCCGGTGAACGGATCGCGGCATCGATTGAACGCAAAAGCACGCAGCCCCGGCGACCCTCACCCGCTTCCGGCAGCCGCGGTATGATGGCGTCACGGCGGCGAAACCGGCAGACATCCGTGAAGGAAGTCCGCGCAGACGCCGACTTCTCCCGGGCCGGAGTGGTGAAACTGGCAGACGCGCCGGACTCAAAATCCGGTGGGGTTCACCCCCCGTGAGGGTTCGATTCCCTCCTCCGGCACTAAATCGTGACAAATCCTCGAAGGTCACGTCGCATCCGCCCATGCGCGCCTGATGCTGACGACCAGCTCGTTCCCGGCTGCCAGCTTGGAGAGGCAGTCTGATGCGCCAGCGGCCAGCGCTTCCGCCTTGATCGTCTCGTCGCTCATGCTGGTGATCAGGATCACTTTGGCGCGCGGATTCGCCTGCAGGATACGACGGCACGCCTGCAGGCCGCTGACGTTCGGCAGGTTCAGGTCGACGACGCTCACGACCGGCTGCAGCCGCGCGGCGGCGTCGGCGACCTCGCCGCCGTCGGCGACCACGCCGACGACGTCGCATTCGGGCGCGAGCATGCGCTCCAGCGCCGTCACCATGCCGGCATGATCATCCGCGAGCAGGACGCGAGGGCGAGTCTGCATGACGGTTCGCGAGAGCGCCGGGGCCGCGCAACGCGTGGACGATCAGCAGGTGATCGATCAGCCGCTGCGTGTCGAGTCCCTTGACGAAGAAACCCGCCGCCCCCGCCTGCTCGATCGCCGCGGCGACGCCGCTGCGAGGCTGCATCGAGAGCCCGAGAATCTCGATCCCCGGCAGTTCGCCGTGGATGCGCGCGGTCGCTTCGACGCCGTCCATGTGCGGCATGGCGATGTCCATCAGGATGACGTCGGGCCGCAACGTGTGCGCCTGCGCAATCGCTTCGACTCCGTTGGACGCGTCGCCGACGACCGAGAGCTGCGGCCGCTCGTGGAGAATGTCGCGGAGCGCCGTGCGCACGGCCGCGTGGTCGTCGACGATGAGAATCCTGAGCGCGTCCGGAGAGGCGCGGCCGAGGTCCGCTGCCGGGGCCGGCGGGATCGGCGCCAGGCTCGACACCCCAGCGTCGGCGCCGGCGCTCTCCGAGACGCCGCGCGGCGCAACCAGCCGGACCCGCGTGCCGGTGCCGGGCGCGCTGTCGACCTCGAAGCGGCCGCCGAGCAGCGTCAGCCGCTCGCGGATGCTGAACAGCCCCCAGCCCACCTCTCCGGCCTTCGATCGGTCGTCGAGGCGGGCCGGTTCGAACCCGCTCCCCTGATCGGTGACGGTGATGCACAGCTGATCGTCGGCGTCGAGCGCCAGCTCGAGCGTGGCTCGATCGGCGCGCGCATGCTTCACCGCATTGAAGAGAAGCTCTCTGACCGATTCGAACAGCAGCGTGCGCACGTCCTTGCGCGCGGAATCGGCGCGCGGATCCGCGACCACCTGGACGTCGAGCTTGTACTTGTCGCGTGTCCAGTTCGCCAGCCACGTCAGCGCCGCGGGCAGTCCGGAATGTTGGAGCACGGGAGGAAACAGTTCGAAGTTCAGCGAGCGCGCGGCCGCGATCGCCTCGTCGAGGTGATGCTTCGCCTCGATCAGCGGGTCGCTTGGCGTGATTCCGGCCTCGCGGTCGCGCCTCACTTGCTGCTCGAGGTTGAACGAGGCGATCACCAGCAGCTGCTGGAGCTCATCGTGGAGCGTTTTCGCGATCTGCTCGCGCGCATGCTGTTCGGCGAGGGTCAGCTCCGACGCCATCCGGCTCAATTGCCTCGTCCGGTATTCGAGTTCGGCGGTGCGCTCCTGCAGCGCCGAGGCGGCGCGCTGGCGGTCGGTGATGTCGGTCACGAACGCGAAGGCGCGTCCGCCCGCCGCCGTTGCGACGTGGTTCAAGCTGACTTCGATCGGAAACGTCGATCCATCCCTGCGCTCGCCGACCAGGTGCAGGCCGCCGCCCATCAGGCGGGGATGCGGCGCCGCGAAGTAGTTGGTCCGATGGCCCGCATGCGCCTGGCGAAACGCCAGCGGCAGGAGGCGTTCGATCGGCTGGCCGATCAGGTCGCCGGGCGCCCAGCCGAACATCGCTTCGATGGCGTGGTTCGCCGTTTCGATCACGCCGTGCGCGTCCACCGACACGATGCCTTGCGTGGCGGTCTCGAGCAGCGTCTGCAGCGCGCGGTCGTGTTCCTCGTCGCGGCGAGCCTGCCGCGCCTCCTCCGTCCGCTGGTGCTGGTTGAAGTCGAGATCGAGCCCGCAGAGTCGCGTGACGCTGCCGTCGGCGTCACGTTCGGCGCGTCCCCGGCTCTGGATCCACGCCACCGTTCCGTCGGGCCGCACGATCCGGAACGTGCTCTCCCAGACATCCTTCGTTTTCGACGTCAGGATCTCGTCGAGCAGGGCGAGCACCCGCGGACGGTCGTCTTCGTGCACGAGCGGCGCCCACGCGTCCGGCCTCGCGGGCTCGTCGGGCGTGAACCCGTAGAGCGCGCGAAACCGTTCGTCCCAGTCGACCTGTTGCGTTGCGGCCGTCCACGTCCAGGAGCCGCCGGCCGATGCTTCGAGCGCTACCCGGAGCCGGTGCTTCTGCTCGCGCAACGCCGCCTCGGCGCGGGTACGCTCAACCGCATCCCAGGTCCTCTCGCCGACCTCGCGAACCAGCTCGATCTCCGATTCCGTCCAGGTGCGCGGCTCGAAGTGATTGGCGCCGAAGGCGGCGACCATCCGTCCGCCTTTGAACAGCGTCGTCGCGATGAACGCGGCGATTTGCCGCGACAGCATCTTGGTCCGGTCGCCGTCGCCCAGGCGGGGATCGGTCTGGACATCGTTGACCACGACGGTCTCGCCGCGTTCGAGCACCTGGCGCAACTCGCCGCCGAGCGTGATCGCCGGCCGCACGCCTACGAGCGGCGGGACCCCGCTCGTGTATTCCCGGCGAATGTTGTACTCGACGCCCGCGCCGTCGAGTTCCGCGTAGCCGGCCCGGGTCGTGCCGAGGTGCTGTCCGAGCAGGCGTGCGGCGGTCTCCTGGACGTCGCCGGGATCGCTGAGCGGCCGAAGCGCGTCGTTGAGCCGGAGGAGAAAGTGCAAGTGCTCCTGGTTCGCGCGCAGCTCCGCTTCGGCCTTGCGGTACTCGAGCGTCGTCCAGATCCGATCGGCGACGTCCTGCACCAGCGCGATCTCGTGCGCCGTCCACACGCGCGGCTCGCGGCTGTGAATCCCGAACGACCCGACGAACCGGCCGTCCTTGACGAGCAGTGGACAGATGTAGGCGCCGATGCCCGCCGCCTGCAGCGCCTCGCGCTCGGCTGCCGTATGCGGCTCCGTTGAGGTGTCGTTGACGAACAGCGTGCCGCCTTGCAGGATTTCGTCGGTGCGGCTGCCGCCCAGCTCGGTCCAGCGGAAGCGGCCGGCCTGCGAGGGCAGGCCGTCCACGTAATCGTTGACGATGGTGCAGTACTCGCCCTCGATCTCCCCGTAGGCGACACGGTTGACGCGGAGGTAGCTGCCCATCAGACGGCAGGTCTCGTCGAGCATGCGCGCGGGATCGGCGAGCGTACGGATGGTGTCGGCCAGGTTGCACACGAACGCCTGCCGATCGTCGCTGCGACGCAGCGCCCGCAGCGCCTCTTCCGCGCGCGCGCGCTCGCCCGCTCCCCATATCCGCTCAGCCGCCACATCGATGAGCGCGATTTCATCTCGCGTCCAGGTGCGCGGCGTCGCGCTGTGGACGGCGAAGCTCGCGACCCATCGACCCTCTTTGATCAGCGGGGCGCCGACGAACGACGTGATTCCGCTCGCGAGGAGCTCCGCGCGCTCCGCGTCCGTGAACCGTGGGTCGGTCTGGACGTCGGTGACTACGGCCGTCTCGCCGCGCCGGCATGCCTCGATGAGGGCGTGGCCGAAGCACGCGACGGGACCTCGATCGGCGGGCGCGACCGCGCCCGCATAGGACCGCTCGATGACGAACTCGTCGCCCTCGATGTGTGCGTAGTCGACACGACTCGCCTGGAGATGCTCACCGATCAGCCGGACCGCGACTCCCTGGATCTCGACAGGATCTCTCAGGGGACGCAGCCACTCGTTCAGCGTGATCAGAAACTCCCATTCGGCCGACATCGCGTGGACGTCGGCATTCTAGTTCTTTTGACGGTTCATTTAGGCGGCGCACCAACCGTCGGCGCCCGCCGGGCACGTCGATCTGGCCGTATTTCCTCCACGAGCTGCGCGATTTTTTGCGCCACCGATGGACCCCCGGGGCCGGCCGTTCTACCCACCCCTCGTTTCAGCTACCCTGTTGACGATGATCACGACAGACGCGCCCTCGGCCGCGGACAACAGCGTCGACCAACAGTTGCGCGCCGCCATCGACGTGCTGGAGCAGATCGCTGCCGACTGGCGGCTGCTCGAGCGGCTCGCGCCGGAGGATCGGCGCCGCTTGCATCAGGCACTCGCCGGGCTCTCGGTACCGGACCCGCGGGCGAAGCGGAAACGGGAGAAGGCCGCGAGAGCAGAACGTGTCCGGCAGGCAGAGGCGGTGCTGAACCAGACCGGCATCCGGCGGCTGCGCCGGCGCCCCGTCGTCACCACGCCGAACGTGTTCCCGCCCGCGCATTTCCCGGCGCACGATCGCGAGGACGACGTCGCAGACGAACCCCGAACCTCTTCTCGCGTCTGCTACGTCTGCAAGGCGGCTTACTCCCGCGTTCACCACTTCTACGATCAGCTGTGCCCCGCCTGCGCCGATTTCAATTTCGCCGCGCGGACCGAACTTGCGGACCTGCGCGGGCGGGTTGCGCTCGTCACCGGCGGTCGCATCAAGATCGGCTACCAGGCGGGACTGAAGCTTCTCCGCTCGGGCGCGCAGCTGATCGTCACGACGAGGTTCCCGCGCAACGCCGCCGCGCGCTATGCGCAGGAGCCCGACTTCGGCGATTGGGCGCACCGGCTCGAGATCTTCGGCCTCGACCTGCGCGACACGCCCGGCGTGGAAGCGTTCTGCCGCGAGCTCGTGGCTTCGCGCGAGCGCCTCGACTTCATCATCAACAACGCGTGCCAGACCGTCCGGCGTCCACCCGGCTTCTACGCGCACATGATGGCCGCCGAAGGGCAGGTCGGGCTGGTGGGGCAAGCGGCGATGCTCGATGCGGCAGGGTACATCGACCGGACAACCATCCGCTCGGCGCTCCTCTCGCAGGTGCCGCTGCTCGACGAGGAGTTTGTCGCCAGGGCCGACCTCTTCCCTGCCGGCCGGCTCGATCAGGATCTGCAGCAGTTGGACCTTCGCACGAGCAACTCGTGGCGCATGCTGCTCGCGGATGTCCCGACGGTCGAAATGCTGGAAGTGCAGCTGGTGAACGTGGTCGCGCCGTTTCTCTTCAACGCGCGCCTGAAGCCGCTGATGCTCCGCACGCCGGGCCGCGACAAGCACATCGTCAACGTCTCGGCCATGGAAGGCCAGTTCTATCGCACGTGCAAGACGACGCGGCATCCGCACACGAACATGGCGAAGGCCGCGCTCAACATGATGACGCGCACGGCCGCGACCGACTATTACAACGACGGCATCCACATGAACAGCGTGGACACCGGATGGATCACCGACGAGGATCCCGTGGAGATCGCCGCGCGCAAGGTGGCGGACCAGCGTTTCCATCCGCCGCTCGACAGCGTCGACGGCGGCGCCCGCATCGTCGCGCCGATCGTCACCGGCTTCAACACCGGCGCGCACGTGTGGGGACAGTTCCTCAAGGACTACCGGCCGACCAACTGGTAGCCCAACCGGAGAGGATGCTGTGAACTCGACGTTGTTCATCGTGACCGCCGCGCTCGAGGTGGGGGCGGGCCTGGCCTTCTTCGTCGTGCCTGGACTGACGATCGGGCTGCTGTTCGGCTCGGCCGGCGATGCCTTTCCATTGACCGTGATTGCGCGGCTGGCTGGAGCCGCGCTGCTTTCATTGGGCGCCGGGTGCTGGTGGGCACGCGGCGACGAGCGAAGCGCGGCGTCGAGAGCGCTCGTGAGGGCCATGCTCCTGTACAACGCCGCGGTTGTGGCTCTCCTCCTCTTCGCGGGCGTTGGGGCGCTCAGTCCGCCTCTCTGGGCCGTGGTCGTGGTTCACGGCGCAATGGCGGCGTGGTGCGCAAGGTCGTTGGCCGGGAAACGGCCGCTTCTCTGACGCGGACACATCAGTTCATGTCTTCCGGCGGCGTGTTCTTGCGCCGGCAGAGGATGCGCCACGCAATCACTTGCTCCCCCGCGACTGAATCGAAGTACTCGAAGTGTTCGAGCTGCGCCTCGGGCGCCGGCTCCGCGTCCGCCAACTCCAGGCCGCGAAATGCCTCCACCGCCTCGCGGGCCATTTGTTCCCCGCGTCTGAACAATTCCTCGTCTGTCGCGCGCAGGAAGTAGTCCGGATCAACCTTCATCCTGACGGCGCCGCCAAGGTGCATCTTCGGCACGTGCATGGTCATCTCCAAAGCTTATATGCGGCGGCGCT
>DATNCQ010000010.1:0-7307 GCA_035571515.1 Vicinamibacterales bacterium
GTGGCCGTTGTTGTAGGGGTATTTGTTGAGGATGACGTAACAAAGCCGGCCACGAACGAGGATGAGCTCGTCGCGGCCGGCTTCAGAGGTCGAACAGAAGATGCACTCGCTCGATGCGCCGCTGGAGCCGGTCACGTACGCGCTTCTCCACGGCGCCCACAGTCGTTCCACGTCAGCTGCTAGATGCTAGTTGCTAGGAGCACGTCGCCAGCTGCCCTGTCGCCCCGTCCTCCTAGCAACCAGCAACCAGCCACCAGCATCTTCTTCACACAACCATCGCGTCGGGCGGCATCGAGGCTTGGCCAGGCGCGGCAGGGGCCGGCGTCGGCTCCTTATTGATCAGCTCTTTCAGCTCTTTGCCAGGCTTGAAGTAGGGGACCTTCTTGGGCGGCACATCCACCTTGTCACCGGTCTTCGGGTTGCGTCCCTTGCGCGGCTCGCGCTTCCGGAGCCGGAAACTGCCGAACCCCCGCAGCTCGATCTTCTCGCCGCGGTGCAGCGCCTCGATGATGCTGCGGAACACGGTGTCGACGATGACTTCCGAATGCTTCTTCGTCAAATCCGACACGCGCGAGACTTCCTCGACCAGTTCCGCCTTCGTCATGCTGCCGTTCGTCATGTGTGTTCCCCGTTGGGCCTGCGGCTTGGGGGCTTTCGCACCCCGTGCTTCACAGCCGCCTTCCAGCCCCTAGTCCCCCAGCCCTATCGGTTTCTGAAGTGATCCCCGAGCGTCGCGCTGCCGTCGCCGGCCGATTCCTGATAGCTCTCCCAGTCGGCGCGGAACTCATCGGACTTGAGCGCGCGGATCGACAACCCGATCTTCCGTTCGGCCGGGGCGAGCTTGATGATCTTCATCGGGTAGGTCTCGCCCACCGTCAGCTCGATCTTGCCGTCCTTGCCCGCGTGCTGCGAGTCGTCGAACTCCGAGACGTGAATCAGACCCTCGATGCCCTCGTCCAGCTCGACGAACGCGCCGAAGTTGGTCATCCGCACGACCTTGCCCTCGATCGTGTCGCCGACGTGGCGATGCGAGAAGAAGTCGTCCCAGATGTCGGTCGCCAGCTGCTTCAGGCCGAGCGACAGGCGCTGGTTCTCGGCGTCGATGTTCAGCACCATCGCCTCGACCACGTCGCCCTTCTTCAGCACTTCCGACGGGTGCTTGATCCGCTTGCTCCACGACATGTCGGAGATGTGGATCAGGCCGTCGATCTCCTCCTCGACCTCGACGAACGCGCCGAACTCGGTGAGGTTGCGCACCTTGCCGGTGATCTTCGAGCCGACCGGGTACTTGTCGGCCAGGTCGTGCCACGGGTTGGTCTCGACCTGCTTCAGGCCGAGGGAGATGCGGCGCGCGGTCGGGTCGACGCCGAGCACCATCGCGTCGACGTTGTCGCCGACGTTCAGGATCTTCGACGGGTGCTTCACCCGCTTGCTCCACGACATCTCGCTGACGTGGATCAGGCCCTCGACGCCGGCCTCGAGCTCGACGAACGCGCCGTAGTCGGTCAGGCTCACCACCTTGCCGCCCATCCGCGCGCCCACCGGGTAGCGCTCCATCACGTTCGCCCACGGATCGGTGATCAGCTGCTTGTGGCCGAGCGAGACGCGCTCGGTCGACGGGTCGTACTTCAGCACGATCACGTCGATCTCGTCGTTGACCTTGAAGAGCTCCGACGGGTGGCCGACGCGGCCCCACGACATGTCGGTGATGTGCAGCAGGCCGTCGATGCCGCCCAGATCGATGAACGCGCCGTAGTCGGTGATGTTCTTGACCACGCCCTTGAGCACCTTGCCCTCGGCCAGGGTCTCGAGCGTGTGCTTCTTCTTCTCGGCGTTCTCTTCCTCGAGCAGCGCCTTGCGCGAGAGGACGATGTTGCCGCGCTTCTTGTTGACCTTGATCACCCGCATGCGCAGCTCCTGGCCGCGCAGGGCGTCGAGGTTGCGCACCGGACGGACGTCGATCTGCGAGCCGGGGAGGAACGCGCGAACGCCGATGTCGACCGCCAGGCCGCCCTTGATCCGCTCGATCACGCGGCCGATCACGACCTTGCGCTCGGCGTAGGCCTTCTCGACCTCGTCCCAGATCTTCATCTTCTCGGCTTTTTCGCGCGAGAGGACGACGTAGCCTTCGCGGTCTTCGGTACGTTCGAGCAGGACGTCGACGATGTCGCCGGGCTGAACCGTGACTTCGCCGCTCTCGTCGAGGAACTCGTCGACCGAGATGATGCCTTCGGATTTGTAACCGACGTCGACGATGACTTCGGAGGCAGTGACTTTGAGAACCGTTCCCTTGACGACTTCGCCTTCCGCGATGTTGCGGAAGCTGTTATCGTAGGAATCCAGCAGCCGGGCATACTCGGCCGGGTCGATCTGCTCGTCGTCTTCGCGCGGCCGCGCTTTCAGTGTGCCCTTGTCCGTGCGGTCGCTCCGCTCGGCGCGTTCGCTCGTCGCGACGCCGCCGCCGCCCGCACCGGGAGTGTTCTCGTCTTCTACGTTCGCCATGCCTTGCGCGTCCTCCTCTGCCAATCGTTGTCGTGATGGGCGTGTTGCCGGCGGTTGTTTGCGCGGGTACCGGCCCCCGCGAGCTATAGCTGAATTCCGATAAGCATCAGAGCGTACGACACTTATCGCCAAACTGTCAAGGTTCGGAAAGGACTGAAGCGATGGCCAGACGCAAGGCCAGGAAACCGGCGCGGCGCACTCGACGCCCCGTCAAGAAGGCGGCGGCGCGGCGGACGTCGGCTAAACGCCCGAGCTCGCGAAAGCCCGCCAGAGCGGCCAAACCGGCCTCCCGGAACGCTGCGTCGAAGGCCACCGCCTCCGCCCGCCGCGCCGCGGCGCCGCGGAAAAGCGCGAAAAAGGGCGCGACGAAAGCCGCGTCGTCCCGTGCGGCGCTAAGCCGGCCGGCCGGCAAGGTGCCGAGGCTCGATCGCGCACGCCGGACGCTCAACGATACGGTGCAGAGCCCGCCCTCGTCGCTCGATCTCGATCGCGACGCGTCAGCCGCCCGGAGCGGCCGGCACGAGCTCGCCGAGAAGCAGCGCCAGCACCGGAACATGAACGATTTTGGCGGCGGCGATCCCGACGTCGACGTCGAGGACGCGTATTTCACCGGCGAAGAAGCGCCCGGCGGCGACAACCCCACGCCCGATCAGGACATCGTCGACGACATCGGCAAGGCGCTCGGCCTCGAGTACGAGGACAACGAGGAATTGAAGGCGAGCGACAAGGTGACGGCGCGCGACAAGCACCGGTGGGAGCTGGATCCAGCGTCGTCGGAGGACTACAAAGATCGGAAGTAGGGGTGGGGGCTGGAGACTTGGGGCTGGCTGAAACGGTTCGACCGGTGCAGCCAGCCCTTAGCCGCCAGCCCCTGGTTTCAGCGCGATCACTTCCAGCACTTCCCGCACCACGGCTTCAACGTTCTTCCCGGTCGTATCGACAATCACGGCATCGGCAGCGGCGTAGAGCGGCGACGCGGTTCGCGTCCGATCGATCTCGTCGCGCTGGATGAGCGCGGTGGCGACGTCGGACACTGCCGCCGGGCCACCGGTGTGCGCCGGATCGCTGGCGCGGCGCCGGGCGCGCTCTTCCGGCGAGGCGTCGAGATACACCTTCACGTCGGCGTGCGGAAACACCACCGTCCCGATATCGCGCCCCTCCATGACGATGCCGCCCTCGGCGCCGAGCTGGCGCTGCCGATCGACGAGAATCGCGCGCACGCGCGGCAGGCGCGCGACGGCCGTCGCGGCGCGATCGATTTCGGGCGTGCGAATCGCGCGGGTGACGTCGTGGCCGTCGATGGTGACGCGGCTGGTCGCCACCTCGATGGTTGCCCGCTCGGCGAGCGCGGCGACCTCCGCCTCGTTGTCGAGCGGCACCCCGTCGCGGAGCGCCTTCCAGCCGACGGCGCGATACATGGCGCCGCTGTCGATGTGTTTATAGCCAAGCTCGCGCGCCACGGCGCGCGCGACGGTGCCCTTCCCCGCGCCTGACGGACCGTCGATGGCGATGATCAATGCATCCATGTTGGGCAGGTGGGGCAGGTGAGGCCGGTGGGAAACCTCTGAGTCCCGACCTGCCCGACCTGCCCTACCCGCCAAGAGTAACATCGCTTTGTGCGGCTCCTGCGGTGGATTGTCGTCGTCGCGATTGTGGTCGCGCTGGTGTTCGCCGCCAGGCCCTACGTGCGCGGGCTGTCGTTTGTCGTGCGCGACGCAGATCTCCAGGGGACGCCGCGGCAGCTGGCGGACTTGAACAGCACGGCCGTTCGCGAGCGCGACATTGACATCCCGGCGGACGCGCGGACGCTGCGCGCACGCGTCTACGAGTCGACGGCGCCGCGCGGTCGCGCCGCGCTGGCGATACCGCCGCCGGGCGGCGCCGGCATCGATGGACGCCAGGTTGTCGCGCTCGCCCGCAGCCTCGCCGCGAGCGGCCTCACCGTCGTCACCCCGGCGATTCCCGACCTGCTCGGTTACGAGCTGGTGCCCGGCGCGACGTCGGATATCGAGCGCGCCGCGGTGTGGCTCGCCTCGCAACCGTCGTTCTCGCATGACCGCAAGGTTGGCATCGTCGGCATCGGCTTCAGCGGCGGCCTCTCGGTCGTCGCCGCCGGGCGCGCAACGCTGGCCGATCGCGTCGCTTTCGTGTTGACGATTGACGGACATCACGATCTTCCTCGCGTGCTGCGGTATCTCTGCACCGGCTCGGCGCCGCGCCCGGGCCAACAGATTCGTCTCACCGACGCTGACCGCAGCACGTTCGTCGGCACGCCCGGCCCGGCCGGAGTCGGCCTCGTCCTCGCCGGCCTCGCGCCGCGTGTGGTGCCTCCCGCCCAGGCACCGCAGCTGCGCAGCGCCGTGCTGCAGTTTCTCGACGCGGACGCCGCACGCGGCGGCGCTGGCGACAGCCGCGACGAAGGCACAGGCGGCCCGACGCGGCTGCCGGAACCGTCCGCCACGCTGGTGCGCTACCTGCGCGACGGCGACATCGTCCACCTCGGCGCGCGCCTGCTGCCGCACGTCGCGGCATATGGAGGCGACGCGGCACTCTCGCCTTCACGGTCGCCGAAACCCAAGGCGCCGGTGTTCGTGCTGCACGACAGCAGCGACCACGTCATCCCCGAGGTCGAGGCGGAATTCCTGGCCGATGATCTTCGCGGCAAGGCGCCCGTGCGGACGATGACCGGCACGATCGGTGCGGGCACGACGGAGCGGCCGCGCGGGATGGGACAGATCTTGAGGCTCGCGGGATTCTGGGGCGACCTGCTGTCGCGGTAGCCATGATCCGTGTGGTTCGATTGAAGTCGTGAGCGGTGGGGAGCCGGCATAACGTGGAACGATTGCAGAAAATCCTGTCGCAGGCCGGCGTCGCATCGCGGCGCGCGTCGGAGCAGTTGATGCTCGACGGCCGCGTCACGGTCAACGGCGCCACCGTGTTCGAGCTCGGCACCAAGGCCGATCCGGCGACCGACGACATCCGCGTCGATGGACGTCGCGTCAAGCTGGCCGCCCGCGCGCGCTACCTGCTGCTGAACAAGCCGCGCGGCTACGTGACGACGCGATCAGATCCGCAGCGGCGGCCGACGGTCATCGATCTCGTTCAGGACGTCAAGGAATACGTCTACCCGGTGGGCCGGCTCGACTACGACACCGAAGGGCTGCTGCTGCTGACCAACGACGGCGACCTGGCGGCGCGGCTGACGCACCCGAGCCACGAGGTGCCGCGCGTTTACGAGGCGCGCGTGCTCGGCATCCCGGACGATCACGACCTGCAGCGGCTGTCGCGCGGACTGGTGATCGAAGGGCGGCGGACGGCGGCGGCCGACGTTCACATGAAGCCGCCGCGGCGCGACGATGAGCAGGCAACGCTGGTGATTACGCTGCGCGAGGGACGCAACCGCCAGGTGCGCGACATGTGCGACGCGATCGGGCATCCGGTGGAGCACCTGCGGCGCGTCGCGATCGGGCCGCTGCGCGATTCGCGGCTGAAAGCCGGGCACTGGCGCGACCTGACGCCGGAGGAAGTTGCGCGCCTGAAACGCGTGGCGACCGCTTCGCCGCCGCGCCGCAGGGGCTAGGGCTGGGGACTGGACGCTGGCTGAACGCCGGCGCCGGTCAGTGCACTGAGCCGGCGTCGGTTTCCGCGTCGGGCTCGGACAAGGGCAGCGATTCCTCGCTTGGCGTCTGCTCGACCAGCAGCGGCGCTTCGAGTCCGAGCGCTTCGGCCATGTCCTCGACCTTCGGCAGGTCGGTCAGGTCGTTCAGCCCGAATCGAATCAGGAATTCCTTGGTGGTGGCGTACATGAACGGCCGGCCGACCACCTGCTTGCGGCCGACGATCTTGATCAGATGCCGCTCGAGCAGCGTGTTCAGCACGCCTGACGTGTTGACGCCGCGCACCTCGGTGATCTCCGCAGCCGTGATTGGCTGGCGGTAGGCGATGACTGCAAGCGTCTCCAGCGCCTGCACCGTCAGCTTCTGCGTCGTCCGCTCGTGAAAGAGGCGGCGCACCCACTCGTGCAGGTCGTGTCGCGTGACGATCTGATAGCCGCCCGCGACCTCGACCATCTGCAACCCGCCCGCCCGCTCGTAGTCGCGCTTCAACTCGGCAAGCGCCGCGGCGACGTCTTCCTTCGGCTCGGTGTCGAGCAGCTTGTAGATGGCTTTCGGCGTCAACGGATCGGGCGACGCGAAGATCAGCGCCTCGAGGATGGCTTTCAACTCCGCGGTGGCCTTTCCGCCTTGCGGTTCTTCACCCATGCTGATTCTCCGGATCGCCGATCGGGTGCGGCGCGTCGACCGGCCTGGCGCGCTTGTAGACGCGAATCGGGCCGAAGCTGCCGGACTGAAACACCCGCACGAGCTTCAACCGAATCATCTCGAGCAGCGCCAGAAAGGTGACGATCAAGCCGCTGCGATCGTCGACGTCGCTGAACAGGTCGTCGAAGCCGCACGCCTCGGTTTCGGACAAGCGCGCGAGCAGCTGCTCGATGCGGACCTCGACCGGAATCTGCTCCGGCGGCAGGAGGACTTTCGGTCGCAGCTTCGCGCGCTGGACCACCGCCTGAAAGGCGGAGAGGAGGCTGAAGAGATCGACCTCGATCTCCGGCTCGTATTCGTCGCCGGCAATCTCGGCGACGCGTCCGTCGGGCCGCAGCCACTGCGCCGCGCGCAGCTGCTCGCGCTCGTGCAGCAGCCCGGCGGCGGCCTTGAACTTCTGGTGCTCGAGCAGGCGCCGCACCAGCGCGTCGCGCGGATCTTCCTGCTCCTCTTCGACGCCGGCGGCGGTCTCGGGACGCGGCA
>DATNCQ010000011.1:0-4413 GCA_035571515.1 Vicinamibacterales bacterium
AGCGCCATCCTGCCGGCGTCTTCGAGGCGTCCTTCCCGGGCACCGAGATCTTCGACTACCGCCTGCGCATCACCTATCCGGGCGGGGAGGCGGTCGAGATCGACGACGCGTATCGCTACGGGCGCGTCATCACCGAGTACGACGTCTACCTCTTCGCGCAGGGCAAGCACACGCGCATCTACGACAAGCTCGGCGCGCACCCCATGCGCATCGGCGAGGCCGTCGGGGTGCATTTCGCGGTGTGGGCCCCCAACGCCGAGCGGGTCAGCGTCGTCGGCGACTTCAACGGCTGGGACGGCCGGATGCACCCCATGCGCCGGCTCGACCCGATCGGCGTCTGGGAAATCTTCATTCCCGGCGCGCAGGTCGGGCACCACTACAAGTTCGAGATTCGCTCGCAGCTGTGGGGCGAGCTGCTGCTCAAGACCGATCCCTTCGGCTTCCGCTTCGAGATGCCGCCGCTGTCGGCGGCGATCGTGGCGCGCCGCGAGTACGAGTGGCACGACGCGCAGTGGTTCGTCGATCGCGCCGGCAACAACGCCTGGTTCAACCGCGCCGTCTCGATCTACGAAGTGCACCTCGGATCGTGGGCGCGCATCCCCGAAGAGCGGGAGCGCTCGCTGACCTACCTCGAGCTGGCCGATCGCCTCATTCCCTACGTCAAGGAGATGGGCTACACCCACATCGAGCTGATGCCGGTGATGGAGCACCCGTTCTTCGGATCCTGGGGCTACCAGGTGACCGGGTTCTTCGCGCCGAGCGCCCGCTACGGGGCGCCGGAAGACTTCAAGGCCTTCGTCGACAAGTGCCACCAGGCGAACATCGGCGTGATTCTCGACTGGGTGCCCGGGCACTTCCCGAAGGACGCGCACGGACTGGCGCGCTTCGACGGAACCTCGCTCTACGAGCACGCGGACCCGCGCCAGGGAGAGCACCGCGACTGGGGGACGCTGATCTTCAACTACGGCCGCAACGAGGTGCGGAACTTCCTGCTGGCCAACGCGCTCTTCTGGCTCGAGGAGTACCACATCGACGGGCTGCGCGTGGACGCGGTGGCGTCGATGCTCTATCTCGACTACTCGCGCTCGGCGGACCAGTGGGTGCCGAACAAGTTCGGCGGCCGCGAGAACCTCGAGGCGATCGAGTTCATGCGCGAGCTGAACGCGCTGACGCACGGCGAGCACGCCGGCTCGATCACCGTGGCGGAGGAGTCGACGGCGTTCCCGTCGGTCAGCAAGCCGACGTATCTGGGCGGCCTCGGTTTCACCTACAAGTGGAACATGGGCTGGATGAACGACACGCTCGAGTACGTCAAGCAGGACCCGATCTTCCGCCGCTACCACCAGCGGCTGCTCACCTTCTCGCTGCTCTACGCCTTCAGCGAGAACTACATCCTGCCGTTCTCGCACGACGAAGTGGTGCACATGAAGGGCTCGATGTGGGGCAAGGTGCCGGGAGACGACTGGCAGAAGGCGGCGACGCTGCGCGCGCTCTACGGCTACATGTACGCGCACCCGGGCAAGAAGCTGATGTTCATGGGCATGGAGTTCGGGCAGACGCGCGAGTGGAGCCACGACCGCAGCCTCGACTGGCACCTGCTCGAGCAGCCGCTGCACGAGGGCATCCGCCGCTTCATGCGCGACCTGAACCGGATCTACACGTCAGAGGCGGCGCTCCACCAGTGCGACTTCGAGGCGCACGGCTTCCAGTGGATCGACTGCAACGACAGCGACAACTCGGTGGTGTCGCTGATCCGCCGCGCCACCGACCCGCAGGACTTCCTGGTGGCGGTGCTCAACTTCACGCCGGTGGTGCGCGAAGGCTACGTCATCGGCGTCCCGCGCGGGGGCAGCTACACGGAGCTGCTCAACAGCGACGCGTCGATCTACGGCGGCGGGAACATCGGCAACGGCGGGGTCGTCTTCACCGATCCCGTGGCCTCGCACAGCCACGCGCAGTCGCTGCGCCTGACGCTGCCGCCGCTCGGCTTCCTGCTGCTGAAGCCGTCCGCGGTCACGCCGTCGTGAGCTCCGCTTCGCCGTCGGGCGCGGGCGCGGCCCCGGCCCGCTCCATCGCGACGAGGCGATAGGTCCCGCGCGACGGCATCGTCGCGTAGCCCTCGGCGACCAGCGCGCGGTTGCCGCTGCCCGCTTCCGGGCGCGGAATGCCGGTCACGCGCGCCAGTTCCCCGGGAAACGTCATGCCGGCGCCCGCCAGGAAGCAGCGGGCGATTTCCCGGAGCGCCACGTCGCGGCTGACGCGGCGGGTCAGCGCATCGGGAAACCGTCCGACCGCCAGTGTCCAGATGTAGGTGAACTTCGGCAGGTAGCAGACCTCGCTCGGGATCACGAGCATCGCGGCCTGCAGTTCGTCCATGGCGCGCGAGAAGGCGTATCGGTCCTTGACGCCCGATTCGCTGCGCAGGTCGAACGTGGCCATTTCCCACTCGTGGCGCAGCACACGCAGGATCGCGCGCGCGTGGCGACTGAGGCGCCGCTTCTCCTCGGCGCGGCGCACGCCCCAGATCGCGTGGAAAAAGGGCACCATCCGCGGAGCAATGAACATCGCCTTGCCGCGCGACAGCTTGGCGTAATAGAGGTTGGCGCGCTGGACCAGTTCGTCCTTCAGATGCCAGGTCAGCGACGCTTCCGGATCCTTCTGGACGTGGCGCGGCATGACGGCGTCGCGCCGGCCGCACACGGCGACATAGAGCGACGGACCCGGACGCCGCGAGTCGGTCAGGCACGCGGCGAAGCCCGCCTGCTCGACGAAGCGCTCGGCCTCGCGAGCGGTCTCGATCTGGCGCATCCCTTCACGGCGCCAGCGCGCGTCGCGGTAGTCTTCGACGTCCTCGGGGATCGGCGGGCGCGCTCTCACGGCCATGGGGAGGGGCTCATGAGATGGCCTTGCAGCGCGAGGCGAGCAGCCGCGTCGCCTCGTCGAGATCCAGATCCGCCACCAGCAATCCCGGCCTGCCGTACGGCTGCCACGTCAACACCGTGCCGTCGGGACGGATCACGGCGGAGGTCGTGGGCGATCCGGCGCTCGCGTAGTTCACCGTCGCGAAGAAGCACGTGTTTTCGGCGGCGCGGCACAGCGCCGCCTTCTCGTGAAACGTGTTTGCGGGATCGGCGAACGCCGACGGCCGGTAACTTCCTGCCTCCGCCTGGTGGAAGTGCGGATGGAAGACGACCTGCGCGCCCTGCCGCGCCGGCCAGCGCACCGTCTCCGGGTAGCGCCACCCTTCGTGGCAGATCGAGATGCCGAACGTCAGCGGTCCGCTCGTGAAGACGCGGCGCTCGGATCCGGCGGCGTAGGTCGCTTCCTCCGAAGGATCGAGCTGTACTTTGTCCTGGAACCCGAGCACCGTCCCGTCGCGATCGACGACCAGCGCGCTGATCCGCGTCCCGCCGTTGACGAGGCGCTCTGTCCCGAGTACCACCGCGACGCTGGCGTTCGCCGCGGCCTCGGCGATCGACGACCACGCCCGGTCGAGAAAGGCGGCGTCGGGAGGGGGCGGGTGGTGACCCAGGCCGCGATAGCCGGGCACGTAACACTCGGGAAAGCAGATGACGTCGGCCCGCCGATCCGCCGCGGCGGCGATGGCGTCATGCGCGAGCGTCACCGACTCGTCAGGTGCTGCCGCGTAGGGCAGATTCGCGAGGGCGATGCGGACCGTGGCCATCGTCGCTCGTCAGCCGCGCTGCGACCACGTCGGCCCGCTCCGCTCGGGCACGTCCAGCGCCGTGAACACGCCCATCGGCTCCATGGCCTCGACGAGCGAGTCGCGCTGCTCCTCGATCTTGACCAGCGCGTCGGACCGGTAGGCGCGGTGCTGCTCGTAGACGACCATCTCGCTCCAGTACTCGATCAGGATGTAGCGCGACTGGCTGGTCTGATCGCGCAGGAAGGAGGTGCCGAGAAACGATCGAGTGAGCCGGTTCGTCGCGTTCCACTCGCCGTCGGCCCCGAAGAACTGCTCGAACTCGTCCTCGCGCCGATCCTTGACCGTGAACTGCCACATGATTGCGACCATGAGGGTCCATGGTAGCGGATGTCAGCCCTTGCTCATCTCCAGGACGCGATCCCATTCCTCGGCGGAGAAGGGCATCACCGAGAGGCGCGGGACGCGCGCCAGCGGGTGATCGGCGAACCGCCGTTCCGCCTTGATGGCCGCGAGCGTGACCGGCGACTTCAGCTTTTTCACCGGCTCGACGTCCACGGCGTAGAGCCTGCCGCTCGTGTCGGCGGGATCCGGGTAGGCGTCGGCGACGGCGCGGCAGACGCCGATGACCGCCTTCTCGTCGCCGGTGTGATAGAAGAAGATCTTGTCCCCCTTCTTGACGCTGCGCAGGTGGCGCTGCGCGACGGGGTTCTTGACGCCCGTCCACGAGGTCTTGCCGTCGCGGACGA
>DATNCQ010000012.1:0-6641 GCA_035571515.1 Vicinamibacterales bacterium
TGGACAGGGTGGTGCCGACCGCGAACCAGGCCTTCCGAGTCTCGATGATCGGACGACCTGTCGCGAAAGGCGCGAATGAGCTTACGTTAGGGGAACTCCGCCAACTGCTCGAACCGGGTTCGCGCGAACCGATGTCGATCGCAGCTCCCTCCGATCGTCGCAGCCTGGCGTTTACCTACCACATGCGTTGGGCCTTGGCCGGTGCGCCACTCGTCTTCGCCCTGTTTGCCGTCGCTCTAACCAGTCGGCGTCGGTGGGGTCGGGTCATGCCACCACTGACTGGCTGCCTCGCGATCCTCAGTTACTGGGCGGTCATGCACTCGGCTATGTGGCTCGGGCTGGACCGCATACTTTCCGCTTTTGGCGCTGCCTGGGCTCCAAACGTCGCGTTCTTGATTCTGTCGGCCGCCGTCACCACCAATTCCTATTTCCGAATTCCTGATATCGAGCATTAGGAGATAGCGACAGCGACGCGTCGAATGCCCACGCTGCGAATCGCTACTCCCGGCGCCGACCAGCTGGACACCGGAGGTGTCGTTTCCCCTGTCTGGATCGTCGGGTTCGAGTCGGGATTGAACATGTTCGCGGTAAGTCACTGACCAAACGCGAAAATTTCGTCCTTGGTGCGGATGAAGAGCCGGCCGTCCGAGATCGCCGGCGTCGCCAGCATCGGCGCGTCCAGCCGGTTGGTCGCGACCAGCTCGTAGGTCGGGCCCGCCTTGATCACATAGACTTCCCCGTCCTCGGTCGCAAAATACACACGGCCGCCGCTCGCCACCGGCGACGCGGTAAAGGCGGTCGCGCCGGCGCCCAGCCGCTGTTGATACGCGAGCTTCCCGGTTCGCGCTTCGTACACGCCGAGAATCCCATTCCACCGGACCACGTACAGGTAGTCGCCGTAGAGGAGCGGCGTCGCCATGTACGAGCCGGCGCGCGGCACGCTCCACGCCACGTGCGCGCTGCTGGTCTCGCTGCCCTTGAGTGAGATGTCGCCGGTCGCGCTGGCGCGAATGGCGTGCACCGGCGACTCGTCGCCGTGTGCGCTGGTGATGAAAATCAGACCGTCGCCGGCAATCGGCGTCGGCGTCGGAATATCGCCGCCGCCGGTCAACTTCCAGAGCTCGCGGCCGGTCTCGAGGTCGTAGCCGCCGGTGTGCTTCCATCCGTTGACGACCACCTGCCGGCGGCCGGCGGCGTCGACGACGGCCGGTGTGCCAAACGTCGGCACGTCGGTTCGAACCACGCGCCACAGCTCCTTGCCCGTGACGACGTCGAACGCGGCGAGAAACGAGTTCTTCTGCACGTCGGCCTGGACGATCAGCACGCCGTCGTGAATGATCGGCGAGCTCGCAAATCCCCACTGCGCTTCCGGCACCTGGAAGAAGCCGGAGTCGAGCACGCCGAAGCTCTTGCTCCAGAGCCGCTTGCCCGCGAGGTCGTAGACGTGCAGACCCTCCGACCCGAAAAACGCGGCGAGGTGGGCGCCGTCGGTGGCGAGGGTGGCGTTCGCCTGCGTGCTCTTGGGATGGCGCTTGATCGCCGGCACGCCCTGGTGGACCGTCTGCTCCCATCGGGCTGCGCCGCTGCGCTTGTCGAGGCAGATCACCTTCCACTCGTGCGGGCTGCTGTCGTTCACCGGCTCGATGTTGCCGTAGAGGCCCGGCTTGAACGAGTTGTCCATCGCGCTGATCGCCGTGGTCACGCACAGGAGATCATCCCAGACGATCGGGCTCGAGTTGCCGAGCCCGGGGATCTTCGTACGCCACACCGCGGACGATGGCGTAAATGTCGCCGGTGTTGGCCGTCCTTGCTCCGCGACGCCGCTGGCGTCGATGCCGCGGAAGGCGGGCCAGTCGATTCCGGGACGCGGCGCATGGACACGGCCGCCGCCGCGCTGTTGCATCCCGGCGGCGATGCTGGCGAGCGCCGATATCGCGATTGCAGTGGAGAACAAGAAGCCCTTCATCATCGCTTTCACTCCGAGAATTGCGCCGCGAAGTGTCTGGCCCTCGTCGTTACGACGCCGATCGGCGGCGGTAGCGCTCCGCGAGGACCGCCCACGAAATGCCGGCATCGGGCACCCGCGCCTGGTCGTCGCCGGCCCGGGCGCTGACCGTCTGCACCTTCCGGAACCCGGCACCCTGCCAATCGATGCCCTGCATCACGAAGGCGAAGAACCGCATGTCCGGTGACAACGGGGGCACCAGTGAGACCGGGTCGTCGAGTTTGGGAGCCAGGCGCTCCAGCGCATCGCGGGACGGCACCTCGGCGCCCTCGAAGGCCAGCTCTTCGAGCACCGGCGTTTCGCCGAGCCGATGCGGATGCACGCGCACGACTCGCAACAGGGTCACGCGCTGTGGCAGCGCGAGGGCGAGCACATCGCCGGCGGCGAGGCCCGAGGTGACTCGTTTCGGCGGTCGCACGCGTCTCCGGCGCGGCTGCGGACCGATCAACTGCGCGCGGGCTTTCTCGAGAACCGCGCGGCGCCTGGGAACCAGCTTCGGATTGTCGTGCTCCCACGCCTCGAGGTCGGCACCGCGATCGAGCACGGCCAGCGCCCGATCGCGGATGGCGGAGTCGAGGCGACCGAGCTTCGACTGCGTGACGGCGAGGGCGAGCAGCGCGACGCCGTCGGAGTCGTCGAGATACGAGCGGAATTTTTCGACCGTCTGCCCGGTTGCCGCACCATCCTCGACGCCGTCTTCGAGCAGCTCGCGATAGTAATCGCGCACGTCGCACGCCACGTCGTCCGAGAAGAGGCTGGGGCCCCAGACACCCAAGCGTCACCCGCTCCGAACCGCCGCCCCTCCTATTTGAGCGCCGACAAGGTCGGCCCCGACGCGCCGCGCGGCAGCAGGCTCGGGCCGGAGGGCGAGAACAGCCTCGCCGCATCGACCTGCGGATCGATCAGCACGCCGACGAAGCAGTTCTGCATCTCGTCCCAGTTCTGGTCGCCCCAGTGGATCGTCTTCTCCGGGTCGGGGTTGAACTTGTTGGCGCTGGAGTTGTCGAAATGGGCGACGCCGATGATCCGCGTCCCCTTCGGCAGCGACTTCGGCTCGGCGAGGTCGTATCCCATCTGCCAGTTGAAATCCCACTTCGCCTTGAACACCGTTTCGGTCTGGCCGGTCGGATACACGAGCCGCAGCTCGTAGTCCTTGCCGCGCAGGTGCATGTGCGGCTGCACGTAGACCAGCTTCATGTCGACGTTGGTCGTCATCTCGGAGACGATTTCGGCGTTGCCGTCGCGCGGCGGAATCGCGAGGTTGGCGGCGGTAGGGCCGTTGTGCATCACGTAGCGCAGCCGCGGCGCCTTCTTCGCCAGCACCAGGCCGACGCGCGACCGGTCGGTGGCCGCCTTGCCGATCGCGGTGTAATGGAGATTGAAGACGAGGTCGGAGCCCTTCGGCACCAGCTTCGCCGACTCGAACTGGTTGAAGTCCTGCGGGCCGAGCCCCGGGTTGAACTTGCCCAGCGTCTCCGCCGCCTGCTTGTCGGTGAGGCCGATGCTCGTGGTGTTGTACGCCTCGCCCGGCACCGCGTCTTTCATGAACTCCGAGTTCGGCGGCCGAACCAGGACGCGGCCGTGGTGCAGCACCTGCGGATTCCCCGGGCGCATCTCCGCCGCGAGCACCCAGACGTCCTCCGGAAAATTCACCTTCACCAGGATGTTCTTGTAGTCGACGGTGCCGTTCGCCGGCACGTCGAAGTCCTTCGGCATCTCGACGATCATGTCCGGCTGGATGTTCCAGCCTTCGTGAAACGTCACCGGCCGCGGCTTGTCCTTCGCGTCGCCTTCAACCGCGCCGCCGTCCGCCCACGCGCTGAGCGCGGCGATGTCCGCCTCGGAGAGCCGCTTGTCGTTGGCGAAGTGGCCGTAGGCCGGATCGGCAAACCAGGGCGGCATCTGCCGCTTCACGACCGCGACCTTGATCGCCTTCGCCCACGGCCGCGCGTCCTGATAGGTGAGGAACGACATCGGCGCGATCTCGCCCGGCCGATGGCAGGCCTGACAGTTCTTCTGCAGGATCGGCAGCACCTGCTTGTTGAAGGTCACCGCCCCGGCGTTTGACTCCTGCGGCAGGGCACCGACGGATGCGGTCGTCGTCCCCAGCATCAGCAGCGCGCCGAGCGAAGCGATCGGTCTCAGTCGCATAAACGCCTCCGGCAGATTCAAGCGATAGCCGATAGTAAGGCGTCGAGCGGCGCCGTGCCATGGCAAAATGTCGCGCCGGAGCGATCAGGCCTGCGGCGAGCGGCCATGGCGGACAAACTGAACACACTCGACGTCCGGACCCGTGATCGGTGGCGGCAGTGGCTCGCGAAGAACCACGCCTCGAGCCCCGGCGTCTGGCTCGTCCGCCACAAGCAGCACAGCGGCGTCGATTCGATGCCTTACGAAGATCTCGTCCGGGAAGCGCTCTGCTTCGGCTGGATCGACAGCCTGGTCAAACGCCTGGACGACGATCGGTATGCGATCAAAGTCACGCCGCGCAAGCCGACGAGCAACTGGTCCGACATCAACCGCAAACGCTGGAAGGAGCTCGAGGCGGCCGGCCTGCTCGCCGAGCCGGGCGTCGCGGCGGCGCCGACGCAAAACCGGTACGCTCCCCGTCCGGCGATCCCCGAGCTGCCGCCCTACGTGGCGAAGGCATTCAAGTCGAACGTGAAAGCCTGGCAGAACTTTCAATCGCTCGCGCGGACCCACCGGCGCAACTTCGTGGTGTGGATTCACCTGGCCAAGCGACCCGAGACGCGCGAGCGGCGCATCCGCGAGTCGATTGCCCTGCTCGCCGCGGGCAAGAAGCTCGGGTTGAAGTAGAACGCCCTCGGGCCGCGGCGCGCCGCGCTTACACCAGCTCGATGCTGAAGATGTAGCCGGTCGTCGGGCTCTCGCCGCCCTTCCATCCCGGGTGAATGCCGGCGTCGCAGCTGATTAACTTGCCGTCGTGCCACGCGAGCCCGTGCGGATCGCACGATCCGGGCTGGAAGTCGACCGTCATCAGCAGCTGCCCCGTCTTGCCGTCGTACTTGTTCAGGCCGGCGCGCCCCTCGGCATAGCTGGCGCTGTTGTTGCCGGTCACGACCCAGATATTTCCCTCGTCGTCGAACGCGGCGTCGTGCAGGCGCGGCTTTTCCTCTGAGCTCACGCGGATCAGGGCTTCGGGCACCCAGGTCTGCGGATCGACGCGCAGGATGCCGCCGAGACGCAGCGCCGCGATCCACAGCTTGCCGTTCTGCCACTTCACGCCATGGCACCCGCCGCCTTTGCCGTCGACGCTCAGCGGGATCTGACGATGGCTCACCTGGTTGGAATTCAGGTCGACCTGGAAGATGCCGAACGGATCCGCGTTCGCGCCCATCCACACGAAACCGTTCCCGTAGGCCATGCCGGACGTGTTGCGCGAATGCGTCTTCACCGTCTTCAGCAGCTTGCCGTTCCAGTCGACGAGCCACGCCGCCTCGTCGGGGTCGGCGTCGACCGGCAGCTTGTAGGTTTGCGCGCTCTGCGTCGTGACCTTCTGCTGTCCAATCCACAAGCCGCCGGGCGCGTCGGTCATCACGGCCAGCGCGTTGGGATACAGGCCGGGCGACTTGAACAGCTTGGTCGTCTTCGCGGAACGCGACGGGATGGGAGCGCGCGCGGGAGCGGGGCGCGCGGCCCGGTCGGGCGTGGTGTTGCCCTGCTGCGCCAGCGCCATCGCCGTCGCGCTGAGATTGAGTCCGATACCGGCCGCCAGAAATTCTCTGCGTTTCATGGTCATGGCGTCACCTCAAGCTCTCGACGTTCTGCCGACCTCAGCAAGGAGCGCGAGGCGGAGCTTACACCACATCGCGGACATTCGGATACGATTCGGCGCACCGAATACCGCTGACGTTGACGCCGCGCGTCGTCATACGTAATCTGCATTTCGACACCGAATAACACCCTTTCTCGGTCCGCCGGGACTCCTTTCGGGTCTCCACGACAATCGACCCTCGTTCAGCAACCGCGTTCTCGCCGAGGTAGCGCTTATGGTCCGCGTGCGTCTCTCGCTGTTCCTGTGTCTGTCGATTCTGGTCGCCGCGAACGAGGCGGCGCCTCAGACCGCGCCATCCCCGGCTCGGAACCGCCGCATCGCCGCGCCCGATGGCGGCGCAATCGGCGCGGAGGTTGTCAGCATCAGCGACGACGCCCGCTTCCTCGCGTTCGTAAGCTGGGCACCGAACCTGGTCCCTGACGACGACCAGCAATCCGATGTCTTTGTCTACGACCGCGTCGCCCGCCGTTTCGAGCGGGTCAATGGCGCGGTCTCACCGGTTCCGGGAAACGGTTACTTCAGCGCCGCTGTCATCAGCGGCAATGGGCAGGTCGTGGCATTCGTGCTCACCGAGATGGATGCCGGTGGGTTTCATTCGACTGTGTACACGCACGATCGCGAGACTGGGCGCACGCTGCGCGTGGCCGAGGGCGAGGCGCCGTCGATCAGTGCTGATGGACGCTACCTCGCGTTTGCGTCCCACGACGCGACCATCGTCAGCGACACGAACTCGACGATCGACGTCTTCGTTTTCGACCGCCTCACGGGCAAGGTTGCGCGCGCAAGCGAGACCAGGGCGGGCATCGAAGGAAACGGCGCGAGCTTCGCGCCGGTCCTGAG
>DATNCQ010000013.1:0-35958 GCA_035571515.1 Vicinamibacterales bacterium
CGCCCTCGAGCAGGCGGGCGACAAACCGGAGTCGCTCGTCCATGACGTGACACTCCTTCCAAGGCATGCCCCCTCCCTGAAGGGGGCAAAGTGTCACCCATCCGCTCGGAATACGCTGTCACCTAACGCTCAGGAAGGACATCGCCAAACTCCCAACTCCCAAATCCCAAGGTCCATTCCGGACACATGGTGACAGTTAATTCCGGAGACATGGGTAACACTTTCGGACGCGAAGGCATTGTCGATCGGTTCGAGTCGGCACGTTTCGTCGTCGAAGTAGCTTGAGCACGCACTCGTTGACGATGGCGATGTGCGGCGCGGCGAGGCTGCGCCACGCGCGTTCGAAGAGTGTTTCTGGCGCTACGGCCCGGGCACTAGCCCATCTTTCTCGTACACCGCCTCGGATTGCAGCGACGCTAAATAATCCACTAACGCCTTCGCCACCTTGGCATCCCTCGCGTGCGTCGAAATAAAGGCCACGATGTCCGTCGGCGGCGCAAACTCCGCAGGCAGCGCACCGGTACAGGTGGCCGTTCATCGCCGTGCGGATCTGTTCGACGGCGGCAGCGCGTTCTTCGAGAGCAACTCGGCGCTCTTGACGATCCGCGGCGAAGCGCTTCAGGACCGCGGGACGCGAAAATGGGAGGGGTGAAGAGCGTCCGTGCCGCGCGGATCGCGGGTTGCGACGCCGCGCGGCTCGATTGTTTCAGTGATTGATGCGCATCGACAGCGCCACGGCGGTGCGGCGTTCACGCGCGACGTTGGCCGTCGTCCCGAACGCGGCCACGTCGAGCGACAGCCGCTTGCCGAGATTCAGGCCGACTCCCGCCGTGGGGTTCCATTTCTCGCGCGAGTAGATGGCACCCGTGCGGAGCTCCACCGCGCGGAAGCGATATTCGTACCCCGTGCGGAACCGGCCTCCCCCGTAGCCGCGGCCGAACTCGGCTTGGGCCGTCCATCTGTCCGCGTTGTAGCCCGCGTTGCCCGAATAGTCCACGGGCAGCTCGCGCACGACCTCGCCCGAGAAGGCCGGGACGCCCTCGGCGAAATCGTCCTCGCCGCTGACGATGTCGTCCATCGAGTACGTGGCGCGCTGCACATCCCTCCATCGAATCCGGTTCCCGACGCCGTTTGCGCCAAAGCCGACCTCCCACGGTCCGACCACCGCCCCGAGGCCGAGGTCGATCGCCACCCCGGACCCCGAGGTGGAAGACTCTCGAACGAGGAGCAGTGGCGACGGCGCGTTGGGCAGCGCCGTCACCAGGCCATTGCGATCGGTGTCGAGCCGCACGCGTCCGTCGATGCGCTCGTAGCGAAAGCCGTGGAGGTACTTGTAGTTGGTCGCCACGTACAGGCCGTCCCGTGTGGAGGCGGCCGGCGAGGCTCCACTCCACGAAAACCGCGCTCGGTAGCCGCCCGCGACCGCGAGGGCGAGCTGTGCGTCCGAATCGTCGCCCAGCTGCATGTGTGCATTTGGCATGTACACCCCGGTCCGACTGGCGAGGATCTCGCTCAGCTGCGGATCGACGCCGAGGTCGGTGCGCATCGCCATGTAAGGTCCGGCGCCGACGTAGATGCCTTGGAAGGCGCCGCCCGCACCTTCATGGACTCGAAACGTGCGCCCCCAGGTCGGTGATGCCAGCCCCAGCGCGCGCATCGGCCTCGCCGGCAGGAAGCCGCGGTAGTCGTTGAGGTCGCGGCTGATCTCGCCGTTGCGCATATCCACCGCGAACTGTGCGCTCCGGCCGTTTTCCCGGCGACCGAGCTGGTAGTGCAGCGGCGCCGCTGCGTACTCGACGGTCTTGATCAGATCGAACTCCTCGTGCCTCGGGTTCAGCCGGCCGAAGTCCTGCAGCACCTGCAGGAGCCCGAGCGGCAGCACGATGGATCGGTATGCCTTCGTCTCGCCGATCATCGACGAGGCGAGGTTTTCAGAGCCGCCGGTCGCTCCGAGCGCGATAGCACGCGCATCGAAGGACCAGTTCTGCGCCTGCGCGGTCGAGGCACAGACGAGCGAGAAAGCGATCATGGGTAGGCACACGAGTGTCTTCATATCTCCTCCAGCAATGCGTGTTGACGTGGGCCGACCCCGCGTCGGCGCCGCGGGTCAGCGAAGGTCGGTGTAGGCGGAGGGCGCGCGGCCGCCGGAAGCGACGGATGCGAGCGGCAGGGACAGTGGAGCGCGCGTGTCGGAGGGCTCTTTGAGCGTCCGCCGCATACGTTCCCCTTCGTCTGGCGAGAAGCGCCACCCGTGCGCATGCGAACGGTGCAGTTCGGCCTGCGACCACGGCGCGCCCATGAGTCCGTCAGGCCCGTGACCGGCGCCCAGCAGATGCGCGATCTCATGGGCCATCACGGCGCCGAGCAGCGAGGCGCGCGGAAGTCCGGCATCGCGCGCGACGACAGCCACCCGATCGGCGAAGATCGTCGCGAACGAGCCGGTGCCGCTGTCCCCGTCAACCAGCGCCTCGCCGAGCCTGCGTGGATTGGGCGCGCCCTGCGGCGCCGACGCCACGCGGACGATGACTTCGCGCTGCTGCAGGGGATCGCCGCAGAGCGAGGGCACGGCGCTCGCCGGACGTGCCGCAACGGAGCAGTCGTGCCATTCCGCTTCGACGCCGGCCTCGCCCAGCAGGCGGGCGGCTTCGCGTATCGCGGTCGAGAATGTCCGTGCCGTCACGCTGGTGTTGTAGACGCGGACGCTCAGGTGCTCGCGGTGCGCGCCGAAGGCGGCGGTCGCCATGCTCCACGCCACCAGAGCCATCACGATTCGGTGCACTCGATCCATCCGTTCCTCCTCGCTCTGGTAAGCGGGATCGACGGCGATCGGGGGCCAGGGATCAGGGACTAGGGATTAGGGATGCGGGGATGGTGCGTGCGAGGTGAAGCCGACGCGATCGGTGAAGCGGCTTCGGAACGCATCGCGTTCGTTGAGTGTGCGGAAGACCGAGAGCCAGTTGTTCAAGTTGTCGGGGCCGTACAGCCGCTCCAGCATTTCATGACTTCCGGTGAGGAAGTTGAGCTGACCCCAGTGCGGCCGCGCGCGGAACTCGCGCGTCAGCAGCTGCTCGTATCGCCACAACAGCTCGCTCGAGCCGTAGACGTCCCGGAGCATCGGCAGCTCGATCATGCACGTCGGCCGCGGCTGCATGGAGAGGAAGCCGGGCGACCGCGCGACGTAGCGGAGCGCGATGGGGCCGCTTTGGAAGATACCCTGACGCTCGACGTCGGCCACGAGCGCGAGTATCGCGTCGGCGGCCTGCACGTGCTCTTCGACATCGACGCCAAACTCACTGCACACGGCGGCGAATCCGTTGCTCGCACCGACGTCCAGAATCCGATCGCTGCGGTCGATGTAGGGCGTCTTCTGCTCGAGGGTATGCAGCGCCTTGTCGATCAGCTCGGGCGCGTCGGCCGGGAACGAGTTGAACAGCCACGCCAGCACGCGGTCGGCGCCTGGCAGGCTCGCGAGGAACTCGCCGAAGAGGTTGCGAAATAATCTGTGGCCTCCGGGCGGCTTCTGCGTCTCCTCGCGAAGCGTCAGCAGACAGGTGTGATCGCCCCCGCGCGCGTGGGGGTTGATCCAGACTTCGACGTGCCGGGAGGCATCCGGCAGGCCTTTCAGCAGACGTTCCCGCAGGTCGCTCCACTTCTCGATCGTCCGCGTTTCCTCGAGCCGGTACTTCGGTTTGACGCGCAAGGTCACGCTGATAATCACGCCGAGGCACCCGATGCCGACGACGGCCGCGTTGAACGTGTTGTTGTTCGGAACGAGCTGGATGCCCAGCTCTCCTGGCTTGAACCTCTTGGGATCCGTGATACCGGGATCGGTTTCGATCTGAACGATGCGTCCGTCGCTCGTTACCATGACGAGCGCTGCCACGAACTCGGGAAAGGCGCCGAGGCGCAGGCCGGAGCCATGCGTCGATGTCGAGATGGCACCAGCCAATGTCTGGCCGGCGTAGCCCCCCATGTTGATGAGAGCAAGCCCGAGCTCGTCGAGCTCCTCATTGAGGTTGGCGATGGTGATGCCGCCAGGTGCCGTGACGAGCGTCTCCGCCTGCGCGGGATCGCGCAGCGCACCGGGGTCCACCTTCCTCACATCCTCCAGGAGACGAGTTGTCTCGATGACCACGCCGTCGGTGACCGCCGCGTCCGACCACGCGTGGTGAGAACCGACCGCGCGGACCGGCAGTCCGTCCCTTGCTGCAGCCCGGATGACGTCCTGAAGCTCGCTGACGGAGGTCGGACACGCGATCCGGAATGGCTGCGACACCTGAGTGCCGACGTAGTTGCTCCACGTCTCCCGCTCGCCGCAGGGATACGCATGTCCTGCTGTGGCCCGCGCGTCCGTGAACGCAGATTCCGGCACGGCGTACTCGGCCAGGATCGCGCTGACGAACCGTCGGCAGTCCGTGAACGCGATAGCCGTAATGCCCGCCGGCTCACCAGGTTTACGGCTCTCGAGGTCAGCGACCGTCCGCAGGATCTTGCGCTCCTTGGGGCTCAGCACCTGGTCTTTCCCCAGACCTGCTGCAGCACCCGCAGCGCGTTGCCCCACAAGATCTGTTCGGCAATCTCGGGTTTGTACCGGTTCCGGATGAAGTGCTCTATCACACCGATGTGCGCGTAATTGGGGCACTCGCGCACCGGCTCGATGAAGCCGTCCATGTCGGTGCCGATCGCCACGTGGTCGTAGCCGTGCGTCACGCCGGCGATGTGGTCGATCGTCGCGCCGACCAGTTCGAGGCCGTCGGCCGTCCCGCCAGACGGTTGCAGCCAGTACGGGTAGATGATCGTGCCGATCACTCCACCAAGCCGTGCGATCGTGGACATCGCATCGTCGCTGAGATTCAGCTCGTAATTGGCCATCTGCCGCGCTCCGGTGTGCGATGCGATGACCGGAACCCCGCGGTGCTCGGCGATGCGGAAGACCTCCTCCCGCGCGCGGTCGGTGCAGTGCATGACGTCGAGGATGATGCCGCAGTCGATCGCCGCGTTGGCGATTCGCTTTCCCAGCCCCGTCAGCCCCTGATGCGGCAGCTGCGGGTTCAGGAGGTGGTAGATCGCGTCGGGCATGTGCGGCACAGTGCTGGCGCACGTGGCGATGTTGCGGAACTTGAAGTGCGCCAGGATCAGGTACGCCACGCCGAGGCGTGCCAGCCGCGGGACGTTCGCTTCCGTCCCGCCGCATGCGAATGCTCCTTCCACGCAGTGGATGAGGAACTTCTCTTTGCGGTGCAGACAACGCTCCACGGTCGCGGCATCCTTCGCCACCACAAGCCCGAGTTGCTGCGCCTCCGCTTCCACATTGCAAGCCTGTGCCTCGATCCGGTCGATCGCCTCCGGCCGCTTGGCCCTCCGGCCAACGAGGAATTCGTCTTCCGCGTCGTAGAGGACCGAGGCAAAGCCGCCGAATTTGCCAGCCGCCACGTGGTCTGGCGCCATTCTCGCCACGCCGTTCTCGTAGTTCAGCGCATCGTTCGCCTTGGCCATGAGCTTCTTCTTGAACTCAATGTGGGGATCCGTCGAGGGCTTCGGCGGAAAAGGCGTGTGCATCGGGAAGTGCGCGTGAAGATCGAACAGATGCATGGCGTTCAGAAACCCGGGACCATGACCGCCGCGAGGCGGTCTGGGTTGACGATGGCCTGGTCGGTCATCCAGCGGGCCGCCCGGTCGCGCTCCTCGGTCAGCTCCGGCCGGAGCTGATGCAACCGCATGCGGACCGCGGCCAGGTAATGGTCCATCCGCGTCTGCGCGAACAGGTCCGCCGCCTGGCGGAGGTGGCGTTCGGCGTCCTCGCGGCGGTCCTCCAGCGAGGCGGCGCCGGCGTGCAGCGCGTGGCCCATCGCCACCGCCCACCGTGGACGCAACCGCAGAAGCCGTGACGCATCCTGACGTGTCGCGCGCAGCAGCCGGGTGCGGCCACTGCCGTCGGCCGCCGCGACGGCCAGGCTCGTCCTGCCCCGCAGGCCGTGCATCAGCACGCGATAGATCTGGACGTGCAGGAGCTGCGATCGCTCGACAGCTTTCCAGTTGCGAGCGATCTCGTCGAGCGCAGCGTAGACCTTTCCTTCGTACAGGTAGGTTTCCACCTCGCCGACGAGCGCGTCGCAGTGCTGCATCTGGAAGTCGGGGTAGGGCCAGTCGGCAATCGCCTTGCGGATCATCGCCTGCGCGTCGTCGGGCCGATCCGCCGCGAGGCTGTTGACGTACGTGTAGGCGATCAGCGGCAGGCTGACGGCGCCGTAGCGATCGCCGCGGGCTTCCGCTTGCTGGATCAGCACCGGCAGCACGCGCGGGAGCTCCCGCCAGCGTCCCATGAACACGAGCGCGGACAGCGCGAACGTGTGCGCGGTCGTGAGCTCCCAGCCGACGCCTGAGCATTTGTCGCGGAACAACGTGGCCGCCAGGTCGTTCTTCTCCCAGCAGTCGGCCCAATCGCCCTCGATCCAGGAGGCGACCCCCTTCATCGAAGTGGCAAACGCGACCGCGCGCGGGTCGTGGCTGTCGTTGGCCAGGCGCAGCGCCGACGCGAAGAGGCGTTCCGTCTCCGCGCGGGGGCGGCCGCCGTCCATCCGGCCCATGGCGAGCTCTGCGGCCAACCCGAGCGACACACGCGATGGCTCGCCGCTCTTCAGCGCCAGCAACGTGTACTGGGTCTGGAAGTCGGCGCCGCGCAGGACGTCCACCATGCTCATGCCAACGGCACACGTCCAGCACACGTCCAGCTTCATCTGGTCGGCGGCAGTCGCCGATGCTGATGGTTGCGCCTCGAGCATCCGCCGTCGCGTCATCCGTAACCGCAGGCGGTGCCAAATCAGGGAGAGGAGAACGTGCGAGCGCCGTTCGGGATACCACACGCCCACTTCCCGCAAGAGCGAGCGCACGAGCGCGATGCCCTCGTCGAGGTGGCCGCTGCGCAGGTACTGCTCGCAGGCTCGGCGGCGCAGGTCGACTCTCCGCACGGGGTCGCACCGGTCGCTGGCCTGAAGAAACGCTTCGGCCGCGTCCTTGCCGCGCGCGGCGTTGGACAGCGCGTCGCCGAGCTGCTCCAGCACCTGCACACGGCTCTGCAGCGCGTCGCCACCAAGCTCGAGGACGCGCCGATACAGCCGCGCGGCGCGATCGAAGGCCAGCGCCTCGACCGCGTCGCCGGCTGCCAACAATGCGTACCTGATCGCCTTCTCGGGATTCCCTGCCGCGTCGTAGTGCACGGAGAGCCGCTCACGGTCAGCGCAGCCAGCCTGATCGAGCGCCTGCGCCAGCAGGCCGTGATAGACGACCGCTGCCTCAGCGGACAGATACCCAGTAATCGCCTCGCGCACCTGGTCGTGGTACACGTCGAGCTCTTCGCCGTTTTCCTGGATCGTCGTGCGCAGCAGGTGCTCGCGCGCGAGCAGGCTGCGAATCTCCAGGTGCTCGTCGGCGATCCGCGCCGCCTTCAGGCCGACCTCGGACGCCAGCGGCTGGCCCGCGACCGCGACCAGCTCCAGCAGCCGCAGCGCCGGCTCCGGCAGCAGGCCGACGCGCCGCTTGATCACGTGTCCGATGCCGAAGGCGCCGGCCGTCAGATCCCTGCGGTCGGGCAGCGCGACCACGTAGCGGACTAGCTCGGTCACGAAGAACGGATTGCCCTTCGACTCGCGCGCGATCTCGTCGGCCGCCGCCGTCCCGTCCGCGTCGGCATGCTCCCGCAGCAGCGCCAGCGCCAGGTGACGCGCCTCGTCGAACGACAGGTTTTCGACCATAACTGTTCGGACTGAGACGGCGCCAGACGACGACCGATCGCCGCGGTCGAGTGCCGCCAGCACCGGATGGGTGTCGACGTCGGTGTCGCGGTACGAGAGCAGCACCAGGCAGCCGAACGGGTCGGTGGATTGCACGAGGCCATTGAGGAAACGCACCGTGTCGGAGTCGCACCACTGCAGGTCGTCTATCCACAGGATCAGCGGCCTCGATTCGGAGATGCGCGAGAGACACTCGCGAAGACACGCAAACGCGCGGTGACGCTGTTCGCGCGGGTCGGCGATCTCGGGCAGCGTGCGACTGGCCGGCGAGAGCTGCTGCAGCACCGGGAAGATGCGGGTCAGCAGCACGAAGTGACGCGGCAGCAGCGCCTGCGCCCGCTGGGGCTCGAGGCTTTTCAGGAAGAGCGCCAGCCGATCCACCAGCTCGTCGAGCCCCTTGTGCGGCGCCGCCTCACTTTCATAGCACCGGCCGTTCAGGACGATGCACTCGGGCCGCGCGTCGCGCAGCCGCTCGAGAAAGGCGCGGACAATCCCGGTTTTGCCGACCCCGGACGCGCCGCGGACGTGGACGCAGACGGTCGCGCCCTGCTCGGCCTGATCGAACGCCTGCTGCAGCGCCGTCAGCTGCAGCTCGCGGCCGAACAGCACGCGCGATGCGACGCCGCGGCTTGGCGGTTTGACCACGGAGATTGGCGCGGGTGTGCCTTCGAGCGCGCGGACAACCTCCGGGCCCGTCGGGCGGCGGCTTGCATCGTGGTCCAGCAGCCGCTGACACAGCACATCGAGATCGCCCGGAACGCCAGCGACCCAGGCCGAAGGCCGGAGCGGCTCTTCGGAGCGCTTCCGCGACAGCACCTGAAGGATGCTTCCTTCGAACGGCATGCGGCCGGTGAGCGCCTCGAAGAGCACGATCCCTACAGCGTACCAATCCGTCGCGGGTGTCGGTTCGCCGCCGTCAATCTGCTCCGGGGCCAGGTAGTGCGGCGTACCGGCTAGCGCCAGCGTGCTCAGCGAGACCGTCGCGTCGAGCTGTTTCACCAGCCCGAAATCGAGCAGCACGATGCGCCCCGCGTCGGTGACGAAGACGTTGGACGGTTTGATGTCGCGGTGCACCAGTCGCGTCTCGTGCAGTGCGGTCACACCTCGCGCCAGCTGCAGCATGAAGCCGCGGAGCTGCGTATAGAACGTCTCGTGTTCCGCGGCGGAGCGGTCAGCGGTCTCACGAATGAAGTCGCGGAGGTCCCGCCCCTTCAGCAGCTCCATCGTGAAGAACGGCGGATCCGCGCTGGAGAACAGCTCGTGGACGTGAATGAGATTCGGGTGCCGGATTTCGGTCAACGTCCGAAACTCGCGCTTCAGCCGGTACAGCTGCTCGGGTTCGAACCGCCGCAGATACTTCAGGGCGACGAGCGCATTCCTCTTACGGTCGAACGCCTCGTAGACATCGCCGAAGCCGCCGGCACCGAGCCGTCCGCGGATCTCGAAACGTCCGTTGTGCAGCAGGTGCTGTTCTGGCACCGCGTCGCCACGCGCGTTCTGGGCGCCGAGCGGCCGGGGACGGACGTTCAGCGGCTCTTCGAGGAACTCACCCGCGTTGAGGTGCTCGACCAGCAGGCGATTGACTTCGGCGCGCAGCTCCACGTCGTCGCCGCAGGCGCGGTCGAGGAAGGCGCCGAGCGCGCCGGCAGGCTGCTCCAGCGCCGAGCTGAAGACGTACTTGACGTTGCGCCACTTCTGCGCGTCCATGCCTGTTCCGCCTATGCGTCCGCCGCACCGTCATGTGGCGCCCCGGCGAGTTCGCCGCGCAGCCAGGCTCGCGCCAGCACCCACTCGCGCTTGACCGTCCGATCGGACACGCTGAGGAGGCGAGCCGTTTCCTCGACCGACAAGCCGGCAAAGTAGCGCAGTTCGACGACGCGGGCCTGCCGCTCGTCGTATTCGGCGAGTCGGGTCAGCGCCCGGTCGAGCGCCAGAATCATCTCGGGATCCTGCGCCGCGCCCGCGATCGACTCGTCGAGCTGCTCGGGGGCGATGCCGAAAGCGCGTTTTTCGGCCTTCGCGCGCCGCGCGCAGTCAACGAGCACCTGTCTCATGATCCGCGCGGAGACCGCGACGAAATGGGAGCGGTTGGCCCATTCCTTTTCGCGCTGGCCGACGAGCCGGAGGTAAGCCTCGTTGACCAGCGCCGTCGGCTGGAGCGAGTGATCCGGACGTTCGCCGCGCAGATAGTGGGCCGCGAGGCGGTGCAGCTCCGCGTATACGCGGCTGAACAACTGGGCCTCGGCGGTCGAATCCCCTTGCCGGTACTGGTGCAGCAGCTGGGTCACGTCACCTGAACCTGATTCCACGTCCTCGTCTCCAACTTTCTGCCGTTCGAGCGTGAGACTGTACCCACGCCGGCAATGCAGGGTCAAATACCGTCCTCGGAGGCCCGTTCTGTCCTGTAAAGCGCAGTTCACGCGAATATGGGCCAAGGCACGTCTCATTGCGCCTCCAGGGACCTGGCCGCATTCTTGCCATGCCCCCGTCAGAGCGAATCGAACCAGGGGTCCAGGGGTCCATTCCTCAGGGTTTACCCACCGCTCCAATCCGGCCACCACAACACTCGCTGACTAAAGTCTGCTGGTTCGGCTCGGCAGAGCCATGTAGCACCGGCATCGACCCGTCAAGAGTCAGGAGTGGCGTATGCGGTGCCGGGCCGTTCAGGTTCGTTTGCCCTTCAACCTTTCGAACGTTGCATTCAAGGCACGACGCCGGTTTAGCCGGGCGCCCAGGAGGACACAGTGATCAGCCGGCGATTTCGACCGACGTTCCATCCGATTGCGTTCCTCGCCCTGTTTTTCACCATGGTGAGCGGCCCTGCGGCGGCGGACACCGTCTATACGTACGTCGGCAAGCCCTTCGACACCTTCTTTGGAACGGCGTGCGCTCCTAACTGCAGCATCACAGGTTGGTTTTCCGTCGCGGCGCCGCTCGCGCCCAACCTGCCGCTCTCACAGGTGACTCCCACTGCCTTCAGCTTCACCGATGGCGTCCTCACGTTCGACAACTCGACGACGGTGGCATCGTTCACATACATCGGCGTCGTAACCGACTCCATGGGCAACATCACGGGGTGGAACAGTCAATTCAAGATCGAATTCGCGAACGGCACGACCGCGTTCATGTTCTCGGGCACCAATCCGCCAGGTTGCACCTGTTTTGTCACCGATCAATCCAGCGATCCGAACTACTTCGTGAGCGTCAACGACAACCCAGGTTCCTGGTCCAGGTCGATGGCACCAGGGCCGGAACCCACGGTGGAATACGTACACCTTTACAAGATCACCGAACACGCACAGAC
Source organism: Vicinamibacterales bacterium (assembly GCA_035571515.1). Taxonomy (GTDB): domain Bacteria; phylum Acidobacteriota; class Vicinamibacteria; order Vicinamibacterales; family UBA2999; genus Gp6-AA40. The sequence goes on from DATNCQ010000013.1 coordinate 11,095, forward strand.
CTCTGATGCGCCGCCGGTTCCGGATGCGACGCCCTCCGTCCCGGGGGATGGGGGCGCCTTTGGCTTCGGCGTCGAAATCGGAGGAACCAATATCGGCCCGACGGCCATCGTGGCGCCAACGCTCAGCGTACCGGCCGGCTCGGGGATCCTGGACCCGATCATGGCGCGGACCTACAACCGCGGAGTCCTCGGGTGGAATTCACAGGAGGAGGAATGGAAGTTCGGCTCGCCGAATTTCAATAACTTCGGCGCTTCCACGCAGGCGGAGATCGACTACCTGTTCCGCAGCGGCGCCTACACGTTCGGCATCCTTGGCTCGACTATCACGCTCAATCTTGTCCCGCCGCCAGTGGTCAGCCAGCCGCCTTCATTCACGCTGACTGGTGGCGCATGGAGTGGGGGCAAGTACGTCGTCGACGTCCATAAGACGCTGACCATCACGTCCAATACGTTTGACGGATATGGCGCCACCGGGCATGGCGGGTTCATGTACATGGACGTCGGTCCGGCCGGCCCTGGAGAGTCGGTCACGTTCGTGAGCCACAACTATGCGGACCAACCGCAGGCCAACCGCCTCAGCGTGACGATTCCGCCATGCACGCTCGTCAGCGGGCAGGAGTACGGCGCCCGCGGGGCATTCCTCGCGTTCGTGGACCGCAGTGGCGAGATTGCGTGGGCGGCTGATGAGCTCAGCACCGTCCTGGGCATCGTTGCCGTCGGCGGGCCTTGCCAGCCGGTGACCTTCGAAACCGTTGCGGATGCGGTCACCGCGCTCGGAATCGGCGCCGGCAATCAGCAGGCGCTGCTCACGTCGCTGCGGGCCGCCGAGGCGGCCGCCGCGCGGGGCAATACGACCGCGGCGCAAGGACAAATCGGCGCGTTTATCAACAAGGTGCAGGCATTGGCGAACAACGGCCGGTTGTCACCGCAGGCCGCAGCAGCGCTCATCGCGAAGGCACAGCTCCTGCTCTGAACGTCACCACGCGAGGCGCGCCGACACCTGCAGCATGCGCGGGAGCCGGCCGCCTCGCGGATCAACTCGAACGACGCGTGAGGGTCGCGGCATTCTAGCGATCGTCGGCATCGACGAATTCCCGCCCGACCCAACCGCACACGGCCGCCGGCGACGCCGATGGTGCACCAGGCGGTGGCGATCAAGCACCGCACGGACCGTGCTGATGGCTGGTAGGTGCGGCCCGGTGAACGCCAGGCGAATCGATTGCCGGCGCCCATTGAGGCCTCGAGCAGGCGGGCGCTCGCTGCTGAGCGTCCTTCTCCACGATTGAAACGAGCTGATCAGGGGTCGTCAGCAAGCCTGGCTTCTATGTCGTGGTGAAGAGATGCGAATTGCGCACGATCAGCCACGCAATCACGAGCACCACTCCGAGCCAGAGACGGTACCCGGCGCCGGACCAGAGCATCTCCGAAGCCACCAGACTGGCCCCAGTGACCAGGACCATCAGACTGAGCATCCGCATGTGTTCCTACTCTCCTTGATCGGGTGGCGTTGCGCTGTTCGATTCCGAACACATGTCCGGGGGTGACGACAACATCGTTAACACGGAATCGACAATCACCGTCGAGGGCACTCCGGGTTGAAGAGGGTGTCGAACACGCAGGAAGGACAGAGCCGCCGCCGAGCGGAACGTCATAAAACCAATAGCGCCGCGCGTTATCTGTACGGGGGTAGACGTCGGCGGCGTCATGGCCGCCTGGGCGATAGCGGCATCGAAGCGGCGCGCGTACCGCAGCACCCTCTGATCCGCGCTACGACGCGCTCTATTGCGAAAAGCCGGCTACGGAAGTTCACCGCGACGTCCTCGGCACCCGCGTGCGTTGCTCGACGTCGCATGAGGAGGACCGCGTCTCTGGATAACCTCGGAATCGACGGAGCACCTCCAGGCGGGCGCCCTCGGCGGCATCGAGACAGGCGCTACGGCTTTCATGTGATGCGGCGGTCGCATCCGTGACGACGTTCATGTGCGAGTTCACCAACCTGACAAGAGGACCAGTGAAGTGAACGATCTTTCCAGCGGTAGTATCATTCGCCAGGGCCGCAAGTGCCGATTCACGCGATTTTCGAGTACATCGACGCGACACGCAGTTCCACGGCGCTTCGCGAGTCGCTGTACGTGTTTCCGATTGTCGAGGGACTTCACGTCGTTTCGCTGGCGTTATCGGTGGGGCTGGTGATCTGGTTTGACCTGCGGCTCGCGGGATGGATTCTGAAAGACCAACCGGTGTCGGTTGTGTTCCGGCCGTTGCGTCCTTTCGTGCTGACGGGATTCGCCATCACGTTCGTAACGGGGAGCTTGCTCTTCTGGTCGCTGGCGATGCGCTGCTACGGCAGCCCCTTTTTCTGGGCCAAAGCACTCATGCTGGTGCTCGCGGGCATCAATATCGCGGTGTACCACCTGACGATCGAACGGCGTCAAGGCGAATGGAACGCGGCGCCGATTCCGCCCCGGCAGGCGCGAATCGCCGGGCTGGTGTCGCTCACGTTGTGGGTCGGCATCATCGCCGCCGGCCGCATGATGGCTTACTTTTTATGATCTGACCTGTGTGGGACCGCCTCTACCCATATTTCCTGTGGATCGAAATGACCGGGCTGGGGCATGCCATCCGGGAATCGAAGTGGACGTTCGCCCTTGCCGAAGTGTTTCACCTTTTCGGAATAACACTGTTTCTGGGCACGATACTGGTTCTGGCGCTGCGGCTGTTCGATGTGGTGTTGCGGGAGAAAGGCGTGGCCGAAACGGCGCGGGAATTGATGCCCTGGTCAATGTCAGGGTTGTTCTTGACGCTCGTCACCGGGGCGCTTCTCTTTACCTCGGAAGCCGTCAAATGCTGGGGTAACGTCGCGTTCCACTACAAAGCTCTGTTTCTGTTGCTGGCGCTCCCATTCCAGTTTACGGCGCTACGCAGCGTCACTCGGGCGGACAGGCAGGGCCTTCCGCCGATCGTTCGCAAGCTCACCGCTCTTGTGGCCGTGCTGTTGTGGTTTGGCGTGGCGGTCTTCGGGCGCGCGATTTTCTTCTTCTGATTCCCGCAATCAACTGTCGCGCTGCCGCTCTACCGGCGCGACGGCGCTGGCGTCACGGCTGTTGTTCGTCCTCGACGTCTTTGGTAGGGCCTGAAGCCGGGAGCGTTGGCAGGTCGGCGTCTGCCTTGGCTTTTTCTTCAGGAGTCTGCACCTTGCGAAGATGGCCGTACATCAGCTCTTCCACGAAGGGCACGCAGTTGTAATCCAGCAACTGAATATTTTTTTCCAACCTGCGGTACAACGGCATGCTCATCTTCCAGGGCCGCGTGTAGACCTTGGGATCAGTGATCGTAACTTCATAGAGAAGGGAAACAGGACTTGTCGGAGTGTAGCGTTCGACGACGTGCAGTTCGTCGCTGTGAAAATCGCCCGCGCGGTCAAACCACGTATCCTCCACTTGCGCGGTCACGTCCACAACCAGCGTGTCCCCTTCCCATTTGCCGCTTGACCAACCCATCCAGGAGTCTACGGGCGCCTTGCTGGTCATGCCGATATTCACAACTCGAGACGCGAAATCGTATCCGTAGGTGAACGCGACGTACTTCGCGGATTGCGTGATTTGAAATGGAAAGCCCATGTAAGTTGCGCGAGGTATGCCGGGCAGGAAGCATTTGACCTCGGGATCGAGGGCCAATGCATTTGCCTCATTTTCTTTCTTCTTCGCCAGCGCCTCGGGCCGATAGGGAAGCGGTCCTCCTTCAACGACACCAATACTCGGCGCAACGCCGCCCCAGGCACCCATTACCACAAGCGGGCCTGGCCTGGCATCGTGGGCCTGAATGTCATATTCGGCCTCGTTCATGGCTTGCCAGATCCCGCTCAAATTGGGCCTTCCGTCGGGCGTGCGCGGCGCGCGGTAGGCTGTCGTCGCGCTCGGCTTCGCGGCCGCGGGGGCCGGTGTCGCGGGGGCGGTGCGAGGCGCTTGAGCCGTGCCCGTGGCTTGCGCTGGCCGAGCGGTAGGAGGAGTTGTCCGCGTGGCCGGCGCGGTCTGCGCGAATGACGGGGAGGCGCTGAAGCATAGCGCACACAAGGTCAGCGTTCGTGCAATCCTCAAGGCGTTATGTTCAGCTGACACACTCATCGAGGGCCCCTCTCGGTTATCGCCTGGTCTGGTTGGCGTCCGCGGTGTTCGTTCCCCTTTGCCAGCACGTTCGGGAAAGATACAGGACTGACTCGGCCCTCATTTCAGCGGGACGATCCTCTTTTGCATCCGCCAGTATTGGACCTTTGACTTCCACTTCGTGCCCAACCTGGAAATTCAGCATGTCGGTATCGCCCTGGAGCCGCAGCACCAGCGGCTTGGTCGCCGCGAACGCCGGCGCACCCGCTCCATTGGATCCGCCCGCGCCTCTCCAGTCGGTGATCTGAAATCCGGCGTCTGAAGTTTTGGAGACGCATCCCACCGAAGTGAAATTGCTTCCTCGATTCGGCGCCTTGGCGTAGATGGACGTCCCGTCGGGAATGCCGGGGATCTTGACTCTTTGGGTCGGCGCACCAGCCTGCCCAAAAGCACTGGCTGCAAAACAGAAAAGAACGCCAAACGCACTGACGGCGCGGAGCGTGCCCTTCATTCGAACTCCGAATCGACCCTTAACGCTTTTCGCGGACCAGGCGAAAACCGAGGTCAAAATGTTTGTAATCTTCCAGAAAATGCTGGCGCAGCGAGACTCGCGTCAGCCAGGGCCCATCGTCGTGAAATGACCCGCTGCGAACGACGCGGCCGCCTTCAGCGACCTCGCTCTCGGGCCCTCTGGGATCAGCCATCGGACTCTTCGAGTAATACCTGGGGTCATACCAATCCTGAACCCATTCATTCACGTTCCCGCGGATATCGTAGAGGCCCCAGGCATTGGGCTTTTTGACCGCGACGGGACTCACTTGCTCGACGTTGTACCACGCCCATTCGTCCGGCGGGGCATAGCGTGCCAGTGAGTTCGCGACTGTGGCTCCGCCAAACTGATCGAGCTTGCCGGCTCGCGCGGCGTATTCCCATTCCGCTTCGGTTGGCAGGCGATAGAGATAGCCGTCATTACGCGCGTTCAGCTTCGCAAGAAACGCCTGCACGTCTTGAAAGGTGATTGTTTCGACCGGAAGATCATCCCCTTTACGCTGACTGGGGTTCGAGCCCATCACGGCCTGCCATTGCTTCTGCGTCACTTCCGTCTTGCCGATTTCAAACGGTTTGGTGATTTGTACGGTGTGTTTGGGCTTTTCTTCCGCGCTGCATTCGACCGGTTTTACACCGTCGGAGCATCCCATCGGGAACTGTCCGGCCGGAATCGGCGCGAACTCCATTCCCAGGTCACTTGTGATGTACTTGACGGGCGAACCTTCCTGCGCAGAGACAGACGAGAAAACGGCAATCGCAAAACACACTGGCAAGAGGCTTACCCGTCGATGCACGCGAATGTGATCAACCATCGGTGACCTCTTCATCAGCCATTCTTACTTGCTCGTCCCCGGAAACTCTTTCGGTGCTCCGGGACTGGAGCCGCCGACGAAGAGCAGTCGGCCATCGGGTAGCGTGATGTCGCGCCCGTTGGCTCGCAGCGCGCCGTCTTTCGCGCGGTAGCCGTTCACCTTGATCACCGTCTTCGCGGCCAGCGATTCCTTGGTAAATCCCGCGCGAACCAGCGTGCCCGGAGGACCTGCCTCGACGGCCCAGTTCTCGACAGTACCGTCAGCTTTCTTCACGTCGATGTAAATCCACGAGTGAGGATTGATCCAGGCCATCTTGGTAACGGACCCAGTCAGCGTCACCGGCTTATCCGCATCGTATTCGGCGGCAAATGAGTGATGCGCGAGCGCCGGGCGTGCCAGGGTCATCACCGTGAGAGCAAGCGCACGAATAAACAGGGTTCGAGCTTTCATCGCTGCCTACTTTCCTTCGTCTGCCGCTTCTTCCCGGTCCTTCGCACGCGCTGCAGACAGGGTGAACTCCAGGCCGACATTGCCCTCGTGGCACGCGTACTCGACGAGTTGTTCCTGATCCGTGAGTTTCCACAACACGAACTCGACGCTATAGGGCTTGGTGCGCGTTCCGGGGTCATCCATCGTGTATCCGAACAGCAGGCGGTTGGCATCGAGCAACTTGTACCGGGCGGTGAGATGCCGCCTCCCGCCGTCCGGGCCCGAAAAATTCGTGTACTCGACGATCAGTGTGTCGCCGTCCCAATGCCCGCGCGCGGACCCCAGTTGGAGATGGACGTCTGCCGGGGGCCGTGGACGCGCGTCCATATAAATCACCTGTGAAACCAGTGACTCCCCACGCACAAGCACCGTGTCGGTGCCCTGAATAATCTCCAGCGTCGATTCCTGGCCTCCGGGACCCGATCCGTTGAACGCCGGACCCGGTGTGCCCGGCCGCTGAATGCAGCGGCTCGACATGGGCCGGTCTTCATAACTGATGGCCCGGCGATTGTCCAACTCGGCGGCGCGGTTCTGTCGTATCCGTGCGGCAAGCGTGAGCGGAGGCAGCCGTCCATTGGGCGGATCGACGACCTGAGACGTGCGCAAACTCGACATCGGCACTTTGAACCAGAAGCCGTCTCTCCAGTACGTGTTGTACGCGTCCGTGGTTTTTTCGCCGGGAGGGGTATCGGTAGGTTCGGTGCGAAGGTCAATCTGTTTTTGCTGCGCCTCGTTTTCAAGCCTGGCCGCAGTCGCGGCGTCAATTTCCTTCTTGTCCTGATTCCGCGGCCGCTCCACCGGTACCAGGGTGGTGCGGCTCCAGATGCCCTGCATGTCGGGGTGGCCGTCCGCGAGGCGCGGCACCTTGCCCACTTTGTATTCCTTGAAACTCGCCTTCCAGTCGTACGGCTTCGCCGGAGGGCCAGCATCGCTTTCAGCGGCCGGCTCATCGGGCGCTGCCGCGCAGCCGTTGCCCCGGCATTCGTCGTTATTCGAGCTTTTCGGTGCTGCTTGAGACGCCTGCGCAGACAGGCGAGACGGGGCGGTTGCTAATAGGGCTGCTGCGACGATTGCTGCTGCATACGATACGGAGTCTCTAGGACGCATCGGGTGCCTCCCTGTGACGAACTCGTAGCCATCGCGAGCACGGGCATCCTGATTTTCAGCCCTTAGTATAGTAATTCTGGAGTGCTGTCAATGTTCGGTGGCACAACCGACCGGTACGCCGCCCGCATTCGCGCGCAACCTGCGCCGCAACAAAGTGCTGCACAAGCGTGTGGTCGTGCTCGCGAAACCATCATCGTGACGCGCCGCGGGGAGATGGTCATCTGGCGCGAGAAACTGTTCGTCCTGGTGGCTTCAGGCGGCCGTGCGCGGCGTGTTGCCGCGCCGTGCAAGGCGGCGGCAACACGTGGTGAGGACTGTACGGCCCCGAGTTACTTGGCGGCGGCGGGCGGGACGACCGTGATACTGATGGTCTTGGCGTTGATCATCGACTTCTCTTCCGGACCGTACGCCACGACGCGATCCCCAACCTTGAGCACCTTGGCGTCAACCTTCTCCTTTCCGCTGTTGATCCTGGTCTTCGCGTTCAGCATGACCATTTCGTCCTTGCCATCGAGGCTCTTCACCGTCACGTTCGCGCCGTCGATCTTCGTGATACTCCCCACGACTGCCCTGTCGGCGGCGCTCGCGGCAACCGGAATCATCACCAGACACATCAACGCGATTGCCACGACCCATGTTCTCTGCATTCCCTTGACTCCCTGTGAAATTGCCCCCCGGGGGCACCTGCGAGCGTGCTCGCTCGTGTCTATATACGTGGGAGCCGGCACGTTTGTGCCGTAGTCACGTTCGAAACAGTCGTGCGGTCTGGCGGGCGGCGTCCTTGCCCTCCCCGAACGCGATTTCAGAATTGTCAGTGTTCCCGGTGAAGATCCGAGCCTGTTTTGAGCCCTGAGCAGGCAGGTGGTGTGGATCGGCAGTTACGGGGCGGCGCCAGCTGGAGGGGGCAGCAGATCGCGACTGAGAAATGGCGGGTCCACCTCGCTGCGCGGATCCTCGACCGTGCAGTCCTGAAATGGTTTGTCGCTGATCTCCACCATGGTGAAGCGGAATCCCGTCTCCCATCGCACGCGGTAGTAGCGCATCGGGCCGTCGAGGATCCGCGTCGCCACCTGCCAGAGATCGGCGCCTGCGGTGCAGCGGCGGGTTGGCTCCGCGAAATCGCCGTACGGGTGTTCGAGATGGAGCGCGGTGTACGGGTCTTTCAGCGCCTCGGACGCCGCACGGGTCCGGCTTTCTTCCCACGGCGCGCTCAGCCATTCGAGCACGAAGTCATGCGGCTTGCCGGCGATGGGATCGGTCTGCACCGCGACGCCATCGCGAACCTCGAAGTGCCGCACCGCCGTATGCGTATCCCCGTCAGCGAGACCGCCGGTCGTGTATTGCACCACCAGATCGTCGGGTCTGATGCGTCCCTGGATCGGGGGATAGCCGTCGTCGGCGTAGGCGCTCCAATCGAGGACGCGTGTCGGCGCTAACGCGGCGTCGAGCCGCCACGCGCGCGCGTAGAGATCCTTGAACCCGCCCAGGCAGCCGCTCTGCGAGCCGAGCGTCGCCAGCAGCCGCCGCCCGCCGGCACCGGTCGGTGAGATCAGGACGTAGTACACCTGCTGCGGTCGATACGTCTCTTTCGTGTAGCTGTTCTGCTCGCTGTCCCAGAAGCGCTCCCAGCGCCCGTTCCGCCAGGTATAGGCGTAGGCCGACTCGTCGTAGCCGCAGTTGATGCCGACGGCCGTCACGACGCTGAGAAACTCCCCCGCACGATTGACCCTGACATCATCGATGTAGCCGAGCGGGTTGGTCGGACAGTCGCCGGTCATCTCCAGGCACAGGAACTGACCGTCGCGGAGCGCCACGTGCATCGCCTCGGCGAACGCGCGTGTATCCACGCTCTGCGGCGCCGCCATCAGCTGCGATTCAACCCAGTCACGCACGCCGTGCTTCACGGTGGTCATCGCCTCGCTCGCCCCGAGGGTCTCACGGTGAGCGGCAAATTCGCTGCGCAGTTGCTGCAGCACCGGCCGCAGCGTCACGAGCGCTGCCGGCTGGGCGAAGCACGGCGCTGCGATCGACAGGGCGACGAATAGAGCGGGAAGCGTCTTTCCGCCTCCGCTAAAGCTTCGGCGAGACAGGCTAGCGAATGTTGAACGGGACATTGATGGTGCGCGTCGTCAGATGCTCGGTGACCTTCTCGAAGACATCGATATCGAACGGCTGGTCAATCCGATTGCCGGAGGCATCTTCAAGGTCGGTGTCCACCATCAACTGGTACGCGCCGGCGGTCCATGGCATGCGTGGCGTGAATCGCCAGGATGTTTCGTTGCCTTCGACGGCGATCGTGCCGTCTACGCGGCCGCCGGGACCAGCGACCTGCAGCATCCGTTGCAGCAGGGGGTAGTTCATCGAACGGCCGAATTCGACCACGAGCGGTGCCGATGTCCCCGCGCGCGGCGGCGTCACCTTCCATTGCTTCGGCGTCGGCGGCACGCGCACGGGCGGCCCGCCGCGAAATTCCTTGTGGTAGTCCGACGCCAGCGGCGCGCCTTGTGCATCCGGCCAGCCGCGATCGATGACCAGCGTGTACCGCTGGCCCTCCGCGATCGGCGGTCCCATCTTCGAATTCGATTCCAGGCCGCGCTTGATCCGCCCGGGATCGAACGTCATCGTCAGCCGTTGATTGTTGGGATCCCACAGTTCCTGTCCCGGCAGCAGCACGTCCTTCAATTCCTTGCCCGTGCCGTCGAGGATGTGGAGGCGAGCCGCGACTTCACCGCGACTCACCGGAGCGGAGAAGTAAACATAGAGGCGCAGGGTGTTGCTCGCCAGGACGTCGGCTGATGGATACACGCGCTCGACGCGCGTCGCCGGGGCCGCGGCCCGCGTCGGACCGTCGAAGCTGCGTTCGATCGGCGTGCGGCCGGGTTGTCGGAAGACGGCCCGGTATTTCACGCCTGCTGCCAGCGGATAACGGGGGCGGAAGACGAGCGTGCCACCGTCGACAGAGTAGTTGCCGAGCATCGCGGGAGCATCGGCGGTTCCCGCGTAGAGGCTGAACACGGATACCCAGCCGGCAGCTGGCGGTGTGGCGGGCGCCTGCCACCCGGTCACCCGGAACGCACCGGAGTCGAGTTGAATGGAAACGGCTTGCGCCCTCGCGATCGTCCCCAGGACGAGGACGATCGCGAGGATGTGGAGCTGCGGCCGCAAAGCAGGCCCGAACTAGGGCAGCGCGATCGTCTGCAGGTTCGTGTTGCCCGGGGTCGCGCTGACAACCAGCGCGTGGCCGTCATCGACCTGCGCGAGGTGCCGGACGTTGGTCAGGCTCGAGATCTTGTCGTACGGAGCGCCCGCGACGTCGACCACCGTCGGCGAGTCGATCGGCTTGTCGGTGGCGAGCGTATCGGCGTGCAGCTTGACGACGCCGTAGGTCGTGTTCGCGATCAGGATGAACTCGTGGCCGTCCTTCGTGTACGGCACCATGTCGAGCGGCTGGTTGCCCGACCCGAGGTCGGCGATGGTGACGCCCTTCACCTGTGCGCCCGGCTTCAACGCGCTCATCGGGATCTTCACGAGCGGCGTGCAGGTGTAAGCCGCGAGGACATAGGACTCTCCGCCCAGCTTGTAGGGGACGAAGGTCCGCACCGGCGCCTGCGTCTCGAAGCGCCCGTGCGAGGCGTGCCAGATCTGCAGCTGCGTGCCCTTCGCGGCGCTGTTGAACGGATACGGAATCGAGCGCAGCGCCGAGTTCCACTCCTCGTTCGACATGCCGGTGACCAGCAGGTTGCCGTTGATGAACTCCATGTCGGTGATCGTCGTCGTCCGTGGATTCTGACGCGCGGCCGGGTCGTTGTTGGGCGCGTCGACCAGGGCGACCGAGGCGTGCGGGATGTTGTCGAGCGACAGCGGCGTCACCTTGCCCGACGGCTCGACTTTCACGACGAGCGGCATCGCGTCCGGGCCGCGGCCGCGTGCCGCCGACACGTACACGTTCTTGGAGATCGGGTTCACGGCGACGTCGTTGATCAGGATCTGATCGGGCATCACGCCCACCAGGCCGGCTATTTTCTGGTCCAGGCCCTGGACGTTGATGGCCGCCGTCTTGACGGGCGTCTTGTCGTTGGTGTCGAGGGCGACGATGGCGCCGCCGATCGAGTCACCGACAAACAGCACGCCGTCAGGACCGAAGGTGAGCGCGCCGGCCGACTTGAGGTCGGCCTTGCCGGCCGAGAGCACGGCCGCGGCATCAACCGGCCGATAGACGCTCAGGACCAGGAGCGCAATCATGGTTGTCGCGCAGAGCGCGATCGCGGCACGAACGAGGAAACGAAGCTGCATATTCCCTCCGCAAAAATCGGACACCACGGGACGCAAACGCCAAATCATAGACCAATTGCCAGCGGCAGGACACGGAGCCGGGATTACTGGTGATCGAACGTTCCGCTGCGTTCGCTCAGCGCATAGACGCACGCCAGGCTGATGACCGCACAGATGGATATGTATGCCGCAATCGCCATCGACGTCCCGAACTCGCGCAGGAGGAGCACGGCCAGGAGGGGCGCCGGGCCGCCGGCCGTGACCGAGGCCAGCTGAAACCCCAGCGCCGACCCGCTGTACCTCAGCGATCCGGGAAAGCTTTCCGCGATGAATGCGGCTTGCGCGCCGTACTGCAGATCGTTCACCGGCAGCCCCAGGACGATGGCCAGGAAGACGAGCCCGAAGGATTTCGTGTCGAGCAGGGCGAAATAGACGAATGGAAAGACGATCATCGCGACGCACCCGAGCGCGATGACCCTCCGGCGTCCGTACACGTCGGACAGATATCCGAACAGCACCACCGTCATGGTCGAGACGATCGCCTGGATCATGACCAGGTTCAACATCGTTCCCCGGCTGAACCCGAGCTCCTGTGTCCCGTAGGTGACGATGTAGGTCGTGAACACGTAAAAGGGGACCTGCTGACCCGAGCGCAGCAGCGCCGTCAGCACGATCTCGCGACCGTGCCTCTTCACGACCTCGACGACCGGCGCCCGCGCGATGGTGCCGCTGGCCTGATGGTGTCTGAAGACGGGCGTCTCGAGGACGCCGGCGCGGATATACAGGCCGACAATGACGAGCACGATGCTCGCCAGGAACGGTATCCGCCACCCCCAGTCGAGGAACTCCTGCTCGGAGGTAACAGCCGTCATGAGCGCAAGAGCGCCATTGGCGAGAACCATGCCGGCCGGCCCGCCGGCCTGCGCGAAGCTGGTCGTGAACGCGCGGCGCGAAGGGTGCGACCATTCGCCGGCGAGCAGCACGCCGCCGCTCCATTCGCCCCCGATGCTCATCCCCTGGACGACGCGGGCGATCGTCAGGAGCACCGCCCCCCAGATGCCGATGCTCTCGTAGGAGGGCACCAGGCCGATCCCCACGGTCGCAACGCCCATCGTCATCATCGTCACGATCAGCAGCGCCTTGCGGCCGACGCGGTCCCCGTAGTGGCCGAAGATGGCGGCGCCGACCGGCCGCGCGGCGAACCCGACGAAGAAGGTCGAGAACGACAGCAGCGTGCCGACGAACGGATCAACAGCGGGAAAGAATTTCTGTGGAAAGACGGTTGCGGCGGCGACGCCGTAGAGCAGGAAGTCGTACCACTCGAAGACCGTGCCGATCGCGGAAGCGCTGACCGCCTTGACAAGCTGCCGTCGCTGCTCCGTGGCGTCGATCGGCGCGGTCGGACCTCCGACGACGGTGGTCGATGAGGACACGTTCAATGAGATAGTAACTGACGCCGATGCCCAGAGGGTTCATCAACGGTGTCAATCTCTACTACGAAGAGGCCGGGCACGGGGTCCCGATGATCTTCGTTCACGAGTTCGCCGGCGAAGCGAGAAGCTGGGCGCCGCAGGTCCGGTTCTTCCGCCGGTGGTATCGCACGATTACCTTCAACGCTCGCGGCTATCCTCCCTCCGACGTACCGGAGGATCCGGCCGCGTACTCGCAGCGCCAGGCGGTGGAGGATATTCGCGGCGTCCTGGACTACTTGCAGATAGACAAGGCGCACGTCGTCGGCCTCTCGATGGGAGGCTACGCCGCGCTGCACTTTGGTCTTCTCTATCCCGAACGCGCGTTATCGTTGGTGGTCGCCGGGGCGGGCTACGGGTCGAAGCCCGAGGAGCGTGAGACCTTCCGGCGCGATTGCGCGGCCCTCGCGGAGCGGTTCGAGCGCGAGCCGATGGAGAGCGTCGCCGCCGTGTATGCGATGGGTCCGGCCCGCGTCCAGTTCCGCGACAAGGACGCTCAAGGATGGGAGCAGTTCCGCGAGCTGCTCACGCGGCAGTCCGCACAGGGTCACGCCCTCACGATGCGTCGCGTGCAGATCATGCGGGAGTCGATCTACGAGTTAGGGGACCGCATGGCGCGGCTGACCGTGCCGACGCTGATCGTCACCGGCGACGAGGATGACGCATGCCTCGAGCCCGCCTTGTACATGAAGCGCACGATTTCCACCGCGGGCCTTCTCGTCATTCCCAGGTCTGGTCACACGATCAACCTGGAGGAGCCGGACGTGTTCAACCGTCACGTGCTCGATTTCATCACCGCTGTGGACCGCGGGCGCTGGACGTCCCGCAATCCGGCCTCGGTGAGCCGGTCCGCGATCCTGCCCGCCGATTGGCAGCTGTAACCGTTTTTCCCCGCCGGTCGTATGATCGCCCGCATCGACAGGAGAGGGCTATGACCATGCGACATCGGTACATCGGCGCAATTGGCGCAGCGGGCGTTCTGGTCCTGACGGTCCTCATTGCCGCGCAGAACAATCAACAGAACAACGCGCCACGATCTCCATGGAAGTACGACCCGGCGGACAGGGCCGTTGGCGACGGCGGCCCCGCGCCGAAGCGCGATCTCACCGGCACATGGGCCGGACCGGCCGCTGGCGCGGGTGCGCCCACGAGCCGCGTCAACCCCAACAATCCGCCCGCGCCGCCGCTCACGCCGTTGGGCGAGCAGTTGTTCGGCCGGAACAAGACGCTCACGAAATACAGTCCGGCCGGCACCAACGATCCGCATGTCCGCTACTGTGATCCGTATGGTTTTCCCCAGAACATGGCCAATCAGATCCGCGGGATGACGGTTGCGACGTTGCCGAACCGGACCTTCATCCTGCTCCAGTACATGGATCTCTGGCGGGAGATCTGGACCGACGGACGAACGCTGCCGACGAATGTGGGCGGCAGGGGCCGCGACACCCTCGATCCGAAGTACAACGGTTACTCGGTGGGTCACTGGGAAGACGACTACACGTTCGTGGTGGATACCACCGGGCTCATGCCGAATACCTGGGCGACCAACAGCGGCTATCCCCATAGCGTCGATGCGCACGTCACGGAACGTTTTCACCGGGACAGCAGGAACGACCTGACGCTGACGATCACCATGGACGACCCGAAGCTCTATACCAAGTCGTTCTATATAGGGGACGTGCATTTCCGGTGGATTCCGAACCAGCAGCTCGACGACTACACCTGCATCCCGTCGGAGTTGCAGCAGTACCTGAAAGAGATGGGCGATCCCGCCGGCAGCGATCCCAGCGCCGCACGGTAATCGGTGGTTGGTGACAACCTCCTATGGGTCCTGCGGCAGATCGCACTGAGCGGTGAAGGAATGAGGGGCGTATAATCGCCCGAAATTATTATGAACGTCAGGAAACTGGCCGTGACGGTCGCGTGTGCATGTGTCCTGATGACGTGGCCGGCCGCCGCCCAGGAGGGTCATCCGCTGAAGGGGTCCTGGCTCGGGACGTGGACCGGCAACACGACGCACGATCCCGATCTCATCCTCGTGCTGAACTGGGACGGCAAAGCCATCACCGGCACCATCAATCCCGGCACCGACAACCTCGCGATCAAGAACGCCTCGCTGAATCCCGACGGGTGGGTCGTGCATTTCGAGGCCGACGCGAAGGACAAATCAGGCCGCGCGCTGACCTACGTCATCGACGGGAAGATCGAAAACCTGCACCTGCCCAACCGGGCCGTGACGGGCACCTGGAAGAACCAGAAAGAAAGCGGCGCGTTCAAGATGACGCGGCAGTAGGAGCGCAGCACGCGATGAGATCAGCTACGCGTCGCCTCCTCGCCGCCGCGCTCACCGCACTCGTGCTGGCCGCCGGTGCCTCTGCGCGTCTGGCCGCGCATCACGAGATTCTCGCGAAGTTCGACGACAGCAAACGCATGACGCTCAAAGGCGTCGTCACCCTGATCGACTGGCGCAACCCGCACGTGCACGTGTTCATCAACGTGCGTCAGGGGGCGGGCCAGCTCGCCAACTGGGCGATCGAGCTCGAGAGTCCGATCGATCTGCAGAAGAGCGGGTGGAATCGCGCGACGCTGCAGCCGGGCGATGCCATCAGCGTCGAGGGATGGGCGGCGCGAGATGGCGGCCGTCAGATGTGGGGTAACTCCGTCGCTCTCGGCGCGACGGGCCGCCGCGTGCTGAATGTCACGCCACGTGCGCCAGCGCCGCTCGTCTCGGCGCGGCCGACGCCGCGCTGGCCCGACAAGCAGCCGCGGCTTGGCGCGCTGCCGGGCGGGACGGAAGGATACTGGGCCTATCCCTCGTCCACCGTGCTCGTCGAAAACGGCGCGAACATCCCGATGGACGCGTGGGGGCTGTTGAAGAACATCGCCGACGCGCCGAAGGTGGCGCCGATGCAGCCGTGGGCGCTCGCGCTCTACACGGCGCGGCAGCGGCGGTTCCTCCGCGACGATCCGATGTTTCTCAACTGCAAGCCGCCGGGCGGGCCGCGCCAGTTCCAGCAGTCGTACGGCGTGCAGCTCGTCGAAGACCGCGAGCGATCGCGCGTGTTCGTCCTCGTCGGGAGCGGGAACAACAACTACCGCATCATCTATACCGACGGCCGCGGCCACGTCGGGCAGATCGGCGGCGACGATGACAACCCGTTGTATTACGGGCGTGGCGTCGGCACCTGGGACCGCGACGCGTTGGTCGTCGACACGCGCGGTTTCAACGAGGATTTCTGGTTCACCAACGGCGGCCTGCCGCACACCGAGCAGCTGCGGCTCGTCGAGAAGTTCACGCGCACCGATTTCGACACGATGAAGTACGACGTCACCATCGAGGATCCCGGCGCATATACGCGGCCGTGGTCGAGCAGCTGGACGCTGCGCTGGGTCGCCGGCGAAGAGATGCCCCGGCATTACTGCCAGGACAACAGATCGTAGGAGGAAAAGATGAAAGCCTGTGTCCTCGGGATCCTGATCGCGGTGGGTGTTGTCGTCGGCGGCAAGGCGGTGCTCGCGCATCACTCCTTCGCCGCGGAGTTCGACGCCAACAAGCCGATCACGCTCAAGGGCATCGTCACCAAGGTCGAGTGGACGAATCCGCACGCGTGGATTCACATCAACGTGAAGGACGAGGCCACCGGCAAGGTGACGAACTGGGGCGCGGAGATGGGGCCGCCGCACGGTCTGCAGCGCCGGGGCTGGCGCCGCGACACGCTGAAGATCGGCGAGGAGGTCACGATCGCCGGCGCGCGCGCCAAAGACGGCAGCAATCGCATGAACGCGCAGAAGGTGACCCTCACGTCGACGGGCGGGCGTCCGGGTGAGACGCTCGACGCCGACTCGAGCGGCTCGCCAGGCGTCGATAACTAATGCGACGCGCGCTCCTCTTCATCGCGGCGGTCGCGTTGATCGCGGGGCCGCTCGTGCGAGCGCCGCTGCATGCGCGGCAGGGCGCGCCGCAGCCCGCCGCGCAGCAACAGCCGCCGCAGCCGAACCCGGGCGTGCAGGTCGGCGTTCCGCAGGGACGCGGCGGCGCCCCCGCGCCGGGGATCGCCGAAGGCCGCGGTCCCGCCGGGCCGGCGCCGCGCAACGCCGCGGGACGCGTGATCCTTGGCGGACCGACGCCGGCCGTCAAGGGCGTCTGGCTGCCCGGCGCAGGCGGGGCGCAGGATACCGGCGACAACACGCCGCTTCAGCCATGGGCGCGCGCGCTGCTGGCCAATCGCAACAAGTTCCAGCTCGAGCCGCACACGCGCTGCAAACCGTCAGGCGGCATCCGGCAGTTCCTGACGCCGTACGGCGTGGAGTTCGTGGAGCTGCCGGAGCTGCAGCGCATCTTCATCTTCGACATCGGCGGACCGCATACCTACCGCACGATCTACATGGACGGTCGTACGCATCCGGCCAACCTCGAGCCGAGCTACTACGGCCACTCGATCGGCTGGTGGGACGGCGACACGCTGGTGGTCGACACGACGGGCTTCAACGAATCGTTCTGGCTGGATCGCCGCGGCACGCCGACGACCGACAAGCTGCGGCTGCTGGAGCGGTTCACCCGCACCGACGCGAACACGATCAAGTACGACGTCGTCGCGGACGATCCGGGCGCCTTCACCGCGCCATGGAAGACCGGTTTCAACCTGCGCTGGGAGAACGGCACCGAGCTCTTCGAGTACGTCTGCCAGCAGATGAACTACGCGCCGATGCTGATGGTGGGCGAAGGCACATCGATCGATCGGGCCAACCCGATCGCGCCATAAGTCCGCCTCTAGTAAGGACCCCGGTAACGGATCTCGTGCGCTTCTCCCGGCTTCGGCCCGGGAGTGGAGACGCGATGATCGTCCGCAGGAGGCACTCCATGGGAATGACGAAAGGGGTCGCGTGCGCCGGGTTCATCGCCGCCAACCTGGCAGCGTTCCTGATCGCCTGGCAACCCGAGCTCAGCGCCGGCCAGCAGGCGAACCAGACAGTCGCCGTCGACTCCGACGACCTGGGCGGGGTCGTGGCCGGACCGAAGGGGCCGGAAGCGGGCGTCTGGGTGATCGCCGAAACCAGGGACCTCCCGACGAAGTTCGTGAAGATCGTCGTCACGGATGACCGGGGTCGGTACCTCGTGCCCGATCTGCCGAAAGCCAGCTACGACGTGTGGGTCCGCGGCTATGGGCTCGTGGATTCGCCGAAGGTCAAGGGCGCGCCGGGCAAGACGCTGAACTTGATGGCCGTCCCGGCGCCGAGCGCCCAGGCCGCAGCGCAGTACTACCCGGCCAACTACTGGTGGTCCCTGCTGCGCGTGCCCGACAAGAGCGAGTTTCCGGGAACTGGTACCGGTCCGCAGGGCAACGGCATCAGTGAAAACATCAAGAGCCAGGCGCAGTTCCAGATGCGGTTGAGGACGGAAGGCTGCCTCGGGTGCCATCTCATGGGCGGCAGGGCCACGCGCGAAATTCCCGAGAGCCTCGGGAAGTTCCCGACCTCGGTCGCCGCGTGGCAGCGGCGCGTGCGCTCGGGACAAGCCGGCGCTGGCATGGCGAGCCAGGTCGTGGGCGTCGGCCCGCGAATGTTCAAGGCGCTGGCCGAGTGGACCGATCGGATCGCGGCCGGCGAGGTGCCGCCCACGCCGCCTCGGCCGCAGGGTGTGGAACGCAACGTCGTCGTCACCATGTGGGACTGGGCCGACCCGAAGGCGTTTCTGCACGACGAGATTTCCACCGACAAGCGCAATCCACGCATCAACGCCAATGGACCGGTCTACGGCTCCCTCGAGCTGTCTGACGACTATCTGCCCGTGGTGGACCCGAAGACGCACACGGCCACGAAGCTCCCGCTGGAGGTTCGGGATCCCAGCACGCCGCGGGTGCCGACGTTCATGGCGGCGCCGTCGCCCTATTGGGGAGACGTGGTGCAGTGGACGAGCAGGACCCAGGCGCACAGCTTTGCGATGGATGGCAAGGGTCGTGTCTGGACCGCCCAGATCATCCGGCCGAATGAGACGCCCGCCTTCTGCCGGGAAGGATCGAACCACCCGTCGGCCAAGGCGTTTCCCATCAACGAGAGTGGCCGCCAGGTCTCCGTCTACGACCCACAGACGAAGAAGTTCACCCTCGTCGATCTGTGCTTCGCGACACACCATCTGCAGTTTGCCGAGGACGCCAACAACACGCTCTGGTTCTGCAGTGGTGGAGGTCAGGTCGTCGGATGGCTCAACACGAAGCTGTTCGATGAAACGAAGGACGAGGCCAAAGCCCAGGGATGGACGGCGTTCATCCTCGACACGAACGGCAACGGGAAGCGTGACGCCTACGTGGAGCCGGATCAGCCGATCGATCCGACCAAGGACAAACGCATCATCAGCCCGTTCTACGCGGTGATTCCAAGCCCGGTGGATGGATCCATCTGGGGCGCTGTGCTGGGTTTCCCTGGCGCGATCGTCCGGCTGAATCCGGGACCGAACCCGCCGGCGACGGCACTGGCAGAGCGGTATGAGCTGCCCTTCGGGAATGACAAGGCGGCAGTGCAGGGCTATTCGCCGCGCGGCATCGACATCGATCGCAACGGCGTGGTGTGGACGGGCCTGTCGAGCGGACACCTCGCGAGCTTCGATCGACGCAAGTGCAAGGGCCCGCTGAACGGCCCGACCGCGACGGGGCAGCAGTGCCCCGAAGGTTGGACGTTCTACCCGTACGCTGGTCCGCAGTTCAAGGGCGTCTCGGAGTCCGGGGCTGCCGACAGCGGGTATTACAACTGGGTGGACCAGCACAACACGCTGGGCCTCGGCGCCAACGTGCCGATGGCTCCAGTGTCCGAGGCGATCGCGGCCCTCTCGCCGTCCACGGGCAAGTTCACCTACCTGCGGGTGCCGTACCCGATGGGCTTCTACGCGAAGCTCCTCGACGGCCGCATCGACGACCCACAAGGTGGCTGGAAAGGCCGGGGCCTTTATTCCACCTACGCCACCAGAGCCATCTTCCACACCGAAGAGGGGAAGGGTGGGACGAGCAAGCTAGTGAAGTTTCAGCTGCGTCCAGACCCGCTGGCGAAGTAGGAAGTCACCGCGACCGCCACCGAGTCGGGAGTGTGGGTTCAGCTCCCGATTGTTGAGCCCTGCCTGGTTCCTGCCCTCGATTCGATCCGCCCTTTACTGAAGCGTGTGTGCGGGCACCGGAGTTGCACGGTGGTACCCCGTCGGATCCTGTTCAATTCCACGCAGTTAGCAAGAGAAGAAGGGAGATGACAATGCGGACACCTTGCATCAAGGGAGACACCGCCTGTTACCTGTGGTTGGCCTCGAGACAACTCTTCGCGGCGATCTTCATCCTCGCCGCGGCGGGCCACTTCAACTCGAGCACGATCGCGTCAGCAGCCGAGCATGGCGTGCCAATGCCCGGGCTGCTCGTTCCACTGTCGGGGCTCATCGCTCTCGCCGGCGGGTTAAGCGTGCTGTTCGGTTTTCACGCCAGGCTTGGAGGGTGCCTGCTTGTGCTCTTCCTCGTTCCGGTTACGGTGATGATGCACAACTTCTGGGCGATGACCGACCCGGTGTCGTTTCAGATCCAACTGACCCTGTTCATCAGGAATCTGCTGCTGCTCGCCGGCGCGTTGTGGATTGCTCGTTATGGCGCGGGCGCCTTCAGCCTGGACGCGTTGATGACGAGGCGCGTGGCGCAGGCCGCCTGACGCTCATCTCGCGCCGCACTTCCCGCTGTTCCGCACCGCCGCTTCCGCCTGTTTCGCTCCCGCGCCCTTCCGCCATACTGCACTGACGCTGCGCTATTGAGTCCGCGGACGATTCTGCGATCTGGCGCGAGCCGATCGTTCAATCGAAGTGTGCGCAGCGGATGATTTGGCGCAGCGTCAGTGAAGTGATAAAAGGTAGCGGATTCACGTCGTTCGGCGCCGAAACGCGCGCGAAGGAGGATCAAGAAGGAGGATCAACATGTCCTGGAAGACGTTGGTCATCGCGATGGTCACCCTCGGGTGTTGCACCAGCCTGCAGGCGCAGGACAAACAGAGCGATCCCTTCCTCGGAATCTGGGAAATCAATCTGGCCAAGACCGTGAATTATCCTCAACAAAGCCAGATGATCATCAACGTGCCCTCGCCCGGCGGCGGTTTCATCAGCACGCGCGCGACCATCGGCAAGGAGAACAAGTCTTCGAGCGCCGAAATCCATCCAGTCGCTTTCGACGGAAAGCCTCATGCCACCACGGGAGGCGATGCTCGGGAGATTGCCTACAAACTGATCGATCCGTACACGATCGAGAGAACGCACAATCGAAACGGCAGAATCACTGTCGATACCGAACAGGTCTCGAAAGACGGCAAGACGCTGACAGTCACCCAGCCGGGCGGCGTCACGCGAATCTACGACAAGAAATTCGGCGTCACTCGAGCAGGGCAGTGACCGTCACCGGACATGGCCGATCAAGCCTTCCGAGATGTGGTCGCGACGTCTGTCAGCGAAGCGTTACAACCTGACCCGGACGTGCTCGCGGCTTGGGAAGGAGGAAGCGCAGCGTTTGGCGCCGTTGACGCCTGTTCGGATATCGATCGTTGAAAAGCCTCCGGCCGCTGGAGGCAAGGCGGTCAAGGGTGCGATCTGAGATCGACGGTCACCACGTTGAGGCGATAGTACAACCCCACGTTGAACGCACCCGTTTCCAGCAAAGGCTGCAGAAACGTCGCCGCAGTACTGACGACCTGGGTGCGGCCGTTTCCGGCGATCCAGTCGTACAACGCGAGCTGCTCGTGACTTGTCAGCGTGTCGACGTCGACGATGACAATCGTCCCCGCCGGCGGGGACGCCGGCGAGAGTTGCAGGGACTCGCCGCGATTGCGCACGACGATGGGCGTGGCCAGGGACTGCCACAGGGACGTGACGAGCGTGGCGACAACCTCCTCGTCGCCGACGACGAACAGATTCGCCCTGATGCGACGCGCGAGATCCAGGTCGCTCAGATCGCCGGCCGGCGACCCTGCGCTGCGGCGCTGATTGTCCGATCGAGGCGGGAGCGCCCGACGCGCAGGCGACTGGTCCCGGTCGACTCCGCCTACGAGTCTGAGTCGCTGAGCCATGGGGCTTCCTTCGGGGACTTCGGCGACTTTACTCAGGGCTCAATGGCCCGGCTATGAGGAAGATCCCGAAGTCGACCTAGGGAAGATCCCTAATTGCCCGCGCGGCCCGCCGCCCTCACGCGTTGTCCAACCAGCCCTGCAGGATCGCGTACTTGACGATGTCGATCCGCCCGGTCAGATCGAGCTTTCGCATCGCGTTGGCCTTGTGCGCCTCGACGGTCTTGACGCTGAGCGACAGTTGCGCCGCGATTTCCTTGTTGCTGTACCCCGACGCGATCAGGCGAAGCACCGCTGCCTCCCGCTCGGTCAAGGCCGTGGCCGGTATCTTGCCCGACGCGTCCTTGCCCGCCAGTCCGGCGGTGACTCGCGCCGTCAGCGTCGTATCCAGGTACTGACCGCCCGCCGCCGCCGCGCGAATCGCGTGCAGCAGCTCGGTCGGCGCGCTCCGCTTGAGCACGTATCCCGCGACGCCGGCGCGCAGCAACTCCTGCAGGTAGGCCTGATCGCCGTGTCGCGTCAGCGTCACGATCACCGCGTCGGGCTGGACTTTCTTCAGCGCGCGCGTGGCCGCGAGCCCGTTCACGCCGGGCATCGAGATGTCCATCACGACGACGTCGGGACTCAACTCACGCGCTTTTTGCACGGCCTCGCTGCCGTCGCTGGCTTCGCCGATGACTTCCATGTCGTGCTCGCTGTCGATCAGCAGCTTCAATCCCTGGCGCACCGTGACGTGGTCGTCGGCGAGGAGGACGCGGAGCGAGGGCCTCTTTTCAGCCATGACGCACGACCGAACCGGCGCCCGCGGGAACGGCGATTCGCACGAGCACCGTCGTGCCGTTTCCGGGAGAGGATTCGAGCTCCAGGCTGCCGCCGACGAGCGCCGCGCGCTCCCTGATGCCGACCAGCCCGAATCCGTGGCCTCTCGCGGCGCCATCGACGTCGAAGCCGACCCCGTCGTCCTCGACGACGAGCAGGACGGAATCGGAGTGCCGCTCGAGGAGCACCTCGACATGCCGTGCGCGCGAGTACTTGGCCGCGTTGTTCAGCGCTTCCTGCGCGATGCGATACAGGGTCGTCTCGACGTCGGGCGCGAGCCGCTCGTCCAGCAGGCCCGAGGTGTGCAGCCGCACGGGAATGCCGACGCGAACGGACCAGTCCTGCGTGTAATTGGTCAGCGCGGCCCTGAGGCCGAGGTCGTCGAGAGCCGTCGGGCGAAGTTCCCATGCGAGCCGATCCACGTCCTGATCGAGGCCCCGGGCGACCACTTCGAGGGCATCGATCTCGCCTCTGAGGTCCGTGCTGTCAGCGCACCTGGCCTTCAGCGCGCCGATGCGCAGGCCCAACGTCGTCAGGTGCTCCCCGAAGTGGTCGTGCATGTCCCGCGCGATGCGCCGGCGTTCGTCCTCCTGAGCGAACACCAGGCGTTGCAGCAGCTCGCTGCGGACGCGCTCGGCTTCTCTGTCCTGCCGCTCGGTCAAATCGAAATGCGTACCGACAATGCGCACGACAGGACCGCCGGGCTCGCGACGAACCGGAAAGCCGCGCGAGAGTACCTGCACGTAGCGTCCGTCCTTGTGGCGGAGCCGGAACTCGGCCTCGTACGTCAGCTGACCACCCGCCACACTTTCGTGCGCCCGCTCCGCCGCCGCGCGATCTTCGGGATGGACGAGCCGTTCCCACGCACTCACGTGCGGCTCGATTTCCTCGTCGGCGTAGCCCAGCATCTGTTTCCATCGCGAGGAATACACGACCGCGTTGGTTTCAAGGTCCCAGTCCCAGACGCCCTCCTGTGCTCCGGCAAACGCCAGCGTCAGGCGTTCTTCGCTTTCGCGAAGCGCCGACTCCGTGCGTTTCCGATCGGTGATGTCCAGGTGTGTGCCGACGATTCTGACCACCGGCCCGGTCGGGTCGCGCCGGAGCGGCAACCCGCGTGTCAGGACGCTGATGTAGTGACCGTCCTTGTGTCGGAGGCGGAACTCGGCCTCGTACGGGTGCTTGTCCCGCGTGACCGCGTCAGTCAGGGCCTCGGCGGCCGCTCGATCGTCGGGGTGCAGCAGGCGCTCCCACGCCCGCACGTCGGGATCGATCTCGTGATCGGCGTAGCCGAGCATCCGCTTCCAGCGCTCGGAATAGACGACGGCTCCCGTTTCGAGGTTCCAGTCCCAGACCCCCTCCTGGGCGCCAGCGAAGGCGAGCCTGAGCCGCTCCTCGCTCTCGCGCAGCGCGAGCTCGGCACGTCTGCTCTCGGTCACGTCGTGCACGATGAGCGCGACGGACACCGCCAGATTGCCGAGCACCCTCGACGTGACCTCGACGTCGCGTGCGGCGCCGTCGAGCCCGGCGACGCTGGCGGGCACCTGCACGGCGCGCTCGCCGCCGAGTGAACGGTGAATCACGTTCGCGACGGCCTCACGATGATCCGCATGAAACAGGTCGAGGATCGGCGTGCCCAGCATCTGATCCGGATGCGACGCGCCGAACAGACCGACTGCTGCCTGATTGACGAATACCGTGCGGAAGTTCTGGCTGATCAGTATCCCGTCGGGAAACGCCTCCACGAGATCGCGAAACAGCTCGTCGTGTTCGTCGAGGATGGCTCCTCCCTTGGAGGAGGAGTCTACTTCACGCGGCACGCGTGATCCAGTTGCCGGAATCGCCCCCTGCACGTTGATTACGTTCAGGAGCGCGGCTGCTTGACGTAGTTGGCGACCTGCTCCATGGTTCCAAACCAGACATCGCCCTTGGACTTGATGTAGGTAATGAGCCTCTCCAGGTTGACGATCCGCGATCGGCGTCCGCCGACGTGCGGATGCTGCGTGAGGATGAACATCGTGCGTTCCTGATAGGCGAGATCGAACTCGGCCTTGTAGATCGCGAACACCGCGTCCGGTGACGGCATCGCCCCGTTTGCGGTTTCGCCGTAGTACACGTAGTCGTTGCTCACCTCGGCGATCGGGAGCTCGATCACACCGCTCGGCTCTCCGTTCG
>DATNCQ010000014.1:0-3167 GCA_035571515.1 Vicinamibacterales bacterium
CCGACGATCACCGTCTCGCTCGATTCTCCAGGCACGGTGATCCAGTTGTTGCCGGCCGCGTCCGTCTTCGCGGTCAGGCCCATCTCGCGCAACTGCTCGAGGCACCATTGCCGCGCGTCGCGCCAGACCGGTCCCCACGCCAGGCGCTGTGCACCGTCCGGCGTGCTGGTCCGTTCCGCGAGCTCGTGCAGGTCGGCAACGACGCGCTGCGCCTGGGAGCGATACACTTCGGTCATGAAGTGTGCGGATTATAGAGTAGTCGCCGCCGGCGTGGTGGTGGCAGCGCTGCTGGCGCTGCCCGCCTGTTCCGGCGGTGCGCCGCCGTCCGACACGGTGCCCATCCCTGCGCCGCCAGACGTCGCCGCGGCGCCGGCCGACGCCGTTCGAACGTCCACCAATCTCGCCAGCAAGGTGCTGCAGCCGGGCACCGGCACACGCCATCCGCGGCCCAACTCCCGGGTCACCGTCCACTACACAGGATGGACGACCGACGGGAAGATGTTCGACAGCTCGGTCGCCCGCGGCCAGCCGGCCACGTTCGGACTGGATGAGGTGATCGCGGGCTGGACCGAAGGCGTGCAGATGATGGTCGAGGGGGAAAAGCGGCGGTTCTGGATCCCCGGCGCTCTCGCGTACGACGGCAAGCCCGGCCGGCCGCAGGGGATGCTGGTGTTCGACATCGAACTGCTGCGGATCGTCTCGTAATGGGACTACACTGAGGCTATGACTGTGACTGCGCGTTTTCGCCCGGCAGGGGGCCTGGTCCGGCTGCTGGTGGCGACCGCCATTCTCGTGGCGGCGTACGCGTGCGGCAGCAAGTCGCCCATCGCGCCGGATCAATCCAATGTGGCGTTCTCGACCACCGATTTGACCGTCGGCACCGGCGCCGAAGCGACATCCGGCAAATCGGCGACGGTGCAGTACAACGCCTACTTCTACAGCGACACCGCGGCCGACCACAAAGGCGCGCAGTTCGACAGCGGCACGTTCCCATTCGTCCTGGGATCGAACCAGGTGATTCGCGGGTTCGACATGGCTGTCACCGGCATGAAGGTGGGAGGCACGCGCCGCGCCGTCGTCCCGCCGTCACTGGCGTACGGAACGACCGGCTCCGGTCCCGTGCCCCCGAACGCCGCGCTGGTCTTCGACATCGCGCTGAACAGCGTCCAGTAAAAGAAAAACGGGGTCGGATCTCGATTTTCCGGTTGGAAAAACCGAGATCTGACCCCGCACGTTCAGCGTTGGAGCAGGACCCGGGGAATCAGGCCTGCTGGGCGCGGGAGACGCGGGCTTTCGAGTCCATCTCCCGCTGGGTCCGGTAGATGCTGCACCAGTCCTTGTGTTCGGCGACGGGCATCCCGCACTCGACGCACACCCGCACACGAGCTTTCGGCTCGGACTTCTTCGAGAACAGCTTCTGCAGGAAAGTCATGCCCTCTAAGACGGAAGAAGGGGGGGCGAGGTTTGCAGAATTCTCAACGAAGCGTCAAATCCCCGGCAAAAAGCTTCACGTGCAGGACATACGGGCCCTTGCCGGACCACTTGAACCCGCGCATCAACCCGCCCTGCATCACGTTGAACGGCCTGGCGGACAGGTCCCCCGCACGGACCGAAGCCTCGACCTCGCGATACTGCTCGGGCTTGCCGACGTCGATCGAGACGTCGCCGGCCCAGCTGTCCACTTTCTTGCTCCCCTCGATGCTGCGGATCTCGAGGTCGCCCGCGCTCAGGTCGACGGTGATGTCGCTCCGCTCAGGCACGTCGATGGTGAAGTGCATGCCGTTTTTCACGCCCGTCGTGGTAATCACCGCGCTGGTGCCGCGGATATCGGCCTCCCCCTTGACCCGGGACGCGTCTTCCGCGTGATCCACGCGCCACGCGACGCGGATCTTCGGCTCGGTCCGGCCGGTGATCTTGTAGTCCCCGGCGGCGAGCTTCATCGTGACGGCCCCTCCCGGCGCGAACGCCTTGTCGACGGCCACGCCACTGGTGGATTGGAATGCCCGCGGGGAGGCCACCAGGAGGATCGCGGCGGCCACGGCCAATGCAGGAGCCTTCATGGCATACGGATACGAGATCGTGGGGATCGGAGTTCGCGTCAGGCCGCCATCGCGTCCACCTGGCGGCGGACGTTGCCGAGGTCGGTGCGAAGCTGCGCGAGACGCGCGTCGGTCTCGCGCAGCTTGTCCCCCTCCGCCCGAACGAAACGGCTGTACGGCGCGATGCTCTCGCGCATCCGCGCCGTGCTGCGGCCGATCTCCCCTTCGAACTGCGTGCGCAGCGCCTGCGACAGGCGTTCGCGGACGTCGGCGATCTTGGCTCGCATCTCCGCCTTGGCCTGCTTGCGCTTGGCGGGGATGATGAAGAACCCGAGCGCGGCGATCACGCTCGCCAGCAGGATGCCGGTGATGTCGGCCGCCGCGGTGCTCGCGGCCGCGGCGATCAGCGTGCCGAGCCCGACGGCGCCGGCGCCGGCCGCAGCGGCTGCCGCCACCGCGTTGCGCGCGCCGTCGGCCAGCTCGCTCGCCTCG
This sequence comes from Vicinamibacterales bacterium, assembly GCA_035571515.1. Taxonomy (GTDB): domain Bacteria; phylum Acidobacteriota; class Vicinamibacteria; order Vicinamibacterales; family UBA2999; genus Gp6-AA40. The sequence continues at coordinate 2,532 of DATNCQ010000014.1, forward strand.
CGGCGGCGATCGTAGGTCTCGACGACGGTCTGCGCCGCGCCGCCGACGGTCTCGACCATGCGGCGCCGCTCGTCGTGGAACGGCCGCGACTCCTCGTCGTCGCGCACGGTGCCGACGATGCGGTCGCGGAACTCCCGGCGGCGATCGGACAGGTGCCGCGTGATCCGCTGCCACTGCCGGAAGTCGGCGTCGACCATCCAGTCGATCAGCTCGTTGACGCGCTTCTCGATCTGCTGCGGCGCGTCGGCGACGACCTGCCGCTCGAACCCCTCCTGCACGCGCGAGCGGTTCAACAGGTCCATCACCCGGCCGATGCGCATGGTGTCGTCGAAGAAGTCGTGGCCGCGGCGCTCCATCTCGAGCAGCACGTTGTCGACCGTCGCCATGCGCCCTTCGAACTCGCGCGCCATGTCGCGCTCAAAGCCGGCCAGCTGGCCCTCCACGTCCTCCAGCAGCGTGAAGTCGGATTGCAGCATGCCGAGCCGGTCGCGGGTCGCGGCGGAATACCGATCGATGAGCGCGGCCCCGACGCCGAGCGGGTTCTGCAGCTTCAGCCGCATCCGCGCCGACGAGTCGAGGGTGGTGCGGATATAACGCTCGAGCGCCTCGAAGCCGCTCGACGACCAGAGCTGCGGC
>DATNCQ010000015.1:0-46714 GCA_035571515.1 Vicinamibacterales bacterium
ACTTGAGCGCGCCAAACTCCGCGTTGGCGCCGAGCAAGAGGTCGACCACGTCGGAGAGCGGGTTCATGGCCGAGAGCGGAAACCAGTCGCGCTGCGGCTCGGTCAGGCCGAGCTGGGCTTTCAAGCCGTGCGCGAGGTGGCTCAGCGTGTAGCGCTGCGCGTGGCGGCGCTCGTCGGTGATCTCCTCGTCGCGGCCCGTGAAGGACACCGGCTGGAACGAGAGGAAATTGATCTTCTTCGGATTGTCGAGCGCGAACTCGATGATCCGGCCCACCTGCTCGTTGTTGACGCCGTTGACGATGGTGACGACCGGCACGATGTCGACGCCGGCGCTGTACAGGTTCTCGATCGCGCGCAGCTTGACGTCGAAGAGGTTGCCGACGCGCCGGTGGGCGTTGGCGGCATTGCCGATGCCGTCGAACTGCAGGTACGCGTAGCGCAGGCCCGCCTCGGCCGCGGCCTTCGCGAACTCGGGGCTCTTGGCGAACTCGATGCCGTTGGTCGCCGCCTGCACGCTGTTGTAGCCGACCCTGCGCGCGTAGCGCACCGCGTCGAGGAAGTACGGCGACATCGTCGGCTCGCCGCCGGAGAACTGCACCGACATCTGACGCCGCGGCTTGATGGTGATCGCGTTGTCGAGGACCTGCTTGATGTCCTCCCACGACAGCTCGTGGACGAAGCCGACCTGGTTCGCGTCCATGAAGCACGGGTCGCACATCATGTTGCAGCGGTTGGTGAGATCGACGGTCAGCACCGATCCGCGACCGTGCAGCACGGTCGAGCTGCCGTGGTTGTGCAGCTTCTGGTCGTTGTGCGCGCGGATGTCGCGGCCGGGGAACACCTCTTCGAGATGCTTGAAGAAGGCGGTGTCGATCGCCATCACGTCCTCGAAGTGGCCGTGGATGGGGCAGTCCTTCTCCATGACGATCTTCCCGTTCTTCTCGCGGATCGTCGCCTTGATTTCGCCGACCTTCTCGTTGAGCAGGATGGAGACGTCCTTCCGGCCGTCGAGGATGTCCTGCCGTGCTTCCCGGACGCAGGTCGGACAGAGCGAGTCGGTCTGGCGCGGCCAGCCGAGCGGCGGCTTGGTCTTCTGATACGACTTGAGGAGCGGCTTATCGGACCACCGGGGCGTGAACGAGGGGTTCTGCTTGATCTTGTTGGCGGCGGAAAAAACGTGCCAGATGCCGTTGGCGGCAACCGAAAGCCCCTTTTCCACGTACTTCATCGGTGCGTGCATCTCTGCTCCTTCGCTGGCAGATGTCAGGTGGCAGGCATCGGGTGTCAGGGGAGGCCCCGAAACCTGTGAGATCCGGGAGATTTTAGGAGTGTGAGCGGCGAAATCGACTCAAATTCCAGCGGATTGGCAATAGACAGGTCCCAGGTGTCCCGAAACAGGCCTCAATGGCGGCCAAGGACGAGCCTGGAACCTGGACCACGCCAAAACGTGACACGTCACGGGCGCACCCATGCGCGTAGCGCATGACCATCCGCAGATCATTGTATTTCCCTCATAACGCGCGGCTCGTCAGAATGTGCGCACCATGCGCGCCCCTGACGACTTCCCGCCCCAGGCTCAAGGTCTGTATCACCCACAAGATGAACGCGATGCCTGCGGCGTGGGCTTCGTCGTCGACATCAAGGGACGCCGGTCGAACGCGATCGTGCGCAAGGCGCTGGAAGTCCTCATCAACCTCGAGCATCGCGGCGCGTGCGGCTGCGAGGCGAACACGGGTGACGGCGCCGGCATCCTGATTCAGACGCCGGACAGGTTCTTCCGCGGGGTCGTCCCCTTCACGCTGCCCGAGGCGGGCTCATACGGTGCAGGACTGGTGTTCCTGCCGCGGGACGCGCGCGATCGCGAGACCATCGTCAACTTGATCGCCGCGGTCGTGGACGATGAGGGCGGCACGCTCCTCGGCTGGCGCGACGTGCCCAACGACAACAGCCTGGTCGGCGACAGCGCGAAGGCGACGCAGCCGGTGTTCCAGCAGATGTTCATCGCCTCGCCCTTCGCGGTGAAGACGGCCGAGGACCGGCAGCGGTTCGAGCGGAAGCTCTACGTGATCCGCAAGCGGATCGAGTTCGCGGCCGACAGCGTCGCGATCAACGCCTTGTCGCGGCGCTTCTTCTACATCGTCAGCCTGTCGTGCAACACGCTCATCTACAAGGGAATGCTCTCGGCGCGGCAGCTCGCGCCGATGTTCCCCGACCTGTCGGACAGCAGCCTCGAGTCGTGCCTTGCGCTCGTGCACCAGCGCTTCAGCACCAACACGTTCCCGTCGTGGCCGCTCGCGCACCCCTACCGCTTCGTCGCGCACAACGGCGAGATCAACACGCTGCGCGGCAACATCAACTGGATGCGCGCGCGCCAGGGGCTGCTGGAGAGCGAGCTGCTCGGTGGCGACCTGAAGAAGATCCTGCCGGTCATCCGCGAAGGCGGCAGCGACACCGCCACCTTCGACAACGTGCTCGAGTTCCTGACGATGACGGGCCGGTCGCTGCCGCACGCGATCCTGATGATGATCCCCGAGCCGTGGAGCGGGAACGACCTGATGGACGAGGACCGCAAGGCGTTCTACGAGTACCACTCCTCGCTGATGGAGCCGTGGGACGGCCCGGCGTCGATCGCGTTCACCGACGGCACTGTCATCGGCGCGGTGCTCGATCGCAACGGCCTGCGTCCGTCGCGCTACTACGTGACGAAGGACGACCTCGTGATCATGGCGTCGGAAGTCGGCGTGCTCGACATTCCGGCGGAGGACATCCTCGTCAAGGAGCGGCTGCACCCCGGGCGCATCTTCCTCGTCGACACCGCCAAGGGGCGCATCGTCGACGACGACGAGATCAAGCGCGAGCTGGCGGCGCAGCACCCGTATCGCGAGTGGCTCGACAGGAACCTGGTCGACATCAACGACCTGCCGCCCGCGCGCGCGGAACAGCCCGATCACCAGACGGTGCTGAAGCGCCAGCAGGCGTTCGGCTACACGCAGGAAGACCTGCGCGTGCTGATTGCGCCGATGGCGATCGACGGGCAGGAACCGGTCGGCTCGATGGGCACCGACACGTCGCTGGCCGTGCTCTCGGACAGGCCGCGCCTGCTCTACGACTATTTCAAGCAGCTGTTCGCCCAGGTGACGAACCCGCCGCTCGACGCCATTCGCGAGGAGCTCGTCACGTCGATGGGCTCGACCATCGGCCCCGAGCGCAACCTGCTGAAGCCCGAGCCCGAGTCGTGCCGCCAGATCGGGATCACGTACCCGATCATCCACAACGAGCACGTCGCCAAGCTCCGGCATCTACCGCCCGACTCGCCGTTCCGTTCGACCACGCTGCCGATGATGTTCGACCCGCAGAAGGGCGGGGCCGGGCTCGAGGAGGCAATGACGGATCTCTGCCGCCGGGCGAGCGAAGCGGTGGCCGCGGGCTACGACATCCTGATCCTCTCGGACCGCGGCGTCAGCCCGAAGCTGGCGCCGATGCCGAGCCTGCTGGCAACGGCCGGCGTGCACCATCACCTGGTGCGCGAGGGGACGCGCACGCGCTGCGGCCTGGTCGTCGAGTCGGGCGACGCGCGCGAGGTGCACCACGTGTCGCTGCTGCTCGGCTACGGCGCCGGCGTGGTCAACCCGTATCTCGCCTTCGAGACGATCGACGACATGATCGCGCACGGCCTCATCGCCGGCGTCGCGCGCGAGGATGCGATCGACCATTACGTCAAGGCGCTCAACAAGGGCATCCTCAAGGTGATGTCCAAGATGGGCATCTCGACGCTGGCCAGCTACTGCGGCGCGCAGATTTTCGAGGCGATCGGGCTGAACCAGGAGTTCATCGACCGGTTCTTCACGCACACGACCTCGCGCGTCGGTGGCGTCGGCATCGACATCATCGCGAAGGAGGCGTGCCTGCGCCACGAGCGCGCGTTCGGACGCCAGCCGGCCGGGGTGGACGAGCTGAACCCGGGCGGCGAGTACCAGTGGCGGCGCGACGGCGAGTATCACCTGTTCAACCCGGACACGGTGTTCAAGCTGCAGCACGCGACGCGCAGCGGCCAGTACGCCATCTTCAAGGACTACACGCGCGCGGTGGACGCGCAGAACGAGCACCGCGCGACGCTGCGCGGCCTCTTCCGCCTGAAGCCCGCCGGCCCGGCCCTCTCGATCGACGAGGTGGAGCCCGCGGCGGACATCTTCAAGCGCTTCGCAACCGGCGCCATGTCCTACGGCTCGATCAGCGGCGAAGCCCACGAGACGCTCGCCATCGCGATGAATCGCCTCGGCGGCAAGTCGAACACGGGCGAGGGGGGCGAGGACCCGGCCCGCTACGTTCCCGAGCCGAACGGCGATTCGCGCCGCAGCGCGGTGAAGCAGGTGGCGTCCGCGCGCTTCGGCGTGACGAGCGAGTACCTCGTCAACGCCGACGACCTGCAGATCAAGATGGCGCAGGGCGCCAAGCCCGGTGAAGGCGGGCAGCTGCCGGGCCACAAGGTCTATCCGTGGATTGCGAAGGTGCGTTTCTCGACGCCCGGCGTCGGCCTGATTTCGCCGCCGCCGCACCACGACATCTACTCGATCGAGGACCTGGCGCAGCTCATTTACGACCTCAAGAACTCGAACCCGCGCGCCCGCATCCACGTCAAGCTCGTGGCCGAGGGGGGCGTCGGGACCATTGCCGCGGGCGTCGCCAAGGCGCACTCCGACGTCGTGCTCATCTCGGGCCACGACGGCGGCACCGGCGCGTCGCCGCTGACGAGCATCAAGCACGCGGGGCTGCCGTGGGAGCTCGGCCTCGCCGAGACGCAGCAGGTCCTCGTCCTGAACAAGCTGCGCGACCGCATCGTCGTGCAGGTGGACGGCCAGATGAAGACGGGCCGCGACGTCGTCATCGGCGCGCTGCTCGGCGCCGAGGAGTTCGGCTTCGCCACCGCGCCGCTGGTCGTCATGGGCTGCGTGATGATGCGCGTCTGCCACCTCAACACCTGCCCGGTCGGCATCGCGACCCAGGATCCGGAGCTGCGCCGGAAGTTCGCGGGCAAGCCCGAGTTCGTGGAGAACTTCTTCCGCTTCATCGCGCAGGAAGTGCGCGAGCTGATGGCGGAGCTCGGCTTCCGCACGATGGACGAGATGATCGGGCGCGCCGACTGCCTCGACATCGAGGGGGCGGTGCACCACTGGAAGGCGCACGGGCTCGACCTGCGGCCGCTGCTCTACATGCCCGACCTGCCGGCGAGCGTCGCCAGGCGCCGCGTGCGCGCGCAGGACCACGGGCTCGACGTCGCGCTCGACAACGACCTGATCGCCAAGAGCCGGCCGGCGCTCGAGCACCGGATGCCCGTCGAGATCGACGCCTTCATCCGCAACGCCGATCGCACCGTGGGGACGATGCTCGGGTCGGAGGTGACGAGGAAGTACGGCGCCGCGGGGCTGCCGGACGACACGATCAAGATCACGTTCACCGGCTCGGCCGGCCAGAGCTTCGGCGCGTTCATCCCGCACGGCATCACGATGACGCTCGTCGGCGACGCCAACGACGGCTTCGGCAAGGGGCTGTCGGGCGGCAAGGTGATCGCGTATCCGCCGAAGCGGTCGACGTTCAAGTCGGAGGAGAACATCATCGTCGGCAACGTGGCGCTCTACGGCGCGACGGGCGGCGAGGCCTACATCCGCGGCATGGCGGGCGAGCGGTTCTGCGTCCGCAACAGCGGCGCGCATGTCGTCGTCGAGGGCGTGGGCGATCACGGCTGCGAATACATGACCGGCGGCCGTGTCGTGGTCCTCGGACGGACGGGGCGCAATTTCGCGGCGGGGATGAGCGGCGGCATCGCCTACGTGCTCGACCGCGAGGACCGGTTCACGGTGCGCTGCAACCGCGAGATGGTCGATCTCGAGCCGCTCATCGACCTGGACGACATCGACTTCGTGCGCGTCGCCATCATGAAGCACGCGACGCTCACCGGATCGCGCTACGCGGAATCGGTGCTCGCCAACTGGGCGGCGCTGCAGAAGCGGTTCGTCAAGGTCATGCCGCGCGACTACAAGCGCGCGCTCGCCGTCGAGGCGCTCCAGCGCGAGGAAGAGGCGCTGGAGGCGGTGCTGGTGGCGGTGCCGGTGGCGGCGCCGAAGGTCCGGAAGTCCAAGCGCGGCGTGTCCGCGAAGGCGTTGCAGCAGCTCCATGGGTAAACCCACCGGCTTCATCGAGATCAAGCGGAAGAAGCACCCGACGCGCCCCGTCGACGAACGCATTCACGACTGGCGCGAGGTGTACCTGCCGTCGGCGACCAGCGACCTGATGGAGCAGGGCGCGCGCTGCATGGACTGCGGCATCCCGTTCTGCCACCAGGGATGCCCGCTCGGCAACCTGATCCCGGACTGGAACGACCTCGTCTATCGCGACAAGTGGCGGACCGCGATCGACCGCCTGCACGCGACGAACAACTTCCCCGAGTTCACCGGTCGGCTCTGCCCCGCGCCGTGCGAAGGGTCGTGCGTGCTCGGCATCAACAACGACCCGGTCACGATCAAGGACATCGAGGTGTCGATCATCGATCGGGCCTACGCGGAGGGGTGGGTGACGCCGCAGCTGCCCGCGACGCGTACGTGGAAGAAGGTGGCGGTGGTCGGCTCGGGGCCCTCGGGACTGGCGGCGGCCGATCAGCTGAACCGTGCCGGCCACCTCGTCACCGTGTTCGAGAAATCCGATCGCATCGGCGGGTTGCTGCGCTACGGGATCCCGGAGTTCAAGATGGAGAAGCGGATCCTCGACCGCCGCATCGCGCTGATGGAGTCGGAGGGGATCGTCTTCCGTCCCGGCGTGAACGTCGGCGTGGACGTGGCGATGAGCCGCCTGCGGTCGGACTTCGACGCCATCCTGCTGGCCGGCGGCGCCGGGCAGCCGCGCGATCTGCCGGTGCCCGGCCGCGAGCTGCAGGGTGTCCACTTCGCGATGGAATTCCTCACGCTGCAGAACAGGCGCTGCGAGGGCGACGCGATTGCGGACGACCAGTTCATCTCGGCCGAGGGGCGCGACGTCGTCATCATCGGCGGCGGCGACACCGGCGCCGACTGCCTCGGCACCGTGCACCGCCAGGGGGCGCGCTCGGTTCACCAGCTGGAGCTGATGCCGATGCCGCCCGAGACGCGCGCGGAGACCAACCCGTGGCCGACGTGGCCGCAGATCTTCCGCGTGTCGACCGCGCACGAGGAAGGCGGCGAGCGCCTCTTCTCGGTCTCGACGCAGCGCTTCGTGGCCGACAAGAAGGGCCGCGTGCGCGCGCTGCAGGGCAACAAGGTGGAGCTGGTCCGCACGAACGGGCGCCTCGAGTTCGTGCCCGTGCCGGAGTCGGACTTCGAGATCAAGACGGACCTGGTGCTGCTGGCGATGGGCTTCACGGGCGCCGAGCGCGGCCCGCTGCTCGACGACCTCGGCGTGACGATCACGCCGCGCGGCAACGTCGGGCGCGACGCGGCGTGGATGACGAACGTCCCCGGCGTCTTCACCGCCGGCGACATGCAGCGCGGCCAGTCGCTGATCGTCTGGGCGATTGCGGAGGGACGCTCCGCCGCCCGCGCCATCGATCACTACCTGATGGGCGAATCACAGCTCCCCGCGCCCCTTCAGTAGGGAACAACTTCCATTTTTTCTCTGAGTATCCGTGCCTCCGTCGCGGGTGATCCGAACGCCAGGCGCTCGCTCGTGGCGTGTTCACCCGTGTGGCGATTCAGCAGGAAACGATTTCGACAAGCTCCGTCCGTCCGCGAACTTCGGTCCCTTCGAAGAAGAACGGTCCGCTTACGCACGGACCATCGAGACAGAGAGGCAAAAGAAAATTACTCTCTGTGCCTCTGTGTCTCTGTGGCTCGTCGTCAGTGAAGGTCGTTCGACGAAGTTCCTCAGAACGTCGCCCTGAAGCCGAGCTGCACCATCCGCGGCTGGTACGACACGTTGGTGTTCGACGTCGGCGTGCCGTAGCGGGTGTTGCTCTCCGCCGTGATGTACGACCCGTAGTTCGCGTGGTTGAACACGTTGAACACCTCGATTATCCCGTCCACGCTGGCGCGCCTCGCGAGCGGGAACTTGCGAAGGATGCGCATGTCCACGCGGTGGATGGGATTGCCGACCAGGCTGTTGCGCGGCACGATCGTCCCGTCCGGACGCAGCCGCCCGCCCGTCGCGCCGGTCGCGCGCAGGTCGCCGCCGTAGCTGGTCGAGAAGCGCTCGCCCGAGCCGAAGAAATACAGCCCGCTCAGCTGCAGCGCGTGCGGCAGCTGCCAGATGCCGTTGAACACCATCCGATGGCGCTGATCGGAGGCAGCGAGCGAGTACTCGCCGCCGAGATCGGGCGCCACCGCGAACGGCGCCGGCGACGACTGCGCGTCCTTGAGCATCGCCAGCAGGTAGGTGGCCGAGGCCTGCCATCCGTTGTTCATGCGCCGCGTGACCGCCGTCTGCAGCGCGTGATAGTCCGACCAGCCGTCGGAGCGGAACTGGTTGATCAGCCCGAAGTCCGGGTACGGACGCCTGCTGAAATCGGTGAACGGATAGTTCACGCCCGTCGCCTGGTTGTAGGTGAGGTTGATGTTCGACCGCTGGTACAGCTCCGCCCGGGCGCGCGTCGTCACGTAATCGGCCTCGACCGATGCCGAGCTCGCAATCTGGCGCTGCACGCCGAGCGACCCCTGGTAGCTGTACGCAATCTGCAGGTCCGACGCCGCCAGCTGCGACGGGATCTCACGCCGCACGCACGTGGCCGTGCGGGACACCGCACACGTCGTCGCCAGCGCCTGCTCGTACGTGGGGTAGGGGCCGTTGAACGGGTTTACCGCGAAATCCGGCCGGCCGTCATAGAGGATCTCGGGATGGATCTGCTCGGTGTAGCGCTTGGTCCAGAACGACGGCTGACCGGAGATCTCGCCGAAGTACTTGCCCGCGCCGCCGCGGATGACGGTGCGGTCGTTGAGGCTGTAGGCGAAGCCGACCCGCGGCCCGAAGTTGTTGGTGTCGGACGGACGATTGGCCTGCAGGAACGGCAGGAACTCGATCTTCTCGGCGAAGACGCCGGTCTCGAGGTCGTAGCGGACGCCGAGGTTGAGCGTGAGCCGCTTGCGGATGCTCCAGTCGTCCTGCACCCATCCGCCGTAGACCTTCCGCGGCGGGTTCTGCCTCCAGCTGCCGACGCCGACGACGTACTTCCGCGAGATGGAGGAGAGCGACGCGATGTTCCACGTCGAGACATCCATCAGGTTCGGAAAGAGGCTCTCGATGTTGGCCGGAATCGGGCCGCCCTGTGCGTCGAGGAGGCCGTTGCAGCGGTTGCAGACGAACATCCAGGTGCCGTCGTTGAGGAATTCGCCGCCGACCTTCAGGTCGTGGCGGCCGCCCCTGTTGTACGACACCGTGTAGTCGTCGCGAATTGAATAGAGCTCCTGTCCGATCTTCTGGGGCGTCTGGTTGTGGGTCTCGCCGATGGTCAGGCCGCGCATCTGGATGGATGGCGCGCCGACGCCGAAGCCGGCCGGATGGTTCGGCCACTTCACGTACGACTGCTCATTCCAGTTGAAGCCGGCGTAGCCGAGCTTCACCTCGTTGACCGCGCGGGTGCCGATGACGTTGGTCAGCGTCGTGAAGAGCTGATCCATCCCGCGGTCGAGGCTCACGGCGGAGGAGGGCGTCTTGTCGCCGCCGCGCGTGTAGCGCGGGTCGTACGGCAGGTTGTGCACCCAGTGGTTGCCGCGCAGCGCGAGGCGCATCTTCGGTGAGAACTGGAAGTCGAACCGTCCGCCCGCCTTGTGCTCGATGCGCGTGCCCGTCTGGTCGAAGTTGAACCGTGGGTAGGGCGTCGTGTAGATGAAGGTCTGCGGCTCGCGTTCGTACTCGTAGTTGAGGAAGAAGTGGATCCGATCCTTCCGGATCGGACCGCCGAACGTCGTGCTCATCTGCTGATCGGAGTAGGGGAGCACGCGGTGGGCGACCGAATCCTCCGCGTTGAAGCGATCGCTGCGGAAGTACCCGGAGAAGCTGCCCGAGGGCGTGTTGGTGCCCGACTTGCTGATGGCGTTCAGCTGCACGCCGCTCGACCGTCCCTGCGTCGCGTCGAAGCGGTTGGCGACGAACTCGAACTCCGCGATGGCGTCGCGGCTGTAGCGCGGGTTGCCGAAGGCGCTCCCCGCGACGTTGTTGGTGATCTGCTGGCCGTCCATGTTGATCTGGTAGGCGCCCGTGTCGCGCGGCACCGGCGATTCGCCGGCCGAGTTGGCGCGGCTTCCCGGCGCCAGCAGCGACAGGTCCTGCCAGTTGCGCCCGTTCACCGGCAGCTCCTGCATCTGGCGTGGATCGATGTTGCCGCTCACCGTCGAACTGGTGATGTCGACGAGCGGTGCTTCTCCCGTCACGGTCACCGACTCCTGCACCGTCGACGGCGCCAGCTGGAGGTTGAGGACGACGGTCTGGCCAAGGAGCAGTTCGACGGTGCGGGAGCCCGTCGCGAACCCGGAGAGCTCCATGGTGACGCGGAAGGTCCCGGTGCGCACCGGCAGGCGGAAGGCGCCGCGCTCGTCGGATACCGCGACGAACGTGTTACCGGTGGCGTCGTGCAGCGCAGTCACCGTCACGCCGGGCAGTACGCCGCCCGTCGAGTCCGTGATGGTGCCGCTGAGCGTGGCTTCCTGCGCGAAGACGGATGCGGGCAACAGGACTGCAAGAAACGCGATGGCCAGGGGTGCGAGGACGCGCGAACGGAATAGTTTCGTCATGGGACCTTCTCCCCTCAGGAGTTGACGGACGGGATCATTCCAGGTCGGCGATGAATGACGACGACGATGGGCTCGGCGCGGCCATACTACACCCGGCCATGGGACGCGCAAGCCCTGTTTCCGGCGGCGCGCCCGTTATGATTGCAGGATGTCCGTTCGCGACGTTCTGATCGTCGGCGCCGGTCCCTCGGGCCTCGCGACCGCGATTGCCGCCAAGCAGCACGGCCTCGACTACGTCATCGTCGAGAAGGGCGTGCTGGTCAATTCGATCTTCAACTTCCCGATGCACATGGTGTTCTTCACCACGCCGGAGCTGCTCGAAATCGGCGGGCTCCCGCTGGTGACGCCCTACGACAAGCCGACGCGGCTCGAGGCGCTGCGGTATTACCGGCGCGTCGTCGACACCTACGATCTGCCGATCTCGTTTCACGAGAAGGTGACGTCGATCGAGCGGGAGCCCGACGGACGGTTCATCGTCGAGACGGAAACCAATCGCGGCGTGACGCGGGTGCGCGAAGCGCGCGCGGTCGTCCTGGCGATTGGCTACTACGACCTGCCGAACTACCTGCGCGTGCCCGGCGAGGAGCTGCCGCACGTGTCGCACTACTACACGGACGCGCATCCCTACTACCGCGGCCGCGTCGTCATCGTCGGCGGGAAGAACTCGGCGGCGGAAGCCGCGCTGGAGCTGTTCCGCGCCGGCACGCACGTGACGATCGTGCACCGCCACGCCGCGCTCGGCGACTCGATCAAGTACTGGGTGAAGCCCGACATCGAGAACCGGATCAAGGAGGGCTCGGTGCACGCGCGCTTCAACGCCTGTGTGACGTCGATCACCCCGACGCACGTCGTCATCCAGCAGGACGGGAAGCGCGAAGACATTCCGGCCGACGGAGTGTTCCTGCTGACCGGCTATCACCCGGACGCGGATCTCATGCGCGCTGCCGGCATCAACGTGGACGACGAGACGCTGGCGCCGGAGCTGAACATGGAGACGTTCGAGACCAATGTGCCGAACCTGTTCATCGCCGGCGGCGCGATCGCGGGGAAGAAGACGGGAAATATCTTCATCGAGAACGGTCGCTTCCACGGCGTCAAGATCATCGACGTGCTCGTCGATCGCCTTCGCCGCGATTGAACGTGGCGCGATTACGTCTGGCGTCGGGAAACCCGGCGTAGAGGCGGACCCTCAGGTCCGCCTGCCGCCGCGTACAGCTTGACGCCCGGGATGTCCTGAAAGTCGCGCGGATTGGTCGTCCAGATCGCCGCCTCGTGCTCGATGGCGCACGCCGCAATCGCGATGTCGGCTTCGCGGCCTCGTGCCCGCTTCACCGTGCGATACAGATCGGCCGCCAGTTCTGCTTCGGCGGGACCGAATCTGACGATGCGATCTTTCGGACAGATTGCGCCCAGCAGCCGGATTTCCAGCTCGCTTCTGGGGCCCCGCAGCCACTCGTACAGCGCGATGGTGGACATCTCCATGCGGTGGCCGGACGTGACGCCGTGCTCGTACGGAGCCAGAAGCGGGCGGTCCCTCGTCAGAATATCGATGAGCACCGATGTGTCGAAATGAACGGTCACCGCGCGCCGGGGCGCCAGCCGCCGCGCCGTGACCGTCGGATTTCGCGCTTCTCGCGCTCAGCGTCGGCGCGCGTGCCGGACGGCGGCAGCGTCTTGATGTAGTCGATGACCTTGAGAATGCGGTCGCGTTCCTCGTCGCTCAGCTTGTCTTCTTCGGCCGCGTAGCGCGCGATCGCCTCGCGCACGACCATGCTCTGTGGCTTCCGCAGACGCGTCGCCGTCTTGCGCAGCTTCTCGACCGTCGCCTCGTCGAGCGAGAAGGTGAGCTTGGCCATATGGCAATACTACCATACCGCAATACCTGGTGACGGGCCGGCCCGCGGCGGATTGGGTCAGTGCGCCGGCGCGTTGTTCCAGCCGCGCGGGGTATGGAGCTTCATCTCGAGCAGGTCGACGAGCGCGCGGCAGCGCGCGAGGACGCCGTGACATTCGAGCAGCGCCTGGCGCTCGACGATTTCCAGCTCCAGGTACTGCGCGAGCGCGTTGACGAGGTCCTCGTCCGGTACTGACGGCGGGAACCGCGGTTCCGCGCGCACCCGTTCGATGGCGGCGGCGAGCACGGCCTCGAGCCGCTGGCGCTGGTGCCGCAGCGGCTGCGCCTCGTGCGCCGGAATCGCCTCGTCGATCGCCTCGACCTGGCCGATGCGATACGCGCGGCTGCGATCCTCGGAGCCGATCCTGAACTTCTCGATGCCGCGCAGGACGATGTCGTAGCGGCCGTCGGCCAGCGGTTGTGAGTGGGTGATTACGCCGGCGCAGCCGACGTCATAGGTCGGCGGCTGCCCCTGGTAGTCGGCCTCGTAGCCCGGCCGCAGCAGCACCATCCCGATGATGCGGTCGCCGTCGAGTGCGTCGGCGACCATCTGCCGGTAGCGCGGCTCGAAGATGTGCAGCGGCAGGAAGACGTTGGGGAACAGCACGACATTGGGCAGCGGAAAGAGGGGGATCGCTGGCGGAAGCATTCGCGCATCAATGGATGGTCTTCGTTTTCCGGTCCATGTAGTCCATCAGCACGTACTGGCCGAGCGTGTACGGCGTCGTGAAGTACGCCTTGCCGCGGCAGATGGCGGCGACGCGGCGGACGAACGCGACGAGATCCGGGTCGCGCGCCAGCATGAACGTGTTGATCATGATGCCCGCCTTCTGGCAGGCGCTCACCTCGGCGAACGTCTCGGAGACGATGAACGGGTCGAGGCCGAAGGCGTTCTTGTAGATCTGGCCGTCGGGGCGCGTCAGCGCCGACGGCTTGCCGTCGGTGATCATCACGATCTGCCGCATGTCCTTCTTCTGGCGCTCGAGGATGCGGCGCGCGAGGCGCAGCCCCTCGCGCGTGTTCGTGTAGTACGGCCCGACGCGCACGCGGCCGAGCTGCTTGAGCGGGATCTCCTCGGCCGAATCGTGGAACAGCACCGCGTGCAGCGAGTCGCCGGGATACTGCGTGCGAATGAGGTGCGCGAGCGCGAGCGCCACGCGCTTGGCGGGCGTGAAGCGATCCTCGCCGTAGAGGATCATGCTGTGGCTGCAGTCGAGCATGATGACGCTGGCGCAGGAGCTCTGGTAGTCGCTCTGCGCCACCATCAGGTCGGGGTAGTCGACGTCGATGATCGGCGCCTGGCCCGGATCGGGGATCGGTGAGCCGGGATCCGACGTGCGCAGGCCGCCGACGTCGCGCCCTTCCGCGTGCAGCCGCTGCACCGCGTTGAGAATCGTGCTGCTCGGATCCAGGTTCAGCGTGTCGCCGAACTCGTACGGCTTCGGCGCGGCGATCGCCTCGACGCCGGTCGAGAGATGCCGCGTGTCGTGCCGGCCGGCGCTGCTGCGGCCGATCGAGCCGAGCAGGTCGCGCAGCGCGCGGTAGCCGAGGAAGTCGAGCGCCTTGTCGGTGACCTCGAACTTCACCGGCCCGGCGTCTTCGCCGACGCCGCCGCCGGTGCCGCGGCGATGCTCGCGCTCCTGCTCGAGATCCGGCGCGCCGGTGACGAACCCCTGCTCCATCATCTTGTCGATGATCTGCTGGATGAGATCCTCGAGCTGCTGGCGCGCCTTCTCCTGGTCGCCGTCCGCCGGCTCACCGAGCAGCTGCTGCAGCGCTTCCTCCGACAGCACGCCGCCGCTGAAGAGCGCTTCGAGAATCGCGTCGTGCAGCGCCTGCATCGTCCGGTCCTCGTCGCCGGAGGAAGGATCGCCCCATGGATTGCTGAACCCGCTCGACAGCAGCAGGTCGGAGAGCTTCGAGACCAGATCCTCGAGGTCGATCTGATCGAGCAGGTCGCCGGTGTACTTCGTGTAGCGATATTTCATAGTCCTGGGCCGCCTGAAGGCGGCCCCTACGTACGACGTGTACGTAGGGCCGGCTCTAGCCGGCCCTCAGTTGTAATACTTCTTCTTCCCCTGCGGGATCGAGGGGACGTTCCGCTCTTCGTCCCTGAACTTGTCCTCGCGCGACGGGCGCCGCACCGGCGACTCGGTCGCGTGATAGCCGCGCTCGTCGCTGCGGCCGATCTTCTTCAGCGCGTAGAGACCCTCGAGGACGAAATCGACACCCGACGCGAGCAGCGTCGCCGTCGCCTCCGTCGGAATGCCCGCCGCGTGCGCGAGCTCGATCAATCCCTGCACCTCGCGCGCGTGCGTGAGCACCTCCTTGGTGCCCATCGTGTCGCCGAGCTGCAGGCTGCCGCCGAGGTCGAACCACTCGATCACCTGGCGGGTTTCCAGGTGCGACAGGTAGCCGTCGGCCACGTTGGCGACCGCCGCCTTGATCAATTCGCGGCCGACCGTCTCCGCCCCCTTGAGCTCGCCTTCGTACTCCATCTCGAACTTGCCGGTGATCGACGGCAGCGCCGCGTAGACGTCGTTGACGCGCGCGACCGCGCAGTCCTCGCGGTTCATCAGCGAGCGCCGCTCCGCGTTCGAGACGACGTTCTCCATCGCGGAGATGGGCAGCCGCTGGCTGACGCCGGAGCGCTTGTCGATGCGCCGGTCCTGGCGCGCCTGGAACGCGATCTCCTCGACGACTTCGGCCACGAAGGTCGGCACCTCGGTGCGCGGCCCGACGCCGTCGCGCGTCATCCACGCTTCCTGCGCCGTGATGGCCATCGCGTCGCCGCGGCCGGCGGGATAGTGCGTGCGGATTTCCGAGCCGATGCGGTCCTTGAGCGGCGTGATGATCTTGCCGCGCGCCGTGTAGTCCTCGGGGTTGGCCGTGAACGCCATCATCACGTCGAGCGGCAGGCGGACCGGATACCCCTTAATCTGGACGTCGCCCTCCTGCAGGATGTTGAAGAGGCCGACCTGGATCTTGCCGGCGAGGTCGGGCAGCTCGTTGATGGCGAAGATGCCGCGGTTGGCGCGCGGCAGCAGCCCGTAGTGCATCGTCAGCTCGCTCGACAGCTGCAGCCCAGACCTGGCGGCCTTGATCGGATCGATGTCGCCCACCATGTCGGCGATCGTCACGTCGGGCGTGGCGAGCTTCTCGACGTAGCGCAGGTCGCGCCCGAGCCAGGCGATGGGCGTCGTGTCGCCGTCCGCCGCGAGCCGCGCGCGGCACGCGCCGCAGATGGGATCGAGCGGGTCGTCGTTGATCTCGCACCCCGGCATCACCGGGATCTCCTCGTCGAGCAGCGTCACGAGCGCGCGCAGGAGCCGCGTCTTCGCCTGGCCGCGCAGGCCGAGCAGGATGAAGTTGTGCTGCGACAGCAGCGCGTTTACGAGCTGCGGCACCACGGTGTCGTCGTAGCCGACGATGCCGGGAAAGAGCGGCTCGCCGGCGCGCAGCTTGCGGATCAGGTTCTCGCGCACTTCCTGGTGCACGTCGCGGCGCGGCACGCTGCCGTCGGCGACGGCGCGCCGCAGATCGCCGACGGTCGAAATCCCTGTGGGCCTGGGCATACCACGATTCTATCCGGCTTACGGCTCAGGGCTTAAGGCTTCGGGTCCGTGGTTCAATGTGCTTCCTGAGCCCTCAGCCCCTGAGCCCTGAGCCTTGAGCCCCTTCTTCTCGTTCCGTCCCCAGGTCTTCGCGCACCGCGGGGGATGCGCCCTCGGTCCCGAGAACACGATTGCGGCATTCGATATCGGCATGTCCACTGGCGCGGACGGTCTCGAGCTCGATGTCCACCTGTCTGCGGACAATGTCGTCGTCGTCCACCATGACCGCACGCTCGATCGGACGACGAACGCCACGGGGCCGCTTGCGGCACGGACGGCCGACGAGCTTGCGCGCGTGGACGCGGGCTACCGGTTCGCGCGGGGTGGGGAGTATCCGTTCCGCGGCCGCGGCATCGGCGTGCCCACGCTGCGCGAGGTGCTGGGGCGCTATCCCGGCGTGCCGACGATCATCGAGATCAAGGTGTACACGGCAGCGATGGGGCGCGCGGTCGCGGACGAGATCCGGCGGGCGGGGGCGATCGAGTCCGTGTGCGTCGCGGGCTACGGCCTGGCGAGCGCGACGGCGGCGCGGGCAGAGCTGCCGGGGGTTGCGGCGAGCGCCTCGCAATCGGAGGTCCGGCTCGCCGTCTACCGGTCGGTCCTGCGGTGGCCGGTTCGCCGCGCGGCGTATCAGACCTACCAGGTCCCCGAGCGCGCCGAGGCGACGCGCATCGTCTCGCCGCGCTTCATTCGCCACGCGCACGCGGCGGGGTTCAAGGTGCAGGTGTGGACGGTGGACGAAGAACCGGATATGAGGAGGCTGCTGCAATGGGGAGTCGATGGATTGATTAGCAACCGTCCGGACCTCGCGGTGAAGGTCAGGAACGAGTTCGTCAGCGCGAGAGGCACCGACGCATGAGGATCCCGACGCTGCAGGATGTGCTCGACGCCCGTCCCCGCATCTATTCATCCATGCAGCGGTCGCCGATGCTGCGCCATCCGCTGCTCGAGCAGTGGCTTGGCTGCACGGCATGGGTCAAGCACGAGAACCACAATCCCACCGGCGCGTTCAAGATTCGCGGTGGCCTCAACCTGCTCGCGCAGCTTTCGCCCGACGAGCGGCGGCGCGGGGTCGTCAGCGCGAGCACGGGCAACCACGGCCAGTCGATCGCGTTCGCCAGCCGGATGCATGGCGTGAAGTGCCATATCTTCGTCCCCGTCGGCAACAACCCGGACAAGAACGCGGCGATGCGTGCCTACGGTGCGGAGGTGATCGAGTACGGCCGCGACTACGACGAGGCACGGTTGCGCGTGGAGGAGCTGGTGCGCCGCGAAGGGTGGCGCTACATCCACTCGGCCAACGAGCCGCATCTCATCGCCGGCGTCGCGACCTACGCGCTGGAGATGCTCGAGGATGCCGACGCCGATCTCGACTATCTCTTCGTGCCCATCGGCGGCGGCAGCGGCGCCGCCGGCTGCTGCATCGTTCGCAGCGGGATGGCGGCGAGGACGAAGGTCATCGGCGTGCAGGCGTGCGGCGCGGATGCGTTCACGCGGTCATGGCGCGGCCCGGAGCGCGTGACCGCGGAGCGCGTCCACACCTTCGCCGAAGGGATGGCGACGCGCGTCACCTTCGATCTGACGTTCGGCATCCTCAAGGAGCAGCTCGACGACATCGTCACGCTCGACGAGGCGGAACTGGAGGAAGGCGTGCGCGCGGCGCTTCGCTTCACGCACAATCTCGCCGAAGGATCGGGCGCCGCGCCGCTCGCGGCCGCGAAGAAGTACGCGCCGAAGCTGGCGGGAAAAAAGGTCGGCTGCGTGATGAGCGGGGGCAATCTCGACTTCGCGACGCTGGCCCGCGTCATCGCGGGCCGCTAGAATTCCAGCGTCACACCCACCGACGGCACGACCGGGAACATCGGGTCGAGCGGGCCGAACGCCTGACCGGTCCGGGTGTTGATCCCCGGGACCACGGGCCGCACATTTTCGCGGTTGAGCACGTTGATGACTTCGGCAAAGAGCGTGAGCCGCCGGCGGCTCCACTGATACGTACGGTCGAAGCGCATGTCGAGCCGCGAATAGACCGGCACCCGCTCGCCGTTTCGCGTCGCGCTGACGAAGAAGAGATCGCCCGGCCGTTGGTCGAGATATCCGGCAATCGGCCGGTTGGACCCGAACCGCCATCGCGCGTTGACGCTCATCCGGTCCGAGACGACGTAGCGCCCGAATGCCGTCATCGTGTGGCGCTGATCGAAGTCGCCGTCGAAGCGTTCGCCGGTGACGCTGTCCGCGTAGCGCGTGTGTCCGAGCGAATAGGCCACCCATCCCGAGAGCGCATCCGGCGATTTGTGCTGCACCATCAGCTCGACGCCGCGTGAGTACCCGTTCAGCCGGTTCGCGTACAGGCTCGTGCTCGACGGCGCGCGCAAGACACCGTTGACGACCTGAAAGTACTGGCCGGGCAGGTCGATCAGATCGTGCTCCTCGCGGTTGTAGGCGGAGACTTGCCAGCGTGTCGCCGCCCCGAGGCGCCCTTCGACGCCGGCGTCAACGAGCACGCTACGCCCGGGGCGCAGGTTCGCGTCGCCGCGATGCCCCACGAGCTGCGCGATCTCGGGAAACTGATGCGCGAGTCCTGCACCCGCCACCAGCGTGAGCCCGGCGGGCGCCTGCCATTCGGCCTGCAGCCATGGCGAGGACGTCCAGTCGCCGGTGAGGGCGAATCGATCGACACGCACGCCAGGCGTCAGCGTGAGGTGACCGTACATCCAGTGCACCTGCGCGTAGGCGCCGGTGGTCGCATCCGCGCGATCGAACTCTTCGCCGCCCAGGATGGGCCAGCCGGGAACACGAAAGGCATGATGCTGGGCCTGGCGGTTCCACTCGATCGAGAGGCCGGTTTCGACGAAACGTCCCGGTGTCGCGCTGAATCCGAGATCCGCCCGGTAGCCGAACTCACGCGCGAGACCGCGGCCCGCGGTCACCCGTTGTCCGGTGTCGTTCCGATACGATTCGCCGGCTGCGAACGCCTGGTGCGTCAGCGTCGTGCGCGGCGAGATCGTGTGCCGCCACGTCGCATCGGCCAGCCATCCCGAGTGGCGTGCGACGCCGAGCCCCTCCGGGTCGCCGAGCTCCTCGGCCTCGCGGTCGAGACGCGATCGACCGGTGACGAACGTGCCCTGCAGGCGGTGACGGTCCGAGACGTCGTAGACCACCTTCGAGAACAGATCGCTGAAGCCGAAGGCGACGCTCGAACTGCGCAGCACCTGCTTCAGGAACAGATCGAGATAGCTGTGGCGTCCGGAGACCAGCCACGAGCCGTGCCTCGCCCGGCCGAGCGGGCCTTCCCCGGTCAACGACGCGCTCGTACCGCTCGCGGTCACGTTGTACCGCGTCCGCTGCCGCGCGCCCTCGCGCGACGCGAAGTCGAGCTCGGCGCCAAGCCGTCCCCCATATTTCTGCGGATAGGCGCCGCGCAGCAGCGACACGTGGTCGAGCACGTCGCTGTTGATTTCAGAGACTGAGCCGCCGTCCTCGATCAGCTTGATCGTGTGCATGAGAAAGCCGGCAGGCACGCCGTCGAGCCGGTAGTTCAAGTGCTCGAACCCGTGCCCGCGTACGATCAGCTCGCTGTAAAGGTCGTCGGCGGCGGTGACGCCGGCCAGCGACTGCACGGCGCGCAGCGGATCGTCGAGCGTCATCCCTCCCAGCTGCCGCAGCTCCGCGCTGCCGAGCGACTGCTGTGCGGCCACGCCGCTCTCGCGCGCCCCGAACACATCGCCGCGGACGATCACCGATTCGTCGTACGCGGTGGTCCCCTCGGCGAGCGGAATGGTGATGCCGTTCTCTCCGGCGGCCACTTCGACATCGCGCTTGGTGAAGGCGTAGCCGACGAAAGAGACCAACAACTCGTACCTGCCCGGCGGGATGCCTTCGAGCCGGAACCTGCCGTCAGGGTCCGTCGTGGTCACAAGGTGCGGCGTGGCCAGCTCCACGAGAACGCCGGCGAGCGGCTGCATGGTGCGTGCATCGACCACGACGCCCGCGAGGGCGCTGGAGGGCGGCTGCGCGTACGCGTGCGACGCGCACGCGATCAGCAAGACGACGATGAAGGTGGAGCGGTCAGCCAACCCAGCGGTGCGCTCTTTTGACGCCGTCACCATACAGGCGGACGGTGTTGCGTCGAGACTTTTCGCGCGCCCCATTTTCTGTGACGCGGATATAGAATCCGCTCACGCGAACCATGACGGCCACAACCGTCATCACGGAGGACGCCGATGGTCGATCTGATCAGACGCAATCTACTGAAATCCGGCGCCGCCGCGACGGCGATCGCCGCGGCCAGGCGCGCATTTGCCCAGCGGGGGCAGGGGGCTGCCGGCTCGTTCTTCGAAAAGGGGCCCGTTCGCATCCACTACCAGTCGGTCGGGTCCGGCGTTCCGTTGCTGCTCATCGCCGGCGGCGGGCTGAACTCGACGATCGCTGGCCTGGCGAACCCGTTCAACTCGGTCGACGAGTTCAAGGGCGAGTACCGTTGCATCGCCGCGGACCTGCGCAACGCCAATCCCGGGCAGTCCACCGGTCCGGTCGATGCCGACCGCCCGTGGGATTCACACGCCGACGACCAGCTCGCCCTGATGGATCACCTCGGTATCAACAAGTTCATGGTGATGGGCTTCTGCATCGGCGGCCCGTTCATCTGGAACCTGCTGAAGCGAGCCCCCAATCGCGTTGCCGCCGCCGTCCTGGCGCAGCCGGTCGGCTTCCGCCCCGAGATGCCGAACGTGCTCTACGACGGCAGCAAGACCGGCTGGGTGCCGGACTTCCTCAAGCGTCGTCCCGACGTCACGCCGGACACCGTCGAGCGATACCTGACGAAGATGTTTCGCACCGACGCCGATTTCGTCTTCACCGTGTCGCGCGACTTCGTGAAGAGCTGCCAGACGCCCGTGCTGATCCTCCCGGACGACGTCCCGGCGCATCCGCTCGCGGTCGCCATGGAATGCGCGATGTCCGCGCCGAAGGCCGAGCTGAGCATGTACCCCTGGAAGCAGCCGCCCGAGCGGATTCCACTGGCCGTTCGCCAGATCCGGTCGTTCCTCCGCGCGCATCGGCCGGCGGCCACGTAGCTGGTGTCACTTCTCCAGCATCCGTTTGGCTCTCCGAAAGACGGCCTCCATCATCGGCGCCGTCAGCTTGCCCGTGTTCGTGTTCTGCCGGCTCGGGTGGTAGCAGCCGACGAGCGTCGGTAGTCCCTCTCGGAACTTCACGACCTCGCCGTGGCCGAACTGGGGCCGCGGCGACATCGTCACGGCGCGCCGCTTGAGCAGCTGCAGCCAGGCATCGAAGCCAATCTTGCCGAGCGCGACGACGACCTGCACGCGCGGCAGGTGAGTGAGCTCGACCTCCAGGTGATCGAGGCAGCGTGCAATCTCTTCCGGTCGCGGCTTGTTGTCCGGCGGCGCGCAGCGCACGGCCGAGAGGATGTATGCGTCCGTCAGATGCAACCCATCATCGGTTCGCTGCGACGTCGCGATGTTCGCAAAGCCGGTGCGATGCAGCGCGGACATCAGGAAATCGCCCGAGCCATCGCCCGTGAACACGCGTCCGGTGCGGTTGGCGCCGTGCGCCGCGGGCGCCAGCCCGACCAGCAGCAGGCGGGCATTCGGATCGCCGAAGCCCGGCACGGGCAGTCCCCAGTACGCGTCGTAACGATGAGCGCGCTTTTTTTCCTGCGCGACGCGGCGGCAGTACTGCCTGAGCCGCGGGCATCGCTCGCAGGAGACGATCGTCCGATGCACCTCAGCGAGACCGGGTGAGAGCAGATTGCTGAGCGGCTTCATGATGTCGATGGCGCTACAATTGAAGGTTGTAGTCCGATCTTACTGGTGACGTCGTGGCGACCCTATTATCGGCCCGCTCCGTTGTCGCGGTCCGCCGGCTCGCGTTCGACGCCCGGTTGTAAGGCCGGAGTTACAGCTGTTGGGACGACCCGGTAGAGGATCAATGCGGAACACTGCCCCGAAGGACGCGGCCGAGCTCGAAGCGCTCGAGACCCGCGAATGGCTCGAGTCGCTCGATTACGTGCTGCAGTCCGGGGGACCGGCGCGCGTCAGCCGCCTGCTGCGGGAGCTGGCCGATCACGCCAGGCGCAACGGCGTCAAGCAGCCGTTCACCGCCAACACGCCGTACATCAACACCATTCCCGCCGCGGAAGAACCGCCGTTCCCGGGCAGCCGCGAAATCGAACGCCGGATCAAGAGCCTCGTCCGCTGGAACGCGCTCGCGATGGTCGTGAAGGCCAACAAGCGGGACGACGGGATTGGCGGGCACATCTCGACCTATGCGTCGGCCGCCACGCTCTACGAGGTCGGCTTCAACCATTTCTTCAAGGGCAAGGGCGAGAACCACGACGGCGACATCATCTTTTTCCAGGGGCACGCCGCGCCCGGCATCTATTCGCGCGCGTTCGTCGAAGGACGCATCCCCGCCGAAAAGCTCGAGCACTTCCGCCGCGAGCTCAAGGCGGGTGGCGGCCTGTCGTCATACCCTCACCCGTGGCTGATGCCCGACTTCTGGGAATTCCCCACCGTGTCGATGGGCCTCGGGCCGATTTGCGCGATCTACCAGGCGCGCTTCATGCGCTACCTGGAAGATCGCGGGCTCAAGAAGCGCTCCGACTCGAAGGTGTGGGCGTTTCTCGGCGACGGTGAAACCGACGAACCGGAATCGCTTGGCGCCATCACCCTCGCGGCCCGCGAAAAACTCGACAACCTGATCTTCGTCATCAACTGCAACCTGCAGCGGCTCGACGGCCCCGTCCGCGGCAACGGCCAGATCATCCAGGAGCTCGAGGCGGCGTTCCGCGGCGCCGGCTGGAACGTCATCAAGGTGCTCTGGGGCAGCGAGTGGGATGCGCTGCTCGACAAGGACAAGGACCGCCTGCTCGTCAAGCGGATGGGCGAGGTCGTCGACGGCGAATATCAGAAGTACGCGGTCGAGCCCGGCGCCTATTTCCGCGAGCATTTCTGGGGCAGGTATCCGCAGCTCGCGGAAATGGTCAGTCACCTGTCGGACGAGCAGTTGAAGAAGCTCACGCTCGGCGGACACGACCCGACGAAGGTGCATGCCGCCTATGCCGCCGCGGTCAGTACGCAGGGGCAGCCGACCGTCGTCCTCGCACGCACGATCAAGGGCTACGGCATCGGCGAGGCGGGCGAGGGTAAGAACATCACGCACCAGCAGAAGAAGATGAACGAGGACGAACTGCGCGCGTTCCGCACGCGGTTCGGCATCCCGATCGCCGACGCGGAGGTCGCGAAGGCGCCGTTCTACCGGCCGCCCGACAACAGCCCCGAAGTCACCTACATGCTCGAGCGCCGGAAGAAGTTCGGCGGCTTCGTCCCGCGCCGCATCACGTCATTCGAGCCGATCAAGGTGGAGACGCTGCACGACTCCTTCATCGAGTTCGAGAAGGGCACCGAGGGCCGCAAGGCGTCGACGACGATGGTGTTCGTCAGGATGCTGGCGAAGATGCTCAAGGACAAGGAGATCGGCGAGCTGATCGTGCCGATCGTGCCCGACGAGGCGCGCACCTTCGGCATGGAGGCGCTGTTCCGCCAGGTCGGCATCTACTCGCACGCCGGACAGCTCTACGAGCCGGTCGACATGGACACGCTTCTCTACTACAAGGAAGCGAAAGAGGGGCAGATTCTCGAGGAAGGGATTACCGAGGCCGGGTCGATGTCGTCCTTCATCGCCGCCGGCACCGCCTACTCGACGCACGGCATCAACACGATCCCCTTCTTCATCTATTACTCGATGTTCGGCATGCAGCGCGTCGGTGACCTGGTGTGGGCCGCCGGCGATTCGCGCGCGCGCGGCTTCATGCTCGGCGGCACCGCCGGCCGGACGACGCTGGCGGGCGAAGGGCTGCAGCACCAGGACGGCCACAGTCACCTGTTGTCGCTCGCGGTGCCCAACCTGGTCTCCTACGACCCGGCGTTCGCCTACGAGATCGCGGTCATCATCGAGGAGGGCATCCGGCGGATGTACGTGAAGGGCGACAGCATCTTCTACTACATCACGCTGATGAACGAGAACTACGAGCACCCGCCGATGCCGGAGGGCGTTCGCGAAGGCATCCTGAAGGGGATGTATCTGTTCAAGCGGTCGGCAAAGAAGGAGCCGAAGGCGCGGGCGCAGTTGCTCGGCAGCGGCGCCATCCTTCCCGAAGTCATCAAGGCCGCGAAGACACTCGAGGAACAGTACGGCGTGGCCGCCGACGTCTGGAGCGTAACGAGCTACCAGGAGCTCTATCGCGACGGGCACGCGGCGGAGCGCTGGAACCGCCTGCACCCGGGCGAGACGCCGCGCGTCCCCTACGTGACGCAGTGCTTCAAGGGGACCGACGATCCGATCGTGGCCGCCTCCGATTACGTGAAGGCGCTGCCGGATGCGATCGACCGCTGGCTGCCACACCCGCTCGTCTCGCTCGGCACCGACGGCTTCGGGCGCAGCGAGAACCGCGCGGCGCTGCGCGACTTCTTCGAAGTGGACTGCAAGTTCATCGTCATCGCCGCGCTGAATGCGCTGGCGCGCGACGGCAAGCTGGACATCGAGATCGTGAAGAAGGCCATCAAGGACCTGAACATCAACATCGAAAAGCCCAACCCGGCAACCGCCTGAAATTCGTTGCGACACACACTCACACGGGCCACGGAGACACAGAGGCACGGAGAAATTTGTTTCACGTAAGGACTCCGTGTCTCCGTGCCTTCGTGGCGCGTCTCCAGTGAACGTCGGTCGGAGTTGATCCGTGCAGGAATTCAAAGTTCCCGAGCTCGGTGAGAACGTCACGCAGGGTGACGTGACGCAGATCCTGGTCAAGGTCGGCGACACGATCCAGAAAGAGCAGTCGGTCGTCGAGCTCGAGACCGACAAGGCGACCGTTGAAGTACCCTCCTCCGTCGCCGGCGTCGTCAAGGAAATCAAGGTCAAGCCGGGCGACAAGGTGAAGGTCGGCGCCGTGATCCTCACGGTCGACGAGGACGGGGCGGGCGCGGAGGAAGCACCCGCGCCGGAGCAGAAGGGCGCGGCGGAGGAGAAGGCCGCGGCGGAGGAGAAGGCCGCGGCGGAGCCAGAGGCGGAAGCGAAGGGCGAACCAAAGACGGAGCAGAAGCCGGCGAAGGCAGAACCAAAGGCCGCGCCGAAGGCAGAGCAGAAGCCGGCGACCAAGGCGGAACCGAAGCAGGATCAGAAGGTCGTGTCGATGCCGCGGCGCGAAGCGCCGCAGTCGGCGGCCGCGCCCTCTTCACCTGCGCCACAGGCTTCGGCGCGCCAGGCCCAGGCGGACCCGGCGGCGAGGGCGGACGCGCCCGCGCCGCAGCCGCGTCCGAGCGAAGGACCCGCGGCTCCCGCGTCACCATCGGTCCGCCGGCTCGCGCGCGAGATCGGCGTGGACATCAACGAGGTGCAGGGGAGCGCCCCCGGCGGTCGCATCTCGGACGAAGATGTCAAGGAGCACGCGCGCCGCATCCTGAGCAGCGTTCCCTCCACGTCCGCGCCAGGCGGCTTCACGGCGCGGCCGGCCAGCGCGCCCCCTACGAGCGTGCCGCTGCCCGACTTCTCGAAATGGGGCGAGGTCGAGCGCGAGCCGATGTCGAACATCCGCCGCAAGACGGCCGAACACCTCAGCCGCGCGTGGAACACGATGCCCCACGTCACGCAGTTCGACAAGGCCGACATCACGCCCATGGAGGAGCTGCGCGCGAAGTTCCGCAAGCAGGTGGAGGAGGCGGGCGGCAACCTGACGGTGACGGCAGTCGTCGTGAAGGTCGTGGCGGCGGCGGTCAAGCAGTTCCCGCAGTTCAATGCCTCGGTCGACGTCGACAGCAGCGCCATCGTCTACAAGAAGTACGTCAACGTCGGCGTGGCCGTGGACACCGAGTTCGGCCTGCTCGTGCCGGTGATTCGCAACGCCGACCAGAAGAACATCACGCAGATCGCCATCGAGCTGCATCAGCTCTCCGAGAAGGCGCGCGCGAAGAAGCTGACGCTCGACGAGATGAGCGGCGGCGGCATCAGCATCTCCAACCTCGGGGGGATCGGTGGCACCTACTTCACGCCGATCGTCAACTGGCCCGAGGTCGCCATCCTCGGCGTGTCGCGCGGCATCGTCGAACCGGTATGGCGCCCTCCGAATGGCGCTCAGGGCGGCCCGGGCCACGTCGAGGGTCACGACGGCAGATTCGAGCCGCGCCAGCTGCTGCCGCTGTCGCTCTCGTACGACCACCGGGTGATCGACGGCGCGGACGCGATGCGCTTCCTGCGCTGGGTCGTGCAGGCCATCGAGCAGCCGTTCCTCCTCTCGCTGCTCGGCTGACGCATGGCGCGCGAATCCACACAACTGGCAGTCCTCGGCGCGGGCCCGGGCGGCTACGCGGCGGCGTTCTACGCCGCCGACCTCGGCATGCAGGTGACGCTCGTCGACCTGGAGAAGAACCCGGGCGGTGTCTGCCTCTATCGCGGCTGCATCCCGTCGAAAGCGCTGCTCCACGTCGCGAAAGTCGTCGACGAGTCGCGCCACGCCTCCGCCTGGGGCGTCACCTTTGCCGAGCCGAAGATCGACGTCGACACGCTGCGCGCCTTCAAGCAGGGCGTGGTGGACAAGCTGACGAGCGGGGTCGGCCAGGTCGGCCGGCTGCGCAAGGTGAAGTTCATCCAGGGGCGCGCCGCGCTGACGGGCCCGAAGTCGATGACGATCGCCACCGGCGGCGGCGAGACCGAGCTGCAGTTCGAGCACTGCATCCTGGCCACCGGGTCGAGCCCGACGCGCATACCGTCGCTCGCGCTCGACAGCCCGCGGATGATGGACTCGACCTCGGGCCTCGAGCTGCCCGACATCCCGAAGTCGCTGCTCGTGATCGGCGGCGGCTACATCGGCCTCGAGCTTGGCACCGTCTACGCCACGCTCGGCAGCAAGGTCTCCGTCGTCGAGATGACCGGTGGCCTGCTTCCGGGCGCCGATCGTGACCTCGTCGCGGTGCTGCAGAAGCGGCTCGAGAAGGTGTTCGCGAAGATCATGCTCAACACCAAGGTCGTCAAAATCGCCGAAGAGAAGAACGGCATTCGCGTGGCGTTCGAAGGAGGAGACGAGACCGATCGAACCTTCGACCGCGTGCTCGTCGCGGTGGGCCGGCGGCCGAACTCCAAGATCCCCGGGCTCGAGAAGACCGCGGTGAAAGTGGACGCGAAGGGGTTCATCGAGACCGACGGCCAGCGGCGGACCGCCGAGCCGACCATCTTCGCAATTGGCGACGTCGCCGGCGAGCCGATGCTCGCGCACAAGGCCTCGCACGAGGCGCGCGTCGCGGTGGAAGCGATCCAGGGGCACAAGGCGGTCTTCGAGCCGCTCGCCATTCCCGCCGTCGTCTTCACCGACCCGGAGATCGCGTGGACGGGACTGACGGAGGCGCAGGCGCAAGCCGACGGGCGCGACATCGACGTGGCGAAGTTCCCATGGGGCGCGCTGAGCCGCGCCATCACGGTCGATTCACCGGAAGGGCTCACCAAGCTGATTCTCGACAAACAGACGGGCCGCGTGCTCGGCGTGGGCATCGCGGGATCGGGCGCCGGCGAACTGATTGCCGAGGGGACGCTGGCGATCGAGATGGGCGCGACCGCCGAGGACATGAGGCTGACAATTCACCCCCACCCGACGCTATCCGAAGGCCTGATGGAAGCGGCGGAGGTGTTCTTCGGTCAGAGCACGCACGTTTACAAGCCGAAGCGGAGCGCGCAGCGGGCAGCGGGCAGCGGGCAGTAAGGGAAAAGGTTGGGCCGGCTGAAGCCGGCCCCTACGCGGGCGTCCGCCTGCTCCTCAGGGCAGGACCGCGGTGGCGTTCCGTTTAGGCACATAGCCGACCGGAATCTCTTTCACGACCTTGCGGCTGGCGATGTCCACGACCGTCACCGAGTTCGATCCTGCATTGGCGATGTAGACCGACTTGCTGTCGGGCGTGAACGTCAGCCAGTCCGGGTGATGGCCTGTCGGCGCGTCGCCCATCAGCTTCAGGTCCGGCATCGAGTATTCGTAGATGTGGCTGTTCATCTTGCTGAGCACCCACAGCGTCTTGCCGTCCGGCGTGACGCCGATGCCGTGCGACGGAGAGCCCTGCAGCCCCTCGGTGACCCGTTCCTTCTCGGACACCTCGGGCAGCTCGACGCGGCCCACTTCCTTCCGCTGGTCGAAATCGACGATCGCGAAGCCGTTGAAGTCGGACAACTGGACGAAGACGCGCCCGGTCGATCCGTCCGCCTTCTTCTCGAACGCGATCGGCCGCACGCCGGCGTCGAACGCCACGCTCCACAGCGGCTCCTCGGTCTTCTGGTCGATGACGGTCATCAACTTGCCGGCGACCGAGCCGCAGATGACGTACTTGCCGTCGGGCGTCACGTACGTGTTGTGTGCGGAACCTTTCACCGGAATGCTCTTTGCCCGCGTCATCGTTGCCGTGTCGATCACGTCGACCGCGCCCGGAGCGGCAGCGATCGCCACGTAGACACGCTTGCCGTCCTTGCTGATCGAGACGTTGTTGGGATGCGCCGTCAGCGGGATCGACTTGATGACCTTCAAGGTCTTCGTGTCGACGACGTCGAGCGTCTTCTCGGCTTCGTTGCTGATGTAGAAGCGCGAGCCGTCGGGCGCGGAGGTGGCGCCGTGGTTCACCTCGATGCCGTTGATGACGCCGACGACGGTGTTGGTCGCCGGGTCGATCAGGTGGACGGTCGTTCCCGCGGAATTCGTCTGAATGATGCGGACGGACGACGCGCCCGCCACGGCGGTCAGGGCCACGGCGATCGCCGCCGTCAGGACAACGCGCTGCATAGACAAACCTCCCGCTCCAGGCGGACCTGAAGGTCCGCCTCTGCGATGTCCGCGTACTTTACACTAGCCGGTCCACCGTATATAAAGCGCCCATGCGCCGAACAACCCTTTGCCTTGCGGTCCTCCTCGTCCTCATCTGTGCCCGGTCCACTCTGCAGGGACAGGGCTCCGCGGCGCCCGCCACCGGTCCGCGCGGCCTCGATTTCGAGACCTTCCGGACGAAGGTCGAGCCGATCTTCCTCGCCAAGCGCGGCGATCACGCCCGTTGCTACGCGTGCCATTCACAGGGCACCCCGCTCCGGCTCCAGGAGATGGCGCCGGGCGCCTCCTCGTGGACCGAAGCGCAGTCGCGTGCGAATTTCGCCGCGATGCAGCGCGTCGTGGTCCCCGGTCAGCCCAAGCTCAGTCGGCTGGTGCTGATGCCGCTCGAGCACGAGGCGGGCGGCACCGAGTTCCACCCGGGCGGCAAGCATTTCAAGTCGATGGACGATCCGGAAGTGAAAACGCTGGTGGCGTGGATTACCACCGTGAAGGCAGCCCAATGAGGAACGTGGCCATTGCGACGTGCGCGGCCCTCGCGCTTGCGACCGCCGGTGTCGTGGCCCAGCAGGTGACTGGCACCGTCGAAAGCCATCTTGCGGCCGCGAAGAAGGCTGCGGGAAGCGACTTCACGGCGCTCTACGACCGCATCTGCATGGAGTACGAGAAGCCGCTGGCGCCGCCAGCGCCCGCCGGACAGGGCCGTGGCGGGGGCGGCGGTGGCCGCCAGGCCGGTCCGCCTCCGGCGGCGCAGTGGCACGCCGAGCCGGTGAAGGTCTTCGACAACCTCTACTTCGTCGGCATGACCGAGTATTCGGCCTGGGCGCTCACCACCTCGCAGGGGATCATCGTCATCGACACGATCTACGACTACTCGGTCGAGGACGAGGTCGTGAACGGATTGAAGAAGCTCGGGCTCAACCCCGCCGACATCAAGTACGCGCTCGTGAGCCACGCGCACACCGATCACATCGGCGGCGCGAAGTACCTGCAGGATCACTTCGGCACGCGCGTCGTGATGTCGAAGGAGGACTGGGACGTGTCGGATCGCACGATCCCGGAGCGCATCCGTCCGCGGCGCGACATCGAAGCCAAGGATGGTGACAAACTGACGCTCGGCGACACCACCATCACGATGTACCTCACGCCGGGCCACACGCCGGGGACGATCTCGAGCGTCTTCCAGGTGAAGGACCGCGGCACGACGCACACCGTCGCGACGTGGGGCGGCACGGCGTTCAACTTCGCGCCGAAGCCGGCGAACTTCCTGCCCTATATTCGATCAGCCGAGCGGTATCGCGGCGTGGTGCAGAAGTCCGGCGCCGACGTGGTGCTCTCGAATCACACGGCCTACGACGGCACCAACGCCAAGATCGCCGCGCTGCGCACGCGACAGCCGAACGAGCGTCATCCGTACGTGATCGGCAACGCCGCGATCCTGCGCTATCTCACCACTGCCGAGGAGTGCGCGAAGGCAGGTTTCCTCGCCACGAGCAAACTTGCGGGGACAAGCAGCCGCTAGATAAGATCGGTGATTGGTGATCTGTGACTGGTGATTGACCTGCACGTCAATTCACAAGTCACGAATCACCAGTCACACCTATCTGGAGGTTGAATGCAAGTCATTCCGGTGACTGATGTCTCGCGCGGTTTTGGGTCGACCAGCCGCCGCGATGCATGGTGGGTCGCCCCGCTCGCCGTCTTCCTCGGTCTCGGCACATTCGTCGCCTACTCGACGTGGGCAGCGCTGCAGAACGCCCATTACACGTTCGGCCCATACCTGTCGCCGTTCTACGCGCCGGTGCTGTTTGCCTCGCCGGGTGACACGGCGGGGCTCGAGCATGCCTGGTTTGGCGTCAAGCCGGCCTGGATCCCCGCGTTCCTGCCGTTCTCGCCCGCGCTGCTGATTCTTCCGTTCCCCGGTCTGTTCCGGTTCACCTGCTATTACTACCGTGGCGCGTACTACAAGTCGTTCTGGGCCGACCCGCCGTCGTGCGCCGTGGGCGAGCCGCGCAAGAGCTATTGGGGCGAGCAGTCGTTTCCGCTCGTCGCGCAGAACATCCACCGTTACTTTCTCTACATCGCCTGCATCTTCCTCTTCCTGCTGTCGTACGACGTGTGGCTGGCGACGCGCTGGCCCGATGGCGCCGGCGGGACGAGGTTCGGCGTCGGCGTCGGCACGCTCATCCTCGCCCTCAACGTCGTGCTCCTCAGTTCCTACACGCTCGGCTGCCACGCGATGCGCCACATCGTCGGCGGCTTCCACGACGAAGTCTCCAGGCATGGCGCGTGCGACATGGCGTACGCGTGCTCGAGCGCGCTCAATTACAAGCACCAGCTCTTCGCGTGGTTGAGCCTGTGCACGGTGGGCTTCGCGGACCTGTACGTCCGACTCTGCTCCATGGGGATCTGGACCGACTTCAGGATCCTCTAGTGGGGAGTCTCAACAGCGGGAGCTGGAATCACAACAAGCCATCGACCGCGAGCCTGCGGGCCGCGACAACGGAGCGGCCCTTGACAACGTTCGCAGGAATCCACCAGTAATGCCGACCGCGTCAACGTATACGTACGACGTCCTCGTGATCGGGGCGGGTGGGGCCGGACTGCGTGCCGCCATCGAAGCGGCGAACGCGGGCGTCTCGGTGGGCCTGATCTGCAAGTCGCTGCTCGGCAAGGCGCACACCGTGATGGCCGAGGGCGGCATGGCGGCGGCGCTGGCGAACAACGACGACCGGGACAATTGGAAGGTGCACTTCGCCGACACGATGCGCGGCGGCCAGTACATCAACAACTGGCGCATGGCCGAGATTCACGCGAAGGAGGCGCCCGACCGCGTCCGCGAGCTCGAAGGGTGGGGCGCGGTGTTCGATCGCACGCGCGACGGCCGCATCAACCAGCGCAACTTCGGCGGCCACCGCTATCCGCGGCTCGCGCACGTCGGCGACCGCACGGGCCTCGAGCTGATTCGCACGCTCCAGGACCACACCATCTACCTCGGCGTCACCGTCCACATGGAGCACACGGTCATCGAGCTGCTCCTCGACGGCGGCCGCGCGGCGGGCGCGGTGGGGTACGACCGCGAGCGCGGGCGCTTCCACATCTTTGCCGCCAAGACCGTCATCCTGGCGACCGGGGGCGCCGGGCGCGCGTACAAGATCACGAGCAACAGCTGGGAGGGGACCGGCGACGGCCACGCGCTGGCGTACCGAGCCGGCGCCGAGCTGATGGACATGGAGTTCATCCAGTTCCATCCGACTGGCATGGTCTGGCCGCCGAGCGTCCGCGGCATTCTCGTCACCGAGGGCGTGCGCGGCGAGGGAGGCGTCCTGCGCAACAGGGAAGGACGCCGCTTCATGTTCGACGACATCCCCGACAACTACAAGCCGCAGACGGCCTCGGATGCCGAGGAAGGGTGGCGCTACACGCAGGGCGACAAGTCGGCGCGCCGCCCGCCCGAGCTGCTGACGCGCGACCACGTCGCGCGCTGCATCAACCGCGAGGTGAAGGCGGGCCGCGGGTCGCCGCACGGCGGCGTCTTCCTCGACATCGCGTGGATCAAGGAGAAGCTGCCGAACGCCGAGGAGCACATCAAGCGGAAGCTCCCGAGCATGTACCACCAGTTCAAGGAGCTCGCCGACCTCGACATCACGAAGGAGCCGATGGAGGTCGGTCCGACGACGCACTACATCATGGGCGGGATACGGGTGGACGCCGACTCGCAGATGTCGACGGTGCCCGGGCTGTTCGCCGCCGGCGAGTGCGCCTCCGGCATCAACGGCGCCAACCGGCTCGGCGGCAACTCGCTGTCGGACCTGATCGTCTTCGGCAAGCGCGCCGGTGAGTACGCGTCGCAATACGCGCGTGCCAACGGCCAGCCGCGCATCGACGAGGGCGCCGCGGACCGCGCCATCGCGCAGTCGCTGGCGCCGTTCGATCGCGGCGCCGAGGGCGAAAACCCGTACAACGTGCAGCAGGACCTGCAGGATGCGATGCAGCGGCTCGTCGGCATCGTCCGCAACGAGGCGGAGATGCGCGAGGCGCTCGGCCGGATCCGCGACTTCAACGAGCGGGCGGCGCGACTCGGCGCCGAAGGCCACCGCGAGTATCACTCCGGCTGGCACACGTCGATCGACGTGCGAAACCTGCTGTCGGTGTCCGAAGCCATCACGCTCTCGGCCCTCGAGCGCAAGGAGAGCCGGGGCGGCCACTTCCGCGAGGACTACCCGGAAAAGGCCGCCGAGTTCGGCACCTTCAACATCGTCGTCAAGCAGGCGCGCGACGGCTCGATGCAGGTGTCGCGCGTACCCATTCCGCCGATGCCGGGCGACCTGAAGCAGGCGATCGAGGAGCAAAAGACCTAATGAAGGATCGGGCCACGTTTCGAATCTGGCGGACGCAGCAGGGTGGCGGCGGCGGCTTCAGGGATTACACGACCGCCGTGTCGGACGGGATGGTGGTGCTCGACGCCGTGCATCGCATCCAGGCCGAGCAGGCGCCCGACCTCGCGGTCCGCTGGAACTGCAAGGCGGGCAAGTGCGGGTCGTGCTCCGCGGAAGTCAACGGGCGTCCGCGGCTGATGTGCATGACGCGCCTCAGCCAGGTGAACCTCGACGAACCGGTCACCCTCGAGCCGATGCGCGCGTTCCCGCCGATCAAGGACCTCGTCACCGACGTCTCGTGGAACTTCGCGGTGAAGAAAGGGATCCGCAAGATCACGCCCCGCACGCCCGACGCCCCTGACGGCACGTTCCGCGTCGCGCAGCGCGACGTGGACCGAATCCAGGAGTTCCGGAAGTGCATCGAGTGCTTCCTCTGCCAGGACGTCTGCCACGTGCTGCGCGAGCACAAGAAATTCGACGAGTTCATCGGCCCGCGCTTCTTCGTCTACGCGGCGCAGCTGGAGATGAACCCGATCGACGCGGCCGACCGCATCCCGGACATGAAGGAGAAGGCGGGGATCGGCTACTGCAACATCACGAAGTGCTGCACGAAGGTGTGCCCGGAGCACATCCACATCACCGACAACGCGATCATCCCGCTGAAAGAGCGCGTCGTCAGCCGGTTCTACGACCCGGTGACGCGGCTGCTGCACATGCTGCGGTAGCGGTAATGAAAAGTAGGCCGGGTGCCGCGAAGCACCGGTGCCGGGCGCACGCGGACCCGGCACATTAGGGGCGGAGCTCAGGCCTTTCGGTGTTCCGGCGGTCACGCCGCCGGCCGAGCCAGTCGAACAGGATCAGCACCCACGCGAGGACACCGATCGTCAGAGGGATCAGAACGGCGTAGGCAGTCGCGGCGTCATTCAACATCGTCAATTCCGGCGATGATTACCGCTCCCGAAACGAGAACGATCCACTGCACGATGCCGACAGCGAACATCATCCACGAGAACGGGCGCTGTCCGAAGGCCTGGCCCGGAATCAATGCACCGGCACCCAGGTTTGCCATTGCCGGCAGTACCGTGACGAGTACGGCTCGCTGGCTTCGTTTCCATCGTACCATCGTCGGCTCCGGCACCAGGCAATGCGTGTGGCGTGCCGCCCGTTTTCCCGCCATTTCGCGCGTGCCGCCCGATCGATCGCGCAATCCTTGAAACGCTCGCGGCCTGGCATTCGCGCAGAATCTGGAACCCTCCAAACCTGCCGACGCTTGACAGTGCTATGCGGCCTCCCTAGACTTCGGTCCTCAATCAGTTAACGAAGAGGAGATGCCAGTGAAGCGCTGGTTCGCCGGGTTCGCGGTCACCCTCGCAGCCTGCACGGCCGTCCTGCTGTTGCCACCTTCGGCCGCGGCGCAGACGCCGGCGGCTGCCTACACGCCGCCGCGCACGCGCGAGGGGCAGCCCGACCTGCAGGGCCTCTGGCAGGTGCTGAACACCGCCGCCTGGGACCTGCAGGATCACGGCGCGACGCTCGGTGTCCCCGCGGGCCACGGCGTCGTCGAGGGGAACGACATCCCGTACAAGCCCGAGGCGCTCGCGAAGAAGCAGGAGAACTTCAAGAACCGGCAGCAGCTCGACCCGGAGAACCGGTGCATCCTGCCCGGCGTTCCGCGCATCACCTACATGCCGTATCCGTTCCGCATCGTGCAGCAGGCGGACAAGGTCGTCATCCTGCACGAGTACTCGCGCATCATCCGCTACGTCTACATGAACGGCAACCCGCATCCAGAGGGACCGATCGACTGGTTCATGGGCGACTCGCGCGGACGGTGGGAGGGCAACTCGCTTGTCGTCGACGTGATCCACTTCAACGAAGAGACCTGGTTCGATCGCGCGGGGAACTACCACAGCGACGCGCTGCACCTGGTCGAGCGGTTCACGCCGACCGGGCCGGATCACATGTTGTACGAAGTGACGATCGAGGATCCGAAGGTGTTCACCCGGCCGTGGAAGATCAGCAT
This sequence comes from Vicinamibacterales bacterium, assembly GCA_035571515.1. Taxonomy (GTDB): domain Bacteria; phylum Acidobacteriota; class Vicinamibacteria; order Vicinamibacterales; family UBA2999; genus Gp6-AA40. Next base: position 35,530 of record DATNCQ010000015.1, read on the forward strand.
GCCGCTCTACCGTCGCCAGGAAAAGGACGTCGAGCTGCTGGAATACGAGTGCGGGGCGTACCTGCTGAAGCAGGAGTGGGCGAAGCCGGATTCACCCTATTTCAATACCCGGTGAGGTTTCAGATGAGACGTTGGCTGTTGGCGGCGCTTGCGGTCGTGGGTGGCGTGGTGGTCATTCTGCCGGTGACCGGACGAGCGGCCGGTGGAGACCCACCGCAAGCCTTCTTCAGGCCCGACACCCCGAAATTCCCGCAGGCCAGGACGTGGGTCGCGCAGAAGGCCAAGCTGCCGCCCTACAAGGCGCCGCGCACGCCTGACGGCGTGCCCGACCTCCAGGGCAACTGGAACGGTCCCGTCGGGGGCGGCAACGACGACCTCGAGGAGCACGAGTACGTCGACGTGACGACGCCGCCACAGGAGAGTTACGTCTCCGATCCGGCGGACGGGAAGGTCCCGTACACGCCGTGGGCGCTGGCGAAGCGCAACGAGATTCGCGCCGGGTTGGCGCGCGGCTGGCCGGGTGAGACGGGCCAGCGTCTCTACAGCGATCCGTCGTCGCTCTGCCTGAACGGCATGCCTCGCCTGGCGTTCGGCGGACAGGAGATCATCCAGAGACCCGCCCAGGTGATCCTGCTCACCGCGAATACCTACCGCGTGATCCCGACCGACGGCCGGCCGCACATGTCGCCGGACGCGAAGTTCTATTTCGGCAACTCGCGCGGCCGCTGGGAAGGCGAGACGCTGGTCGTGGACATTACGGGCATCAACGGCGAGACGTGGATCGACAGCGCCGGCAACTTCTACGGTCCGAACACGCACATGGTCGAGCGGTTGACGCGGGTCGAGCCGAACACCATCGACTACGTGATCACGATCGAAGACCCCACGATCTACACGCGGCCGTGGACGATGACGTACCCGAAGCGGCGGACGGGGACCGGCGCCGGGGCCAATGCAGGAGCCATCCCGAACGCGGTCGCCGCCGCCGGCGCCGCCCGGGCGGCCGATCCCTACGCGAAGGAAGTGTGGGAAAACACCTGCCTCGAGGGGAACCACGACAACGTCGTGCTCCTGAAGAAGCTCGGGTTCAAGTGGTTCGACGCGGTGACACCGCCGAAGTGATTTTGAAGTTGCTCCGCCTTTGACGTAGTATCTGGCGCACCGAAGCCACCGGGGAGGCTTCCTTACCCCACCCAACGTCACCCAGGTCCCCGGCCGTGCCCATGGCTGCTGACACGCAGCAGCCTCGCTTGCTCGTTCGGTGTCGGCGTCTCGGAGTCCCCGTGGAAATGTCGGAAGGAGGGGGAGGCGTGAACGCAAACGGCAGCTTCAAGGGTCAGTCCGCACCATGCGGGCGGATGGCGGACAGCGAACACTACGAGGATCACGACGACGACTTCGTCACCCGCGAAGTGGAATACGCGTGCGGATGCATGAGCATCGACCGCGAATACCACGACGGCAGCGTGAGCCGGAGGGTCGTGCACCACGACGGACGCGTCATGGTGGACGAGCTCCTGTCCGCGGAATAGGAGCGGCCTCGCACAGGCCGCCTTCCGCACAACGCCTCGACGAACCACGGTCGGCGGAGGAGAACCCGGTGATCCCTACTCATGACGTTGTGTTGGTGGGCGGCGGCGGCGCCGGTCTGCGCGCCGCGATCGCCATCGCCGAATTCAACCCACGCCTCGACATCGCGGTGGTGTCGAAGGTGTACCCGATGCGGAGCCACACGGTCTCCGCCGAGGGCGGCGCCGCCGGCGCGGTCGCGCCCGACGACAGCCTCGACGAGCATTCCTACGACACGATCGCGGGCGGCGACTGGCTCTGCGATCAGGACGCCGTCGAGATGTTCGTCCAGGAGGCGCCGCGCGAGCTGCTTCGCCTCGAGCACTGGGGCTGCCCGTGGAGCCGCGAGCCCGACGGCCGCATCGCCGTGCGTCCCTTCGGCGGCATGAAGAACATGCGCACGTGGTTTGCCGCCGACAAGACCGGCTTCCACATGCTGCACACGCTCTTCCAGACCTCCCTCAAGTACACGACCGTCAGGCGCTACGACGAGTGGTTCGTCACCAGGCTCCTCGTCGACGAGGGCCGTGTGCAGGGCGTGGTCGCGATCGATCTCGCCTCGGGCCGCGTCGAGGCCATCACCGCCCGCGCCGTGATCCTCTGCACCGGCGGCTGCGGCAAGGTGTTCCCGTTCACGACCAACGCGGCGATCAACACCGGCGACGGCATGGCGCTCGCCTACCGCGCCGGCGCCGCGCTCAAGGACATGGAGTTCGTCCAGTACCACCCGACGGGGCTGCCGTTCACGGGCATCCTCATCACCGAGGCGGCGCGCGCCGAGGGCGGCTACCTGATCAACAAGGACGGCTATCGCTACCTGCAGGACTACAACCTCGGCACGCCGCACAAGGAGCCGGTGCTGAAATCGATGGAGCTCGGGCCGCGCGACCGCCTCTCGCAGGCGTTCATGCAGGAGTTCGCGAAGGGGAGGACCACCGACACCCCGTACGGACCCGTAGTCCATCTCGACCTGCGGCATCTCGGCGCGAAGAAGATCGACGCGAAGATCCCGTTCGTGCGTGAGCTGTGCATGAAGTACCAAGGGCTCGACCCGGTCAAGGATCTGATCCCGGTGCGCCCGGTGGTGCACTACATGATGGGCGGCGTGCACACCGACATCGACGGTGCGACGACGCTGCCCGGGCTCTACGCGGCGGGCGAGACGGCGTGCGTGAGCATCAACGGCGCCAACCGCCTCGGTTCCAATTCGCTCCCCGAGCTGCTCGTGTTCGGCGCGCGCGCCGGGCACGCGGCGGCCGAATACGCCTCGCGGCTCTACGACGTGACGCCCGGAATCGTCGTGCAGACCGAGGAGGAGCGCCGGCGCGTCGAGCGCGACCTGTTGAACAGGCGGGGGCACGAGCGCATCGCCGACCTGCGCACCGAGATGCAGGCGACGATGGAGGCGAGCGCGGGGATCTACCGGACGCGGGCGGAGCTCGAGAAGGGCGTCGAGCGGCTGCGGCAGCTGCGCGTGCGCCTCGCGGACGTCGCCATCGAGGACGACAGCCGCACCTTCAACACCGAGCGCGTCTCGGCGCTCGAGCTCGCGTTCATGGTCGACATCGCCGACGCGATCATCGCCTCCGCGGTCAAGCGCGAGGAGTCGCGCGGCGCGCACCAGCGCACCGATTTCCCGGCGCGCGACGACATCCGGTTCCTCTCGCACTCGGTCGTCTATCGCAATCCCGACGGAACACCTCGTGTCGATTACATGCCGGTCACCATCACCCGCTGGCCGCCGGCCGAGCGGGTTTACGGGGAGGCTGCGGCACATGCGGGACCACATCACGCTGCAGGTCGCTCGCTACCTGCCGGAGAAACAGTCTGAGCCGACGTTCGACGAGCACGAGGTGCCCTGCCCGAAAGACTGGGTGGTCCTCGACGGGCTGAACTACATCAAGGATCGCATCGACGGCACGCTCTCGTACCGCTGGTCGTGCCGCATGGGCATCTGCGGCAGCTGCGGCATGACCGTCAACGGCGAGCCGAAGCTGACGTGCGCGACGTTCCTCGCGGACTACGCGCCCGGTCCGCTCCGCATCGAGCCGCTGCGGAACTTCCCGATCATCCGCGACCTGATCGTCGACATCGGCGATTTCATGCGCAAGCTGGCCGCCGTCAAGCCGTTCATCCTGCGCCGCTACGAGAAGCCGATCTCCGAGGGCGAGTACCTGCAGACGCCGGACGAGCTCGACGAGTACAAGCAGTTCAGCATGTGCATCAACTGCATGCTCTGCTACGCGGCGTGCCCCATCTACGGGCTGGATCCGAAGTTCATCGGCCCGGCCGCCATCGCGCTCGCGCAGCGCTACAACCTCGATACGCGAGACGAGGGCGCGGCGCAGCGGATGGACGTGCTCAACGAGCACGCCGGCATCTGGGGCTGCACGTTCGTCGGCGAGTGCACGAAGGTGTGCCCCAAGCACGTGGACCCCGCCGGCGCGATCCAGCGATACAAGCTGACCGGCGCCGTGGAATCGATGAAGGCGTTCTTCATGCCGAGGGGGGCGTAATGGCCGAAAGTCCCGCCTACAACTATCACCCGCGTTGGCTGCGCCGCCGCGTGTCGACGTACTGGTGGCTGGAGAAACGGTCCTACTTCGCGTTCGTGCTGCGCGAGGGGAGCTGCCTCTTCGTCGCCTGGTTCGTCGTCTACCTGCTGCTCCTGATCTGGCGGGTGCTGCAGGGCGATGCCGCCTACCAGGAATTTCTCACCTGGTCCGCGCGCCCGTCCGTGCTCCTGCTCAACATCGTCAGTTTCCTGTTCCTCGTGTATCACGCGATCACGTTCTTCGATGCGGCACCGCGTGCGCTGGTGGTGCACGTCGGCAAGAAGCGCGCCCCGCAGCAGCTGATCGGCGCGTCGCACTACGCCGCCTGGCTGGTCGCATCGGCGGTGGTCTTCTGGCTCCTTCTAGGGGCGTAAATGATCAAACGAGACGCGGAGCCGTTCCTGTGGATGCTCTTCAGCGCGGGCGGCGTCGTCTCCGCGATGCTGATGCCCGCCCTGCTGTTCCTGTTCGGCGTCGCCTTTCCGCTCGGATGGCTGACGGCGCCGACGCGCGGGCACATGGCGACGCTGCTGGCCAATCCGCTCGTCGCCCTCGTGCTGCTCGCCCTGATCGTGCTCTCGCTGTTCCACTGGGCGCACCGCTTCCGCCACACGCTCTACGACGGCTTGCAGATCAAGCATCTGCAGGAGGTGATCGCCGCGGTCTGTTACGGCGGCGCGATCATCGGCTCGGCGGCGGCGGTGTACCTGTTGTGGCAGGCAAGGTGATCGGCGGGGCGGTTCGCTCCACGTACACGTAGTACAAATCCGTCGCGACCTCGAAGTCGGTTGGCTTCGACGGCCACGTCATCGTCTGCCACTCGCGCGTGGGACGAACGAGCTGCCAGGCGGCGGGATCGCCGACGCGCACCGGCATCGCGAAATCCTTCTCGCCCGCCTTCCAGCGGTAGGCGACGGTGTGAGCGGGCTCGTCGAACGCCAGCTCGAGCATCGGCACGTCGGCGTGCCGCAGGTACTCGTCGAAGATCGGCGTCAGGTTCGTCCCCGTCTGCGTGTTGAAGAACGCGACGACGTCTTCGGTGAGAATCGTCCGGTACTTGAACGCCTGGTAGAAGTCACGAATCAGCGCGAACCACCGGCGGTCGTCGTCGATGACGCTGCGCAGAGTGTTGAGGAACAGCGCGCCCTTGAAATACATGTCCTGCGTCGGCTCGCGGTGGATGCCGCGCGGCGTGACGATAGGCTCGGTGTTCCGCACCTTGTTCTTCTCGGCGTTCACGTACGCCAGGTAGTCGGTATGGCCGTACATGAATTCGACGAACAGGCACTCCAGGTAGGTGGCCCATCCCTCGTGAATCCACATGTCGGAGACGTCCGCGGCGGTGATGGCGTTGCCAAACCACTCGTGCGCGCTCTCGTGGATGATGATGAAGTCGAAGCGCGGGCTGATCTGGACGCCGGTCCAGTCGCGTGACGGGTAGTAGCTGTTGACGAAGTGATTCCCGTAGGCGACCGCGCTCTGGTGCTCCATCCCGGCATAGGGGACCTGGACCAGCTTGTAGCCATCCTTCTGGAACGGGTACTCGCCGAAGTAGTGCTCGAACACCTGCAGCATCGGCTTGGCCTGCGCGAACTGCTCCTTCGCCTTGTCCACGTCCTCGGGGAGGACGTAGAAGTCGAGCGGGAGGTCGCCCAGCCGATCGCCGAAGTGCTCGTAGGCGGCGATGTTGAGCGCGACGTCGTAGTTGTTGATCGGATAGTGGACCATCCAGTCCCAGCGCGTGTAGCCGTCGTGCAGGTCGGTCTTGCCGACGAAGGCGCCGTTCGACACGTCCATCAGGCCGTTGGGCACGGCCACGCTGATGCGCATGCTCTCGACTTCGTCGCGCCACTGTTCCTTGTTCGGCCACCAGTAGCTGGCGCCGGCGTCCTCGCACGCCGTGGTCACCCAGTCGCGGCCAGCCGTGTCCTTGCGGAAGGTGATGCAGCCGAAGCGCGCGACCGGCTCGGGCATCCCCGAGTAGTAGAAGTCGATGGCGTATTCGCGGCCGGCGCGCAGCATCTGCGGAAAGTCGATGAACACCGCGTTCATCTCGCGCGTGTAGCGGAGCGCGCGCGTGCCGAGGAGAATCTTTTCGACCTTCAGGTACGCGTAGAGGTCGATCTGGATGCGCGTGTCGTCCTTCAGCATCCGGAAGCGGATGGTGTTCCTGCCGCCGAGGAACTGCTTCGCCGGGTCGACGCGGATGTCGAGGTAATAGGAGAGCAGGTCGTTGTTGGCGCGGTAGCGGCCGTATTCGCCGCGTAGGACGTCGGCGCGCGAGGGAGCCTGTGCGGCGGCAGCGCCGGCCAGCGTGAGAAACAGCGCAAGTACGCACGACAGCGCGAGGACGGAGGGGCCGGCTTCAGCCGGCCCGCCGCGGCTAGCGGCTCTTCTCGTACGCGTCGGCCTGCTCATGGGCGTGATACGAGCTTCGCACGAGCGGCCCCGATTCCACGTGCGCGAAGCCCCGCGCCAGCGCCAGGCGCTTGAGCGCCGCGAACTCGTCGGGATGGTAGTAGCGGGCCATCGGCGCGTGCGCGGCGGTCGGCCGCAGGTACTGGCCGATCGTCAGGATCGACACGCCGGCGCGCTGCAGGTCGTCGAACACGGCGACGACCTCGTCGACCTCCTCGCCGAGTCCGACCATGATGCCCGTCTTGGTGGCGATCGCCGGCCTGTACTGCCGCGACCGCTCGAGCAGCTCCAGCGAGCGCACGTACTTGCCGCCCGATCGCGCCATCCGGTAGAGACGCGGCACGGTCTCGATGTTGTGATTGAGGACGTCGGGTCCGGCGTCCAGCACCGTCCGCAGCGACGACTCGAGGCCCTGAAAGTCGGGAATCAGCACCTCGAGGCGGCATCCGGGGACCCGTTCGCGGGTGCGCCGGATCGTCTCGGCGAAGATGAACGCGCCGCCGTCGGCGAGGTCGTCGCGGTCGACCGACGTGATGACCGCATGCCGCAGCGCCATCCGCTCGATCGCGTCCGCCACCCGCGCCGGCTCCGCGAGGTCGAGCTCGTTCGGCTTGCCGTGCGCGACCGCGCAATAGGCGCACGCGCGCGTGCAGACGTCGCCGAGAATCATGAACGTCGCGGTCCCGTGGTGCCAGCACTCGCCGATGTTCGGGCAGCGCGCCTCCTCGCAGACGGTGTGGAGCTTCAGCTCCTTCATCACGCCCTTGAGCCGGAGATAGTTCTCCGACCCCGGTGCGCGCACCTTCAGCCACGCTGGCTTGGGCTCACGGGGACGGATGAACTCTACTGGCGCCTCGACCATCTATGCCTAGTGTAACAATCCGGAGGTATGCAACGCCTCTCGATTACTTGGCTGGGACACTCTACGTTCATCGTGCGCACCCCCGGAGGAAAGCGGTTGCTGTTCGACCCGTGGCTTTCCTCCAATCCCTCGTGCCCCGACTCGATGCGCAAGCCGCCGAAGGTCGATCTCATCCTCGCCTCGCACGGCCACTTCGATCACATCGAGGATCTCGTCGCCTGCGCTCGTGAGGGCGGTGCGCCGGTGGTCGGTATCTTCGAGCTGTGCGACTGGCTGACGCGCAAAGGGATTGCGAGCACCGCGCCGATGAACAAGGGCGGCTCGCAGGACGTCGCCGGCCTGCGCGTGACGATGACGGACGCGCGCCACAGCAGCGGCTACTTCGACAACGGGCAGATGGTGTACATGGGCGAGCCCGCGGGCTTCGTCGTCCGCCTCGAGGACGGGCTGTCGATTTACTACGCGGGCGACACCTGCCTGTTCGGTGACATGCGCCTGATCGGCGAGCTCTACGCGCCGGCGATTGCGTTCCTGCCGATCGGCGATCGCTTCACGATGGACCCGGTGCAGGCAGCCAGGGCATGCGAGCTGCTCGGCGTGAAGCAGGTCGTGCCGATGCACTGGGGCACGTTCCCGCTGCTCACCGGCACGCCGGCGGCCCTGAAGACGCTCGTTGAGCCGCGCGGCGTGGAGGTGCTGGAACTGAAACCGGGCGAGACTACTGAATGACGATCGTCCCCTGGAGATTGGTGGTCGACGGCTGATCGTGATCGTGGAACCCGCACGTGCGCACCGTGTTCAGGTTGCCGGTCTGCTTCGATTGCCCGGGCGTGAGAAAGCCGGCCTGGTTGATCGCGGGGCAGTCGGTGTGCTCGGGATGCGGATTGGACTCCATGTCGTGCGTCCGCGTGTCGTTGTTCATGAACGTGACGCGCGTGCCCACCGGGACGGTCAGCGATCGTGGTGACACGCCCGCCGATGTGATGACGAACGTCGTGCCGCCGCTCGGAGTCGGAGTCGGAGTCGGCGTCGGCGTCGGCGTCGGCGTCGGCGTCGGCGTCGGCGCGGGTGTCGGCACCGGTGCGGGCGCGGGCGACGGGCTCGGCGACGTATCGCCCCCGCCACCGCACCCGGCCACGGTCATGATGCACGCTGCGGCGGCGGCCACCGCTATCCGGATCGCATACTGTCTCATTGCCAGAATCTCCTCGAGGGTGCCTCAGATGGTCTTCACGGTCGCGTGACGGACGGCGCCGAGCGCGGTTTGCAGTTCGGAGACCGCGCTGTCGGGCGGGTGCTCGATCCCGACCAGGATCTGTCCGTCGGACACCGCGGGGTCGTACAGCCCTCCGGCACGCCCCAGCCGCGCGGTGACGACGAGCGTGGCCACCGTTGCCACAATCGCTCCGAGCATCGTCAATTCGAAGATGATGATCAGGTTGGGCCACCACGCAAAGGTCGGCAGGCCGCCGACGTTCATGGGCCACGACGCCTCCGTGATCCAGGCGAGGCCGAACGCGGTCGCCATCCCCACCGCACCGCCGGCGCAGGCGATCCACCACATCCAGGTCGCCTTGTCGCGCTGGCCGAACTCGTAGTCCTCCATCGGCTGCGGCGAGAGAACCGTGATGTCGCGCTCCGCGAAGCCGGCCGCGCGCAGGCGGTTGACCGCTTGTTGCGCCGTCTGCCCGTCCGGGTACAGCCCGTAGACGGCCTTCACAGGTGCAACTCCCCGAGCGGATGCTCCTGCGTGGCCGGAGGGACGAGTGCGGACGGTACGTGCGCGCCGGCTTTGAGCTCCCAGATCGAGATAATCGGCACGACCTTGGCGAACAGCACGTAGAGCAGCGTCATCGCCGCGAACGTTGCGCCGGCGATCAGAATCTCGACCGGCTGTGGCCGGTAGACCGCGAAGCTGTAGGGAAGGTACTTGTGACCGAGCGCGGGGACGATGATCAGGAAGCGTTCCAGCCACATGCCGACGACGACGCCGATCGATGCGATGACGCAGCCGGTGATCGTCCGGAAGCGCCTGATGCCCATCAGCAGCAGCGGCAGGATGAAATTGCCCGTGACCATCGTCCAGTAGAGCGGCGCGAACGACTCGCGCTGCGTTCGCCAGAAGACCGCCATCTCCGCGGGCTTGTTGCCGTAGTAGGTGACCAGGCGCTCGTTGAACACGAAGTAGCCCCACAGCAGCGCCATCACGAGCAGCAGCTTGCCGAGGTTCTCGAAGTGCACCGGGTGCAGGTAGTCCTCGAGGTGGAGGAATCGGCGCAGCACCGCCATCGCGATGAGCAGCGCCGCGATGCCGCTGAAGATCGCGCCCGCGACGAAATACGGCCCGAAGATGGTCGTCTGCCACATCGGCACCGGCGCCATCGAGAAGTCGAACGAGACAATCGTGTGCACCGAGACCGCCACCGGGATGATGGCAATCGCCATGATCTGCATCGCCGTCTCGAGGCGGTGCCACTGCCTCGGCGTGCCACGCCAGCCGAGCGCGAGCGCCCGGTAGATGCGATGTCTGCGGCCGGTGGACTTGTCGCGCACGACCGCGAAGTCGGGAATCATCGGCAGGAAGAGGAAGAGCACGCTGCCCGTGAGGTAGGTGTTGATCGCGAAGAAGTCCCAGACGAGCGGCGACCGCAGGTTCGGCCAGATCATCCGCTCGCTCGGATACGGAAACAGCCAGAAGGCGAGCCAGGGACGCCCGAGATGGACGATGGGGAACATCGCCCCGATCATCAGCGCGAACACCGTGATCACCTCGGCGCAGCGCGTGACCGGCCGCCGCCAGCCCGCGTTCACGAGCCGCAGAATCGCCGAGATGAGCGTCCCCGCATGACTGATCCCGATCCAGAAGACGAAGCTCGTGACGTAGAAGCCCCAGTAGATCGGCCAGCGGATGCCGGTGATGCCGAACCCCCTGGTGACCTGCGACAGCCACGCGACGATCGCCGCCAGGACAATGCCGCCGAACACCGCCACGAGCGCGTAGAAACGCCACGACGTCTCCGTCAGCGGGCGCAGCAGGTCGCTGTTGATGCGCTGATCGGCCGGCATCCGGGGCGCTGCCGCGGCGAGGCGCGGCGTCGGTCTGGTCATGCGTCCGTCCGCGATTGCCGATCGAGGTACGTCACGCTCGGACGGGTGCCGAGATCTTCGAGCAGCTTGCTGCCGCGCGACGATCGGGACAGCCGCGACACCGCACTCTCGGGATCGTCGAGGTCGCCGAACACCAGGGCCTGCGCCGGGCATGCCTGCGCGCAGGCCGGCTGGATCTCGCCGTCGGCAACCGGCCGGTCGTCGGCCTTCGCCTGGATCGTCACCGCCTTGATCCGCTGGACGCAGAACGTGCACTTTTCCATGACGCCCACTTCGCGCAGCGAGACGTCGGGATTGAGCTGCAGGTGGAGCGGCTTGTCCCAGGACGGGTTGAAGAAGTCGAAGAAGCGGACGTTGTAGGGACAGGCGTTGGCGCAGTAGCGGGTGCCGATGCAGCGGTTGTAGACCTGCGCGTTCAGCCCATCGTCGGTATGATGGCTGGCGTAGGTGGGGCACACCGGCTCGCACGGCGCCGCGTCGCACTGCTGGCACATGACGGGACGGAACTTCACGGCGACGTCGGGAAAATCGCCTTCCCAGTACCGCTCGACGCGGATCCAGTGCATCGCCCGTCCGCGGCCAGACTGCTCAGGTCCGACGGTGGGAATGTTGTTTTCCGCGTGACACGCCGTGACGCACGCGCCACATCCCGTGCAGCGATCGAGATCGACGG
>DATNCQ010000016.1:0-3269 GCA_035571515.1 Vicinamibacterales bacterium
CACCCGATTCAGAACATCGGCAACAGCACCCGCCTGCTGCTGCGCGACGACATCGATCCGGAAACGCGCGACATGTTCCGCCGGACCATCGAGCGCGAGCTGCAGACGCTCAAGCACTTCATGGACGACCTGCGCAACATCGTCAAACCGAAGCCGATCGAGCGGTTCGTCATGGACGTCAACCTCTCGGTCTCCGAGATCGTCGAGTCGATGCGGATCGAGGGCGATCGGAACGGCGTCACGGTCGAGTCGCGGTTCGCCGAGGGCACGCTGCTCATCGAAGGCGACCGCTTCGCGCTCGGCCGTGTCTACCGCAACCTCATCACCAACGCGATTCAGGCCACCGAACCCGGCGGACGCGTCACGGTCTCAACGGCGCGCGTCGGCGACCTGGTGCAAATCGCCGTGGCCGACACGGGATCCGGCATTCCCGCGGACCGGCTGGGCGCGATCTTCGAGGACTTCGTCACGACCAAACGCCGGGGCCTGGGCCTCGGCCTCGCGATCTCCAAACGCATCGTCGAACAGCTCGACGGCACGATCACTGTCGAGAGCGAAGTTGGACGGGGCACGACGTTCACGCTGCGGTTCCCTGCGCGCGACGACCGGTCGGCGCAGGCCGCGGCCAGCTAAAAACGTCCGGCTGACGCCGGACGCTACGAAAGGGGCACTGCGATGTTTCGAACACTGGTGAAAACCGACGCGCTGGCCATCGGCGACCAGACGTACTCGGTGCGCTATTTCGAAGTCCGGACGCTGCGCGGCGGCCGGCGCTATAGCGTCGAAGTGCTGCTCGGGCTCGAGGATCGGATCATCCTGGACGACGATTCGATTACCAACCTCGAGGCCAAGGCGGCGCGGCTGGTGCCGGCGACGGTGTACAGCCGGCTGCTGGCGGGACGGGCGACCGCGGCGTAAAGAGGGAAAAGAAGGCGCGCAACGGCAGGTGGATGGGTCGCCCGCCGCTGCGCCTCGCTGCCGGTTACTTCTTCGGCAGCACCGTGTCTTTCAGCTGCTTCGCGATTCTTGCCTTCACGACGGTCTTCGCCGGAATCTTGATCGCTTCGCCGGTCGCCGGGTTGCGGCCCATGCGCGCCTTGCGCTTCTGGACAACGAGCTTGACCATGCCGGGGAGGACGAACTCGCCCGACCGCTTCAGCTCCCGCTCGGCCAGCGCCGTCAGCTCGTCGAAAAACTCGCGAGCCTGCGTGCGCTTGACCTCGAAGCGCTCGGCGAAGTGAGAGAACAGTTCAGATTTGCCCATCCTGCGGGCGTCGCTCATCGTATCCCCCATCACTGGTACTCATCGCGCAACATTGTTGACGGTGTGACGGCGGGGCCGCGCGCGCAGCGGCGATCCGCCGTTTTCATAGCAAAAACGCGGTATCCTAGCTCGCCGCGCATATGGTGTCAACGCTCGAAACCTTCCCCAACCCCCGCCCCGAGCGAGATTACGAGATCCACATCGACTGTCCGGAGTTCACCTCGGTGTGTCCGAAGACGGGACTTCCCGACTTCGGCGCCATCAGGATTACCTATACGCCCGACCAGAAATGCGTCGAGCTGAAGTCGCTGAAGTACTACCTCATCGAGTTCCGCAACCGCGGCATCTTCTATGAGGCGGTCACGAACCAGATTCTCGACGACCTCGTCGGCCTGCTCGCGCCGCGCCGGATGACCGTCGTCGGCGACTTCTCCGCACGCGGCGGCATCACGACGAAAGTCGTCGCCTCATTTCCGAACGCGCAGAAGTAAGCGGGCATGGCTCACCGTGTCCCGATTGAACGGGAGATCGATCTGCACGCGTTCGCGCCGGGCGACATCCCATCCGTAGTTGAAGACTACATCGACGCGGCGGCGCGTGCCGGCTTTCGTGAAGTGCGCCTCGTCCACGGGCGCGGCAAGGGCGTCCAGCGCGGCATCGTCCAGGCGACGCTCGACCGCCTGCCGCAGGTCGAAGAGTTCACGGATGATACGGCCTCACACCTCGGGGCGACCCTCGTCCGGCTGCGAGCGGATCTGTAAGCGCGTCCGACGAATCCGTTACGGCGCGGGTGGGAATCGCCGAAAAGCCCAGCAATTCCCCAGGTACACCCCTTGCCTCTACCGCGAGCGTGGCAAACTCGAATCCTTCCGTCAAACCTCAGAATTCATTGCGGCCCGTTCAAGACGAGTGGGGCTTCTACGATCCGAAGCAGGCCGGCGTCGAGGCGCTCGTACGGAGACTCCTCTCCGCGGCGCACGAAAGCGACCAGCACGAACCACCGGCGCCAAAGAAGAAGTAAGTATGATGGCGCGTGCGTGCACGCGCTCTCCTGCTTGCCCTCGCGCTGTCGTCGGCCGTCTCCGCGCAGGCGCCACCATCCGTTCCTCGTCCTGAATCTCAGTTCGGCTTTCGTCCCGGCAGCGACGGCAGGCTGGCGTCTGCCGACGATCTCGAAAAGTACTTCGCCGCGGTCGCCGGCGCGTCCGATCGCGTCAAACTCACCGATCTCGGCCCGACGACCGAGGGCCACCGTACCGTCGCTGCCATAGTCTCGTCGCCGGCGAACATCCGCGATCTCGATCGCCTCCGCGCCGCCAATCAACAGCTCGCCGATCCCCGCGTGCTCGCTGAAGACGACGCCCGGCGTCTGGCCGCAACGCACAAGGCCGTCATCGCCATCGGCGCGAGCATCCACGCGACGGAAGTCGGCGCGACGCAGACCGCGGCGGAGCTCCTGTACTCGCTCGCGTCGGCGACCGACGCGCAGACCCTTCACCAGCTCGACAACCTCGTCGTCATCATCATCCCGATGCTCAACCCGGACGGCCATCGGCTCGTGGTCGACTGGTACAACAGGAACAAGGCGACGACGTTCGAGGGCGGGCCGATGCCGTGGCCGGATCACAAGTACGCCGGGCACGACATCAACCGCGACGCGTTCATGATGAACCTCGCGGAGAGCCGCAACCTCGCGCGGTTCTTCTATCGCGAGTGGCATCCGCAGGTCTTTCTCTCGATGCATCAGATGGACTCCGGCGGTGCGAGGTTTTTCACGCCGCCGGTCGCCGATCCGATCGACGGCAACGTCGACGCCGTGATCTGGCGGGAAGCCGCGCTGCTCGGATCCGCGATGACCCTGGAGCTCGAGCGCGATCAGCACGCCGGCGTCGTCTCGAACAGCCTGTTCGACTACTACTCGCCCGGCTACGAAGACACGGCGCCGCTCGGCCACAACACCGTGTGCCTGCTGACCGAGGCGGCGCGCGTCAAAGTGGCGACGCCG
>DATNCQ010000017.1:0-60533 GCA_035571515.1 Vicinamibacterales bacterium
TGACCGCCTTTACTTCCTGAAAAGCGCTTTCCGGGTAGTCAACCGACGTCAGACCATAAACCACGCGCAGGGTGCCAATAAAATCGGGCACAACCGTCGGAATGCGCGCCGCTCTGTTGCGCAACGGAGAGGGCATTCTCCTCCCGTTCGCGAATGGGCTGTTGTTAACACTCCATAACGCGAAGTCCTGGAACGCCAGACCGATTTCGCGATTCTGCTGGATGCTCCCGTCGGGAAAGCGCGTTCCGATGCCCATTGCTTTCGCCGTGGCCTTCAACAGGGTCGTCGTGAGCGGTCGGGTGCTCATTGAGTACGCACCGGTCCAGTCGCCGACGTTGGGGACCATCCAGACCGTGTCTGCGAAGACGGGATCCGATCCCAACTGCGCCATCGGCAGACCGCTCCATCCTCCCCAGACGCCTCCGGCGATCGGCGAGGCGTTGCCGCCCATCGCGAAGCCGCTCGTGTCGATCGTGGCGTTGACGACGTACGCAGCCGCGGGGCCGGCGGCGTAAATGCCGCCGCCGGAGAGGGCAAACCTGAGGCGAATGTGTTGCGGGGCCGTCATTGGCGTGCCGAGGTCGGTGGGACTGTCGAGCGTCTGCAACGTCTGTGGATCGAACGACATGACCCTCGATCGGTACGCGTTTCCCGACCCGTTGAAGAAGACGTAGCTGTTCATCACCGCGTAGGCCGCGTCCTCGCCCAGGACATATTCGGTTTCGTAGTACCTCGTTGCATCGTTGGGGACCAACTGATTGTTCTTGGCGGCAACCCGGTATTCGGCATCGACACGGATGACCGACGGACGCTTGCGATCGACGACGAGCAGACCGTCGTGGCCATCGGGCAGCAGTTGCTGCTGTTCGAGCGTCTGATCGGGAATATCCCACGATGCGATGTCGAGCGCATGTACGCTCATGGCGCCATCGGACAGTTCGATCGCGAACGCCGACTGGGTGGCGCTTTGCGAAAGCGTTCGCGAGCTGCAATGCCCGAATTCGTCCGTGACAAAACTCGACACGAAGCGCATGGCATCGCTCAGGTGCGCCAGGAACACCACCGTTCCGTCTTCACGGATGATCGGGTGCGACACGTGTGCCGGCGTCTTCACCGCCTGGTTGAATCCGCACGTGCCGGCATCCACCTGCTGGAACCGGCCCTGCGGCAGTGGGTACTTCGTGACAGAACCATCTGGCGCAATGCTGACGAAGAACGTCGATCCGGTGATGTGAAACTCGGATATGTAGACGGTCCCATCGGGGTGAATCGCCGCGTCGGTGAGGAATCCTGCAACCGCAACGTGCTCCCACGATAACTGCCCGCTGCGGCCGTCGAATCGTTGCACCGTGCTCGGCAGGCTGCCGCTCGAGGGCAGCACAACGATGACGCCGTCGTTATAGTCGGCGGCAATCTGTTGCGGAACGCGTCCCGCGAAACTGACCTGCGACAGCTGGCGGCCATCGGCGCTCGTCGTGCGGATGCGCGTCGGTCGATCGAAGAACCGGGTGAGGGTGTCTGCGCTCCATTCGGTTCCCTCGTCGACGAAAAAGAGTGCCGGCGCCCTGTTCGGATCGCCGTCACCGTCCCCGGTCGAGGCCGCACGCAGCACTTTTCCGCGCTTCGGCGCGCCCAGCCCGGAATTGTCGTTGAGGCTCCAGAGGGTCGTTCCCCTGGGAAGGTCGGTCCCGGCTGGATACACCGTGACCGTGGCGCGCGCCGTGTGGCCGCTGTATGTGACCGACACGTCTGTCATTCCTGCGCCGAGCGCCGCCAGTGTCGTGACATTGTCCGCCTCCGCAATGGCCGCGATCGACGGATCGCTCACGGACCACGTCCCTTGGTGCACCTCGTTGCCGTTCTGATCCTTGACGTAGATTTCGCGGCTGTCTCCCGCGAACATCACCGTGCTACCCGGGCTGATCTCCAGCGATGTCACGGTAGGGTCGCCGACGGTAAACGTCACGCTGGTCGCCGTCACGCGACCCACGAGATCGGCCGCTTGTATCGGCACGGTATTGCGGCCATTGGCAGCGTCCACGGCGCACGCGAAGACACCTGCGGTCAGGGTGGCAGCAAGGCCGGCGCAGGTCACAACGTCAACTCCCGACACGTCGAATGCGCCTCCCCGGATCACGACGGGCGTCGTCGCGGCCGGAAGGTTCGATCCGTTCGCCGGGTAGTACACGTGCACGACGGGCCCGGTCTTGTCGATGTTCACGTACCACGTCTTCGTCGTGCTGTTGCCCTTCGTGTCCGTGGCGGTCCCGGTCACGGGGATCCTCGCGCCCTCCCCGGTGACTTGAAGAGGCGGCGTGCAGACCGCGATCCCCTCGTCATCCGCGCACGTGAACGTCGCGGTGACGTTGCCCGTATTCCAGCCTGCGGCATTCGGCGGCGGCGAAAACGTCGCGGTAATCGTCGGCGCGCTCGAGTTCGTGCTCGTAAAACTCCAGGCATAGTCACTCGCGAGCGCGTGGCCAGCCAGATCCTTCACACCTGCCCATCCACCCTTGACGACCGCGGTGTAGACGGCACTCCCGAGAGGTGACGACGGATGCAGCGTTGCCGTGCGCGTTGCCGCCGAATAGCTCACCGACGCCTGGACTGAAAGGCCCGCCTCGTTGCGCAATTCGAATGTCGATGTGCTGATCGACGCTGAAGCCATGTCCTTGCTGAAGGTAGCGACCACCTCGGTGGACGCGTTCACGTCGGTCGCGCCCGCGGCCGGCGTGATGCCGGTGACGGTTGGCGGAGCCTCCATCGTGGTGAACGACCACGAATAATCGGCCGCGAGTGGATTGCCGGCCACGTCGTTGATGCCGGCGCTGCCACCTCTCACCGTCAACGTGTAGGTTGTACCTCCGGCAAGTGCGGCGTCGGGCGTCAGGGTCGCCGCGTGTGTGGCGCCGTTGTACGACACCGACGCGGCAACCACCGCGTTCGCGGCATCCGTCAGCATGAACGTGGACTTTGTGACCGTCCTGGGCGCGAGAGGCTCGCTGAACACGGCCATCAACGTCGCGGTCGGGCTGACGCCGGTCGCTCCGCTCGAGGGAACGACCGTGGTTACCGTCGGCGGGGTCACGTCATCAATCGACGTCATCATGTCAGCCCTGATCTCGTCCTCCGACAGGGCGCGGTTGTAGATGCGTACTTCATCCAGCGTCCCGTTCATTCCCTCGCCCCACGGCGCGCGTCCCAGCCACAGCTCCCGCGTGCTCGCGACAATCGAACCGTTCGCAGGCGTCGAATTCACCAGCTGTCCGTCGAGGAATATTCGCAACGCCGATCCGTCGTACGTCGCGGCAACGTGGGTCCAGCTGTTGGCAACGACCGCGCGGTAGGCAAACACGCTGAAGCTTCCGGCGCTGGTCGTGATCCCGAGACCGATCGACCCGTTGCCCCACGCCATTCCAAGGTTGTACGGAGACCCGTTCAGGCCGTCACGCCAGATCAACTTCGGATAACCGGCGACCGACGTCGGGTAGATCCAAGCCTCGAGCGTGATGCCCGGTGTGAGATCCAACGAAGCGGACGCGCCGATGCGGGCGCCGTCGGTCCCGCCGTCGAGCAACAGGCCATTGCCATGCCTGCCGGCAGCCGTCCACAGGTCCGCACGGGTGAGCACGGCCGTGTTGCCGTTGGCCGACGAATCCGCCGCGCTGCTGCCGCTTCCCGCGCTGAATGCATAGGCAGCATGCGTCAGCGCAGGGTCGGGACTGGTCGTGAACGTCCAGGTCACGGGGGCTCTGAGAACACCTTCGTCGAGATCGCCCACGTCGGTCGTGATGTGAACGGTATAGCTGGTCAGCGTCGCGAGCGGCACACTCGGCGACAGTGTTGCCACCTGCGCCGCCGCGTCATACGCAATGGTGGCGGCGACATTCCCCGACGGTCCGGTCAGGTAGAAGCTGCCCCCGGTGAGCGTGGCGGGGTCGATTGATTTCGAGAACGTCGCGCCGATGACGCTCGAGGGCGCGATGCCCATCGCATCCGCCGCCGGGCTGCGCTTGCCAACATCCGGTGGGTCGAGACCGTTCACCTGCGTGTCGCGGTCCCTCGCAATTTCCTCAGCCGGCAACGCGCGGTCGTAGATGCGCACTTCGTCGAAGCCGCCGGTGAACCCTTCTCCCCAGGGCGCGCGCCCGAGCCACAGGTCCCCCGTGCTCGGGACGACGGCGCCCGACGCCGGCATCGAGCCGGCGAGCACACCGTCGAGGTATACCCGCAATGCCGTCCCGTCGTACGTGGCCGCTACATGCGTCCAGGCGTTTGCAACCAGCGACTCGTACGCAAACGCGCTGAACCTGCCTGCAGTTGTAAGAACGTTGAAGACCAAGGTCCCGTTGCCGAACGCCATCGCGAGATTGAACGGTGAGCCGTCCGCGCCGTCGCGCCATGCGATCTTGGGATAGCCGGCAACGGACGAGGGACAAATCCACGCTTCAACCGTGAGGCCCGACGCCACGTCCAACGCGGACGCGCCCCCCACGCTCACACCCTGCGTGCCGCCGGCGAGCACGAGACCGTTGCCGAATCTGCCACCTCTCGTCCACGACGCGCCCGTCGTCAACACACCCCCGTTGTCGTTTTCGCTGACATCGGCGATCGCCGTGCCACTGCCTTCGCTGAACGCGTACGCGGCAACGGGTTCAATGGACTGCGCGCGCGCCACGCCACCGAGTGACGCAACGCAGAAGACGATGAGACGATAACGTCGTGGCATGAACGCATCGTCAACCGCGATGTTGCGAGCGAAATGACAATCGGGTTCCAGGACGTGGAGGATTTGCATGCGGGCGGCTGCAAGAGGGAACGCGATGGCGACCGGCGTACGCGACGAGTGGATTGATCGCGTGATCGCGGTATGCGGGGCATTCGAGGCGCAGCCGGTCGCGCGCCGCTCGCGATCGCTCCGCAGCCTGTTTGCGGAGTTCGAAGCGCAGGTGCCCGACCCGCACTCGTCAAACGAGAACGTCGTGCTGCGAGCGATGCTCGCCGAACTGTCGCTGCGCTGGGGGCACGCGGATCACTGGGCCTACCACGCCGAGTTTCCCGACGCCGAGTGCGGCGACGATCCCGCGGTGCTCGCGCTGGGGGTGTGGCGCGATCCGCCGTCGAATGCACAGGCCGCGTTTCGCGCGTGGGCCGACGCCTACATCGCGCACCTCGAGCGGATTCATCCGCGCGCCCGCGCCGTGGAGCTCCGACGCGACCTCGACGCCGGCTTCGCACAGCCGCTGTCGATCGCCGGCCTGGCGCGGGCCCGCGGGATCACCGCCCATTGCCTGCAGCGCGATTTCATGGAGCTGGCCGGCGTCACCATCCAGGCCTACGTCACCGACCGCCGGCTCGACGCGGCCGTCCGCCTGCTGAAAGAAACGCCCGACAAGGTCGAGTGGATCGCGAACGTCGTCGGATGGTCGTCGCGGAAGAACCTGAATCGGGCCCTGGCGCGCAGACGCGGCATCAAGCCCGCCAGCATCCGCGCCCACGCTCGACTGGATCAGCAGGCACGCCGCCGCTGACTTTCCGACGAATTGCCGCCGATAATCTGATGAACGGATGCCTCTTCGCCAACGCGCCGCGCTTTCCGTAGCGGTTTCGCTCCTGACCGTCTACGGGCCCATCGTCGCGTGGCTGCACCTGGGAACAAACGCGGCGTTCCTGTACTTTGCGCCCGACGCGTTCTACTACCTCCAAATCGCCGATCGAGCGGCGCACACAGGGCTGTACGCGTTCGACGGCGTGCGCACCACGACCGGCTTTCATCCGCTGTGGGGATTCCTGCTCGGCGCCGCGTTCAGCCACCTGCCGTCGCTGCAGACGAAGGACGCGCAGATGCTCTTCACCCTCGGCCTGAGCGCGCTGCTGACGGCGACCGGCCTGGGGCTCGTGACGTACGCGTTCAGCCGTTTCGTCAGGAGCGCGACGCTGCTGTTTCTCGCGCTCGTGCCCGGCCTGTATTACCTCGCGTGCGGCTGGGCGTTTCCGCCGGCCGGTAACAACTGGTCGTTCGTCAACGGGCTCGAAACGCCGGCGTCCATCCTCGCGTTCGGCGTCTTCGCCTGCCTGCTCCCATCCGACGACACGACACCCATCACGTGGCGACGCCTGATCGCGTGGTCGCTGGTGCTGGCGGCGATCGTCCTCGCGCGTCTGGACGACGTGTTTCTCGTCGCGGCCGTGATGTTCGCCGTCGCCCGGCGTGAGTCGTACTGGAAGGAACGTGTCCTCAAGCCGTTCGTCTGCGGCGCCGTGCCCGCAGTCGCGATCGTCCTCTACATGGCCTACAACATCAGCGTGTCCGGCCATGCGTTCCCCTCCAGTGCGCAGGTGAAAGAAGGCGCGTCCCTCATGGAGAACCTTCACCTGATGGCGCTCCCCTTCGCCCCCTTCGGCCTGATGCTGATCGGCCCGGACGGCTGGCCGCTCGTGGCGTCGAAGGCGCTTCACCTGCTGGTCCCGCTCGCCGCGGCCGTCGTCTACCTGATGCGCGGACGTCGATTGTCGCTCGAGCTCCTTGCGCTCTACGTCGTCATCAAGAACGTCTACAACCTGGCGTTCGTCTGGATCTGGCACCAGGGGTTCTGGTACTTCCCGCTCACGCTGCTGATCGCCGGCCTGCTCGTCGCGACGCGTCTCGAGGAGCGGCTGTGGCCGTCGCAACATCCCGCGACGGACGCTGGACGATCGGTCAGATCGTTCACGCTGGCGCTCTCGCTGGTCGCGCTGGCGGTGGTCGCAATCGCGGTCGTCTTCCACGGCGGCCGCACTGGCTGGGCGGTCCTGATGGCGGTCGCGGCCTTCGGTGCAACGATCTCGCTGTGGGGGCCGACACGATGGTGGGTCGTCGCCGCACTGACGGCCTGGGGCCTGTTCATGGCCACCGCCGACGTCGTGAATCGCGTGTCCTGGAAGTACGGCGACCAGTACACGCGGTTCTGGAACGAACGCGAGACGCTCCGGCACGAGTTCGAGGCGTCGCCGCTCGCGTCACCGATCGTGGAGTTCGACGACGGCGTCATCACGTACGGACTGTCGGTCCAGGGGATGAGCGGTTTCGGCCTGGCGGCGGATAGCGAAGCCGTGGCCGCCAAGCGCGAGGGCCGCCTGCTCGACCTGGCCTACGCGCGCGGGATCCGCAACATCGCGTCGCTCTACTATGTGCCGATGCTTCCGTCCGACGCGCGGGCGGGTACGCGTATCGACGCCGCCATCGCGCAGATTCCGACGATGGCCACGGAAGCGCTCGACCGATGGAAATTCTCCGTCGTGCTCCACGACGAACGAACCGGGCTCCTCGTGGCGCGGTTCGACCCGCGATGATCGGCCGACACGCGGCCGCGCGCGTTCCGTTGCTCGCGGCGTGTGCGTGGTTCCTGGTGTCGTGTTCGAGCGACCCGGACTTCGATCTCGTCATCCGAGGCGGCACCGTCTACGACGGGACGGGCGAGACGTCCGGGATTCGCCGTGCGGATGTTGGCATTGCGGGCGATCGCATCCGTCAAATCGGCGATCTCGGCACGCGCACCGCGCGGGAGTCCGTCGATGCCACCGGCAGGATCGTCGCTCCCGGCTTCATCGACGCGCAAAGCCGCTCCGGCCTCACCCTTCTTGCCGACGGCGCCGGCGAGAGCCATCTGCGCCAGGGGATCACCAGCGAAATCCTTGCCGATAACAGCCCGGCGCCGTGGACGGCGGCCAGCGCCGATACCGAGGCTCTTCGACGCTACGGGATCACGCTCGATTGGACGGGACTCAGCGGGTACTTCGACCGCCTCGAGTCGCGCGGCACCGCGATCAACGTCGGCAGCCTGGTTCCGCTGTCGCTCGCACGACCGGCGGGAAACAGCGCATCGTTCATCGACGCCGCGATGCGCGATGGCGCGTTCGGCCTCGTCGACGACGTCAACGCCGGCGTGCAGGAACTGGTCACCGCGTCGACCGCGGTTGGAGCGCAGGACGGCATGGTCATGCTGCGCGTCGACAGCGCCGCGGCGTCAACCGACGAAGGGGTGCTGGCCGTGGGCGCGCGGGCGCACCGGATCGTCATCGCCGGGCTGTCGCATGCGCCTGCCGATCATCCCGCCTCCGAGATGATCGGGCGGATGCTGCGCGCGGTGCCGCGGAACGTCTTCGTCTACGGAACGATCACCCCCTACGGCCTTGTCGCGGGGCAACCCGACGCAACCGTTCGGGAAACCGCGAAATTCGGCGGCGTGCTCATCGGGACCGATAGTGCCGCCGTGCGGGCCTCGTCCGCGGCAACGGACACTCCTCCCGCTGCGTTCGGCGCCTTTCCGCGCTTCGTCGGGTCGTACGTCCGCGACGGCGTCCTCGAGCTGCGCGAGGCCGTGCGGCGCGCCACATCGGTACCCGCGAGCGTGTTCCAGATTCAGCAGCGTGGGATCATCCGCGAGAACTACTACGCCGACCTCGTCGTCTTCGACGCGCGCACCGTGGCCGATCGAGCGACGTTCGAGCAACCCAATCAATATCCAACTGGATTCGACTACGTCATCGTCAACGGCGTGGTCACGCTCACGCCGCGAGGACTCACAGGGTCGCGTCCCGGTCACGCACTGCGGCACGGTACGGTCGCCCGCTAAGACCACGCGCACGCCCGATAGCCGTGTTCACCCGCATGCTCGGCTACGCGTGCTACCATCCGCGCGCACCGAGACCCGCCTACTCCGATGAACGACCTGGACGTCAATCGATCACCTGCCACCTTCAACGCCATCGTCCGCGAGACCACCGCTATCGGTTTCAACATGATCTCGGAACCGAAAGTGGGTGCTCTTCTCGCAGTGCTGGCTGCTTCGAAACCGGCCGGGCGTCTCCTTGAACTCGGGACTGGAACCGGGCACGGAACAGCGTGGCTGATGTTCGGCATGGACGCAGCATCCCGGCTGGACAGCGTGGATACCGACGCAACGGTCAGCGCGGTGGCTCAGCGCCATCTCGGCGCCGATAGTCGCGTCACGTTCCACGTCGCCGATGGGGCGGACTACATTCGGCGATCGCTGCCGGGCCAGGTCGACTTGATCTACGCGGACGCGTGGCCTGGAAAGTTCACTCATCTCGACGAGGCACTCGCGCTGCTGCGTCCCGGCGGGATCTATCTCATCGACGATCTTCTTCCCCAACCGAGCTGGCCGGAAGGGCACGCACCGAAAGTCCCGCGCTTGATCGACGATCTCGAACGCAAGAGCGAATTCGTGTCGGTCAAGCTCGCGTGGGCGTCAGGGTTGATGATGGTCGTGCGCAAGGCAGCGGCTTGACGAATAGAGCTGCCGCGCAGGCGAGGACGCATGACAAGGACGGCTAACGCACGTTTCGCGATCACGGGTTGGGATGAAAAGCCTTACAACGAAGGTGAGGGTTTACCGCGACTCTCGCGCGCGACGGTAACCAAGAGCTTCACGGGTGACATCGAGGGTGAGAGCCAGGTCGAATACCTGATGATGTACCGGAGCGACGGCTCGGCCGCTTTCGTCGGCTTCGAACGGGTCACCGGGCGAATCGGTGGCAAGTCCGGGACCTTTGTGCTCGAGCGCACCGGCGTGTTCGAGAACGGCCAGGCGAAAGAGTCGTACTTCGTGGTTCCCGGCTCGGGTACCGGAGACCTTCGCACCCTCCGGGGCGAGGGTACATCCAGCGTGGGGCACGGCACCGAGCATCCGTTCGCGCTGAATTACGAGTTGGAATAAGAACGCGTTCCGATGCGCGGCGAGAAAGACCGATTACGCGAGGGTGAATCGACGTCGGCGCGCAGGGTCGTCAAACGGTGGCTGCGACGGCTCGGCCTCGTGGCGCAACGATGGCCCGCCACTCGATTCAGCGCGACGGACGCTGCGCTCGCGTTGCTCTGCCGAAACGGCTTTCGGCCCGACGTGGTCATCGATGTCGGCGCCAATCGCGGGCAATGGACGTCGATGGCGCGCGAGACGTTCCCGGACGCGGTGTATCACCTCGTCGAGCCACAGCACGGGTGCCTGCCGATGCTGAAGCAGATGGCCGCCAGATCACCTCGCATTCACGTACACGCAACCGCCGTGACACGACCAAACGTGCCGACCGTCATGATGGTCGGCGGGGGCGACGACAAAACCGGCACCGGCAATTTCATTCCAACCCGCGCCGCATCCGCGGCCGGGGACAACCCGATGTCGTATCCATCGACCACGCTCGACGCGCTTTTCGGCAACCTTCGCCCGCCCGCATCGCGCCTCCTCTTGAAACTCGACGTCGAAGGTCACGAACTCGCGGTGCTGGAGGGCGCGCGCGCGCTGCTCCGTGACGTCGAGGTTCTTGTGTCCGAATTCTGGATGTTTAGGATTGACGGCGAAACAATGGCGACGCTGCCGGAGCTCATGGCGACGCTCGAGGACGCCGGCTTCATCCTCTACGACATCGGCGCGCTTCAGGGCCGCCGTTCCGACAATCGGCTCACGAGCGGCGATGCGATCTTCGTCCGGCGCGATAGTCCCCTCGTCACGAATTCCTCGTGGCGGTAGCATGTCGTGACGCGCGCCCGGGAGTCTCCGTATCTGCGCCGCGAAGTCCGTCATGTTGGCGTCGTCAGCTCCCGGCCGGTCGAGGGGCGCGCCAACCGCAGCGGGCGTTACGCGATCTCGTCATAGAGCGCCAGGTGGCGCTCCCACATGTGCAGCGGCGTGAGCTGACGGTCCCAGCACGCGCGCGACTTGCGCCCCAGCTCGTCGAGCGACGCGCGATCGAGAGCCGCGATCTCAGTGAGACGCTCGACGATCGTGCGCGGCTCCAGATCGTCGAGCATGACGCAGCCGGCCCCGAGGCGCTCGAACGTCCGGTTGCCGCCGACGGCGTGCAGCAGTAGCGGCCTGCCGGCCTGCAGGGCTTCGATCGTCGAGAGGTCGAAGAGCGTGAAGCGGTTCACGTTGATCAGGAAATCGACCGACGCAAGCAGCGCGCCGACGTCCTCGACGCGGCCGAGCGGTCGCAATAGCGGGTGCGGCGGCACCTTCGCCGGATCGGGCCCGGCAATCGCCACACCGACGTCCGCGTCGAGCGGCAGCAGGCGCACGGCTTCCACGAGCGCGTCGAATCCCCGGTACGGTTCAGGGCTCCCGAGATACAAACCGACGCGATGGGTCGACGGCCGCCCGCTGAACACATCGCTGCCGCCGGCCGACGGCGGCACCGACGCGCCGCTCAAGACGTAGCGCGCACCGGCCAGGATGTCGCCGAACCTCGCGTCGATGGTCGCGAAGCTCTCCGCCGCCTCCTCGCATGGGATGATGACGCCGTCGACCTGCTTCCAGACGCCGAGCTCCCACTCACACCACCACGACACGTCCGGCAACGCCAGCAGCGGCTGCCAGCCCGCTTCCGGGACGCCCCAGCTCCACGCGGCGTAGAGGCCGATGGGCGTCACCGCGTGGCACATCATCCAGATGCGCTGGCCCGGACGACGGCGTTCGAGCGCGGCTTCCGTCGAAAACGAGTCGTGCGTCAGGATGACGTCCGCGTCGGCCGCGGCATCGAGGCTCGCGGCCGTGTCGGCGCGGATCCGCTCCGTGAGCTCGCGCATCATCCGATCGATGTTGCCGCCGCGCGCCGCCAGGTCCTCCGGCGGCGGACGGTAGAAGTCGGGCTCGCCGAACAGGGCACGCTTGACGCGGCCGAGCACGCTCCACACGTCCGCGCCCTGCGAGGCGGGGGTCGCCGCGCGTCTTGCCAACGGAAACCGCACGTCGTGACGGGAGGCCGGAGCCTCGGCTGCCGCCGATTGCAGTTGATAGAGGTAGCCGGCGGGACCGCCGGTGCGTGCCAGGGGCGGCCCGACGTGAGCGACGATCATCGGATCCGGCTATCCGCGAAGCTGCGCCAGCGCGGTGCGCAGGACCTCGACGCGCGTCGGTCCGCTGGCCATGTCGATCGCCGGCGTCGACGGCGTGTAGGAGAGCTCGCGCACGCGCCACAACGCGCGGTCGCCGATGCCGAGCACGCGAATCGCGACCTGAAAGTCGGAGCGTGCGATGTACTCGAACGCCACCTTCTCCGCCTCGACGAACTCGCGGAACGCGCCCGCCTCGCACTGCTGCCATCCACCGTAGCCGTAGAACTCGTCGAAGACGACGACCGTCTCGGGCCGCAGGAACTCGCGCGTCCCCTCGAGGACGGTGCGCGTGGAGGAATACAGGTCGCAGTCCACGTGCATCAGGCCGATGCCGCGGGCGAGGCTCGCCCGGACCGAGGCGTCGCCGAGCGAGGCCTCGAACGCCCCCCGAACGATCTCGAGGTCGGCACGATTGGAGCGATAGGGCTCGCTCTTCCAGTGGCCGGCCGGATGGCCGAGCCACGGTTCGGGGATCCCTTCGAAGGTGTCGAAACCGAACATCGTGTTGCCGGCCGGTTTGTTGAGCAGGAACCAGTCGAGGCTCTCTCCCTCGCCCACGCCGAACTCGCACCATGGCAGCAACGGATCCGCGACCAGCGTCAGCGCATAGCGCCACAGCTCGCGCCGGCGCGCGTGCGTCGGGCAGAGCACGCGTCGAGGCCCGTCGCCGACGACCTGCGGGATCTGATCGATGGGGAAGAATTTCTCCCACTCGCCCGTGAAGCCGAACGCCCGCTTGATCGATCCGGCCGCACGCCGTGCACGCCGCAGCGCCGGTTCCGACGCCTCGTTTGCCGCCGTCTCGCCCGCTTCTGCGTCTGCCGACACCTGAGGGTGATCTCCGAACGCGAGTCCCGACGCCGTTGGTATCCACGGCGTGCCGGTCCGGACCGTGACACCGCCCGTGGTGCCGACCTCCGTGACGATCGCGGCCAGCGCCCGATCGGATCGGGCCGTCGCGTCAATCCGCCACCCGTGCTCGCCCGCGGCATCGCGCAGCGCATCGGCTCCCGCGCCGGCGGATCCGTCGACATCGTAGAACCGATCGATCACGATCGCCGTGCCGCGCTGGACGAGCGTGCCGACGGCGTCGAGCGTCCTGCGGATCTGCAGGTATCCGCCGCCATCCATGTGCACCAGGGCGACGGGTCCCGACACGTGCTCGCGGATGTCGGCGTCGCTGACGCCTGCAAGCCCGCTCGGCTGCCGCAGCCTGACGCCGGGCGTCCCAGCGCGCCACGGCTGATAGTCGAACCGCACCAGCGGCGCGTCCTGCGGCCGGTGCGCGGCGAACCATTCGAGCGACTCGCCGAGATTCGGCGACGTGATCACCTCCACCCACGACCCCGCGACGCCGCGCGCGGCCGCCGTGGCGAGCTTCCACAACTCGCGCCGCCGGTAACCTGCCGCGCACTGGCCGCCGTGCGGCCCCTCGCCGCTGAACCCGGGACACCGTTCGAGCGCACGCGCCATCGCGGCGTCGTCCTTCGACCGCGACCAGTACACCTGCCGTACCGGATGCCCGGCGCCAATCGTCGAATACACCGCGGTGAAGGATCGGCGAGGCTTCGCCGATTTATTCGGCGGCGACGCGTGCTTCAGCAGCGCGCCGAACAGGATCCCCGTGCCGGCCTTCCCCGGCAGCGAGACGACGTCGCCAGCAAAGGCCGACACGTCGAGCTCGTGCACGAACGATCCTTTCGTCGTGCCCGCGTGCTCTTCGAGCCCCGATCGCTGACTGCCGGCCAGCACCTGCAGGCACCCGTTCTGCTCGTCTGCATCGTCGAGATAGACCATGCAATTGAGCTGCAGCGGCGCGTCCGCCTGGTCGGTCCAGTAGGCATAGTCCTGGTGCCACGGCACGAGGCCGCCCACTTCGGGCGACTTCATGATGAACTTGACGTGGAAGAGACCGACGTCCGGACCCAGCAGCGGCTCGACGACGCCGCGCACGCGCGAGGAGCGGATGATGCCGTCGAGCGTTGCCGACAGGCACTCCGCGTTGAGGACCTGCTGCACGCGCGGCGGCTGCGCGCCGGGCTCCCATGTGACGTCGACGTCGGGGGGGAGCGAGCCGCGCAGCGTGTCGTGATAGTCGGCGGTCTCGCGCTGCAGCTGCGCGACCTCGCCGGCGGTCAACAGGCCGGGGATCACCAGGTACCCCTCGCGATCGAAGCGCTCGATCTGCTCGCGCGTCAGCTGCATTTCTTGGCGATTCTAGACGATTTAGTGCACACTGCCCGGCAGGTGGATTTCCGGCCGGGGATACTCTTCTCTCTCAAGGATCGGCGTTTCGATCACTGGACGCCGCAGTATCTTCGTTATCGGATC
Source organism: Vicinamibacterales bacterium (assembly GCA_035571515.1). Lineage (GTDB taxonomy): Bacteria > Acidobacteriota > Vicinamibacteria > Vicinamibacterales > UBA2999 > Gp6-AA40. The sequence goes on from DATNCQ010000017.1 coordinate 14,222, forward strand.
CAGGCCGCGGTTCGCGCAGCGCTGCATCCGCGGGACCCATCGCTCACGCCGCGCGCCATCCGTGAGCTCGAGCGGCGGCTCGGGCCGCAGAGTGTCGGCGCCGAATGGGGCAGCGGCAACACGACCCGCTTCTTTGCTCGGCGCACGAAGCATCTCACCAGCTTCGAGACGACGCCCGCGTACTACGAGCAGGTCGCGGCGGCGCTGCGCGCCGAAGGCGTCGGCAACGTCGACTATCGCTTGATCGCCCACGACTTCGAAGGCGAAGACGACGAGCAGGCGATGCACCGGAACGCGTTCGTCCGCGCCGCGTACGCGTTTGGCGACGAGACGCTCGATTACGCGCTGATCGATTCCGCGCCACGCGGCTGCCTGTGCCGCGGCGTCGCGCCGAAGATCAAACGTGGAGGCGTGCTGGTTCTCGACAACGCCAACTGGTACCTGCCGCCGCCTCCGGCCGTCCATCCGCCGGCGCCCGGATCGGTGTCCGCCATGGTCGGCACGCCGGGCAGCCGGATCCCGACCCACGAATGCTGGCCGGCGTTCGCGCGTCTCACGGCCGACTGGGACGCGCACTGGTCCTCGAACGGCATCCAGATGACGCTCATACTGGTGAAGCCGTGAACGCGGTGCTCGCCGAGCTGCTCGACACGCGTCGCGTCGTCGCGCGCGACGGCACCGTCATCCCCCTGCACAGCGAGATTTCAGTGGCCGAAGGGGAGGCGCTGCAGCGGCTCGTCCGCGAGGTCCGCCCGCAGGTGACGCTCGAGATCGGATGCGGCTACGGCATCTCCGGCCTGTACATCTGCGAGGCGCTGGCCGAGGTCGGCGGCCGCAGGCACATCGTCATCGACCCCGACCAGCTCACGGACTGGAAGTCGGCGGGACTGTTCACCATCGAACGCGCGGGCTTCGGATCGCTGCTCGAATTCCACGGGCTGCCGTCGCATCTCGCCTTGCCCCACCTCGAAGAGATCGGCGTCAGGGTCGGCCTCGCGCTCATCGACGGATGGCACACGTTCGACTACGCGATGGTGGATTTCTTCTACGTCGACCACTTGCTCGAAGCGGGCGGCGTGCTGATGCTCGACGACACCGCCTACCCCGCCATCCGGAAGCTCGCCCGCTACATCGCCACGCACAGGCAGTACGTGCCGCTGCGCAACGACAGCGCGACGCGCGCCGCACCCGCGGCCGCCGCACCGTTCGTCCCCTCGCGCGGCCGGATTCGACAGATGGCGGAACGCGTGCTCCAGTCGCGCGTCGTCTACCCTGACGCGCGGCTCGGGCTGCCGCGGGACAACTTCATCGCGTTCCGGAAAATCGCCGACGACAAGCGCGGCAACGGCTCCGGCGGCACGCGCCGCTGGGACCAGCATCATGAGTTCTGACGCCCCAGGAGCGGTCTCGCTCGTGGAACGGGCGTCGAAGCCGATCGTCGTGGTCAGCGCGTGCGCGGCGATCGTTCTGCACCTTGTGGTGGACCCCGCGGACGGATGGCCGATCCGGATACTGACGATGGCGATTGCGATCACTGGATTCGCCGGGGGCCGCCGATGGCCAACCGCCACGCCGGCCGCGATGATGATCCTGCTGACGCTGGGCCCCGCGCTGCTGACCGCCATTCTCGGCGTAGCCGCGCTCAATGTGTTCTATACGGCGCTGCTCACGGGCCTGCTGGCGTCTCTGGTGCCGCGCATCCCGTTCGCTCGCTGGGCGCTCCCTTCCGTCTGGCGGCTGCTCCTCGCCATCTGGGGTCTCACGCTGGCGCTGGGGTGGCCCGTGATGATCGTACGCGAAGCCGGCGTCCGCCTCGGGACGCTGCGCGACAACGGTACCCTCGACTCGTGGACGCTGCTGACGACGCCGCAGGTCGAAAGCTTCATTCTGTATGTTGCTATTACACAGCTGGTCGCGCTGCTGTGGCTGGACTGGCTATTTGCGAACCGCTCTCCCGCGAACAGCGAACCGTCGGATCGCGGATCACGGGTCCCGAATGCCGTCCACGGCCTGTGGATCGGCGCGACGCTCGCCAGCCTCGTGGCGATTTATCAGGGAACGGTGAATATTGCTTTCCTGAGCGGCCTCATTTGGCCCGACCTTCGCCGCGCTGCTGGGACGCTTCTCGATGCCAACGCGTACGGCATGGTTGCCGCGCTCGCCGGGCCGATGGCGTTCGTCTCGATGCCGCATCTGAACTGGCGTCACACGCGGTTCGCGCAGGCCGCCGCGCTGGCCGTCAACTGGGGCGGCGCCTGGATGTCGAGCTCGCGGATTGCGTTCGTGTGCGGCGCCATCGGGACCATGGCGCTCGTCTACGAACTGCTGCGCGCCGGGACGCGCGCGGATGGAGATAGGCGCAAGACGTTTTCGCTGCTCGCCGGCGTCGCCCTGGTCGTGCTTCTACTGATCGCGGTCGCGGGCGCGATCGGCCCGTTCAGACGTATCGTGTCCAGCGCCAGTGCGGATGCGTCGGTGACGGATCTCTGGTCGCGTGGCGGCTACGGTACCGTCGCGACGCGGATGATTCGCGACTATCCCTTGACCGGCATCGGCATCGGGAGTTTCAACTGGATGGCGGCGGACTACTGGCGGATGATGGCGAACCAGCGCCTGCCGTTCGACAACGCGCAAAACTGGTGGCGACAGCAGGTCGTCGAGCTCGGCATTGTCGGATCGCTGCCGGTAGTCCTGTGGTCGATGCTCGTGGCGTGGCTTGTGCTGACGCGGCGAACGACGCCACGGAACCGGCTCGAGGCTGCGACGCTGCGCGGCCTCCTGATCGGTCTCGGCATCACATCGCTGTTCGGTGTGCCGGCGGAGAATCCGATTGTGCTGTTGATCTTTTTCTATCTCGTCGCGCGCTTCGAGAGCCTGACGAACCCGCAAACCGCGAACCTCCCAACCCTCAACACTCGGACCCCGAACCACCGCATTCCGGCAAACGCATGGGTCGCCGGGGCCGTGATCGTCCTCGCGTATGCCGGCGGCCAGCTCGCCCTCGCTCGCGGCTCGTTGAAGCCGCTGATGCGCGCCGAACGCACCAACCGTGACTACATCATCGGCACGTATGGCCGCGAGCGCCTGGCGCAGGGTTCCTTCAGCTGGACGAAGAAGCGGGCGGCCTTCGCGCTCGCCGTACCGTCGCGGCATCTCGTCGTCCGTTTTCACGTCGAGCATCCGGACATCGGGACCCATCCGGTGAAAGTGCGAATCGCGACGGATTGTCAGACGCTCGTCGATGAGTTCCTCACCGATCACGACGTCGCCGCACGAGCCCTCGAAATCCCTCCGGGCCAGATTCGCGTCGTCTTCAATACCGAGGTCTCCCGCACGTGGCGGCCGTCGGATGTCGGCAAGGCGGACACGCGCGAGCTCGGCCTCGCCGTGGAAGCCGACTTCGTCGGCACGCCTACGGTCGTCTCGTCGCAGGAGCGCTGGATCCCGCTCAAAAGCTGCCCCCGGCCTTGACGCGGACCTGCGCGGTATAATGGTTCGTTTACGCCCATCACAAGCGAGGAGACCGTGAAGCAAGGCATCCATCCCAAGTACGAAGAGGTCGAGGTCCGCTGCGCCTGCGGCAACACGTTCAAGACCCGCTCGACCAAGCCCGAGCTGCACCTGGAAATCTGCTCGGCCTGCCACCCGTTCTTCACGGGGCGCCAGAAGCTGATCGACACCGAGGGACGCGTCGAGCGGTTTACGAAGAAGTTCGGGGCGCAGACCTCCGCCCAGCGCAAGACCGCGGCAACGGCCGCGAAGGCTGCGAAGAAGCCCACGACGAGCGCAACCAAGGCGAAGAAGACGACCAAGGCGAAGGCGGACGTCACCGCCTGAGGCGGTGCTGTCGGAACGGACACTCCGTCTCCTCGCCTGTCCACGGGATCAGCGTCCGCTGATCCCGTCAACCCCCGCGCCTTCGCTCGGAACAGGCCCCTCGACTCCGCCCGGGGACCCCTCGACTGCGCTCGGGACAGGCTCGCTCACGTGCGCCGAAGGCCATCGGTACTCGATCATCGAGGGCATCCCGATACTGCTCCGTGACGACGTGGAGCAGACGCACTGGGCGGCTGTCCTGTCGCTCGAATCGGCGCGCCTGGGGGCGGCGCTCGACGACTGGGCCGCGCCCGTCGCCCGCGAAGGGGTGCATCCGTTCGTCCAGGAAAGCATCGGCGCCACCGGCGGCAACCTCTATCGGTCGCTGATCGGACGGCTGCCGAAATATCCGATTCCCGAGATGCCGCTCGAAGCAGGGCACGGCCGCACGCTCGTCGACGTCGGCTGCAACTGGGGCCGCTGGACGATCGCGGCGGCACGGCGCGGCTACCGGCCGATCGGCATCGATCCGTCGCTGCAGGCGTTGCTGGCCGCGCGCGCCGTCTGCGCGCAGCTTGGCGTGGACGCCGACTTCGTGATTGGCGACGCGCGCCATCTCCCGCTGCGCAGCGGGTCGATCGACACCGCGTTCTCCTACAGCGTCATCCAGCACTTTTCGAAGACGGACGCCGCGCAGGCGGCCGCCGACGTCGGACGGGTGCTCGCGCCAGGCGGGACGGCGCTCGTGCAGATGCCGAACGTGTACGGCGTCCGCTGCCTGGTCCAGCAGGCGCGGCGCCGCTTCCGCGCGCCGCAGAAATTCGAGGTGCGCTACTGGTCGCCGCCCGAGCTGCGCCGCACCTTCGAGCGCGCGATCGGCCCGACGCGCCTGTCGGTCGACGGCTTCTTTTCGCTGAACGCGCAGCCCGCCGAGGCCGACATCCTGCCCGCGCATCTGCGCGCGCTGGTGCACACCTCCGCGGCGCTCGCGCGCGTCGCGAACCAGGTGCCGCCACTCGTCAACGTCGCGGACAGCCTGTGGGTGACGTCGACGAAGTCCCGGTCCTAACTAAAAAGGCGTGCTGATGCCGTCGCACGATGAGGCGGCATGGCAGCGACGCGCACGCGTAGACGGTCAGGCGAGCGGCAGGCACGGCAAGGCGCGCGCGCCGAGCTTCCGGTCGATCCGCGCGAGCCGGTACTTGACGGCGTCCTGGCGGGCAGGGGTGGCCTGGAGCGGCAGCGCCTGCAGCGCGAAGCTGCGCGCCGTGTCCAGGTCGCGGACGCGATGCTCGTGATGGACCGCGAGCGCCTCCGTGGCCTCGCGCGCATATCCCGGCGGGCAGCCGCGCATCCCGAGCAGCTCGCGCCAGGCGGCAGCCGCCGCCTCGTAGCGGCGGAGGCGGCGCAGCAGGATGGCGTACGCGCGCACGCCCTCGACGGTCTTCGCGCGCTCGAACGACGCCAGCGCCTCCTCGAGCATGCCAGCGCGCGCATACAGGCATCCCATGCCGAACGCCTCGCGCGGCGTCGTCGCGGACGAGGGGCCGTCTTCGAGCAGCTGCGAGGCATGGGCGGTGAGCATCGCCAGCGACACGATGTCGAGGCGATTGTGCTCCAGCACGGCTTCGAGCGGCCGCGCGTCCCCGCTGCGGACGTAGCGGAAATAGCGCGACGGGATCTCGAAGCCGGGCACGTCGCCTTCACGCTCGTGTCCGCACAATGCCTGCTCCAGGTACGTGAGCCGGCATTCCACGTCGTCCTCGCGCCACATGCGGCGCGCCGGGTGGAGCAGGTCCACGTGCGCGACGCCGGCAAACGGCGTTGCCATCCGCTGCAGCGCGAACCGCGTCTCCATCAACGGAAGATCGAACGCCTTGCCGTTGTAGGTCACGACACACGAGAAGTCGCCGGCCAGGCGCGTGACCGATTCGAGCAGCGCACGCTCGGCGGCGAAATCGGCGAGGAAGAACTGGCGCGTGTGAAAGCTCCCTGCCTGTCCCGCCGAAGACGATGACGCAGGGGGGTCGAACCATCCGCACCCGACGAGGAACGCGTAGGTGCCGGCGCCGCCGGCGAGGCCGGTGGTCTCGAGATCAAGGAAGAGGAGGTTGTCGGATACGCCGGGTCCAAAAGGACCCGGCCTACATCCAGAAGGACCCGGCCTACAGTCGTGCGGGTTGGCGAGAAGATCGAGCCGTGGCCAGGGGGGCAGGCAGTCGGCCACGCACCTCGAGCCGTGCCGGTAGCCCGGCGCGAACCGGCGATCGACGACGAGAAATTTCCGGCCGCGCGATTCGCACCAGTCGCCTCCAAGGACGTCGGAGGCATCCGGCTGGGCCGGCTGAAGCGGGCCCCTACGATCGTTGTCGTAAGAGCCGTCGCCGTAGGGGCCGCCTTCAGGCGGCCCGACCACGCCGCGGAGGCGATCGGCCAGTGTGCTCACACGGGCACCGGGAACGCCGGCGCGCCGGCAGCGATCAAGTCGAGAATGCGCAGCGCCACCATCTTCGCGAGCGGGCCGGTATTGCCGACGGGGCCGACGCAGGTCGGGCACCCATGCTGACAGTCGCAGCCGGCAATCAGCTCGCGCGTGCGCGCCAGCAGGTTGTCGTGCATGCCGAACAGCGGCTCGCTGAAGCCGATGCCGCCGGGATAGTTGTCGTAGATGAAGATCCGCGGCTCGTCCGCGATCGCCGCGTCCGCGGAGGCTGCCGGGTCCGCGGATGCGTGAATCTCGTCTGCATCCGCGGGACCCGGCCTACGTACGTAGGGCGGGTCCCGCCGAGGATCGGTGACATCCGAGGCGGACCCGCCATTCCCGATCGAGATGCCGATGTCCTGCCGATCGCACATCAACAGCAACTGCGCCACCTGCCGCATCGCGAAGGAGAGGCCGACGACGCCATCGCGCCGGTCGTCGGGCGCGTACGGAAGCGCCGCCATCACCGACTTCGGCACCGTGAGCCAGTACGCGGTGGTGTGCATCTGCTGCTCGGGCAGGTCGAGCTCGCCCGAGCCGACGTTCTCGTTCGTGTAGAACTTGATCTTCTTGAAGCCGACGACGCGCGAGGAGACGTGGACTTCGCCGTGGCTTCGGCCGGGATCCGCGGAGTCTGCCGGGTCCGCGGATGCCTGGATCTCGTCTGCGTCCGCGGAACCCGGCCTACGTACGCCGTCGTGGGGCGGGTCCCGCCGAGCACCGGTTCCATGCGAGGCGGACCCGCCCTCGAAGATTTCCAGCACCGTGACCTTCGTATAGGTGATCGCGTCGGTGTAGTAGTCGCAGTCGATCTGGCGCACGTACGCCTTGCGCCCGTCGAAATCGAGCTTCTCCACCTGGTAGAGCGTCCCCTCGATGATGTAGATCGCCTTCTCGTGCAGCGTTGGCGGCCCGCTCGTGAAGCTGGTTTCGCCGATCACGTCCGCGCCGCTGGTCGTGTCGACCACGACGAAGTTGTCCGAGGAGATCGAGCGCAGGCTGACCGCGTCCGCCGGATACGACTCGTTGGTCCACTGCCACGCGCCGTCCTCTTCGTAGGGTCCGGCTTCAGCCGGACCAGATCGATGCACGAACCCGCTCTCCTCGAGAATGCCGAGCACCTCCTGCACGTCGTGCTTGCCGTACTCCTCGGCCGTCGTGAACGGCAGCTCGAAGGCGGCGCACTTCACGTGGTCCACCAGGATGTGGAGGTTGTCGGGGTTGATGAGCGCGTGCTCCGGCGGCGCGTCGAAGAAGTACGACGGGTTGCGTACCACGAACTGATCGAGCGGCGCGCTGCTCGCCACGAGGACCGCGGCGGATCGGCTGTTGCGCCGTCCGGCGCGCCCCGCGCGCTGCCACGTGGCGGCAATCGTGCCCGGATACCCGGCCATCACGCAGACGTCGAGCGCGCCGATGTCGATCCCGAGCTCCAGCGCATTGGTCGAGACGACCGCGCGCACGCTCCCCTCGCGCAGTCCCTTCTCGATCTCACGGCGCCGCTGTGGCAGGTAGCCACCCCGATACCCGCGAATCTGGTCCTGCGTGCCCGGCTGCCCGCCGAAATCGTCCTTCAGGTACGTCGTCAGGATTTCGGTCGTGAGTCGGCTCTGCGCGAACACGATCAGCTGCAGCTGCCGCTTGAGGAATTCCGACGCGATGCGCCTGGTCTCGGCGAGGTACGACCGCCTGATGCCCAGCTGCTGGTTGACGACCGGCGGGTTGACGAACAGGAAGAACTTCTCGCCGCCCGGCGCGCCGCTCTCGGAGACGAGCTCGAACGGCTCCTCCACGAGCGCCTCGGCGAGCTCCTTCGGGTTGGCAATCGTCGCCGAGGAGCAGATGAACGTCGGATTCGATCCGTAATGGCGGCAGATGCGCCGCATCCGCCGGAGCACGTTGGCCAGATGGCTGCCGAACACGCCGCGGTAGGCGTGCAGCTCGTCGATCACGACGTAGCGCAGGTTCTCGAACAGCTTCGCCCACCGCGGATGGTGCGGCAGGATGCCGGAATGCAGCATGTCGGGGTTGCTCAGCACGACGTGGGCGCGCCCGCGCACGGCGCGACGGGCATCCTGGGGCGTGTCGCCGTCGTAGGTGAACACACCGATCTCGAGCTCCGACGTCTGTGACAGCCGATCGGCCAGCGCATGCAGCTCCGCCAGCTGATCCTGGGCGAGCGCCTTGGTGGGAAACAGGTAGAGCGCCCGCGCCGACGGATCCTGCAGGATGGCGCCGAGCGCCGGCGCGTTGTAGCAGAGCGTCTTGCCAGACGCCGTCGGCGTCGTAATCACGACGTTCCGGCCGGCCATTGCATGGTCGATGGCCGCCGCCTGATGCGTGTAGAGCTGCTCGACCCCGCGGCTCCGGAGGACCTCCTGCAGGCGGCCGTCAAGCCGCTCGGGGAACGGCGCGAACCGGGGGGCACGCGCCGGCATCCGCCGCACCGCCGTGACCCACGCATCGGGCCTGTCAGGACGGTCGGAAACGCCGCCAGTGAGGCGATCGACGACGGACTGCAGCATCTGATCGTGACCAGAATCCGTTCGCCTGACCGGCAGCATGACCGCGGGAGATGGTAACAAAGAAATGGCGAAAGTGCATCAGGCACCGGCATTGCTCCCCCTCCCGGCATGGCCATCACCGAACACCAGAAACGGATGCTTGCCGCGACCGCCGTAGGCGCCGGCGTTCTCCTCGCGGCACAGATGTGGCGGCGCCGCGACCCGTACGAGTTTGCCGGCAAGTCGGTCCTCATCACCGGCGGGTCGCGCGGCCTCGGCCTCGTCCTCGCGCGCCAGCTCGCCGACGAGGGCGCGAAGCTGACCCTCGTCGCGCGCGACGAAATGGAGCTGCAGCGCGCGATCGACGACATCCAGGCGCGCCAGCCGTTCGCCGAAATCCTGGCGGCGCCGGCCGACGTCCGCGCGCGCTACCAGGCCGAGCGCGCCATCGCGATGGCCGTCGAGCGCTTCGGCACCGTCGACGTCCTGATCAACAACGCCGGCATCATCCAGGTCGGTCCCATCGATCACATGAAGATTGCCGACTACGAAGATGCGATGCTCACGCACTTCTGGGGTCCGCTCTACACGATGGTCGCCGCCGTGCCGCACATGCGCCGCGCTGGCGGCGGCCGCATCGTCAACATCTCGTCGATCGGCGGCAAGATCAGCGTGCCGCACCTGGTGCCGTACTCGGCCAGCAAGTTCGCGCTCGCGGGACTCTCGGAGGGGCTGCGCACCGAGCTGGCGCGCCAGAACATCGTCGTGACGACGGTATTCCCCGGGTTGATGCGGACGGGCTCGCCGGTGAACGCGATGTTCAAGGGGCAGCGGCCGCAGGAATACGCGTGGTTCGCCATCTCCGATTCGCTGCCGCTGGCGAGCATCTCGCCGGAGCGCGCGGCCAGGCAGATCATCCGCGCGTGCCGCTACGGCGATGCCGAGCTGGTCATCACGATGCAGGCGAAGCTGGCGGTGCTGGCGCGCAACGCCGCGCCGGAGCTGTTTGCGGACACGATGGCGCTGATCAACCAGCTGCTGCCCGGACCGTCGGGGCGCGACGGCGATGTGGCGAAAGAGGGACGGGAGAGCGAATCGGATGTGGCGGGACCGTCAGCGCCGCTGACGGCCGCTACTTATCGGGCGGCGGAAGAAAACAACGAGATGTAGGTGGGCCGGCTGAAGCCCGGCCCCCACGTACGTAGGGGCCGCCTCAGGTACGTAGGGGCCGCCTTTAGGCGGCCCGTAAATCATTTATTGCGCGTTGAACGATTCGCCGATCAGCCGCTGACCCGATTCCGCCGTGCAGCCTCCCTTCGGCATTGTCTTGCCGCACGAGACCAGCATCCCCGCGAGCGCGCCGAAGTCGCGGCCGTCGCGCAGCGGGTAGTAGCGCACCGTGATGAACGTGCCCTCCGCCATCGTCTTCACGGTGACGCCGTTGCGCGCCATCGCGATCGCCGAGCCGGTCTCGACGCCGAACTGCATCGGCTTGCCATCCTTCATCACCGTGTTGCCGTCGGTGTCCACCACGACGAAGAGCAGCTGCGCGTGGTTGGCGCCGGGAACGTAGCGCGTCAACTTCCCGGAGAGCGTCTTGGTGACCGTCTGGTCGTACATGGCAAACGAATGATGCGCCAGCGCCGGTGCCGCCATGCACACCGCCGCGATGAATCCCAGTAAGAGCTTCCTCACCTATGACCTCCTGAACCTGCCGGGTCCGCCACGCGCGGACCTTCGGGCGCGTGGCGGGACCCGGCCTACTGCTTGGGTTTTGTCCACCCCTTCTCGAAGTGTTCTTCCCAGTTCTGCGCCCACGGGCGGCCGAAATAATCGATGAAGCCCGGCTCGCCAGGAATCAGCTCGGTCGGCTTGCCGTCGGGACCGTTGACGATCGTGCTCTGCACCCGGCACTCGACGAAGTTGAACCGCCACTCAGGATCGTTGAGCGGCGAGCGCTGCTGCCACGGGGTCACCGTGTGCAGAGGCCGTGTGAACGCCTCCGGATCGTAGAAGGTCGTGTCGACGGTGAGGGTCCTGCCGTCGGCGCTCGGCGTGAACACCTCGATGGTTTCCATGCTGCTGCTGTACTCGAACATCGAGTGCGACAGCGTCCAGCCCTGCACGTTCGCGGTCCAGGCGACGAGCGTCGTCCCGTTCCAGAAGCCGACCGTCTCGCCGTACCACTGCGGCACCTGCAGTACGTGCGTCCGTCCCACCAGCACGCGGCGCAGGAAGTTGTCCGCGATGCCGCTCAGGAACTGCACCTGGTCGGGCGTCATCATCACCTCGATGTCGCCGCCGAGCGACGCTTCCGCCCACCACCGCATGAAGCCTTCGGGATAGCAGAACGACGCCATCCACTGCGGCGCGTTGTTGACCACCTCGTGATAGTTCTGCTGCACCATCCGCTTGCGGTATTCCGGCGTCAGCAGCGACAGCATCGTCGCGGTCTGCAGGTTACGCCCCCAGATCCACTGCTCTTCCGGCTGCAGGCGACGGTAATGGCCGTCCCAGTTCGGCAGCGTGGCGCGCGTGTGCCTGGTGGGGCCTCCGGCCTTCTTCGCTTCCGCGAGCAGCGCGTTGTAGTGCTCTTCGGCGGTCTTGTACGGATAGGGGCTGACAATCTTGTCGACGGCACGATCGAGGTTGCAGTCGCCCCACGCGCCGAAGCGCTGGTCGCGCACCATGTCCGTCAGCGCCCGCGGTGTGTTGCAGCGGGCGTAGCGCTTGTCGAGCCAGTACCGCTCGTCCTGGTAGAAATTCTTGCTGGTGAAGAGGTCGACGGGGAGCGGCGTGACGCCGGGCGGCGGGTTCGTGTTCCTGTTGGTCGGACCGCCCTGCGGCCCGAGGGCGCCCTGCGCGTCGAGGGTGGCGAGCGAAATAGCTGCTGCCAGCGCCGCCAGCGCAATCGCGGAAATCGTGCGCGCCATGATTCTCCTTGGAGGGCGGACCTCGAGGTCCGCCTCTACGTCCCATGCCTAAAGGTCGGCCTCTAGGACACTTAGCGCACGATTTTACCCGATCAGTGAGGCTTCATTACGACCTTGATGCAGCCGTCCCGCTTGTCCCGGAACGTGCGGTACATGTGCGGCGCCTCGTCGAGCGGCACGCGATGCGTGACGACGAACGAGGGATCGATGGCACCCGTTTCGATGTAGCGGAGCAGGCGCGGCAGGTAGCGGTGCACGTGCGTCTGCCCCGTCTTGATCGTGAGCCCCTTGTTCATCGCCGCACCGAACGGCACCTTGTCGAGGAACCCGCCGTACACGCCGGGCACCGAGACGGTGCCGCCCTTGCGGCACGAGTGAATCGCCTGGCGCAGTGCGCTGATGCGATCGGTGGCCAGCATCCCCATCGTCTTGATCTTGTCGTAGACGTAATCGAGATGCGGGCCGTGCGCCTCCATGCCGACCGCGTCGATGCACGCGTCCGGCCCGATGCCGCCGGTCATCGTGCGCAGTTTGTAGAAGACGTCCGGGTCCATCGAGTCGAGCGTTTCCGCCCCGCCTTCGCTGGCCATCGCGAGGCGCTCGGGAACGGTGTCGATGGCAATCACGCGCGCGGCGCCAAGAAGCAGTGCGCTGCGAATGGCGAACTGCCCGACGGGCCCGCAGCCCCAGACCGTCACCGTCTCGCCCGGCTGGATGTTGCAGTTCTCGGCCGCCATGAAACCGGTCGGGTAGATGTCGGTGAGGAACAGTACCTGTTCGTCGGACAGATGGTCGGGCACCTTGAACGGCCCGACGTCGGCAAAGGGCACGCGCGCGTACTCCGCCTGGCCTCCGGCGTAGCCACCCAGCATGTGCGAGTAGCCGAAGAGGCCCGCCGCCGTGTAGCCGTAGAACTTCTCCGCCATCCAGGCGTTCGGGTTCGAGTTGTCGCAGCACGAGAAGAGATCGTGCGTGCAGAAGAAGCAGTGGCCGCAGGCGATCGGGAACGGCACGATCACCCGGTCGCCCCTTTTCAGGTTGGCGACGCCGCGACCGACATCCTCGACAATCCCCATGAACTCGTGGCCGAGGATGTCGCCCGCGCGCATCGTAGGAATGAACCCGTCGTAGAGATGAAGATCGGAGCCGCAGATTGCCGTCGACGTCACGCGGACGATGGCGTCGCGGGGGTTGAGGAGCACCGGGTCGGGAACGGTCTCGACCCGCACCTTGGTGCGTCCTTCCCAGCAGACGGCTTTCACGCGCGCGTCCTGCGGCGACCCGACGTTTGTCCCTGCGTGGTCGGGATCTCGCCGGTTTCCATCAGCTGCTTGAAGCGGCGCAGGTCTTCGCGAATCGTCTGGTTCGGCTCCTCGCCGAAGAGTTTCGCGACCGCCGCGCCGAGCCGGCCGCCCGGCGGGTTGTACTGCAGGTGCACCGTGACGCGCGTCCCGTGCGCGTCCTGGTCGAAGTTCACCGAGCCGGCAGTGGAGATCGTCGACCCGTCGAGCGACTGCCAGCCGATGACCTTGTTCGGCACTTCGTTGATGATGCGGGCGTCCCATTCGACGCGCATGCCGGCCGGCCCCTTCGCCACCCAGTGCGAGACGCCCTCGTCGAGCATCGCGACCGACTCGAGGTGGTTCATGAACTTCGGCAGGTTTTCGAAGTCGCGCCAGAACCGGTAGAGGTCGGCGAGCGGCCGGTTGATCGTCACCGACTCTTCCACGTGAATCCCGCGGTTTCCGCCGAGCTGGGTACGCGTGTCGGACCCGCGGTCCGCGATGACGCCCGTCCCGTAGCCGCCGCTGTTTCGGGCGTCCGAGCGATTGATGCCGAGCGCCTGATAGAGATCGCAGTGCCCTGTCGCGCCGCGATACAGCAGCGCAGCGCCGGCAATCGCGGCCGCTCCGCCGGGCACCTCCCGCCGCTTGAGCGCATACGCCGCGAGCGCGCCTCCGGCCGCCATCGACAACCAGCGCTCGACTCGGCCGACATTCACGCGTTCCTGAAAATTCATCGCTGAAACATCCACGTTGTTTCCTCCCACAGGCGGACCTGACGTCGGCCCGAAGAGGAGACTGGAGCATGACCTGTGCCCGTCTTCGCATAGGCTTTAAGCCGTCAATGGCGGTCGCCACCTCTGCGCCTGCGCGTCATCAGTTGAGCCGCCGGCTCGGCTTCTGGACCTCGATCGGCTTCGTCATCGGGATGACGATCGGTTCGGGCATCTTCCGGACGCCGGCGCAGATTGCCGCACGTGTCCCCGACCCGCTGACGATGCTGGCGGTCTGGACGCTCGGCGGCATCGTGACGATGTGCGGCGCGCTGTCGATTGCGGAGCTGGCGGCGTCGCTGCCGAAGGCCGGCGGCCTCTACGTCTTCCTGCGCGAGGGGTGGGGGCGCCCGACCGCGTTCGTCTTCACCTGGTCGGAGCTCGTCTTGATCCGCGCGGCGGGACTGAGCGGCATCGCCACCGTCTTCGGCGAGTACTTCCTGCGATCGTTCGGCTACGACCCGGTGCTCTATCCCGGCGCGGCCGATGCCTGCGCCGTCGGCGGCATCATCGTGGCCACACTGGCGAATGTGCGCGGCGTGCAGACGGGCGCGCTGATGACCGGCCTGACGAGCGCGGCAAAGTTTGCGGCGCTCGGCCTCATCGGGCTGGCCGCCCTCCTCGTCGGCAGCCGCGGCGGGGCGTCGGCCGCGCATTTTGCCGTCGGCCAGGCGCCGGTTCAGACGGGACTGTTCGGGCTGGCGTTCATCTCGGTGCTGTGGGCCTACGACGGCTTCGCGGACCTCTCGTTTCTCGCCGGCGAAGTGCGCGACCCGGAACGGACGCTGCCGCGCGCCATCGTCATCGGCACGCTCGCGATCGTCGCGATCTACCTGACGACCAACGCCGCGTATCTCTACGTGCTGCCGATCGACCAGGTGGCGAAGTCGCCGCTCATCGCCGCCGATACGATGGCCGCGCTCGTCGGCCGCGCGGGCGCGAGCTTCGTGTCGATCGTGGTGGCGATCTCGACCTTCGGCGCGGTGAACTCGGACCTGCTCGGCGCGCCGCGCATCTTCTATGCGGCGGCCGAGGACGGCCTCTTCTTCCAGACGCTCGGGCGGGTGCATCCGACGTATCGCACGCCGTACGTCTCGATTCTCTTCAGCGCGCTGCTCGGCATTGTGTTCGTGGTGTCGGGCACGTTCGAGCAGATCGCGGATACCTTCGTGCTGGCGGTCTGGCCCTTCTACGGCCTCGCGGTCGCCGGCCTGTACCGCCTGCGCCGCCGCAGGGACCTGTCGCGGCCGTACCGCGTGCCGGGCTATCCCGTCGTCCCTGCAATCTTCATCGCCGCGTGTGTCTATCTCGTCGTGAGCGCGCTCATCGGCGATCCGCTGTGGACCGGCGTCACGCTCGGCATCGTGCTCGCGGGCGTTCCTGTCTATTACTTCACAATCGCTCGCCGGGTCCGCAGTGCGATGAAATGAGTTCGCACTGCGGCACCCGGCCTACGTACGTGGGGCGGGTTCCGCCGCGATCGAACGTACGTAGGGCGGGTTCCGCCGCGAGACGCGGGGGAAGCCACAAAGGTCACAAAGCGCACGAAGAGAAAGAGCACAAAGGGGAACTTTGTGACCTTGTCCCTTCGTGGCCTTCGTGCTCTTTGTGGCTCCCCTTCTTTGTGCCCTTCGCCGTCGATTATCATCAGCCCATGATCAAGGTGATCGACATCGAGAGCCGGCCGAAAACGCGCGTTCCGGAAGGGCACGTGAGGCAGGTGCTGGACCCGTCCGCGGACGGAACGAGAGTACACGTGGCCATCAGGGAGATCGATCCGGGCAAGGCCTATCGCGTGGCCGCCAGCGACAGGACCCAGATTGTCTACGTCCTCGAAGGAACCGATGCGCGGATCGCGCACACGACCGCCGGCGCCACCGCCGATCACACCGCCCAGCGGCGATCCGGCATCTACCTGGAACCCTCGGAAGAGGCGACCGTCAGCGCGTCGGCAACTCCCCTGACGCTGCTGGTGGTCACCGTCCCGAAGCACACCGGAAAAGCCGCGGGCGGCGCGGCGCCATCAGGCTACTTCTTCGAGGAGGCGCGCCTCAGATCGTTGATCGACGAGAAGGGCATCCGGGAGCGGACCTTCTGGGTCAACAAGGAGACGGGGTTGTCGGGCTCGTGGGACCTGCAGCTCGGTCGGATGTACTACGCACCGCGCGGTCATTCTCCCCGGCACGTGCACCGCGCCTCAAACTCCAGCCCGGTCACGCCGGAGCACTTCTACCTGATCGAAAAGGGGATCGGCGAAGTGAAGCACGATACGGGCACGATTCCCGTCGGTTCGGGCAGCCTCGTGCTCATCCCCGCCGGTGAGTGGCATCAGCTCGTCGCATCCGACACCGGGTTCGATTACATCGAGTTCCAGGCGCCGTTCGACTTCGTCACCACGATGGATCACGATCCGCTCGGCAAGAACTGGTACATCAAGGGGACCGACGACGGGACGGGCAAGCCGAAACTCTGGGTGCAGAGTTGACCGAAGGCGGACCTGAAGGTCCGCCTCTACGACTCGCTAGACCTGAAGGTCCGCCTCTCCGACGCGCTAGAGAGAGACGACCGGCTAGAACGCGCGGCTCTGGCAGCCATCCACCACGACCGACGTGCCGCTGATCCAGCTGGCGCGCGGCGACGAGAGAAACGCGACGACGTCGGCCACTTCCTCCGGCGTGCCGAAGCGGCCGAACGGCAGCTCGCGCGTGACGAACTCGGCGATGGCCGCCGGGTTCTCCTGCTGACGCTTCCACCACGATCCGCCCTCGAACAGGATCGACCCGGGCGAGACGCTGTTGACGCGGATGTTGGACGGGGCCAGCTGCTGCGCCAGCGATTTCCCCAGGCTGATCTCGGCCGCCTTCACCGCGTTGTACGTCATGCGTCCGCCCGCTTCACGGCCGAACACCGACGCGATGATCACGATGGCGCCGCCGCCGCGCTGTCGCATATGCGGCACGGCCAGGCGAGACGCGCGGATCGCGGGGAACAGCGTCTGGTCGAACGCTTCCTGCCATTCGGCGTCGCTCGTGTCGATCAACGTCGCACCGCGCGCGAGTCCCACGTTGTTGACGAGGATGTCGATACCACCAAACGCGGCCACCGTCCGGTCGACGACCGCCTTCACCCCGTCGGGCGTGCTGACGTCCGCGGCTACCGCGATGACGCGTTCCTCACCGGCCGCTCGTGCGGCCACGTCGCGCCGCGCCCGTTCGAGGGTCGAGTCGGTCCGCGCGCACACGCAGACGAGGCACCCTTCCGCGGCGAGCGCGCGCGCGCTCGAAAGGCCCAGCCCGCGGCTCGAGCCCGTGACGATCGCCACTTTGTCCTTCAGGCGGAGGTCCATGAGCTTCGAATGATAGCTGAGCTGTTCATGCGGTATTCCGCGTGCATTCACCACCGCGGAGGAACGGCTGCGATGCAAACGGAAGGACGACGCGAGAGCGGAAACATCGAGGATCGCCGTGGGATGGGTGGCATGCGTCTCGGTCTCCCCTTCGGCGGAGGCATCGGCGGACTGCTTCTGCTGCTTCTTATTTCCTGGCTCACGGGTACCAACCCGCTGCAACTCATCAACATGACGAGCACGCCCGAAGACCAGACGGTCGGCACCACGGGCGTACGCGACAAGGACCCGCAGGCGCAGTTCATCTCGGTCGTGCTGGCCGATACCGAGGACACGTGGCGCGAGGTGCTGCAGAAGAAGGGCCGCGCTTACGTGCCGCCCGTGCTGGTGCTGTTCAACGACGCCACCCAGTCGGCGTGCGGCGTCGGACGGTCCGAGGTCGGTCCGTTCTACTGCCCCGGGGATCGGAAGGTCTATCTCGACCTCAGTTTCTTCCGCGAACTGGACGAACGGTTCGGCGCGCCCGGTGACTTCGCGCAGGCCTACGTCGTCGCGCACGAGGTCGGCCATCACGTGCAGAACCTGCTGGGCATCTCCGAATCGGTGACGGCCGCCCGCTCGCGCGCGGACGATCGGCAGTCGAACGCGCTGTCGGTCCGCCTCGAATTGCAGGCCGACTGCTTCGCGGGCGTCTGGGGCCGTTACGCGCAGGGACGCGGCCTCCTCGACCCCGGCGACGCCGACGAAGGGTTGAACGCCGCCGCCGCCATCGGCGACGACCGGCTGCAGAAGATGTCGCGCGGCGAGGTGATCCCCGAGACGTTCACGCACGGCTCGTCGGCCGATCGCGTGCGCTGGCTCCGCCGCGGTCTCGACGGCGGTACGGTCGAGAGCTGCGATACGTTCCAGAACGGCACGAACTAGGGCGGCGCGGGCCACGATTCCGTGGCCCGCGTGGCATACTGAACGTCGATTCGATGCGGATCGGGATTCCGGCGGAGATTCGTCCGGGCGAGGCGCGTGTCGCGGTCACTCCTGAGACGGTCAAGAAACTGACGACCGGCCACGTTCACTCGGTGCGCGTACAGTCCGGCGCCGGCGTCCGCGCGAGCATCCCCGACCAGGCGTTCGAAACCGCGGGCGCGACCATCGCGCCGACGGCCGCCGAGGTCTACAACGACGCCGAGCTCATTCTCAAAGTCCGCGGCCCCGACCCGTTCGAAGTGACGATGCTCCGTCCCGGCACCGTCCTCGTCGGTCTCCTGTCGCCGCACGACCGCAATGGGCTGGACGCGCTCGCGCAGCGCGGCGTCACCGCGTTTGCGCTCGAGCGGCTGCCGCGCATTACGCGCGCGCAGACAATGGACGTGCTGTCGTCGCAGGCGAACATCGCCGGCTACAAGGCGATCATCCTCGCGGCGAACGAATACGGACGCTTCATGCCGATGCTGATGACGGCGGCGGGCACGGTCAAGGCCGCCCGTGTGCTGGTGCTCGGCGCCGGCGTCGCCGGACTGCAGGCGATCGCGACCGCGAAGCGGCTCGGTGCCGTGATCGAAGCCTTCGACGTCCGTCCCGCGACGAAGGAGCAGGTCGAATCGCTCGGCGCGAAGTTCGTCGAGGTGCCCGTCTCGGAGGACGAGCGCACGCAGGCGGAAACGGCGGGCGGCTACGCGCGCCAGATGAGTGACGAGTATCAGCGGCGGCAGGCGGCGCTCATCGACGAGCGCGCGCGCATCGCCGACATCGTCATCACGACGGCGCTCATTCCCGGCCAGCCGGCCCCGGTGCTGCTGCCCGAAGAGACCGTCCGCGCGATGAAGCCCGGTTCCGTCATCGTCGATCTTGCCATCGAGCAGGGCGGCAACTGCCCGCTCACCGAGCAGGACCGCATCGTCGTGAAGCACGGCGTCACGCTGATCGGCCACTCGAACCTGCCGGCGATGCTGGCGGCCGACGCCAGCGCGCTCTACGCCCGCAATGTGCTCGCGTTCCTGAACCTGATCGCCGACCCGAAGACCGGCGCGCTCAACGTCAACCGGTCGGACGAGATCGTCGCCGCCGCGCTCGTCGCCGTCGACAACGCCGCGGTCACCACCAACCCGTAATCGTCCGCCACACAGCCATGACAGGAGTCGTCGACCATACCGTGATCAACCTCACGGTGTTCGTGCTCGCCATCTTCGTCGGCTATCACGTCGTCTGGAACGTGACGCCGGCGCTGCACACGCCGCTGATGAGCGTCACCAACGCGATCAGCTCGGTGATTGTCGTCGGCGCGATCCTCGCGTCCGGGTCGGGGGCGACGGGAACAGGCACCCTGCTGGGCACGCTGGCGGTCGCGCTCGCGGCCGTCAACACGTTCGGCGGATTCCTCGTCAGCCAGCGGATGCTGGAGATGTTCAAACAGAAGGCCAGGGAAGAACGCCGGGGCGCGCCCTCGAAGGCCGCCGTGACGAAGGCGGATCAGGCTGGCCCGCGACGATGACCGCGAACGAGGTCGCGCTCGCGTACCTGCTGGCGAGCGTGCTGTTCATCCTCTCGCTGCGCGGCCTGTCTCACCCGCTGTCGGCGCGGCGCGGCAACCTGTTCGGCATGGTGGGGATGGCGCTCGCCGTGCTGACGACGTTCGCCATCAGCAGGCGGTTCGACCTCGCGCTTGGCGCGCTGGCCGTGGGCGCGGTGATTGGCATCGTGGTGTCGCGCCGCGTCCAGATGACGCAGATGCCCGAGCTCGTGGCGGCGATGCACTCGCTCGTCGGGCTCGCCGCGGTGCTCATCGCGTTCGCCGTCGTCAACGATCCGTCGGCGTTCAACGTCGGCGTGCCCATCCCGCCCGGCAACCGGCTGGAGCTGTTCGTCGGCACCTTCATCGGCGCCGTCACCTTCTCCGGTTCGGTGATCGCGTTCGGGAAGCTCGCCGGCCTCGGCAAGTACAGCCGGCTGTTCTCGAGCGCGCCCGTGGTGTTCACGGGCCAGCATGTCGTCAACCTGCTCCTCGCACTGGTGATGGTCGGCAGCGGCGTCGTCTTTTTCGCCGCGGCGCCCGAGACCCAGTGGCCGCCATTCGTCCTGATGACGGTCATCGCGTTCCTGCTCGGCATCCTCACCATCATTCCGATCGGCGGCGCGGACATGCCGGTCGTGATCTCGATGTTGAACAGCTATTCGGGATGGGCCGCGGCGGGTATCGGCTTCTCGCTGAACAACTCGATGCTGATCATCGCCGGCTCGCTCGTCGGGTCGTCGGGCGCGATCCTCTCCTACATCATGTGCCGCGCGATGAACCGCTCGTTCTTCAGCGTGATCCTCGGCGGATTCGGCGGGGCCGAGGGGACCGTCGCGGGCGCCGGCGAGCAGAAGGCCGTGAAGTCCGGCTCCGCGGAAGACGTCGCGTTCCTCCTCGGCAACGCCGACAGCGTCATCATCGTGCCCGGCTACGGCCTCGCCGTCGGCCGCGCGCAGCACGCGACCAAGGAGATGGCCGAAAAGCTGATCGGGAAGGGCGTCAACGTCCGCTACGCGATTCACCCCGTCGCCGGCCGGATGCCGGGACACATGAACGTGCTGCTCGCCGAGGCCGAGGTCCCGTACGACCAGGTCTTCGAGATGGAGGACATCAACAGCGATTTCGGGAGCACCGACATCGCGTTCGTGCTCGGCGCCAACGACGTGGTCAACCCGCTCGCCGAGCAGCCGGGCAGCCCCATCTACGGCATGCCGATTCTCGAGGCCCACAAGGCGCACACCGTCATCGTCAACAAGCGCTCGATGGCTGCGGGGTACGCGGGCGTCGACAACCCGCTCTTCTATCTCGACAAGACGATGATGGTGTTCGGCGACGCCAAGAAGGTGCTCGAGGAGATTGTCAAAGCGCTGGAGTAGGCCGGCCGTCACGCCGGTCCGGGAACGATGGTAGCCACACACCGCCACCAGATCTCGACCAGGGGGCAGGGAGACGCACACGACGTCACGGGCGCCGTCGGGCGCGCGGTGTTGGAATCCGGCATGGCGAATGGCATCGTGACGGTCTGCGTCGTCGGCTCGACGGCGGGCGTGACGACGATCGAATTCGAGCCTGGCGCGCTGCACGACTTGAACGGCCTGTTCGAGCAGCTCGCGCCGCGTGACGGCGAGTACCGGCACCACCAGCGATGGGGTGACGACAACGGTTCCAGTCACGTCCGCGCGGCGCTGCTCGGACCGTCGGTGACGATTCCGTTCACGGATGGTGATCTGCTTCTCGGTCGGTGGCAGCAGATTACGGTGGTGGAGTTCGACACACGCCCACGCAGCCGCGAGATCGTGATGCAGATCGTCGGCGAATAGCGCCGTTCAATCAGGTCGCGGATGCGACGAGGCGAAGTGACGGCTTCATGGCAATCGGCGCCACAGCGGTCCCGTTCACGACGACCCGATTGCGGCCGCCGCGCTTGGCGTCGTAGAGCGATGCATCGGCTCTCGCGATGAGATGCTCCGGCTCCAGCTCGCCCTCGCCGGCGGCAGCGACGCCGATGCTGCAGGTCAGCGGCTCGCCAAGCGTGCCGGCGGACAGTTGGAGCGACGCGATCGCCTGCCGTATGTTTTCCGCCACCTGCGCGGCGCCGGCGATCGGCGTCTCGGGCAGCAGCACGAGGAACTCGTCGCCGCCGTAGCGGCATCGCAGGTCCGACCCTCGAAGCATGGCGTCGACGGTGCGCGCGACGGTTTGCAGCGTCGCATCGCCCTGCAGGTGGCCGAGCGTGTCGTTCAGCGTCTTGAAGCCGTCGAGATCGAACATGATGACCGATGGTCGCTGGCCAGTCCGCGCGGCGCGGCGCAGGTCGTTGCGAAGCACCTCGATCGCGTGGCCGCGGTTGAACCATCGCGTGAGGCTGTCGCGGACGCTGTCGTCCTTTGATTCCGCCAGCAGCTGCACGTTCCTGACCGCGATGCCGACAAACGCCAGCACCGGCGCGAGGGTCTTCTGCAGGCGCTCGTGGCGCGTCTCCGGCGTATCGGGCAGGATGGCGATGCCGATGGTCGCGCGTCCCGCGCAGACCGGCAGACACAGATACCCGTCAACGGCGACGGCCGCCGTGCTACGAGCCGTCGTCCCTTCGAACTGCGAGGCGGCCCGGGCCGCGATGTCTTCGCTGCGTGACCGATCCTTCTCACGGCCACCGCCGTGAACCAGCGTCCGCCACCCCGACTTGAAACGCATCACGATCGAGAGCGGATGCTGGCGCAGGGAGACCGGCATGTGGCGCCAGAGCGCCTGTTCGATCTCGTTGAACTCCAGCGCGTTGGCGAGGCTCTGCCCGATGTCCATCAGCTCCTGCATCTCGGCGACGCGCGATCGCTCCAGCTGCGCGGCGGTATCCGCGGCGAGCGCCACGGCACGGCTCTCCTGCCGTTTCCGGTACTGGTGGAACATGAAGACGACGCAGAGGACGACGAGGGCCGGCAGCAGATCGAGGTGATATTTCTGCTCGACCTCACCAACCGAGTTCAGTGCGTAACGCAGCGGCCGCTGAAAAGCGACCGCGGTCCCCATTACGAGCCCGATCGCGAGCGGGCTATCGTGATTGAGATCGAGAAGCCGGAACCTGGGCATGCCCGCTGACTCAGCAATTTGAGTACCCGAAGCTCTGCGTCGAAATGGCGCGCAAAACAGGGGTTTTCGGGGGCTCAGCGCTTCCCCTGTGCGCCTGCGCCCAGTTGTGCCACGCGGGCGCCACGGGCGTGAGGCGCTTACTGGCGGGTCGTGCGGCGCCAGCGCCACCCGTCCGCGGGGCGCTGGATTTCCCTGAGCAGCGTGATCGTGTGGGATGAGGGATCGCGGGGCGGCGAGCCGATGACGATCACACGGTCGCCCGCCTTGAGGGTATCCGGCCCGACGTTGCCGTGGCGCAGCTGGATCAGGTTCTGCCACTCGAGCGTGTAGATCTCCGATGCATCCGTGCGAAGCGTCACCACCACGTGGGGGTTGGCGAACCGGATCGCCTGGACCGTCCCCTCGATCGAGACGGTTTCGTTCTCGTAGTAGGCGCCGTAGGAATGATGGGCGGCGGCCTGGCCGGCGCCGATCAGCGTGGCGAGTGTTGCGGCAATGAAGGTCCGGGTCATGGCGCCAGCTCCTCCAGGCTCCGATTTCGCGTTTCGAGCATCGCACGCGCGGCGACAGCGCCGACCACCCCGGCAGCGGCGAACATCAGGAACACCGCGCCGGTGCCGCGTTTCGCCACGAGATAGCCGACGAGCACCGGGCCGGCTGCCGAGGCCAGGCGCAGCCAGCACGTCGCGGCGCCGGTCGCGATGGCGCGCATGCGCGTCGGGTAAATCTCGGGTGTGTAGAGATACAACACCGCGTTGACCGACCCGACGATGCCGTAGCTGACGGTCACCAGCGCAATGACAGATACGACGGAATGGGCGGCAAAGGTTCCCAGCATGGCAAACGCACAGCCGAGCAGGACGACGACCTGCGCCACGTTGGTCAGCGTCCCCGCGCGCAGCGCCTGCCCGAGGTCGAGGTGGACGCTGCTGTAGAGCGTCGGCAAACGGGACGCGCTCGAGCCGCGCGACGAGCGCCGCGGAGTCGGCCGCGCCGGACGAGGGATCAACGGCGCGCGAGGAGGCCACGCAGCTCCGATGCGATGCGGTCGGGACATTCGATGGGGGTGAGGTGACGCGCGCGCGGAAGGATCGTCAACGTCGACTGCGCAATGGCAGCGTGGAGCTGCTGCGCCATCGCCACCGGCGTCGCGTAGTCTTCCTCGCCGACGACAATCGCCACCGGCATCCGGAACGACGGCAGCGCGGCGCGGCTGTCGGCGCTGCCGAGCAGCCCGCACGAGGCCGCATAGCAGTCGGGATCGGTGGCGACGAAGACATCCATCGTCCGCTGGAGCACGTCGGGATGGGCGGCGCGGAAGTCGTCGGAGAACCATCGCGTCAGCTGGAAGTCGATCATCCCGCGCATCCCCTTTTTCCTCGCAGCGTCGGCGCGCTCCTTGAACTTCTCCGGCGCGTCGGCGCCGTACCACGCCGTCGTGTCGATCAACCCGAGGGCCGTCGTCCGCTGCGGAAACTCCGCGGCGAAGGCCTGCGCGACGTTGCCACCCATCGAGCAGCCGGCGATGGCCGCCGCGTCCCAGCCGATGTCGTCGAAGATTGCCGCAAGATCGCGCGCGAACTGCTGCGCGCTGTACGGGCCCTTGGTCCTCGGCGATTGCCCGTGGCCGCGGCAGTCGTAGGTGAGGATCTCGGCCTCCCCTTCGAGCCGCCGGACGACGCCGTCCCACACGCTGCCGTCGAGTGCCAGCGAGTGAATCAACGCCAGGCGCGGCGCGCCCGCCTCAGGGGAGGGCCGGTGCGTGATCGAGAGCATCGTTCCAGGCATCGTAGCCGTAGAGCCACGACGTGTCGTCGTTCCCCCCTTCATCCAGGTGTTCGCGCTCGAGATGGCCTGGATGCGAGACGTGCGCGGCTTCCTGTGCGCCTCGTAGCGCGCGAACGCGCTGCCGGCGTCGCCGCCGGCTTCCGCGAGGCAACGGTCAGTCCGCCCAGCCCGGCGCCGACAATCGCGATGGACGGGGGGATATGGGGCACGGTGGTCAACTCGATGATATTAGATTAGGATTTCGCTCACTTCACTTTGACCGCGGCCGCAACCAGCACGCGAGGAGAGCCATGAGCATTCAGAAGAAACTGCGCGCCGGAGCCGTCGTCGCCACGATGGCGCTCGGCAGCTTTGTCGTATACGCGACACTCGGGGCGCAGGCGCAGTCGGCGCCGCGCTACCTCTACGACCCGGGCTGGCCGAAACCGCTTCCCAACAACTGGAAGATGGGCGGCATCACCGGCCTGGCGGTCGCGCCGAACGACGACACCGTCTGGGCGTACGACCGCCCGAACGACCTGACCAACATCGAGCTCGAAAAGGAGATCGGCATCGCGGACTGCTGCACGCTGCCGCCGTCGATGCTGCACTTCGACAAGGAGGGCAACCTGATCGGGTCGTTCGCCGCGCCGCAGGGGCACGGCATGGACGTCGACAGCAAGGGGTTCGCCTACCTCGGGCAGAACACGGTCCGTAAGTACGACACGAAGACCGGCAAGCTGGTTGGCGCGATCGAACATACCCCCGACACGGAGGGCGGCGGCGCGTTCCAGGAGGAAGCGAACCTGCCCAGCCACACGCCCGGCGTTGGCGGCACGGGGCCGGTCGCCGGATTCCTACCGCCGCCTCCCGGCGCAGGACGCGGCGGCCGTGGCGGCAACGTCGATCCCGCGGTGCGCGCCGCGGCGGTGGCGGCGTTCCGCGCCAAGTACCCGCCGACGACACCGATGATCGTGGGCGGTATCGAGGAGATCCGGGTCGATGAAGCGGCCAACGAGATCTACGTCGCCGACAACTATCTCAGCGGGCGCGTGATGGTGTTCGACCTGACCTCGCTGAAATTCAAGCGCGGCTGGGGCGCCTACGGCCACAAGCTCACCGAGATCAGCACCAGGGACGAGGACCACGCGTACAAGCCGAACGGCCCGATGCCGAAGGAGTTTGCCGGTCACCTCACCTTCAACTTCTCGAACGACGGCCTGGTCTACGCCGCGGATCGCAACGCGAACCGCATCCACGTCACCGACAAGCAGGGGAACTTCAAGAAGGAGTTCAAGCTCGCGGAGTACACGGGCGTCGGCGGCTCGACCGGCGGCGTCGCCTTCTCGCCCGACAAGGCGCAGAAGTACCTGTTCATCTCCGACCTGACGAACAACCACATCTGGTTCATCGAGCGCGAAACCGGGAAGGTTGTCGGGCAGCTCGGAAGCATGGGCGAGGCCGGCGGGCAGTTCTTCGGCCTGCACATGATCGCCACCGATTCCAGGGGGAACATCTACACGGGCGAGGTGTTCGCCGGCGAGCGCGTGCAGCGGTTCGTGCCGGCCGACAGCCCGCGCGGCAAGCTGCTCGATCAGCTCTCCAGGGTTCCGCTCAACTAGGAACGACCAACGACCAACGACCAACTTCCAAGGGCCACCTTGGGAGTTGGCCCTTGCCCCTCGACCATGCTCGGGACAACCCCTGGTTTGTCGAAGGGTTGGAGATCTGGAGTTGGACCGATGGCCGTCAAACCAGTCCCCGACACGTATCACACGCTCACGCCCTACCTGGTCGTGAAGGGCGCCGCGCAGCTCGTGGACTTCCTGAAGCGCGCGTTCGGCGCGCGGGAAGCCCACCTGATGAAGATGCCGAACGGCGACGTCGCCCACGGCGACCTCGTCATCGGCGACTCCCATGTGATGCTCGGCGAGGCCAACGGTCCGTGGTCGCCGCAGCCCTCCTCCATCTACGTCTACCTTGCAGACTGCGACGCGACCTTCAAGCAGGCGCTCGCGGCGGGCGGTACCTCAGTCCAGGAGCCGAAGACGCAGTTCTACGGCGACCGCCACGGGGCGGTGAAAGATCCGTGCGGGAATACGTGGTGGATTGCGACGCACGTTGAGGACGTGCCGCCGGCGGAGTTGGAGAGGCGCGCCGCCGAAGCGGCGCGCGAGCGCAGTCAGGCGTAGGGGCCGACCTTAGGTCGGCCCCACTAGCCCGCGGTTTATTTCGGCGCTCCCGGCGCACCCTCCGCACCACCCCCCTCGGCGTTGCCGAGGAACAGCGTGCGGCCGTCGGGGAGTGTCAAGTCGCGGCCGTTGGCGCGCAGCGACCCGTCCTTCGACTGATAGCCGTCGACCTTGATCACGGTGCCGGCCTGGAGCGAGGCCTTCGTGAAGCCGCGCCGCAGCAGCGTGTTCGGCGTGCCGGCCTCGACCATCCATTCCTCGGTCGTGCCGTCGGCCTTCTTCACGTCGACGTAAATCCAGGCATGCGGGTTCACCCACATCATCTTGCTGACCGTGCCCGTGAAGACGACGTGCCTGTTGGCGTCGAACTCCGACGAGAAGGCGTGATGTGCCAGCACGTTTCCGCTGCTGACGATGAGCCCGATGGTCACGATGGCCGCGCAAAGGATCATTCTACGCATCGCATTTACCTCTGTGTCTGTGGCTTCGTCAGGTTCAACGACGGGTTCTTTTCGCGCGCACGCGCCCCACTCAGCAGGTGCACGATGTCGAAGTTGTCCTCGTGGCACATGTACTCGTACATCTGCTCTTTTGGGTCGATCTTGTTCCACGGCACGATCGCGGTCCACGGCTTGGTCCACGTCGTCGGGTCCTCGATCGTGAACTCGTAGTTGATCGAGTCCTCCGCCACGCGCGTGAACCGCTCGGTGATCTTGTAGGTCTCCGGGTTCGCGCCCTGATAGACGGTGTCGTCGTTACGGAAGTTCGTCGTCTCGAGGACGAGCGTGTTCCCCTCGAAGTGGCCGCGCGTGTCGCCGAGCCACTGCTTCAGGGACTTGCCGATGTGCGGACGGCCGTCGAGCGGGATGATGCGCGCGCTGTGGATCATCTCCGGCTGGATCACCACGTAGCCCGGGCTCTGGTAGATCTGGAAGTCGTTGTTGTAGATCGTCGGCAGGTAGGGCGGCGAGTCGGTCCTGATGATGCAGCGGATCGGCAGCGACATCTCCGTCGCGATGTTCGGCATCCCGGCCTGGAAGCGGTTCCCGGCCGCCTGACGCTCCGCCCGGATCTTCTGCCGCTCGGCGCTGATCGGCACCGTCGGAGGCAGCCGGCCGTCGGGCGGATCCACGATGAGCGACGTGCGGCGATCGTTGGTGATCTTCAGCCGTCGCGCATCCATCCAGTGCTCGTTGTACGCGCGGTTGACGTCCACCTCGGGACCGCCGTCACGCCGATCGCGGCTCAGATCGTTGGCGAGCTGCTCTTCGAAGAGATTCGCTTCGGTGCCGGTGACCGTTTCGCCCTTGCCGGCAGGACGCTGCAGCGGGGTGCTCGTCGCGTCGTTCCAGACGCCCTGCAGATCCGGATCGCCCCACGGGGTCTTCTTCACCGTCCACGCCTTCTCGGCGGCCCCGGCCGGAGCCGCCGCCTTCGCGGGCGCCTTGGTGTTGGACTTCGCCGCCTGTGCGACGAGCGCGGATGACATCACGATCGCCACGGCCGCAGCGAGTACGATTGATGAAAGCCATCGCCAGTTCATGACGCACCTTTCTTGAACTTTCCGTACAGCAGTTCTTCCGTGAACGGAACGCACTTGTATTCGAGCAGCTGGACGTTCTTCTCCATGCGGCGGTAGAGCGGGAAGCTGATCTTCCACGGCCGCGTGAACACCTTCGGGTCCTCGATCGTGGCTTCGTACTGCATGTGATACGGGCTGAGCGGCGTGTAGCGCTCGACCACGTGCAGCATGTCGCTGTGGTAGTTGCCCGCGCGATCGAACCACGTCTCTTCACGCTGACCGGTGACGTCGACGACGAGCGTCTCGCCCTCCCAGCGGCCGATCGACCATCCCATCCAGGTGTCGGTCGGCGCCTCCTGCTTCCAGTCCATGCGGATCGTCCGCGTGGTGCTCGCGTATTCGTACGCCATCAGGAGGTACGGGCTGCTGCCCTGCACGATTTGAAACGGGTACGGCATGTAGGTGGCGCGCGGGACGCCGGGCATGTAGCACTTCATCTCGGGGTCGCCGAGGTTGTGCCACGTCTTGTCGTTGCTGACGTCGGCCTTGATGCGGTTGGCCGCGTTCTGCCGCTTCTTCGCGAGCGCTTCGGGTTTGTACGGGATGACGCCCCCCTCGACGATGCTCTGACCCGGAGGCCAGCCGGAGTACTCGCCGATGAGTTCGGTGTACGGGCCCGCCTGCGCCTCGTGATCCTCGAGGTCGATGTTCGCGGTGACAAACGCCTGCCAGACGCCGTTCAGATCGGGATGACCATTAAGACGGGGGGCCCGATACGCGGGGAAGCCGGTGGCGGCGGGCGCAGCCGCACGCGGGGCCGCGGGAGCCTGCTGCCCGCGCTGCTGCCCGACGATGGGCGACAACCAAACGCCGGCGATCACGACCGCGAACCCCAGCGGTGTGACGACGCGCCAGAACCGGGAACGCATGTGAACCTGCCTCTGTGAGCACCCGAGCGCGCACACGTACGCGCTGCTTTTCCGGCGGATTGTAGCATCATTGCGCATGCGCAAAACGGCTCTGACCCTGCTCGGCGCCGTCGCGGTGATGGCCGCCGCAGCACCGCAGAAAACGGCATGGAGAGACCCCGACCTGCAAGGGATTTGGGCGTAGAAGTACCAGATTCCGCTGCAGCGTCCGGCGCGCGACGCCGGCAGGCCGACGCTGACGGGCGAGGAAGTCAGGCAGCGCGAAGCCGAGCGCGCCCGGCAGGCGGCCGCGGCGCCGAAGCGCGGCGATCGCATCGTGGCCCGCGGCACGCTCGAGGATCACCTTCGCCGACGGGCGCAGGCTGTTCGCCGGATCGGACGGAACCGGCGCACCCAAGTAGGGCGGGTTCCGCCAAGCGCCGGTGCCAGGCGCAGGCGGACCCGCCGTTACCGAAGCTGCCCGGAACCGCCGCGAATCTTCAGATACTCCTGCGACGCCGCCGCCACCGCGGCAGTGTCGGTCTCTGACGTCAACGAATCGTTGAACTCCGCATAGAGACGCACCACGCTGTTGACGGTGCGAATCGCCGCCGGGTCGGTCCACGTGCTGTACTTCCCGAACCGATCCTCGATCTCCGCGGCCGCCTTGCCGGGACTCATCTTCATGTCGTAGCGGCGCTTCGCCTCGGCCTTGAGCATCGTCAGGTATTCGCGCGTTTCGGCCAGC
Source organism: Vicinamibacterales bacterium (assembly GCA_035571515.1). Taxonomy (GTDB): domain Bacteria; phylum Acidobacteriota; class Vicinamibacteria; order Vicinamibacterales; family UBA2999; genus Gp6-AA40. Next base: position 44,092 of record DATNCQ010000017.1, read on the forward strand.
TCCTTCTTGCCGCCGACGGGGCCGTGGCCCGGGACGATGACGTCGACGTCCATCCGGTTGATGCGATCGATCGATTCGATCCACTTGCTGATGTGCCCGCTCTGCGCGGCGGGCGCGACGTAGAAGAAGGCGACGTCGCCGGCCCACAGGATCTTGTACTGCGGCAGGTAAATCAGCGCGTCGCCCCAGGTGTGCGCCGGCCCGCCGTTGTACAGCACGTGCACGTCAGTGTTGCCGTAGTGGTAGACGATGTGCGACCGGTCGTCGAAGGTCGTCGTCGGGGGCGCGAGCTTCAGTTCCTCCATGCCGACCTTCCACGATTCGGGGCGGCCGGCGAGGTTGGAGATGCCGCCCTTGATCACCGCCTCGCGGCAGTACTCGTGGCCCACGATCTCCGCCGGCAGGAAGAAGCAGTTGCCGGTCGTGTGATCGGCATGATGGTGGGTGTTGATCAGGCGCTCGCACGGCCGCCCGCCGGCCAGGTTCTTCGCCGCGGCGAGAAACGCCTTGGTATGCGGCGGCGCGGCAAATGCGTCGATCGCCATCCACCTGTCGGGGCCCATGATGCAGGCGCCGTTGCTGATGGCCGAGCTCGGCACGCCGGGACCGCCCGCCTGCGTGTAGGCGTAGACGTTCGGCGCCAGCTGCCGGAACTCGGTCTTCCAGGCCGGATACGGCGGGTTGCCGACGCGGGTCTGGCCGAAAGCCGCCGCGGCGCCGATGCCCGCGCCCGCCACGGTGACCAACGCTTCACGACGCGTGAGCAGCTTCTTCATCGCGAGGCACGATATGGCCGCTATCCCGAGGTGTCAAGAGAACAAGAGTCTCCGTGTCTCCGTGGCTCGTGACCTGTGGAAGTTGTTCCCTAGCAGAGAACCCGGATGATGTCGGAGCGGGTGATGATGAACGTCTTTTCCGTCTTGAAGTCGCGCACCAGCACCGCCGGGTTCTCCGGCGTGATCATCGTCGAGAGCAGCTGCACGGGCGTCGAGATGTCCACGAACGGGAAGGCCGGCTGCATGATCGCCTCGACGGGCTTGTGCTTGACTTCCGCGTCGCGCATGAACTCGTTGTAGAGGTGCGACTCGTTGAGCGAGCCGATGACGCGTCCGCCGCGCGTGACGGAAATCTGCGAGAAGTCGTGATCGCTCATGATGCGAATCGCCTCCTCGACCGGGCGCGCCGCCTCGACCGCGTAGAGCTCGCCCGACACGCCGAGCGCGACGAGGTCGCGCGCGGTCATGCCCGTCACCTCCAGGAACCCCTTCGCGCGCATCCACTCGTCGTTGAACATCTTCGCCAGGTAGCGCGACCCGTGGTCGTGGAAGATGACGACGATGACGTCGCCGCGCCGGAAGTTGTCCTTCAGCTGCAGGAGGCCGGCCATCGCGGAGCCGGCGGAGTTGCCGGCGAAGATCCCCTCCTCGCGCGTGATGCGGCGCGTCATGATGGCCGCGTCCTTGTCGGTCACCTTCTCGAAGTGATCGATGACGCCGAAGTCCACGTTGCGTGGCAGGAAGTCTTCACCGATCCCTTCGGTGATGTAGGGGTAGATCTCGTTCTTGTCGAAGACGCCGGTCTCCTTGTACTTCTTGAACACGGAGCCGTAGGTGTCGATCCCCCACACCTTGATGCGCGGGTTCTTCTCCTTCAGGTAGCGGCCGACGCCGCTGATGGTGCCGCCGGTGCCGACGCCGCACACGAGGTGCGTGATCGTGCCGTCGGTCTGCTCCCAGATCTCCGGGCCCGTCTGCTCGTAGTGCGCGGCCGTGTTCGACAGGTTGTCGTACTGGTTGGCCTTCCACGAGTTCGCGACCTCGCGCTCGAGCCGCGACGAGACCGAGTAGTACGAGCGTGGATCCTCCGGATCGACGTCGGTCGGGCAGACGATCACTTCCGCGCCGAACGCCTTCAGCGCGTCCACCTTTTCCTTCGACTGCTTGTCGGTCGTCGTGAAGATGCACTTGTAGCCCTTGACGACGGCGGCGATGGCGAGCCCCATGCCCGTGTTGCCCGAGGTGCCCTCGATGATGGTGCCGCCCGGCTTCAGCTTGCCCGCCCGCTCGGCGTCCTCGATCATCCGCACGGCCATCCGGTCCTTGATCGAATTGCCGGGATTGAAGGTCTCGAGCTTGACGAGGACGTCGGCGGCGATGTGGCCGCGGGTGATGTGGTGGATGCGCACCATCGGCGTGTGGCCGATGGCGTCGAGAATGGTGTCGCAGATCTTCAGGTCGTGCAGCGTCGCCACGACCGGATCTTAGCGGATACGGAGTGCCGGCGGGGTTCGCCGCGTGCTGATGGGCATGACCGGAGCGTCGAACGGCCGCCCCTTCAGGGACGGGAGCGCTGCCTGGCCAGCGCGGCGACGGCCACGATCAACTCGGCCGGATCGACCGGCTTCGCCAGGTGCATCTGGAAGCCGGCCTGGAGGACGTGCATCCGATCCTCCACGCGTGCGTACGCCGTCAACGCGGCCGCCGGGACGTCGCAAATGGCGGGATCGCCCGACGCGCGGACGCGCCGGATCAATTCGAACCCGTCGCTGCCGATCATGCCGATGTCGGCGAGCAGCACATCCGGCCGCACGGCGGTCAACGCCTCGAACCCCTGATCGACGGAATCCGCCACCGAGACAGCCGCACCGGCGGACTCCAGCGTCTCTGCCACGAGGGCGCGCGCGTCCGCGTCATCGTCGACCGTGACGATGCGCAGGCCATCCAGCCGCAGCGGTACATGTTCTGCGGGCGTCATCGGCGCGGAGTGCGTTCGGCGCTCGGATGGCTGTTCCGGGTGGACGATCATCACCGGCAGCCGCACGCGGAATGTCGTGCCCTGATCCCTGCCGCCGCTGACCGCGGAAATCGTCCCGCCATGGAGCTCGACCAGGTGGCGGACGATTGCGAGACCAAGGCCGATGCCGCCGTGCGCGCGCGTGGTGCCGCTGTCCGCCTGGCGAAACCGCTCGAAGATGTGCGGCAGGAAGTCCGGCGCGATGCCGATGCCCGTGTCGCTGACCACGATTTCGACGTGCGAATTGACGCGCTCGACGCGCACCTGTACGATCCCGTGCTTCGGCGTGAATTTCACCGCGTTCGACACCAGGTTCCACACCACCTGCTGCAGCCGGTCGGGATCGCCTGAAATCGGCCCGGCGCCCGAATCGAGGATCGCCTGGATGCGGATCTGCTTGGCATCCGCGGCCAGCGCCACCGTTTCGACGGCGTTCTTCACCACGTCGGACACGTCAACCGGCTGGATGTTCAACCGGATCTTCCCGGAGATGATGCGCGAGACGTCGAGGATGTCCTCGACAATCTGCGTCAGCGCCGTGGCGTTGCGCTCGACGGTGACGAGCGCCTGTGGCTGCCGCTCGGGCCCGATCATGCCGGATTGCAGCAGCCGCGCGTAGCCGAGGATCGCATTCAGCGGCGTGCGCAGCTCGTGCGACAGGGTGGCGAGGAATTCGTCCTTGAGACGATTGGCCGTCTGTGCCTCCTCATACGCGCGTGCGTTGTCCACCGCGAGCGCGGCGCGAAACGCGAGGTCCTGCGCGAAGCGGAGGTCGCTCTCGGTATACAACCGGCCGGATTCGGCGGTGGCGAACGTCAGGGCGCCGAGCGGCCGGCCGTGCGCCACCAGCGGCACGACGATGTAGGAACGCAGCCCGAGCGACTGGATCATGGCGGCGCGCTCGGCGTCGCCGTGCGCCGCGGCGAGGATCATATCGTCCGAAATCGCCTTCACCAGAACCGGCGCGCCGGTCTGCATCACGGACGCCGGACTGAAGGGAGAATTCGGATCCTCGTAGCGGGCGCGAATCGTCCGGGCAAGGTCGATCTTCGCCGGGTCCACATGGGCCACCGCCACGCGTTCGAGCTGCTGGTCCTCCATCAGGATGTCCACCGCACACCAGTCGGCGATGGACGGGACGGCGAGATTTGCCACCGCCTTGAGCGTCGTCTCGTATTCGAGCGAGCCCGCCAGCACCGCGGCGGCCTCGGTCAGGAACGCGGCGCGTTCCGAGGCGCGCTTGCGTTCGCTGATGTCGCGGGCGATCTTCGAGGCGCCCACGACGGAGCCATGCTCCTCGTAGATGGGGGAAATCGTCAGCGACACCGGCAGGCACGCGCCATCCCGCCGGCAGCGCACGGTCTCGAAGGCCGCGATCCGCTCGCCACGCTTGATGCGATCGAGGAACGCCGCTTCCTCCTGCCGGCGCTCGGGCGGCAGGGTGATGGTGATGGGTCGGCCGATCGCTTCGTCGGCGAGGTAGCCGTACATCTGCTCCGCCGCCCGGTTCCACGCCCGGATCGTGCCGTCGAGGTCGAGACCGATGATGGCGTCGTCGGTCGATTCGACGATCGCCGCGAGCCGCTGCGCGATGGCGAGCGATTCGTCCTTGATGCGCTCGGCCCGCCGTTGCTCCGAGATGTCGTAGCTGATCTTCGAGACGCCGACGATGGAACCGGCCGCGTCGCGCAGCGGCGACGCCACCAGCGAGATGTCGAGACGACGGCCGTCCTTGTGGATGCGGACGGTGTTATAGCGCCCGACGGGCTCGCCCGCGAAGATGCGCCGCCTGATCGCCGCTTCCTCGTCGCGTCGATCGAACGGGATGATCAAGGCGTTGGGTTTGCCGATAATCTCCGCTGCCGAATAGCCGTAAATGCGTTCCGCCGCGGGGTTCCACGACGTGATGATGCCCTCAGGGTCGGTGCTGACGATCGCTTCGTTCGACGACGCAACGATCGCCGACAGCCACGATGCGTCCGCGATTCGCTTATCGGCCATCGGCGCTCACCCGCGCGCGAGCACACGGCTCGCGATAGCCGTACGGGCCGGTCGCCCCCAAGCGAGCTGCATGACACCGCGCCGCGGCAGCACCCTGGAATCTCTTGCATAGGAAGTACCCGCAGACGAGTCAGGGACGGCGAGCCAGCTCGACAGAATCCTGAATGACGGGCCGCGCGGTCAGGTCAGGCGGGCGGCCCCCTCTCGGGGACGAAGCGCGAGGCGAAATCGAGGCGAAGCGCGTCGGTTTGTAAATTCGTCGATTACCTGAACATGAAGTACACCGCCCCCATCAGGCAGAGTCCCGCCCACAGGAAGTTGAGCGTGATCGGCTGCCGCATGTAGCCGACCGCGAACGGCACGAAGACGCCGAGCGTGATCACCTCCTGGATGATCTTGAGCTGCGCGAGCGACAGCGTGCGGAAGCCGATGCGGTTCGCCGGCACCTGCAGCAGGTATTCGAACAGCGCAATGCACCAGCTCACGATGGCCGCCACGTACCACGGGCGATCCGCGAGGTTGCGCAGGTGCGCGTACCACGCGACGGTCATGAACACGTTCGAGGCGACGAGCAGGAGAATCGTCGGAAGCGCGCCGGACAGCATGCGCCGATTGTAGCGGGTTCACGGGCCGGCCCCCGCCATCGGGAGCCGGGTTCCGCTACCGGCGACCTGAGGTGCCGACGGCGTCCGTCGATTTCTTCAGCCAGCTCTTGGTCGCCTCGTTGGCGCGCACCGCGATGTGGTCGCGCACGTCCACGACGCCGCTCGTCCCTCGCGCGACGGCGAGCGCCTGGTCCTTGGCGACGGACGTCTCGACGGTCCCGCTGAGCGACACGACCTTCTGCTCGGTCTTCACGTCGAGGTGATATCCGTGCACGATCTGATCGGAGGCGAGCCGACCCTCGATTTCTTTCGTCAGCTTGTCATCTGTCGTGGTGCAGCCGGCGAATCCCACGAAGGCCAGCGCCGTTATGAGCCCTGCCTGTATGCGCATGACGGGGAAGGTTCATCATGCGCGCCACATTCGAGCTCAGCGCTCGTACTTCCAGTTTCTGGACTTTCCCGCCGCAATCCAGGGGATCGCCGTGCTGAGCCGCCGCTCGCGCGTCTCGTCCGTTTTCGCCGAATCGACCCATTCGACATACTCACGCTTGTGGCTCGGCGGAAACGCGGTGAACGTCGCCAACGCAGGCGTGTTCTTCCTCAACGCGCGCATGAAGTAGGCGGGCACCTTCACCGGTCGGGCGGCGGGCCGCTTCTTCGGCGCTTTCTTCGCGGCTTTCTTCGCGCCCGCCGTCCCGGGCGCGGCCGCTTCCTTCACCGCCGCGACGAGGTCGCGCGAACCGGGCAGCTCGCCGGCCGCCGTGATCCGCCGCACGGCCTTCACGTCCACGCTCGCCGGCTTCCTCCCCGTCCAAAACACCCAGGCGCAATGCCGCTTGAACGCGGCCGTCATGCAGACGATGCCACGGTCGTCGACGTAGGCGGGCACGCCCCACTTGATGGTCTCCGTGGCGGCGGGAAGTCCCTTATGCACCGCCGCCCTGATGCGCGTCAGGATCGGTTTGGCGAAGTCCGCGGATTTCGCTATATAGGCATCGACCCTCGGGTCCTTCGTCGGCATGCCGACGATTCTAGTATTCGTCCGAACCCTGGACCCAGATGAAGCCCTGGAGGTCGATCATGTCGCGCGGCCGCAAGTCCTTCTGGTCGCGCCGCACCTTCTCCGCGAACGCGAGCAGGCTCTGGTAGGTCGCCCAGTTCGGGCGCGACGCGTACTCGAACGGAAAGCCGTAGGCCTTCGCCGCCACCCGCGTGACGTTTGGCTTGAGGAAGATGTGCCGCTCTGGCTGGGCGATGAAGCCCATCACGGTCACGACGGGCCACGTCAGCACGCGCGTCTGGCGGCGTGGAAGGCCGGCGACGCAGTCGATCCAGCGCTCGAAGCGCGCCTGCTCCGCGCCGCGGCCGTGCAGGAAATCCCACAGCCCTTCGGCGAACGCGCTGGCGCCGACCTCCGACTTCACCGCGTCGCGCAGCGCCATCTTCTCGAACGAGAAGAGCAGGTTCGTACGCGACTCGATGCTGGTCGCGCGGCGCGCGATCTCGACGTGCTGCCGTTCGCGCAGGAGCTCGCGCAGCGCCTCGCGCCCGAGCTGCGCCTCCCACCGCTCGTGCGCGTCCCACTTGTAGTTGCGCTCCCAGTCGAGATACGTCTCATCCACGAAACCGCCCGGGAAGTAGCGGAGGAACTTCTTGCGGCACTTCAGCTGCGAAGACGCAGCCGTTTTCGACGGCTGCCCTGCCGACCGCGCGACCTCATGGGACGTAAGCTGGGTAGATGACATGACCCAACGCATTCAAACGCCGCGCCGCGGGTCTGCCGGTCCGCGACGCGATGACGCCGTCCGCGAAATCTTGGATCTTGGATCTTGGAGCTTGGCCTTGGAATTTCCCTAATGAGTCATCGCGTAAATGATGTAGTTCACGCCCAGCTCGTAGGCGCCGCTCGTCACGTCCACCGGAAAGCGGTCGTCCGCCGACCATTCCCAGTATTCCGCGATGTCGCAGTTGTGGTTCGCGAGCGCGAGCATGCGGTCGTTCGGGTCGTCGTTGACGAACAGCGCGCGGTAGTCGGGCTCGACATCGACGCTCGGGTGCGGCACGTCCAGCTTCTTCAGGTCGAAGAGCGAATGGAAGATCGGATGGGCGATGTCGATCTTGATCCACCGCCGTTCAGGCAGCGCCTTCGCGACCTGCGCGGCCATGTTGTCGAACTCGTCCTGGTGCTCGAAGTCGTCGAAGATGACCAGGCCGCCCTTCAGCAGGTGCTGCCGCAGGTTGCCGGCGCCCTTGTCGCTGATGCGCCAGTAGCCCGGCTCGGAGACGTAGAGGACCGGGTTGTCGAAGATGCGGTTGTCCTCGAGGTCGAGCACGTTGGTGGATGCCGCGTTGACGCGCATCCGGGTGAGCGTCTCGAGCGCGTCGGAAATGTAGAAGTCGGCGGCCGGGTAATCGTGGTTCCAGGAGCCGCCGCCGTAGCCGCCGAAGCCGAACAGGCCGCGCCCGCCGTAGCGGATGCGCGTGAAGACGAACCGGCCGTCGTAGTTCGGGTTGCCGATCTTCCGCTCCTGTCCGTCGGGCGTACGGTAGATCGTCTGCGCCGCCGCGAGCGACGCGAAGGCGATGATCAGCAGGACGACAATCGTTCGTCGAGCCATGGCAACAATCTCAGTGAGTCATCGCGTACATGAGCACGTTGAGGCCGATGGCGTACCCGTCCGGCGAGAACTGATAGAAGAACCTGACGTCCTCGCCTTCACGCTCCCACGAGTCGGCGACGTCGGTGTCGTGCATCAGGATGACCATCAGGTTGCCGTGCTTGTCGTTCACACCCTTGAAGTCGGGGACGGCGCTCTCCTCGCCGCGCTCCGACGTGTCGCCGCCGCTGCCGCGCCAGAACTGGATCGAGGGAATCTGCGGCAGCGCCTTCACGTCGAACAGCGTCCGGAACACCGGGTGCTGCGGCGTGATGTCGAACATCGGGTACTCCTCCGGCGGCAGCACCCGATCGAGCTCGCGCAGCCACTGCTCCCACGCCGCGTCGCCCCAGTAGTCATCCACCCAGAGGAAGCCGCCCTTCAACAGGTAGGCCCGCAGCGCCTCGACCTCCGCGTCGCTCAACTGCGCGGTGCCCGCGTCCTCCATGCTGATGTAGACGCACTGGTAGAGCTCCGGGTCGGTGAGCCGGACGACGATGTGATTCGGCTCGCCGGTGGGGTCCTTGCTGACACGCATCTTGGTGAGCTCGCCGAGCCGCTTGGAGAAGTTCCGCTCGGCGTCCGGGTAGTCGGTGGACCACCCCTGGCCGCCCGCCTCCCGCCGGTTGCTGGTGAACATCACGCGGCAGTAGTTGAAGCCGTGGCCGAAGGTGGTGGCGTCGGCGAAATGCGGGCGTACGCGAAAAAACCCTCCGAAGCCGCGACCGAACTGCCCGTAGGCGGCGCTTGCCGCGCACGCGAGCAGCACGATCGCGACCGGGAGGATTCTTTTCAACTTACCGCGGAGTCCTTCCCGACTCCACGTTACCGTGGCGTCTTGCCGAGCGATCGGTAGTACTCCGCCACCATCTTCTTGAACTGGTCGGGCACCTCGTCGGAGCCTGCGAGCACGACCGCCTCGTCGCCCGTCTCCACCTGGCGCCGCAGGCCGAACTCGAGCCGCTTCAGCCCCTCGGTCGCGAACGTCTGCAGGCTCTGGAGCTCCTTGGCGTCCTTGTAGACGCGCTCGTCCTCGAGCCGGCGCAGCGCCGCGAGAATCTGCTCCAGCTCCTTCGGATCGACGTTGAAGCCGCGCAGATCGCCGCGCAGGTTCTGCGCCTCGTTGGCCCACTGGCGCGACTCGGCGCGGAGCTGGCGGATGTCTTCATCCGACAGGCGGCCGTAGTCGGTGCCGTTGTAGTACGAGCCGTTCCACGGCAGGTTGCCGTATCCGTAGCCGCCGCCGTAGTTGGCGCCGCCGTACTGGTTGCCGAAGCCGCCGGCCTGCTGGCCGCCCTGCTGTCCGCCAGCCTGCTGGCCACCCTGCTGACCGCCTTGACCCTGCTGGCCGCCCTGGCCTTCCTGTCCCTGCTGGCCCTGCTGGCCTTGCTGGCCCTGTTGGCCCTGTTGGCCCTGCTGACCCTGTTGGCCTTGCTGACCCTGTTGGCCTTGCTGACCCTGCTGGCCTTCCTGTCCCTGCTGGCCCTGCTGACCGCGCTGGCCCTGTTGACCGCGCTGGCCCTGCTGGCCCTGCTGCTGCCCCTGCTGATTGCGGGCGTTCTGCTGCGCGCGCTCGCGCGTCCGCTCCTGCAGCGATTCGAGGCCGCGCGCGAGCCGCTGCGTCCGGTCGAGCGCCTGCTCGGCCTTCGACCCGGCGTTCTGCTGCTGCTGCCCCTGACCCAGCGCGGAGGCGGCTTCATCGAGCCGCTTCTTCAGCTGATCGATGCCGCCGGCGATGTCGCTCTCGGTCGCCTTCAGCGTCTCCTGGCCGTAACCGCGGTTCACCAGCGCCTCCGAGTAGCGGATCTTGTCGCGCAGGCGGTTGTCGCGAATCGCGCCGGCCGCTTCGGAGAGCTTCCGCGACGCGTTGCGCTCCTGCTGCGCGGCATCACGCGCCGCCGCGTCGAGGTCGCCTTCGAGCTGCCCGAGCTTCTGCTCGAGGTCGTCCTTCTTCTCGTTGATGCGCTGCGCCTGCTCGCGCCGCTGCTGGCCGTTGGCCGCGAGCCCGTTGACGCCGTTGGCGATCTCCTGCTGCTCGCGCGCGAGCTCCTCGGCGCGCTGCTGCGCGTCCTTGATGTCGCGGTCCGCGCGGTCGCTCAGCGACCGTTCGAGCTTGCGCTGCGTCTCCTTCAGCCGGTCGAGCGCCTGCTGCGCCTGCGACGCGGAGCTGGCGTTGCCGCCCGCCGCGGCGCGCCGCATCGCGTCGGCCGCCTCGCGCATCTGGCGCGCGGAGTCGAGCAGCTCGGGGCGGTTCTCTTCGCGCGCGAGGCGCTCGAGACGGCGCGCGGCCTCCTCGGCCTGGTCGGCGAGCGCACGCTGCTGTGCGCCGCCGCTCGGCGTCGACGAGGCGCTGCCCTGCTGCAGGCGCCGTTCGCGCTCGGCTTCCTGCTCCTGCCGGCGCGCCAGCTCCTTCAGCTTCTCGAGCAACTCGTCGACCTGGCGGTCGCCGTTGGCCTGCATCGCGCGGTCGGCCGTCTCGTAGCGGCTCGCCATCTTGTCGAGCTCCTGCTCGAAGATGTCGGCGAGCTCGCGCTGCTGCGACGACTGCCCGCCGCCGCCACCGCCGCCGCCCTGCTGCACGCTGACCTGCGTCTCGTATTCCTCTTCCGCCTTCTGCAGGAGCGTGAGCGCCTTGTTCTCCGGCCCGAGCGCCTGGTCGGGCGCGGTCGAGCTCAGCTTGCCCTCCGCCTCCTTCATCGCGGTCACCGCCTGCGGCAGCAGGTCCGCGATCTGCTTGAACTTCGGATCCTGCTGGATGAACTCGCTGTTCATGCGCGTCAGCAGCCCCTCGACCTGCTCGCGCAGCTTCTGCTGCGAGAGGCCGACGACGGTGGAGTTCTGCCGGAACTTGTCCCCCGACACCGTGCGCTTGTCGCGCTGCACGTTGAAGGTCGCGGAGATGATCTGCCGCTGCTGCTCCGAGAGCGCGTCCACCTGGTTCTGCCCGCCGCCGCCCCCGCCCCCGCCGCCGCCCTGCGACTGCGCCTGGCGGAACCGCTGGTCGAACGGCCGGACACGCACGAAATAGAGGTCGCTGGTCGCCTTCTGTCCGCCGTCGACCGCGTCGTTGTCGGTCGCGCGCGCGTAGTAGGACACCGAGTCGCCCGACTTCACGCCGAGCTCCTCGAGATAGAACGTATGGCCCGCGCTCACCGACGGCAGGCGCTTGCTGCCGTTGTAGAGCGGCACCGATTTCTCCGGGCCGCCGTTGACCGAGTAGACCAGCTCGAGGTTCTTGACGCCGTAATCGTCGTCGGCCGCCGCCTCGACATACACCTCTTCGATCGCGGAGGCGGACGAGTCGCGGCCCGGGCGCGCGAAGCTGACCGTCGGCTGCCGGTCGGTGAGAACGTCGATGGTGTACTGCGGCGACGCCGCCACGCGCTCCCCGTTGGGCGCGTCGAGCTCCACGTGATAGGAGCCGTCCTTGTCGGCCTTGAACGACGCCGTCAGCGTGCCGTCGGCCTCGACGGTGAGCGGCACCGCCTCCTTGTCGAGCGCAATCCGCCCCCCGCTGGTCTTCATCGTCGGCGTGATGATGACCTTCACCTCGGTGCCGCGCAGCACCGCGATGTCGCCGCCGTCCTCGATCTTCTCCGGCTCGAGGCCCGTGTAGGCGGGGAACTTGTATTCGAGCCCGAGCTTGTCCACGTACGGCACGTCCACGACCTTCAGCGTGTAGTGCGTGGAGCCGACGCCTTCGGCCTCGACGAAGTACTCCGTCGTGCCCTTGACGCCGAAGAGAATCCCCTCGAAGTCGCCCTTCTCGTTGCGCACGAGCGGCAGCTTCTCGTAGGTCGACGCGGCCGGCCGCTTGACCATCAGCGCGGCGTCCTGCGCGTTGAAGCCGAGCAGCTTCGCCGTCACCGTCTGGTCCGCGCCCTTCGGCACCGAAATGTTGCCCGGGGTCACGGAGATCTTGTAGGGGGCGGCCGCCTCGGCGCTCTGCGACACGATCAGCACGGCCGACAGCGCGTGCCGGAAGAACGCGGGGCCGAGCAGCACCGCGAGAATCGCCGCGCTGACGACGCCGGCGAAGACCGCGCCGTTGACGCGCAGCGGCCCGTGCTCGGCGCGCCGCGGCGCGTCGGCCTGGCAGCACTTCTCGATCGCCTGCGCGACCAGCTTTTCGACCAGCGCGCTCGATTCCCAGTGCCGCCCCTCGCGGCTCGATTCCACCGCGCTGACGAGCATCGTCTGCAGCGACGGCTCCTTCTCCTCGAGGTAGAGCGCCACCTGGTCGTCCGTCACACGGCGCCGCAGCGGCTTGATGAGGAAGAAGTAGATCGAGCCGACGATCGACGCCGCCAGCACGAGACGCGAGAACAGGATGGAGGCCGGCGTGAAGCGCGACCACTGCATCAGGTAGGCGAGCGCGAAGAACACCACGACGTTGACGACCAGGGCGCGGACCGCGCCCTTCACGGCGAGGCGCGCGCGCCACCGCGCACGGACGTAGCGGATGATGCCGAGCAGGTCCGCCGGAGGGGTGGATGCGTGTCGTAGAAAGTCGAGCATTGGTCCCTCTCGTTATGCTTCGTCTCGCGTAGGGCGGGTCCTTTCGAACCCACCTCCTCAGAATACGCCGCTATTTCACGTTCTCGACAGCCAATTCGAGAAGAGCGTGTCGACGCCCAGCAGCAGGATTCCCGTCGCCAGCAGGTACCACCACAGGCGTTGCGAGCGCTCCTGCGCCTCGGGTGTCAGCGGGATGTCGGACGCGACCTGCTGGCCATTCTGCGCGGTGCCGGTGGTCGCCGCCGTGACGACCTCCGCCGGGTCGAGCGCGGTCAAGTCCGATTCCGCCGGGTCGACGTTGCTCGCCACGACGGTCACGTCGGAGTTCGCCTTCTGGCCGCGAATCTCGTAGAAGCCCTGCTCCGTCAGCTCGAGCACCTGCGCAGACGAGCCTTCGTCCTCGAGCGGCAGCCGCTTGCCCGACGGCGTCAATGCCAGCCGCCCGCTGGCCTGCGCCTTCGCGCTCGACGCGTCGGGGTCGAACACCTGGCCGATCGTCAGCCACGGCGACGGCTCGGTGTAATTCGCCAGGTGGACCATCGAGCGATGGAGGAACGGCAGGAAGACCGGCTTGAGCGGCAGGTCGCTCCACGACAGATCGAGTGTCGACGCCCACAGCATCACGTGGCCGCTGCCGACCTTGCGCTCGATGAGCGCCGGCGTGCCCGCGTCGAACCGCGCGAGCACCTGCGTGTTCGGCACGGCCGTCACGGAGCGGTAGGCGTAGAACCGGGCGCTCGAGAAGTCGCCGCTGCGCGGGGCGCGGAACACCTCGAACACCGGGTGGCCGTACTCGAGCGCGCCGACGCGGGCCGATTCACCGCGCGAGCGATCAATCGGCTGCGACAGCGACGCGGGGAGCAAGTCGGCCTCCGCCGGCCACGACGCGCGCGGCCCGGCCGCGACGAACAAGCCGCCGCCGTCCTGCACGAAGCGCTGCAGCCGGCGGCCGAGCGCGGCGTTCACGTCCACGTCGTTCAGCAGCACCACCGAGGCGCGCCGCAGGTCCTCGTCGGACACCGCCGACGGCAGGCGATTGGTGACCTCGAACTTCGGCGCGTCGCCAATCGAGAGCGCCCGCGTCAGGTAGAGGCCCGCGCCCGTCTTCGTGCCCGTGTCCACGACGACGATACGGACCGGCGCCGAGGGCGAGACGACGAGGCTGAAGACGTTGTCGGTGGCGAGCGCGTCGGCGCCGGCGCGCACGGTGACGCGGACGTTGCGCGAGGCGAGCGTGAACGGCGCGAACGTGACCGTCGCCGAGCCCTCGGGCGGCACGGTGAGCGGTTCGGTCTGGATGGCGCGGCCGCCGATCTCGAGCGTCAGGGAGTCGCCGGTCACCGGCGCCACCGTGCGGTTGGCGACCGACGCCGTCAGCGTCACGCGCTCCTGCTCGGAAAAAGTCGATCGCGCGAGCGAGGCCGTCGTCACCGTCGCGTTCGGCTTGTCGACCGGGCCGCCGATGGCGACCGGCGTCAGCGTGCTGCCCGTCGGCAGCCGCGATCCTTCTTCGCCGCGCCAGCCGGTGCGCTGGAAGTCGCTGATCAGAATCGCTTCCTTGCGCGGCAGCGGCGACTCCGCGAGGATGCTGCCGGCGACCTTCAGCGCCGGGCCGAAGCGCGTCGCCGCCGGCGTCGGCGTCGTCGTGTCGAACGACGCGATCAGCCGATCCTTCTCGGCCGTCGACCGCAGCGCGATGTCCGCGCCCGACGAGAAGAGGACGACGGAGGCGCGGTCGGAGGCGCCGAGCCTGTTGATGGCGTCGCGCGCCGCGGCCTTCGCGCGGTCCCAGCGGTCGCCGTAGGCCATGCTGTAGCTCTGGTCGAGCAGCACCACGACTTCACGCGCGCCGGGGCCGATGGCGGTCGCGGCGTCCGGCCGCCAGAGGAAGGGGCGCGCGAACGCGCCGACGATCAGCATCAGCGCCGCCAGGCGCACGCAGAGCAGCGCCAGGTCGCGAATCTTCCGGCGCCGGACGGTCTGGTACGGAATCCGGCGCACGAACATCAGCGACGGAAACTGCTGGACCATCTTTTTCTCGCGCTGGGTCAGGTGGATCAGGACCGGTATCGCGAGAGCGGCCAGGCCGACGAAAAAGAGGGGCGCTAGAAATGCCATGGTTTACCTGATCTTCATCATTCTCGCTCTGCTCGAGAGATATCGATACAGGGCATGGTCGAGCGGCTTCGACGTGTCGAGGACGGTGTAATCGATGCGATTGGCCGAGAAGCGCTGCTGCAGGGCGTCGAGGTGCGCGCGCACCAGCGACTGATATTCCTTGCGGAACGCGTCTGGGACGACCGGCATCTGCTCGCCGGATTCGATGTCCTCGAACGCGGACGCGTCGGTGAAGCCGAATTCCAGCTCCGCCTTGTCGAGCACGTGGAATACGAGCAGGTCGTTGCCGCGGAAGCGCAGCGGCGCGATCGCGTCGAGCACCGCGTCGGGCTCCTCGTAGAGGTCCGACACGATCACCAGCATGCCGCGCCGGCCGAAGTGCTCCGCCATCTTCTGAAACGGCGGCTTGAGGCTGCTCGGCCGTCCCGCCACCACCCTGTCCAGCGTGTGCAGCACCACGTCCATGTGCTTGGCCGAGGACGGCACGAAGTCGACCACGTCGTTGTCGAATGTCACCAGCCCGACGCGGTCGCGCTGATGGTGCACGAGGTTGGTGAGGCACGCGGTGAGGATGCGTGCGTAATCGAGCTTGGTGATGCCCGTCGTGCCGAAGTTCATCGACTTCGAGATGTCGAGCAGCACCGCGAAGTTCGAGTTCGACTCCGCCTCGTACTCCTTGACGTAGTAGCGATCGGTGCGCGCCCACAGCTTCCAGTCCACGCGGCGGATGTCGTCGCCCGGCACGTAGCCGCGGTGCTCGGCGAAGTCCACCGAGGCGCCGAAGTACGGCGCCTTGTGCATGCCGTTGATGAAGCCGTCGACGACCGCGCGCGACACGAGCTCCAGGTTCCCGACCCGTGCGAGGACCACGGGGTCGAGGAAGCGCGCGCCCGGGATGGCGCCCTGCGAATGACCGGCTGCGACGCTCACGATTTCCTCCGGGCCGGCTAAAGCCGGCCCCTACGTGCGTAGGGGCCGCCTTCAGGCGGCTCTTTACATGCCGCTCCGCGGCATCGGGACCGTCTCGAGCAGCCGATCGGTGATCTGATCGGTCGTCACCCCTTCCGACTGCGCGTGGAAGTTCGTGATGATGCGGTGCCGCAGCACCGGGTGCGCCAGCGCGCGGATGTCGTCGAAGCTGACGTGATAGCGCCCGCTCGTGAGCGCGCGCGCCTTGCCGCCGAGCACGAGGTACTGCGCCGCGCGGACGCTGGCGCCGAAGGCCACCCACTTGTTGATGAAGTCCGCCGACTCCTTGGCCCGCGGCCGCGTCGCGCGGACGATGTCGAGTGCGTGCCGCAGCACGGGCTCGGCCACCGGCACCTTGCGCACCAGCTCCTTGAACTTGATCAGGTCCTCGCCGCTCACGGGCCGTTCGAGCTGCGGGTTCTGAATCGCGGTCGTCGTCCGCACGACGTCGATCTCCTCGTCGTAGGGCGGGTGCTCGATGATGATGTGGTACATGAAGCGATCGAGCTGCGCTTCGGGCAGCGGGTAGGTGCCTTCGAGCTCGATCGGGTTCTGCGTCGCGAAGACGTAGAACGGCTCGTCGAGGCTGTAGGTGCGCCCCTGGATCGTGACGCGGTGCTCCTGCATCGCCTCGAGCAGCGCCGACTGCGTCTTCGGCGGCGTGCGGTTGATTTCGTCGGCGAGCACGATGTTGGCGAAGATCGGGCCGGGCGCGAACACCATCTGACGGCGCCCGGTCGTCGTATCTTCCTGCACGAGATCCGTGCCGGTAATGTCCGAC
>DATNCQ010000018.1:0-4164 GCA_035571515.1 Vicinamibacterales bacterium
GGCACGTTCCTGCGCATGTTCACGATCGACGTGCCCTACGACCAGGGCGCGCGCCCGGCGATCGGCAACGTGCCCAACGTGGCGAAGATCGAGGCCTCGGGCGGAGCGAAGACGATGCTGCCCGGTTCCCCCTGGACCGTCTGCATCACGCCGGGCCCGAACCAGGTGCTCTACGCTTCAGACGCCTTCCCGGGCCGCATCTACAAGCTCACGCTCGACGGAAAAGTCCTCGGCTACCTCGGCGAATCGGGGAAGCAGCTCAAGCAATTCGGATGGGTGCACGAGATCGCCTGCCCCTCCGAGAACGTGCTCTACGTTGCGGAGCTGCTCAACTGGCGAGTGCAGAAGCTGGTGCTGCATCCCCAAGGGGCCCAGTAAGGCTCGGTGAGCGCTTTGCGGCGCAAGAAGCCGATAGCGTGTGGCAGACAAAGTAACTACGCTCGTGGGCGCAGCTTCGATCCGGCATTCCAGTGAGCGATGACACGACGCCAGAGCCTATTGCGATCGGAAGCCGCGCATTCCTGCTGCGCGGTTTTGCGCTGCCTCGTGCAAAAGAGGTCCTGGAAGCTGTCGAGGCCATTCGGACTTCTGCTCCCTTCAGGCACATGGTCACGCCGGGCGGTTTTGCCATGTCGGTGGCACTCACGAATTGCGGAGCCCTGGGCTGGACCACGGACAGGCGCGGCTATCGCTACACGGGACTAGATCCGATCACCGGGAAGCCGTGGCCGCCCATGCCGACCGCCTTCATGGATATTGCCCAATCTGCAGCAGCAGCGGCCGGCTTCCCCGATTTTCGGCCTGACGCATGCCTCGTCAACCGATATGCACCCGGCGCGAGGCTGACGCTGCATCAAGACAAGAACGAGAAGGATTTCGACGCGCCCATCGTCTCCGTCTCGCTAGGTATGACCGCGACTTTTCTTTTCGGTGGTCTGAAGCGAACGGACAGGACTGAGAAAATCGTCCTTCATCACGGCGACGTCTGCGTGTGGGGCCACGAGGATCGCCTGCGCTTTCACGGCGTGCTGCCTGTCAAAGGCGACGCGCATCCCGTGCTTGGCCACGAGCGGATCAACCTTACGTTCCGCAAAGCCGGCTGAAAGATAAGGTGTTGTCAACTTTCAGACGTCTTTGCGCGTTAGGCGTCCATGGCGACATTACGGTTCACGACGTGGCTTCTGGCCGTCGCAGCAATCGTTGGGATGGCACCCAACACGGGCGTTGCCGCTTCGGGAGACGATCCGTCGGCTTCGATCGGACGCACACCACCGCGCATCAGCTTGATCGAGGGCGAGGTCTCGTTCTGGCGTCCAGGTGCCGAGGACTGGACGCCAGGCCAGGTGAACACGCCTCTTGCGCCCGGCGATGAGCTCTACACGGGGCACGGCGGTAATCTCGAATTGCAGGTCGGCAACCGCGCGTTCGTGCGCGCGTGGGGCGACACGCAGGTCGGCGTCGCGAACCAGGAACCGGATTTCCTGCAGATCAAGGTCACGGCTGGACACGTCTCGCTCGATCTCAGGACCGTCGACCAGGGGCGCACCGTAGAGCTCGACACGCCGAACGCCGCGTTCACGATCGAACGCGCCGGCTACTATCGCATCGACGTAGCCGCGGACCGCACCTCGTTCATCACGCGGCGTGGGGGGCGCGCGACGATGACGCCCGCCAGCGGCCAGCCGCTCGCGGTTGCCGCGAGCGAAGAGGTCGTGCTCGAGGGCGCGCCGGCGCCTGCTGCGCAGAGCTACGTTGCGCCCGAGCTCGACACGTGGGATCGCTGGAACTACGCGCGCACCGATGAGCTGCTCGAGTCGATCAGCGCGCGCTACATGCCTGCCGGCGTCTATGGCGCGAACGACCTCGATCATCATGGCAATTGGCGCGTCGTGCCGCAGTACGGCGCGATCTGGGTGCCTGAGGCCGTACCCGCGGGATGGGCGCCGTACAGCACCGGACGTTGGGTGTCGGATCCGCTCTATGGCTGGACCTGGGTCGACACCGCGCCGTGGGGTTGGGCTCCGTATCACTACGGTCGTTGGGTCTTCGTCGATGGCTTCTGGGCGTGGGCGCCCGGTCCCCTCGTCGCGCGACCGGTCTACGCTCCTGCGCTCGTCGCGTTCTTTGGCGCTCCGGGCGCTCGCGTGGGCGTCAGCGTCGGCGCGCCGTCGGTGAGCTGGGTCGCTCTCGGCTGGGGCGAGCCGCTCGTCCCGTGGTGGGGGCGCCCAGGGTTCGTCGGCCAGCCGCACTGGGCCGGGTGGGGCGGCCCGCGCGTCGTCAACAACGTCGTTGTGAACCGCACCACGGTCGTCAAGGTGAACACGATCAACGTCTACCGAAACGTGACGGTGCAGAACGCAGTCGTCGCCGTCCCGCAAGAGCGATTCGGGCGCGGCGCCCCGGTTCACGAGGTGCGCGTCGCGCAAGTCGACGTGCACCAGCTCCAGCCGGTGCGCGGCAGCTTGCGCGTGACGCCCGCGCCCGCGAGCTTCGTCCCTTCCAGCGGTGCGGCCGTTCGTCCGCCGGATGCCGTCGTTTCGCGCCCCGTCGTTGCTACGCGAGCGCTTGCTCGCCAGGTGGCTTTCGCACCCAGCGCTGGTGCTGTCAAACCCGCGCCGGCGGTGAACGTGCCCCAGGCACGCATCGTCAAGGTCCCGAATGCGGCGGCGACGGCACCCGCACGGCCCGCGTTTGGCGCGAGCCCCGTCGAACGCGCCCGTCCGACGCCGCCACCGGCGTTTACAGCGGCGCTTCCGCCGGGTGCACGCGAGCGCCCAAGCCCTCCGTCCGCAGCACGCGAGCAAAAGGGCCCGCCGTCGCCGATGAGCTCCGCGCCGCGGGCGGACGCACGCCCAGAACAGGCGCGTCGCGCGCTTCCCGGCGAGCCGGCGAATCGACTGGCTCCGGGTCGCGGTAAAGGCACGCGACCCGAGTCTGACCGCGGCGGTGAACCTCCGCGTGCCGCGGAGCGCCTTGGGCCGCGCGAGGGCGAGAAACGCTGAGCTAGCGGCCGCCTGGCCGCTGGCGGACTCGCCAGCACCTACACGTTGCCGACCAGCCTCGCCGTCGAGCGCCGCTCGGCCGCCACGGTTCTCAGGAACGTCTTGCGCTTCGGCTTCAGGGCGATCAAGGCCATCAACGCGGCCACCGCGTTCAGGACCGCGGCGATGACGAACACGCTGTGCCAGCCGCCGGTGCGCGAAGCGACGATATTGGCCAGCGGCACGAGCAGCGACGCGGTGCCCTTGGCCGTGTACAGGATTCCCGCGTTGGCGGCGGCGAACTTCGTCCCGAAGGTATCGGCGGAGGTCGCCGGGAAGAGGCTGTAGATTTCGCCCCAGGCGAAAAAGACCAGGCCGCTGAGGATGACGAACATCAGCGGGTCGCGGCCGTAGACCGAGAGCGCAAGGATGCCGACCGCCTCTAGCGCGAACGCGATGAACATCGTCAGCTCGCGGCCGATGTGGTCCGACACCCAGCCGAAGAACGGACGCGTGAGTCCGTTCAGCACGCGATCGATGGCGAGCGCGAAGGTCAACGCCGGAAGCGTCAGCCCGACGAGGCTGACGGGCGTGTCGGCGATGCCGAAGTCCTTGGCAATCGGCGCAAGCTGCGCGGTGGCCATGAGGCCGCCGGCGCCGACCAGGACGAACATCACGTACATGATCCAGAACACCGGCGTCTTGAGGACCTCCATCGGCGCGAACTGGCGCCGCGCCTGCGGCACCGCGGCCGCGGCCCTGTGCACCTCGCGCGCTACCGGCGCAATGAGGAAGAGCGACAGCAGGACGACGATGATCCCCTGCCCGAGGCCGAAATAGAGGAAAGCCTGCTCGTAGCCGTGCGTCTTGATCATGGCGGCGATCGGCACGATCGTGAGCGCCGACCCGGCGCCGAAACCCGCCGCCGTGAGGCCCGCTGCCAATCCGCGCCGGTCGGGGAACCACTTGAGCGCATTGCCTACGCAGGTGCCGTACACCGCGCCCGCTCCGACGCCGCCGATCGCGGCGGCGATGTAAAGAACGCTCAGCGAGTCGGCGAGGGAATTGAGCGTCCACGCAAGTCCGCACAGGACTCCGCCCACGAGCACGACGAGCCGGGGCCCGTATCGATCGACGAGATAGCCTTCGATCGGCACGAGCCAGGTCTCGAGCAGCACGAAAA
>DATNCQ010000019.1:0-3282 GCA_035571515.1 Vicinamibacterales bacterium
GAGTACGTGGGCGATGGGCCGACGCCCCCGCCCTTGAAGTGCGCGGCCGGCTTCGGCGGCGTGTACGAGCCGGTGGTGCCGATCGTGCCGAACTGCGCCTCGGCGATGCAGACCGCTTCCTGGAACGAGACGCCGGTTGACGGATTGGACGCGTCGAAGACACGGCGTTCGGCAAACGTCAGGCGTTCGTGCGGCACGCCAAGCCGCCGCGACACGGCATCGGCGATCAGGTCGCGCGCGCGCGTCGCGGCCTCGACCGCGGCGTTGCCCATCATCAGCGTGACGCGGCTCGAGTACGAGCCGAGATCGACAGGCGTCAGGTCGGTGTCGCCGGTCACGGCGCGGACGTCGAACGGATCGATGCCGAGCACCTCCGCGACGCAGGCGACGAGCACATCGTCGGATCCCTGGCCAATCTCGGTGGCGCCGCTGAACGCCGTCACGCCGCCGCTGCGATCGAGCTTGAGCTGCACGCCCGAGTGCGGCAGATCGTTCCAGTTGATCGGCAGGCCCGCGCCCGACAGGTACGACGAGCAGGCGAGGCCGACGCCGCGGCCGCGGGGCAGCTTGCGGAACGTGTTCTTCCAGTCGGACTGGCGCACCACGCTGTGGATGCAGTCGGCGAGCGCGATGGTGCCGATGCGCAGGTAGTTCGCGGTCAGGCTGCCGGGCGGCGCGACGATGCGGAGGCGGAAGTCCGCCGGATCGACGTCGAGGCGCTCGGCGATCTTGTCCAGCTGCACTTCCTGGCCGAAGCGCGCCTGCGGCGTGCCGTGGCCGCGTTTCGGTCCGCACGGCGGCTTGTTGGTGAAGACGCGGCAGCCGCGAAAGCGGTAGCGCGGGATGTCGTACGTCACCGTCTGCAGCGCGCCCGTGTAGAACGTGCTCGCCACCCCGTACGACCCGTACGCGCCGCCGTCGAGCAGCGTCTGCAGATCGACACCCGCCAGCGTGCCGTCCTTGCGGACGCCCGTGCGAAATCGCATCAGCACCGGGTGCCGTCCGCGATGGCAATAGAAGACCTCTTCCCTCGTGAGGCAGATCTTCACCGGCCGGTCGAGCAGCCAGGCCGCCTTCGCGACGACGATCTCGTGGTTGAACGGATCGCTCTTGCCGCCGAAGCCGCCGCCGTTCGGCGTCGCAATCACCCGGATGTGCGCCGCCGGCATCGCCAGCGACTTCGCCAGCGCGCGGTGCACGTAGTGCGGCGTCTGCGTGCTCGAATAGACGACCAGCTTGCCGTCCGCGTCCTTGAGCCCGACCGCGGCATGCTGCTCGATCGGCAGGTGCGTGCTGCCCTCGAAGAAGAACGTGTCGTCGAACACGTGATCCGCCGCCGCGAGCGCCGCGTCGACGTCGCCGAACTGCAGCGATACGAGCTTGTGGATGTTCCCCTCGTCGCCGTACTCGTGGATGCGCGGCTCGGGATGCGCCAGGCTGTCCGCCGGCTCCGCGAACGTCCGCAGCGGTTCGTACTCGACGTGAACGAGCCGGGTCGCTTCGGCAGCGGTCGCCTCGTCCACCGCGATCACGGCGGCCACGGGATCCCCGACGAACCGAACCTTGTCCCGGCAGAGGGCGTGCTCGTCGTGGCTGACGGGCAGCACGCCGTAGGCAATCGGAAACGCATCGCCGGTCAGCACGAGGTGAACGCCGTCGAGCGCTTCGGCCTTCGTGGTATCGACGCTGACGATGCGGGCGTGCGGAACCGCGGAGCGTAGCAGCTTGCAGTGCAGCATCCGCGGCAGAACGATGTCGTCGGCGAAGCGGGTTTGACCGGTGACCTTTGCGCGCCCGTCCACGCGCCGCCGCGGCTCGCCGATCACCTTCAGCGAGCCGTCGCTCACCGGGCCGGCCCTCTGGTCGCGTGCGGGACGAGGGCCGCCGCCGCTTCGACGGCCTCGATGATCTGCAGGTAGCCGGTGCACCGGCACAGATTGCCCGACAGCGCTTCGCGGATGCGCTCGCGTGTCGGGTGCGGCTCGCGATCGAGCAAGGCCCTGGCGGTGACGAGGATGCCCGGCGTGCAGTAGCCGCACTGGGCGGCGCCGAGATCGGCAAACGCATCCTGCAGGGGATGCAGGCGTCCGTCCGACACCAGCCCTTCGACGGTGACGACGTCGCGCCCGGCGCATTCGAGCGCAAGGAGCAGGCACGAGAGGGTCGGCTCGCCGTCGACCAGTACGGCGCAGGCCCCACATTCCCCGAGCTCGCACCCGTGCTTGGTCCCCGTCAGCTGGAGGTCTTCGCGCAGCGCCTCGAGGAGCGTTTTATAGCCGTCAACCAGCGTCTCCACGCGCTCGCCGTTGACCACGAGCGACAGACGCACCTTGACGCCAGGCTCGACTACCTCGGGGGTCATCTCGTTTGCGGCAGCAGCGTCACCTTGACGTAGCGATTCGTGTTCAGGTACATGCGCGCGGCGTCGCGCAGCGCGGCCACCGTGACCTGATCGTAGTACATCCGCATGTCGAAGACGTCCTTCACGTCCTCGCCGTACTCGTACTTGAACAGGATGCGGTTCAGCAGGTAGTCGTTCCGCTCGCTGTTGCTCTCGAAGTCGCGCGCCAGCCCCGCGCGCGCGTCGGCCGCCTGGCTCGGGCTGGGGCCGGACGCCTTGAACTGGTCGATCACCCGGAACGCGGCCGCGACCAGGGCATCGGTGCGCGCCGGGTCGCAGGAGAAGTTGATCGTGAACCGGTATTCCTGCGTCGGCCGCTTCTGGTAACTCGGCTCCACGCTCACGCCGTAGGTGCCGCCGAGATCCTCGCGCAGCGTCCGCTGCAGGTTGCCGCCGAGCGTGTCGGCCATCGCGCTCGCGATGACGCGATGCTGTTCGTCGTCCACGAACGGGCCGCTGAAGACGATGCTCACCTGGCTGCGCGGCTCGATGCCCGCCGTGACCTGCTTGTCCACGATGTCGGCCGGCGGATGCATGCCGACGTCCTTGACGGTCTCGTTCCGGCGCAGGGACGGCAGGCTGCCGATGTAGCGCTCGACGAGCGGCTTCATCATCGCCGGGTCGAAGCTGCCGACGAACACGAAGACGAAATCGCTGGCGTCGGCGAAGCGGTCCTTGTAGAACGCCAGCGACTTGTCGAGATTCATCTGGTCGAGACGCGCAGGCGTCAGCGGCTGCGCGCGCGGATGGTTCTGCGTCAGCGCGGCGCTCAGCGCGTCGTCGAAGACCGCGTCGGGCGTCGAGCGCTGGTTGGCGAGCGCCACCTTCAGCTGCTCCTTCAGCACGCCGAAGGCGACCGGGTCGGCCCGCGGCGCGGTGAA
>DATNCQ010000020.1:0-42744 GCA_035571515.1 Vicinamibacterales bacterium
CGTACGGCGCCAAGATGACCGGCAAGGAGATCGATCTCTATCGCGAAGTCTACGACTCGATGTACGCGGGCATCGCCCAGCTCAAGCCGGGCAACACCAGCGCCGACGTCGCCAAGGTCTTCCCGGAATATGACGACGACAAGTACGGCACCGTGACGCTGCAGCAGTTCGCGCATTCGATCGGCATCACGCTGTATGAAGGCATGTGGATGTCGCGCGCCTACTCGATGAAATACCCGGCCGAGATCAAGGAGAACATGTACTTCGCGATCGAGACGTTTGCCGGACACCCGTACCTGCCGCAGACGTGCCGCCTCGAAGAGAACGTGCTCGTGACGGCGGACGGCCCGGTGGTCTTCACGCGCATGGAGCACATGGAAGAGGCGATGAGATAGACGCATGTCTTTTCTCATCGCTGTCGCCGATTCGGTCTTTCCCAATCTCGATCCCGCCACGCAGGTGTTGTCGCCGATCGGGGCCGAGCTGAAGCTGGCCGCCGATTCGTCGCCGGAATCCGTGATGAAGGTCGCCGCGGACGCCGACGCGGTGCTCGTGACCTACGCGAAGATCAACGCCGACATGATCCGCCAGATGAAGAAGGTGCGGATCATCTCGCGCTTCGGCATCGGGGTCGACAACGTCGACCTCGACGCCGCGACGCAGAAGGGCATCGTCGTCACGAAGGTGCCGGACTACTGCATCGACGAGGTGTCGGACCACGCGATGGCGCTGCTGCTGGCGGCCGTGCGCAAGATTCCGATGGCCACCGACCAGGTGCACGCGGGCACGTGGAAGATGCCGAACTTCGTGCCGATCCACCGGCTGCGCGGCAGCGTCCTGGGGCTGGTGGGGTTCGGGCGGATTCCTCAGCTCGTGGCGCCGAAGGCGAAGGCATTCGGCATGCGCGTCGTGGCCTTCGACCCCTATCTGCCGCCGGAAGTCTTCCAGAACCTGGGAGTCGAGCGGGTCGAGTTCGCCGAGCTGCTGAAGGTGTCCGACTACGTGTCGATTCACAGCCCGCTGACGCCCGATACGAAGGGGCTGTTCAACGCCGACGCGTTCGGGCAGATGAAGAAGGGGAGCTACGTGGTGAACACCGCGCGCGGCCCCATCATCGACGAGGCGGCACTGGCGGCGGCGATCGACTCCGGCCACCTCGCCGGCGCGGCGCTCGACGTGATGACGAACGAGCCGCCCGTGAACTCGCCGCTCGTCGGCAAGCGCAACGTCATCCTCACGCCGCACACCAGCTTCTACTCCGAGGAGTCGCTGGTGGAGCTGCAGACGAAGGCGGCGCAGGAAGTGGCGAACGTGCTCACGGGAAAGCCGCCGCTCAATCCCGTCAACGTCCTCCAAACCACAAAATGACGACCCGGCTTTCTGTAACACAGGAACAGAGGGACTTGATTTTCTCTGTGCCTCTGTGTCTCTGTGGCTCGTCATCACCATCATCATCATGAAAGCGATGGTTCTCCGGGCGCCGTCCGACCTCGTGCTCGACGAGGTCGCGCGGCCCCAGCCTGCGGCCGGGCAGGTGCTCGTGCGCGTCACGCATAGCGGCGTCTGCGGCACCGACTACAAGATCTACAACGGCTCGATCAAGGTTCCCTATCCACTCATTCCCGGTCACGAGATGGCCGGGGAGGTTGTCGACATTGGACCGTACGTGGGGCGGGTCCCGCCAAGCACCGGTGCCGCGCGCGGCGGACCCGCCGTCGGCGACCGCGTCATCGTCGATCCCGAGACGTACTGCGGGACCTGCTTCTATTGCCAGAAGGGGCTCACCAATCTCTGCCCCAACGGCACGCTGATCGGCCGCGACGTCAACGGCGGCTTCGCCGAGTTCCTGATGGTGCCCGCCAGCCAGGTGTTCCGGCTGCCGGACTCGATTGACGACCGCACCGCGCCGTTGATCCAGGTCCTCACCACCTGCCTGCACGCGCAGCGGCAGGTCGAGACGTTCCCCGGCGACACCGTCGCCGTCATCGGCCTGGGCGTCACCGGCCAACTGCACGTGCAGCTCGCGAAGGCGCGCGGCGCGCGCGTCATCGGCATCACGCGCAGCGCCGAGAAGCGCGCGATGGCCGAAAAGCTGGGCGCCGACTTCACCATCCCCGGCGGCGACGATGTCATCGCGCAGGTGCGGGAGGCGACCGAGGGGCGCGGCGCGGACCTGACGATCGAGACGACCGGCGTGCTCAAGCAGCTCGAGAACTCGGTCCACATGACGCGCTTCGGCGGCAAGGTGCTGATGTTCGGCATCTACACCGCGAAGGAAGGGGCGCTGCCGTTCTACGATCTCTACTTCAAGGAGGTCTCGCTCATCAGCGCGCGCGTCGCCAAGCCCGAGGATTACACGGCGTGCATCGCGCTGGTGGAGCGCGGGCAGGTGCAGCTCGACCCGCTCGTCAGCGACGTCTTGCCCCTCGGGCAGCTGAAGGACGCCATCGACCTGCTGGCGTCGGACAGTGGCCAGCGGATGAAAATCATCATGGAACACGGGCGGACCTGAAGGTCCGCCCCTACGCCTTTTTTCGAGGAATTGAGTGAACGTAGAGGCGGACCTTCAGGTCCGCCTTGGGAGGACAACATGAAGAAGATCGTCGTATTGGCGGCGCTCGCGATGGCAACCACCGCGTCCGCACAGACCCCGATGCCGCTCTCGCGCGCGGTCGTGTCCGACGAGGTCGCCGGCCGCACGCTCATGAAGATGCAGATCAACGCGACGGTCGCGCGGCAGCTCGTGGACGCGTGCCTCGACTTCGCGAAGACGCAGCCGAACGGCCCCGGCACCTACGCGATCTTCGTGCTCGCGCCGACCGGCGACATCGTCGACGCGCACGTCATGGACGGCGTGCTGCCGATTGGCGTCGAGACGGGGCTGATGAAGGCGCAGACGGCGCTGTACGCCCGGACGCCGTCGAGCGAGGTCGCGCAGCGCTTCCCGAACCTGGAAGGGCGCGCCATCCGCATGGACCTCGGCCGCCAGCAGGGCCTCTCGTACTACTTCGTCGGCGGCGGCCTGCCGATCGTTGTCGAGAACCAGTTGATCGGTGCGATGGGCGTCGGCGGCGGCAACATGGACGAGATGTGCGCCTACACCGCGATGACGAAGGTGCTCGGTCCGCAGAAGCCGCTGCCCCAGCCGGCCGCGCGCGGCGGCGGAGCGGGCGGTGGCGGTGGGCAGGGCGGCGGCGGTGGCCGCGGCGGCCGCGGGCAGCAGTAGCTGCGCCCGGCTGCGTTCGTCGTTGGACGTGAGTCGTTGGTCGTTACGGGCACAAACCGCTGACCGTCAACGGCCAACGGCTCGGTACGTCGTCAGGCGGCTCCCAGGAATCGAACGGGTAAGCGCGTTTCGGTGACGCCGTCGGCTGTCAGTTCGACGCGATAGGCATACGCTCCGGGCTTTGAACTGACGGCTTCCGCGAACGCCGGACCGTGAAAATGCAGTGCCGCCCCGTCATCGGCCGCGTACCCCGGTTTCATCCCCGCTGAAATCGCGCGATGGTACGCCGGCCGCCGTCCCGGCTCGCCGTCGTAATGCGGACACGCGCTCGCATCAATCAGGCCGAGGCCGTCATCGAGCGGTTCGAGGCCGCCGAACGAGTCCGTGATGCCGCCGCTGAACCAGCACAGCATGCCCGCACTGACACCCGCCAACACGGCTCCCCGCGACCATGCCTCGCGGACGATTCCGTCGAGCCCGTGGCGGCGCCAGAGCACCAGGAGGTTTGCCGTGTTCCCGCCCCCGACGTAGATGACGTCCTGCCCGGCGATGAACGCGGACAGGTCCGACGTCCGGCCCGGATGGCGCGGAAGCGACTGCGGGTCCCAGAGCGTCAGATCGGTCGGGACGCATCGACCCGCAAACGCGCGGTAGAAGCGCACGATGTAGGCGGGCGCGTCGGCGCTCGCGGTAGGAATGAAGCAGACGCGTGCAGGGTGGCGCCGTGCGAGCCCGAGGACGAAGTCGTCGAGCAGCGGATTCTCGGGTTCCATGGAGAACCCGCCTCCGCCCATGGCCACGATGTGTCCGTCACTGCCAACTGGCAACTCCCAACTCCCAACTGTCCTGTCTGATCTCCGCGTTGAGTGATGGTCCGAAAGGGCGCCGTCGCGCGTCAGCGCCAGGGATCCGCGAGCACCGCCACTTCTCCGTGCAGCGCGGGGGATCGATTCTCACAGTGGTTTTCGAAGCTGACGCGGAGGTGCTTCAGCGTCAGCAAATCAGGCCCGAACTCGACGGAGTGAATCACCATGTGGCCCGAGGCGACCTCGCAGCCATGGCCGTTTCCGTTGAAGTCGAGCGCCCACGTCGTGGCGGATCCAAAATTCGTCGTGTCGTAGGAGCCGGGCGCCACCTGCTGACCAACCGGGGCCACGATGAGCAGCGACCATGTCGACTGGGGTGGCTGGTTGTTCGGTCTGACGCCGAGGGACACCTGGCGGCCGGCGCGTCCCGCGCCAGGTTGAAAGACTGCATTCTGCAGCGTGTACGCGCGCGATTCACCCTGCCCGACGAAGTCGCGCGGATCGCTGGTGAAGGACAGCACGGTCGATGTGAATGTCGCGGCGGATTGAGGCCCGGCAGCCGTGCCGGAGGGCGCCGCCGGGTTGCTGCTGCCGCACGCCAGCAGCACGACAGCTGACACCGCAGACACGGCCAACGCTGCTGGACGTTTCATCGCGAAGTCGGCGTCGCGACCTGTATCCAGAACGCGTCGTCGCCACCTTGATACGTGCCGACCGACCGGCTGGCGAACGGCCAGTACGCCGACGTCGTCGTGCCGCCGATCACGACCATCCCGGGCGCGAGGGCCTTCACGACGGTGGCGCGATCCTCTCGCGATCCGCCGAGGTACGTGGACGTCAGGACGGCGCCCTGCGGATCGAACGCGACGAGAAATCCATCGCGGCCGCCGCTGTTGACGAGCAGCACGCGACCATCGTTCGCGGCAACGGTCTTCGCCCCCGGAAACGCCATGACCTGCTGCCAATGCGTGCCGCGATCGTCGGTGCGATAGAGCGCTTCCGACGTGGCGACCGCATAGAGGGTTTGCGGACGCGCCGCATCCTGTGCGATCTCGAACGACACGGACGACCCCTGCTCGTTTCGTCCCGGAAGGCCGTCGTTGATCGGCGTCCACGTCTGCCCGCCGTCGCGACTGCGGATGACGCCACCGGCGAACGAGGCGTAGATCGTTTGCGGATCCCCGGCGTCGATCAAAATTCGCGTTGGCCCTGAGTCCGCAAAAGTCGGCACCGGTCCGACCGGATTCCACGTAAGACCGCCGTCTACCGTCTTCCGGATGGTCGGGCGAGCGTACCGGTCGCTGAATGCGCCGTACGCCGTTGCCGCGTTGCGTGGATCGGCCGCCAGAATGCGCACGGAGGAAAGTTCAGGAGACGTGAACGTCGTCTGCCAGGTGTTGCCTCCGTCGTCAGACCGGCAGACGTAGGCGCCGCCCGTATACCAGACTGACGTGCGCGCCGGTGAGATGACGATCCCGTTGCAGCCACCAGGCGGGCGTGGGACCGGCGTCCATTGCCGTCCACCGTCGAGCGACACGTACCAGCCGCCGGTCCAGGCGCCGGCATAGATGATCGACGGGTGCAGCGGATCGACGAGGACGCCCAGCACCCTCGCGCCGTTGTTCGTCAACTCGCTCCACGTCGAGCCGCGGTCGTCGCTGCGGAAGAGGCCGGTGTTGTCTGCGACATACACGACATTCCCCCGCGGCCACACGATGCTATTGATGCCGGTCGATGCCTGCGCGTTCAGGCCGCGGCTCGAGAATGTCCACGACGCGCCGCGGTCCTGGCTCGCGAATACCGGACCGTTGCCGTAGCCGGGCTGGACGGCGTTGACCGTGGGCCACTGCCTGCCTGCTGTTCCGACGACGTAGGTGTTGCCCAGCGCATCGCTCGCGACGGCAGCGGGGTAGTTCTCCAGCGAATCGCCCCGTCCGTAGTAGGTCGCATACACGAGACGGGACCCGGTCGCGTCGACCTTCGCGATGAATGGATTGCCGCACGCAAGCGGGTATTGATCGGTCACGCTGACGGGGCCAAAGGCATTGACACATGTCGGCTGCACCGCGTTCACGACCGGGAGGTCGAGGGACTCGCTGACGCCGACGATGGTTGCGGCGCCGGTGTTGTCGATCGTGACCGCACTCCCATAATCGTTCTTCGCGCCGCCGAAAAAGCTCGCATACACGACCGCGCCATCGGGACTCAGTTTTGCGATAAATGCATCCGTGCACGGAATGTATATGTAGTTGCGAGAGCTGCTCCCGGGATCAACGCACGAACCCGGGCTCAGGCGCGGTTGGAAGCTGCCGCTGGTCGCAAACGTCGGAAGATTGGTTTGGCCAACCACGTAAATCGAGCCAACGGTGTCTACCTCTACGGCTTGGGCGGCCGTCCACGGCGCGCTTCCCAATTCCATTCGCCGAAGCCACAGCCGTTCGCCAACCGGGTTCAGCTTCAATATGGAGCCGTTGCCGGCCACCAGGACGATGTTGCCGGACGTGTCGACCGCCATGTCGCGCGGTTGCGAAAAACCGCCGTCGGCAGCGCCGAACGTCTTGAAGAAGAGACGGTTCCCCGACGAATCGAACTTGATGACGTAGGTTCCGACAGCAAATGAAACGGCGGATGCGCCGTATCCGCCGGTCGCATAGACATTTCCTGCATCGTCAACCGCGAGTCCGATCGAGGTGGCAGCGGTGACGCCGTTTATCGGCAGGAGGTGACCCCCGACGAGACGGCCCTGACGGTCGAACTTCGCCAGATAGGGAGAACCCGCAGGAGCCGGCGGCGGCGGAAGTGTCATCCCTGCCGGGAGCGGAAGCGTCGAGAGCAGTTCCGGCGACGACGTATACCCCGCCATGTAGACGTTCCCCTCCGAGTCCATGGCGATGGCCCTGGCGTCGTCGCTTTTGGAGCCGCCGAAGACACGCCTGAACGGAAAGGGAGTCGATGACGAAATGTCCGACGACGCCTGAGGCTCCCGCAACGGCTCGACGCGAGTCTGTGGCGCACTGGCGATGGTGAGGGTGCCGGTGGCAATCAGGAGCACGCCGAGCGGGGCAATCCGGCGGGGCATCGAGCGGTGCCCGGCGCGACTGCAAGAAAACTGCCCCTACACGTCGCGCCTGCGCGTCCAGAAAAGTGGCCGCGAGTCTACCGCGCCGGCGGTTTCCAGCCGTCCGGCGCGCGGACGGCGGACAAGTCGAGGGTACCCACGTTCTCTTTCGTGGCAAGCACGAGGCCCGTAAAGAGAACGGGAGGCACCTGTTTCTTTTCCAGATGCTCGATGGCCGCTCGCACCCCCCAGCGGCCCATGGTCACCGTCTGCTGCAGCACCGATGCGGTGATGACGCCCTCGCGAATGAACTTTTCGGTGTCGGGCTGGAAGTCCGTCGCGGTGATCACGATCGAGCCGGCCTTGCCGGCCGACGCGATGGCCTGCGCGGCGCCGACCGCGGTGGAATCCGCGCCGTTGTACACGGCCGTGAGCTGCGGGAACGTCTGCAGGAAATCCTCCATCAGCCGCAGGCCGTCAACCGGCGTGGACTGCGAGTACTGCTCGCCGAGGATCTTCACGTTCGGATACTTTGCAGCCATCTGCTGCTTGAACGCGTTGCCGCGAATCTCCGCCCACGACGTGCCGGGCGCGCCGCGCAGCATGACGACGTTGCCCGCGCCCTTCAGCCGCTCGCCCATGAAGTCCGCCTGCATCCGGCCAATCACGTCGTCATCGGACCTGATGCGCGTGACCACCTTGTCGCTGTCGGTCATGACGTTGACGTTGATGACGGGGATGCCCGCCGCAACCGCGTTCTCGACGGCGCCGACCGTGCCCGGGCCGCTGATGGCCGCGAGGATGATCGCGTCGACTTTGCTGGCGACGAGGTCCTCGATCTGCGAGATCTGCTTGTCGAGGTGTTCGTAGCCGCCGGCCTCGAGCAGCGTCACCTGCGCGCCGAGGTTCTGCGCCTCGTCGACGTACCCGTAGGCCTGGCCGACGTAGTGCGGGTTGGCCAGGTGCGGAATCGAAACGCCAATCCGGTATGGCCTCGACGGCTTCGCGGGCCGGGGAAATTCCGTCACGGCGGCGGCGGTGGCCGCCGCAGGCGCCGGAGTCGCGCCCGGCGCGGCCTCCTCTGCAGGCGGCGTCCCGCGCCCGCACCCGATGATCGCCAGCGCCGCAACGGCCATGAGCGCGCGGCGCGGTGTCGTGAGAGTCGTCAGCATCTCTTCCCCAAATTCGTCAATTCGTCAATTCGTACATTCGTCCATTCGTCAATTTCAGAACCCCTCACCGGCGGCGCTCCCGCGCCAGGTCGACGTACACCGCGCCGACGATGATCGCGCCGATGACGATGTTCTGAATATACGAGGACACCTGCACGAGGTTCAGGCCGTTGCCGAGAATGCCCAGCACGAGCACGCCCATCAACGTCGTGCCGACGCCCCCGACGCCGCCGCTGATCCTGCCGCCGCCGATGACCACGGCGGCAATCGAATACAGCTCCTGCACTTCCCCGAGCGTCGGCTGCCCGGAGATGACGCGCGCCGTCAGGATGACGCCGGCGACCCCCGCGAACAACCCGCTGGTGACGTACACCAGCATCTTATAGTTGGCCACGTTGATGCCGGAAAGCACGGCAGCTTCCTCGTTGCTCCCCATCGCGTAGACGTAGCGGCCGAACCGCGTCCGGCTGAGGATCATCTGCGCCAGCGCGAAGGCGGCCACGGCGATCACGGTCGGGATCGGGAACGGGCCGATGTAGCCGGCGCCGAGGGTGAGGAATTCGCGCGGCAGGCCGGCGATCGGCAGGCCGCCGCTCAGCGTCAGCGCCGCACCGCGCGCGGCGACGAGCATGCCGAGCGTGGCGATGAAAGGAGGGACCCTCGCCTTCGCGATGATCAGCCCGTTGGCCAGCCCCGCCAGCCCGCCGGCGAGGACCCCGGCCGCGATGCCCGCCGCCAGCCCGGACAGCTTCATCTGCTGCGCGCAGACGACGCTGACGAGCGCGAGCAGCGAGCCGACCGACAGATCGATGCCGCCGCTCAGGATGGCAAACGTCTGTCCCAGCGCCAGCAGGGCCAGGATCGACATCTGCCGCGACACGTTCGCGAGGTTCGTCGCGCTCCAGAAATTGGGGTTGATCGAGCCGAAGACGATGGCCAGCGCGACGATCACGGCCGGCATCCCGAGCCGGCTCCAGCGGATGGTCCGCAACGCTAGCGAGGCTCCGCCTCGGACCGGCAAGCATGCATCGCGTTGCTCCGCCTCGCTAGTGCAGTGTTTGTCTGCCCCGCCTCCGGCGGGGCGAGACGTCTTGAAGGCGGTGAGAGAACTGGACTCAAATGCAAGGATTCCGACCCTTCAAGACGTCTGGCGAGGCTCCGCCTCGGACCGGCGAGCGTGGAAGGGCACTAGGCCGCGCCCCTCAGCGCGCAGTTCAGGATGTTCTCTTCCGTCGCGTCGGCGCGGGCGAACTCGCCGCAGATGCGGCCGTCGCGCATCACCAGAATCCGGTCGCTCATGCCGAGGATCTCGGGCAGCTCCGACGAGATCATGACGATGGCGGCGCCGCGTGAGACGAGCTCGCCCATCAGCCTGTACACCTCGATCTTGCCGCCCACGTCGATGCCGCGCGTCGGCTCGTCGAACAGGAACAGCTCCGCGTTGGTGTTGAGCCACTTTGCGATGACGACCTTCTGCTGGTTGCCGCCGCTCAGGTCGCGCACCCATTTCTCGAGGTCCGGCGTCGCCACGCGCAGCGACGAAACGAACTCCTGCGCGCGCCGCCTCTCGCCACGGAGGTCGAGAAGCCCCTTGCGCGAGAACTGACGGAGGCCGCTCAACACGACGTTCTCGCGCACCGACAAAGACGCAAAAATACCATGACGCTTGCGATCCTCGGGCACGAGCGCGACCCGGTTGGCAATCGCGTCGGCCGGCGTGCGCACGCGAACCGGCTTGCCGTGCAGGAAGATGCGGCCGCTGTCGAGGGGATCGGCGCCGAAGATCGCCCGCGCGGTCTCGGTCCTCCGCGCTCCGACGAGCCCGGCGATGCCGACGATTTCGCCGCGGCGGACATTGAAGCTCACGCCGTGGAGGATCCCCTTCCGCGTGAGGCCTTCCACGCGCAGCACCTCGTCTCCCGGCTCCACGCTCACCTTGGGGAACTTGTCCTTCACGTCGCGCCCGACCATCAGGCGAATCATCTCGTCGATGGTCGTCGACGCCACGGCCACCGTGGCGACGTAGGCGCCGTCGCGCAGGATCGTCGCCCGGTCGGCGATTCCCTTCACTTCCTCGAGGCGGTGCGACACGTAGACGATGGCGACGCCGCGCTGCTTGAGACGGCCGATGGTCTGGAACAGCCGGTCGATCTCGTGCGACGTCAGCGTCGCCGTCGGCTCGTCCATGATGATCAGCCTGGCGTCGAGCGACAGCGCCTTGGCGATCTCGACCATCTGCTGCTGCGCGACGCCCAGGTGCTTGACGGTCGCTTCGGGATCGATCCGCAGGTCGAGCGAGGCGAGGACTTCACGCGTCCGTTCGACCAGGGCACGGTGGTCGACAATCGACAGCGCGCGGACGCGGAGCGGCTCGCGGCCGAGGAAGATGTTCTCGGCCACCGACATGTCGGGTGCGAGCGTGAACTCCTGGTAGATCGTGCTGATGCCCAGCACCTGCGCGTCGTGCGGGTTGCGTATCCGCGCCGGCCGGCCGTCGATGCGGATTTCGCCGGCGTCCGGCTGATAGACGCCGGCAATCGTCTTGATGAGCGTGGACTTGCCGGCGCCGTTCTCGCCGAGCAGCGCGTGCGTCTCGCCCGCGCGGATCTCGAGGCTGACCCCGCTCAGCGCGACGACGCCGGGAAAGCGCTTGACGATGCCCTCGGCCTGGAGAAACGGCGCTTCCCGCCCGATGTCCATCAGGCTCGCATTTTACGTGCGGCCGGCCGATGGGTGGTCATGAACTGAAACGCGGGAACGGCACCAGCATCGGCACGCGGCGCGCATAGGCCGCGTACGCCTCTCCCAGCTCGTCGCGCAGGAATGCCTCCTCGACGCGCGCTTTGACATAGATGCCGACCGCCATGACCGTGGCCCCGGCAATCGTGGCGGGCGTGATGCGCTCCAGCATTGTTGCGGCGATGGCGAGGAGCAGGCCGGTGTAGATCGGATGCCGCACCACCGCGTAGGGACCGGTGTCCACGACATGGTGATGCTCCTTGCGCGTGACCGAGCTGGACCAGAGGCGGCCGAGGTGCAGGCGCGCCCACCACGTGAACGCGAAGCCCATCGCCGTCACCGCGACGAGCAGCCACGCGATTCCCGCGCCGGGCTGCCACGAGATGCTCCTGCTGGATCCGCCGCTGAACATCAGCACCGCGCCGAGCATCGTCAACGCGCGGTAGAGGACTTCGCGGCGGGCGGCGGGACGTGTGATCGTCCGTTGGCTCCACCACGCCGCGGCGAACCAGGAGACCAACCAGGCAATCCACAAGCACAGGATGGCCGTTGAAATGCTCGGCAGCGATCGACTCAGTTCTTCACGGGCACAGCGAAAACGACGAGCGCGGCGCGGTACTCGGCGTGCCCGGCCGACCGCGCCCGCGCCGGGAAGGATGATGGCGATCGTCTACTGCGGCGGAGCGTCGCCCGCGCCGCCGCCACGACGACCCCCGCGTCCGCCGCCGCCCGCGCGGCCGGCGCCGCCGCCGCCGTAGGAAGGCGCGGGAGCGTCCCCGAGCCCGTAGACCTCGTTCGAGTAGATCTTCTGATAGCGGACGCCGTTGCCGTCCTTGTCGAGGTACCCCATCGACTGCTGGAAGAGACCCGGCTGCGGATATCCCTTGGGCACCGTGCCTTCGGAGATATAGAGCTTGTTCTCGCGCATGCTGATGAAGACGAAGGTGCGCGACTGATCGGCATTGTTCGTCAGCTGGAGCTCGATGCCCTCGACGAGATCCTGGTGCGCCCAGAGCATCCGCGTCATCTTCACGTCGCGCTGCAGGAACTTCGAGGCGGCGTAGATGATCGCGCCGCGGATGTCGTGCTTCCAGTAGCCCGGGCCGCTCAGGTCGCTGCCGATGCAGGGCTCTGCGCCGGCGGGGCAGTTCTTCCGCCGCTCGACGCCCTGCGGCTCGATCCCGTTGTAGTCCACGACCGTCATCGAGTAGCGTTCCCGTCCGCGCTCGGCGCTGTAGACGCGCGCGGGCAGCGTGTAGTCGTACTCCGACTTCCAGGTCGTCGTGGTGACTTTCGGCTGGCCGGGAAAATCGACCTTGAAGCCGTCCTGGACGTTCTGGTACTCGGCCCAGTCCTGGGCGACGGCGAGCCCCGAGCCCGCGAGCAGCAACACGAATACAAATGAGACCGTCCGCATCGGGTAAGTCCTCCGGTTAACGAGCGCCGAAAATACTATCGCGTCCGCTCCGCCCACCCGTGTCCCGTCGCCCACGCCGTGGGCGTGAAGACACGCATCGCGGCCTCGCACAATCAGACAACTTAAACAATTACAACGACTTAGCATCTGGCTGATCGGTTGCTCTCCTCTTCCGCGGGGAACACGGAGGACGGACATGGGAGCGAATCGAGCGATGTGGACGGCGGCGATGGTTGTAACGGGAGTGCTCGCGGGCACGCGCGCCCAGGCGGCTGACACGGTCCCGCCCGAGGCAGTTGTCCGGCGAGTCGTCGTGAGCATCCCCGACCGGAAGCTTGCGGTCGTGGAGAACGACGAAATCGTGCAGGTGTTTGACGTCGCGGTCGGCGCGCCGGCGAGCCCCAGCCCCACGGGCACCTTCACCATCGTCAATCGCGTCGCCAACCCGACCTACTACCACCCGGGGACCGTCATCGCGCCGGGGCCACGGAACCCCATCGGCACACGGTGGATCGGCCTGAGCCAGAAAGGCTACGGCATTCACGGCACCGATCAGCCCTCATCCATCGGCTACGCGCAGTCGCACGGCTGCATCCGTCTGCGCAACGCGGACGTCGAGCAGCTCTTCGAACGCGTTCGTCCCGGCGACGTCGTGGAGCTCCACGCCGAGCGCACCACGGAAACCGACCTGCTCTTCGCACCCGTTGACTGAGTGCTGGCGGCTGGCAGCAGCTGGCAGCTGCCGACGTGCTGCCCGCGGCCCGCCGCCCGCTGCCTGCTGAACACTGTCGCTCTGATCGCCTACAAGGAGGCCCGAAATGTTAGCCATCAAGTACGTCCTGTTGTCTGGTGCCCTGTCGATGTTCATCGCCGCCGCGGTCGTCCTGGGAAGAGACGCCCGCAAGGTGATGCTCCACCCGGATACGTCCACAATCAGGTGGCGGCTCTTCGCCCGCCACGTCACGCTCGCCGTTCTTCTGCTCCTGCCAGGCCTCAGCATCGTGGTGGTGCCGAGCGGCATGGCGGGCGTGCGCGTCAGCCAGGTATCCGGCACGGTTGGCGGCACGATCTATCCGGGCACCCACTTCGTGACGCCGCTCGTGCAGCACGTCGAGACCTACAACGTGCGCGATCAGATCTACAACACCAGTGCCGTCGCCGCGCCGAAGGCGCAGTCGGACGCGCTGAAGGTGTACAGCAAGGAAGGCCTGCCGCTCGGCCTCGGCGTCTCGGTGCGCTACCAGCTCGATCCGCGCCGGCTGCCGTACGTGGAGAGCAACCTTCCCCGGCCGGTCGAGACCGAGCTGCTCCCGGCGGTGGTGGCCAACGCCTTCCGGCAGACCATCTCCGGATACATGGTTCGCGACGTGTTTTCGACCCGGCGGGAAGACGTCCGTCGTGCGGCGGCAGACGCGATCACCAGGAGGCTGGCGTCCGACGGCATCGTCGTGAAGGAGGTGATGCTGCGCGACATCGATCTGCCGCAGGAGTACGCCAAGGGACTCGAGGGGCTGCTGGTGAAGGCGCAGGAGAACGATCGGCTGACGATCGAAGTCGAGATGAAGCAGAAGATGGTGCGGACGGCGGAGCTCGAAGCCGAAGCCGAGAAAGTGCGGCACGTGAAGCAGTCGGAGGGCCGCGCGCAGTCTACGGTCCTCGAGGCGAAGGCGCAGGCGGACGCGATGCAGTACACGCTGCCGCTCAAGGAGAAGCAGATTCAGCAGAGCCGGCTGGAGGCCGAGGCGCGCAAGGAGACGACGATCAAGGGTGCGGAGGCGGCCGCGCAGGCGAAGGTCATCGACAGCAAGGCCGAGCTCGAGAAGCGCAACCTCATGTCGGAGGCCGACGCGCAGCGCGTGCGGCTGCTGGCGGTGGCCGACGCCGCGCGCATGAAGTCGGAAGCCGAGGTGCTGAAGGACAACCCGCTGCTCATCCAGAAGATCATCGCGGAGCGGCTGTCGGACAAGGTGCAGATCATGATGGTGCCGATGGACGGGAAGGGCTTCTTCGCCAATGACGTGCTGAAAGCCACCACGGCAGGCGGTGGCATGTCGTTCGGGTCACCGAACAGCCGCTGAAGTCGAGATGCTACGATCGCGGCCGTGGGCTTCCACGGCCGCAATCGTCGCAGGACACCGACGATGTGCGCCCTTGTCGTGTTTCTCGCGTCCGCCGGCGTTGCCGCACAGGCGCTTACCACCGCCGACGATCTCCCACCCGCTATCGTCCTGAAACCGCTCTTCGCGCAGCGCGCGCAGCTGCTCGACGTGGCGCTGCTCGACCGCGGCGGCCTGCTCGCCCTGGATCGCTCCGAAGTCGCGCGCTACGAGCTGGCCGAGGAGCTCTCGACGGTGCAAACGGCGCCCCGATGGCGGAAGCTCGAATCGGTAGCGCTGCCGCCGCGGGCGTGGCCCAGGGACCTTCGCGGACACCTGACCCGCGTCAGCGGGCAATACAACGTGCTGCTCCCCGGGACTGCGTGCACGGTGCAGCTCGGTCCGCTGCGCATGACGTGCAACGACGCACGGGCTGCATGGGCGTACGGCATTCCGAACGAAGGACTCGAGCCGGGACGCAACTACTTCACTACGCCGGAAGGATTGGCGGCGTACGGTGGCACATCGCTGTCCGACGGGAAAGGAGCACTCATCGCCGATCGACAGGGGAAGCTCCTGCAACTCGACGAGAACCGGCGCCCGCTCGCGGAGCTCGGTGCAGGAGACGACGTGATCCGGGTGCCAACCGTCTGTCGCGGCCGTGCTGATTACTACCTGGCGGCGTCGCACGGGCCGGATGGCGACGTGCTGCGCGCCTTCGAAATCGACGGCGGGCGCCTCGTGCAGGCGGCGCCCGATTTTCCGCTGCCCGGGCTGTTCACCTCGCTGTCGAACGTCGACCTCAAGGCGTTCGTGATCACGCGCCTGCCCGGTGGCGATCGCTATGACGCGTTTCAAGCCGACATTTCTTGCCGCCGCTAGCGCGCTGCTGGCGGTGGCGTCGCTCGACGCCGCGCGGCCGCATTACGGCGGCACGCTGCGTGTCGAGGCGACCGATGCCGCCGCGATGCGGCGCGTCAACGCGCTCGCGTACGAAACGCTCGTCACGACCGATACGGCAGGCGCGCTGCGGCCAGTACTGGCCCTGTCGTGGCAGGGTGAGGGCGGCGGCCGCCGATGGACGTTCCGCCTTCGTCGAGGCGTGAAGCTGCACGACGGCACCACGCTGCAGCCATCACAGGCCGCCGCGGCACTGCGCGCCGTGCATGCCGATTGGCAGATCGCCGCGGACGGCGACGGCCTCGCGATCGAGACGGGTCGTGACGCGCCCGCGCTTCCGTGGGAGCTCGCCGATCAGGCGAATGCGATCGTGATGAAGCCCGCGACGGGACCCTCGATCGGCACCGGCGCCTTTCGCGTCGAACGCGTCGAGGCCGGCCGCATCGCGCTGCGCGCCCACGACGACTACTGGGACAGCCGTCCGTTCCTCGACGCGATCGAGGTCCGCACGAATCGTCTCCCCGCCGATCAGCTGACCGATCTGGAGGCGGCGCGCGCGGACATGGTAACGATTCAGCCGACCGAGGTGCGGCGGATGGAGCAGCGCCAGTTTCGCGTCGAGGCGTCGCGGCCGATGGAACTGTTCGCGCTGGTCTTCGAGGCGCAGGCGGCGACCGCGGCGAGCGACTCGCTGCGACGGACGCTGGCCGCCGCGATCGATCGCGGCGCCATCGCGCGTGTCGTGCTCCAGGGAAGAGCGGAGGCCGCCGACAGGCTGCTGCCAGCGTGGGTCAGCAGGGACGGACTTCACGAACCGGGCGCGGCCGGCGAGCCGTTGACTCGTGCCGCGGTTGCGGCGATGCCGGTGAGTCGCCGCACAGTTGCGCTGCGCGTCGCGGCGGCGGACCCGGCAGCGCAGGCCGTCGCCCAGCGGATAGCCGTCAACGCGCGTGACGCCGGCTTCGTGGTCACCGTGCAGTCGCCCGCGGGTCTTGGTCCGCGTTTCGACGCGCGTCTCCTGCGGCTTCCGATTCGCGGCGTTACGGCAGGCGCCGCATTGTCCGACGTCATGGCTGCTCTGGGACCGCGCAGCATCGCCCTTGCCGCACGCGTCACGCCGCCCGAGCCGGGCGATCCGTCCGACACCGTCCTGCGCACCGAGCGCGCCCTGCTCGAACGCGCCGTCATCGTTCCCATCGTCCACGTGCCCGAGTTGTACGCCGTGTCGCCGCGATTGGAGTCGTGGAACGGGCCCACGGTCGTCGGCTCCGGCGCGTGGAACCTCGCCAACGCCTGGCTGAGCGCACCATGAGCCTGCGCAACCGGCTGTTCGCGCTCGTCAGCGGGGTCGTCGTGCTCACGGTCGTGCTCGTGACGTGGACGGTGTCGTCGAGCGCGCGGCAGTCGTTCGCCACCGTGGACGCGCAGCGCAGCGCCGCGCTGGTCGCGCAGTTCCGGCGC
Organism: Vicinamibacterales bacterium; assembly: GCA_035571515.1. Classification (GTDB taxonomy): domain Bacteria; phylum Acidobacteriota; class Vicinamibacteria; order Vicinamibacterales; family UBA2999; genus Gp6-AA40. Next base: position 16,876 of record DATNCQ010000020.1, read on the forward strand.
GAGTTCGCCAACCAGGGCGAGCAGGTCGGCTTGCGCCTGGACCGGATCGCGCAGAGCGACGCGGCGGCGCGCGTGGCGGCCGGCGCCGGCTCGTCCCGTGACTTCGCGCCGTACGTGAACGAGGCGACGACGCTCGCCGCGGCACAGGAGCTCGACGTCCTGGATCTCGTTGCAGCCGACGGAACGATTATCTCGTCCGCGGAGTGGCCGGCGCGCTTCGGCTATCAGCATCCGTGGGCTGCCAAGGCCGGCCACGGGGCCAATCGCCCCGGCGGCGTCCTGCAGCCGATCGAGCTGCCCGACAAGACCGCGCTGGCCCTCGTCGCCGTGCGTGCGCTGCCCGCCGGCCCCGGCACGCTCTATCTCGCGGGAGGCAGGCGGCTCGATCGAGCGTTCCTCCAGTCGCTGGCTCTCCCACCCGGGATGCGCGTGCTCCTCTACGAGAACCTGCAGCCCGAAGTCTCCGGGCGTGCGTTGATCGCAGCCCAGGACGATCCGCCGGAGGCGGCGCCGCTCGAGCCGCTCATCGCGCGCGTCATCCAGGATCGTCACGACGTCAGGGACGTCATCGAATGGCCCGACGGCCCGGAAACCGTCGACGCGCTGCCGCTCGCGGGCCCCGATGGCACGGTCGCGGGCGTGCTGCTGGTGGGGAGCTCGGGCCGCGAGCTGGCCGCCCTCGTGCGCCGAATCAGGTGGACCGGCGTCGGCTTCGGCGGACTCGCGATCGCCTTCGGATTCCTTCTCAGCTTCCTCGTCTCCGCCAGGGTGACGCGGCCCGTCGAGCAGCTGGCCGGCGCGGCGCGCGCCGTGGCCGAGGGTGACTGGGATGTCCGCGTTGACGAGGGACGTACGACGGGAGAGATCAAGGTGCTCGCGGACGCCTTCGAAACGATGACGCGGCAGCTCGTCGACCATCGCGACCGCCTGGTCCAGGCCGAGCGCGTCGCGGCATGGCGCGAGCTGGCGCGGCGCCTGGCGCACGAGCTGAAGAACCCGCTGTTTCCGCTCAGGATCACCATCGACAACCTGCGGCGGGCGAAAACGCTGCCGCCCGCGGAGTTCGACGAGGTCTTCGACGAGAGCCTGACGACGCTGCAGACCGGGCTCGGCAATCTCAACACCGTCATCGCGCGCTTCAGCGACTTCGCGCGTATGCCCGCGCCGGAGTTCTCGCCAGTGTCGATCAACGAGCTCGTCGAGCAGAGCGTCGCGCTCTTTCGCGCTCAGCTCGCCGCGCCCGGCCGTCCGCTCGTGACGGTGAAACTGGAGCTCGATCCCGCGGCCGGCGCCATCCGAGCCGACGAAGAGCAGATTCGGCGTGCCGTGCAGAACCTGCTGCTGAACGCGATCGATGCCATGCCGGAGGGCGGGGAGCTGCGCATCGTCACGGCCCGGGCCAACGGCGTCGTCCGGCTCGACGTGGCGGACACCGGTCAGGGCATCGGCGAAGAGGAGCGGAGCCGGTTGTTCACGCCGTATTACACGACCAAGCAGCACGGCACGGGCCTTGGCCTGGCCATCGTGCAGGCGGTCGTCACCGACCACCGCGGCAAGATCTGGGTCGACAGCGAGCCAGGTCGCGGCGCCACGTTCCACATCGAGTTTCCCGTATGACGCGCCTTCTGATCGTGGATGACGACCAATCGACGCTGGCCTCGCTGTCGCGTGCGTTCCGCATGGCGGGGTACGAAGCCGTGGTCTGCGACAACGCGACGCGCGCCATCGCGCTGCTCAAGAGCGAACGCTTCGACCTGGTCTTCTCGGACGTCGTGATGCCGGGCAAGGACGGCCTCTCGATGCTGGCGGAGGTCCGCGACCTGGGCATCGCGACGCCGATCATCATGATTTCCGGCCAGGCGACCGTCGACATGGCCGTGCGCGCCACGCGCCTCGGCGCAGTGGACTTTCTGGAGAAGCCCATCTCGTCGGACAAGCTCCTCCTGACGGTCGAGAACGCGCTGCGGCTCGTGCGCCTCGAGGAAGAGAACCGGCAGCTCCGCCGGCGCGTCGGCCGCCACGACCTGGTGTGGAAGAGCGAGGCGATACGGCGCGTGATGGCGCAGGTCGATCGCGTCGCCGGCAGCGAGTCGCGCGTCTGCATCCTCGGCGAGACCGGGACAGGCAAGGAGCTCGTCGCGCGCGCCGTGCACGATCGCAGCCCGCGGCGGGAGAAGCCGTTCGTCACGCTGAACTGCGCCGCCGTGCCGTCGGAGTTGATCGAATCCGAGCTCTTCGGCCACGAAAAGGGATCCTTCACCGGCGCCGCCGCCCGCCATCTCGGGAAGTTCGAGCAGGCGCACGGCGGCACCCTCTTCCTCGACGAGATTGGCGACATGCCGCCGGCCATGCAGGCCAAGCTGCTGCGGCTGCTGCAGGAAGGCGAGCTCGAACGGATTGGCGGCGAGCGTCCCATCGTGGTGAACACGCGCGTCATCGTCGCCACGCACCGTGACCTCGAGGCGCTCGTGCGCAAGGGGACGTTTCGCGAGGACCTCTATCACCGCATCTTCGTCTTCCCGATCACGCTGCCGCCGCTGCGCGAGCGGGTCGACGACATCCCGCTGCTCGCCGGCCATTTCGCCGCCATCGTCGCCGACCAGAACGGCTGGAAGCCGCGCGCGTTCAGCGCCGAGGCGATCGAGCAGCTCACGCGTTACTCGTGGCCCGGCAACGTCCGCGAGCTGCGCAACGTCGTCGAACGCCTGCTGCTGCTCACCGATGACATCGTCGACGGCGCGACCGTGCGGCAGGTGCTCGCGGGGCGGCATGCGGGCGGCGCTGCCGGCACCGACGGCGGCGCGCTGGCCGACCGCGTCGCCGCCTTCGAACGCGAAGTCGTGCTGGCCGAGCTCCAGGCACACGGCTACCGTGTGGCCGAAACCGCGCGGGTGCTGGGCCTCGAGCGAAGCCACTTCTACAAGAAATGCCAGCAGCTCGGCATCGACGTCAAAGCCGAACGCTCCCAAGCTTGATTCGACCGCCTCTCACAGGATGGGCCACAGAGACACAGAGACACGGAGGTACAACACCTGTACAAGAATTCTCCGTGCTTCCGTGCCTCCGTGGCCAAGCCTGTGACTATCGTCGCTACGCGAGGAGGAACTTCTGAATTTCAGGGTCCTTGAAGCGCCAGAGGACGTTGTCGATGAAGTAGTGGTGGATGTTGATGAACAGCATCGCGGCGGTGAAGAAGAAGAACATCTGCCAGGAGTTGAACGTGCCCAGCACGGTGTCGACCTCGTTCGGCACGAACTCGAACGCCAGCCAGCCGGCGAGGACGATGCTGAAGGCGAGGATCGAGCCGCGGATTTCCGGATGACTGAGCCCGCGCAGCCGCGTGTCTTCCATCTTGTAGACGAACGCGAGATACTGCAGCGAGTGGAAGAACGGCGTCAGCAGGAAGTAGAACTCGTACTGCCGCGTGATGGGCAGCCACCAGACGTAGAGCGCGACGAACGGCACCACCATGTTGACGGGCGGCGCCTGGCCGCGCTCGCGGTAGTTCTTCCAGAACACCTCGTAGGCGACCAGCACGAGCCCCGCGCCGACGATGAAGGTCGTGAGCGGGACCAGGAGGTCGGGCAGGTCGAAGGAGTAGTACTTGAACTGCGAGAAGTTGTTCTCCGCGCCCGCGGCGTTGGCGGCCGCGAAGTTCAGCCACCAGATGCTGAGCAGCGCGTACTTGGTCAGCGTCCGCTGGCGCGGCGAGAACCGGTACTTGTCGAAGTAGGCGTACACCATCATGCAGCCGAACACCTGCTTGGTGTAGTGCCAGCCGACCGTGAAGATCATCAGGTTGAACGTCAGCCCGAACAGCAGGTCCCCCAGGCGCGGCCCCGAGATCACGCGCGCGTTGTTGCCGAAGCCGCCGAGGTCGCGCGACACCAGCGACACGAGCGGCAGCTGCGACACGGGCACCGCGTAATAGGCATAGGCGAACGCGAAGGTGGCGATGAGCAGGGCGGGGACGGCGACCAGCTGCCACCAGTGCGTGGTGACGAAGGTGCGCCCGCGGCTGTACGCCAGCTTGTACGAGACCAGGAAGTGCGGGTAGTTGACGAGGAGCGACAGCGAGGCCGTGGTGACCGTCAGGTTCTTGAAATGCTGGTCGATCGCCCACGCGGCGCGGAACCCCTGGACGGCGAACATCACCAGCCAGACCAGCAGACTGGCGCCGCCAAGCAGCCAAAAGTCTGCGTATCGGGTGGTTAATGCCTGCCTGGGGGCTACCCGTTCCCCGGACTCGCCCGCCGGGACGGCCGCGGGGGCGGGATGGGGCGGCAACGTGGAGACAGTAATCGACACGCGGTTTTACTCCGATAACCTGTAAAGACAGCAGTTTACCAGCTAGTGGAAGCGGCATTCGTACCGAGGGACGGGCGCACCAATTCCATGGGACTGGTGGTAGGCCTGACTTGTGAATTAGGTTTTCGCTGGCGATGCTCAAAGTCGAACTCCATACCCATACCTCTGACGACCCGATCGACCCGATTCCGTACAGCACGTTCGACTTGATCGACCGTGCGGCTGAGCTGGAGTACGACGCGCTCGCCATCACGCTCCACGACAAGCAGCTCGATACCGCGATTTACACCCAGTACGCGGCGTCGCGCGGCATCGTCCTCGTCCCCGGCATCGAGCGGACGATCGACGGGCGCCACGTCCTGCTCCTCAATTTCAGCCGGGCGTCGGAGGCCGTCGGCTCGTTCGACGATCTGCGGGCGCTGAAGGCGCGCGAGCAGGGGCTCGTCATCGCCCCGCACCCGTTCTTTCCGGCCGCGAGCGCGCTGCGCGGATGGACGGAGCGGCATGCCGACGTGTTCGACGCCATCGAATACAACGCGATGTTCACGCGCTACCTCAACTTCAACATCCTGGGCGAACGGTGGGCGGCGCGCCACGGCAAGCCGATGGTCGGCAATTGCGACGTGCACCGGCTCCAGATGCTCGGGACCACCTATTCGCTCGTGGATGCGGCGCCGAACGCCGATTCGATCTGCAGCGCCATCGCCGCCGGCCACGTCCATGTCGTGGCGACGCCGCTCTCGATGTACACCGCGGCGCGCCTGATGGCAGATCTTTACGCGGGGAACTTCGTGCCTCGCCGCTATCAGGGGCCGGACCCCGCGACCGCGCTTCACCGGCGACAGACCGCGGTCGCGAGCCGACTCGACGTGGCAGGGCAGCTGTAACGCTGCTCGCTGCCACGTGAATGCGCGTTCAATCCTCTCGACAACACTTTGACGGTCTCGTAGCGCCGCACGGCTGAGGTTTACGCGCTCCGTCATTGCGCGCCGTGCCTTCTTCGCGCCGCGAGCGTTGTGCAGAACTGATGATGTGACGCGCTCGGACTGACACGGAAGCCCACGACGTTCCGCCGGAACAATCTCGAAAAACCAAAGCATTTTCGCTGCAAGAATGCAGTTACGCGGCATGTCGGTTGCGCGGGCGTCGTCGCGCAATGCTGACAACGGAACCGCTCGCCACATCGTTCCTCGCCTTCATCACGACGATCCATATGGGGTTAGTGGTGCTCAGGATGCACCGCAGCCCGGTCACCGGTGTCTTCAGCTTCGTCACACCGGTTTCAATTGCGTTAGCGGCATCGCCGTGGTTGCTCTCGTCGCCGACTGGTGTCGCGGCGGGACTCGCGACGCAGTTCGCGTGGTTCGTCGCGTGTGAGCGTCTGCTGCCGGTTCCCGTCGCGATGGGCGCATCGGTGCGGACGCAACCCAGCTCGACCGTACGACAGACGACGACCGCGGCTCCGCCGCCGCCTCGCACGATGCCGCGCGTGGCGACCGCGCCCGCTCCGGCCGCGCGCCGCGCCGCGCCCGCGCCGCCGGCATCGCGCGCAACGGTTGCCGCGCCGGCGCCGCCGCGCGCGGAGGCGTCGCGCGACTTCGTCCAGGTCCCGGTCATCGCGGTGCTCGACGAGGCGCGCGGCATCAAGACGTTCCGCCTCGGGCGTCCCGACGGGTTCGAGTTCAAGGCGGGCCAGTTCCTGACGATTCGCCTGCGCGCCGACGGCAAGGAGCACGCGCGCTGCTACTCGATCAGCTCGCGGCCCGAGGCGCGGGGCTACATGGAGATCAGCGTCAAGCGGCTCGGTTCGGTCTCCGCGACGCTGCACGCGTCGGTTCGTGCCGGCGGGATGCTCGCGATCAGGATGCCGGCGGGCGCGTTCGTCTATCCCGCCGGCGACGATCGGCCGATCGTGCTGATTGCCGGCGGCATCGGCATCACGCCGCTGATGTCGATGCTGCGGCACGGGCTCGACGCCGAGCCGCTCCGCCCGGTGACGCTGGTCTACTCGGTGCGCACCCCCGAAGACATCGCCTTCCGCGACGAGATCCGCGCGCTCGCGACGCGGCATCCGCAGTTCTCCGCCGTGCTCGTCGTCACAGATGCCGACGTCACCAGCGCCGACATGTTTCCGGGCCGCATCACCGCGCACTTCCTCTCGGTCACGGTGCCCGACGTCGCCCACTCGACGTGCATGGTCTGCGGACCGCCGCCGATGATCGACGACGTCAAGGTGATGCTCGCGGAGATCGGCGTGCCCGCGGGCCAGATCCAGTACGAAATCTTCCAGCCGACGATCGCCGCCAGCGCCGGCGCTCCCGTGCGCGAGCAGCCGGTCGTCGAGGCGCCGGCGTCGCACGAGATCCGCTTCGAGCGCAGCGGCGTGTCGGTCCGCATCGAGCCGGGCGAGACGCTGCTCGAGGCCGCCGAGCGGTGCGGTGCGGACGTGCCGTCGCTCTGCCGCGCCGGCGTCTGCGGCACCTGCCGCACGCGCGTGTTGAGCGGCGACGCCGAGTGCGCGTCGCAGATCCTCGGCGACCGCGACCGCGCCGACGGCTACACCCTCCCGTGCGTGGCCCGTCCCTTCAGCGACTGCGTCCTCGAAGCCTGAACATGTCCGCGACCGCGATGACCGCGTCGACCGCACCGGTGGTTCCGGCGGCGGCGAACCCTGTACGGGCGCTGGGCCACGTCCTCGTGCTGAGCGGCCTCGCGGTCGCAGCCATCGTCTGGTTCGTGCTGGTCGAGATGGATGGCTGGTCCTACTACTCGACGCCGCAAAGCGTGCGCGGCTACAGCAGCCTGCACACGCTGCTGCGCCCCTCGGGCCGGATCGGCCACCTCTTCGGCGTCGGCGGCTTCGTGCTGATGACGGTGCCGGTCATCTACTCGATCCGCAAGAAGGTTCGATCGCTGCGCAACGCGGGATCGATCAAGACGTGGCTCGAGGTCCATATCTTCTGCGGCATCGTTGGACCCGTCCTGGTGACGTTTCACACGTCGTTCCGGTTCAACGGCGTGGTGTCGGTCGCCTACTGGTCGATGGTGGCCGTCGTCCTGTCCGGCTTCGTCGGACGCTACCTGTACGTCCGCATCCCGCGCAGCCTGCGCGGTCTCGAGCTGACGCGCGCGCAGCTCGATGCCCGCGCGGGAGAACTGGCCAGCCGCCTCGAGGCAGCGGATCTGCCGCCGGCGCTGGCGTCGGCGATCGCCGCGTTCGAGCAGCGGGTGCAGCCGGCGCCGGGCGCGAGGCCGTCGATCGCCGGCCTCTTCTTCGGCGAGCTGCGGGTGCATCGCGAGATGAGCGCGCTGCGCGTCCAGATCGAGCAGGCCGGCGTGTCGACGGCGCTGCTGCAGGAGCTGCTCGAGGTCGTCGCCGAGCGCGCGTCGCTGCTGCGGCACGGCGCCTACCTCACGGTGACGAAGTCGCTCTTCGACGTCTGGCACGTGTTCCACATGCCGCTCGTCTACGTCATGTTCGGCATCGTGGTCCTGCATGTGGCCTTCACCGTGTACATGGGCTACGTGCCGTTCATCGATTGAGTGGATGTATGGCCCGATGCGCGGCGGCTGGTGGTTGCTGATGGTGATGCTGATGGTGGCGGGAGGGGCACGCGCGGCACGGGCGGGGCAGCTTGGCGACCTCGTGTCGCCGGGTCCACTCGCCAGGGCGCACGCGGGGCTGGAGGGCGTCAGGAACTGCGCGTCGTGCCACGAGGCGGGACGCCGCGTGACGGTGGCGAGGTGCCTCGCGTGCCATGCGCCGATCGCCGACCGCATCGCGCGGAAGGCGGGCGTCCACCGGTCCGCCGGCACCGACTGCGTGGCGTGCCACGTGGAGCACGCAGGGCGCGACGCCGAGCTGCGGCAGTTCGACATGCGCACGTTCAACCACTCGGCCGACACGTCGTTCCCGCTCGACGGGATGCACGCGCCGCTCGCGCGCAGCTGCGCCATGTGCCACAAGCAGCGCTCGTTCCTGTCGGTGAAGACCGCCTGCAGCTCGTGCCACACCGACGTGCACAAGGGCGCGCTCGGCCCCAACTGCACCAGCTGTCACACGACCGCGGTGCCGTTCGCCAGGACAGCGGGCGTGTTCGACCATGCGCGGGCCCGCTTTCCGCTCACCGGCTCGCACAAGCAGGTGATGTGCGTGCAGTGCCACACCGCCGGCCAGCAGTTCCGCGGCATCGCGTTCGAGAGCTGCGCGTCGTGTCACATGTCGCCGCACCGTTCGTCGAGCTTCCCGGCGACCTGCACGACCTGTCATACGACCGAGGCCTGGTCGACACGCACCGTGGCGCACGACAAGACCCGGTTTCCGCTCGTCGGCGCGCACGCGCAGGTCGCCTGCGAGAAGTGCCACGTCTCCGGTGACATGACGAAGCCGGTCAAGTTCGACCAGTGCTCGAGCTGCCACGCCAACGTGCATCGCGACAGCATCAAGGGCGACTGCCGCTCGTGCCACACGGAGACGAGCTTTCACGTCGCCGGTCCGGCGGGCGCCGCGGCGAAGTTCGATCACGCGATGCGGACCGGCTTCGTGCTCGAGGGGAAGCACGCCGCAGTCGAGTGTCGCAAGTGCCACACCTCGGTCAGCGCGCCCGCCGTGCCGCTCGCGCGCAAGAACGTCGATTTCAGCGGCGCCGGCACGGCGTGCGCCAGTTGCCACACGGACCCTCACAAGGCGGAAAACGGGCTGCGCTGCGAGGCGTGTCACCGCCCCGCGACCTTCGACGTCAAGACCTTCCGCCACCCCGATCACCCGGAGTTCTACGCGGGCGAGCACGCAGCGGTGACGTGCGTGAAGTGCCACGTTCCCGAAGGACGCCTTCGGCCCGTGCGCACCGGACAGGCGCTCGTGTCGTTCTCGCCGGTTGGACCCTCGACGGCCTGCCGTACCTGCCACAGCGACGTCCACCTGGGTCAGCTGGGCACGGCGTGCGAGGCCTGCCACGACGTCACGGGCGCGCGCTTCGCCGCGGTCGGCTTCGCGCACCAGCAGACGCCGTTTCCGCTCACCGGGCGGCACGGGATGCTCGAATGCATCAAGTGCCACTCGAGTGAGACGTCGGATTTCCCCGCCGGGCACGGTACCGCCACGCGCTTCACGCCGATGTCATCCACCTGCAGCACGTGTCACAAAGACCCGCATCTCGGTCAGATGGGGGCGACCTGCGAGACCTGCCACACGACGGACGCGTTCAGCCTGCCGAACTACGTCCACCGGGGCATGGACGACTTCTTCGTCGGGGTCCACGGCGGTCTCGCGTGCGTGAGCTGCCACAAGCGCGAGACGGGATCGTTCCCGGCGGGCACGGGTACGGCGGTGCGGTATCGGGTCGGCCGCACCTGCGCCGCGTGCCACATGGGGTTCTGAAGGATGCGCATCACACGACACCACCACGCACATCGCCTGGTCGCCGCCGCGACATACGCGGCGATTGTCACGGGCGCCGCCGCAGGCATTCTGCACGCGGCGCCCGGTGGCAAGGACGACAAGCCGGCCAAGGGCCCGGCGCCGCTCGTCTGGCCGCTGCCGCCCGACAAGCCGCGCGTCAAGTTTCTCGCGACCTACCACGGCGCGGCGGACTTCAACGCGAAGAAGCCGGGACGCTGGAAGACGGCGCTGCTCGGCAACTCCCCGGACCAGGGGCCCTCTGACACGTTCGTGAAGCCGTACGCGGTTGCCGTCGCGCCGTCGGGCCTCGTCTACGTCAGCGACACCGTGGCGCGGCGCGTGTTCGTCATCGATCGCGAGAAGCGGAAGCTGTCCTTCATCGGCGATCGCGGCAACGCGACGCTGACCAAGCCGGTGGGGATCGCCGTCGATGGGGTGGGCACGGTCTGGGTGGCCGATGCGACGCTCAAGCGCGTGCTCGCGTATGCGCCGGACGGCACATTCACCACCGCCATAGGCAAGGAGGGCGACTTCGACACCCCGTCCGGCCTGGCTGTCGATCGCAGCCGCAAGGTGCTGTATGTGGTCGACGCGAGCCGCCATCAGGTCATCGCGTTCTCCCTCGTCGACGGCACGCGCCTCCGCACCATCGGGCGCCGCGGCGGCGAGACCGGCGAGTTCAACTTTCCGACCAACGTCGCCGTGGACGCGCTTGGGCGGCTGTACGTCGCGGACACGCTGAACTTCCGCGTGCAGGTCTTCGACGAGCATGGCGCGTTCGTCCGCATGTTCGGCACGCTCGGCGACGCGCCCGGCACCTTCAATCGTCCCAAGGGCATCGCCGTGGACAGCGAAGGGCACATCTACGTCGCCGACACCGCGTTCGACAACTTCCAGATCTTCGACTCGGAAGGGCAGCTCCTGCTGTTTGTCGGCCACGGCGGCGCGGACTCGGGGCAGTTCCTGCTGCCGGCCGGGCTGTTCATCGACGAGCGCGACCAGATCTTCGTCGCGGATCAAGGCAATTCGCGCGTGCAGGTGTTCCAGTACCTCCGCGGGGACGCGAAGTGACTGATGCCACGCGGTGCACGCGCACCAGGTTTCCCCCGTCGACAGCAAGGGCCTCATCGGTGATGGCTTTTGGGGAGGGTCTATGAACGAGAGACGAGTACCGCGGCGGCGATGGAGGCGCGCGGTGGTGATGGGCGTCATCGGGGTCTGGACGCTGACCTCGACGGCATATCCGCAGAACACGGCGGTGATCGCGGGTGGGCCGCACGATCTGAGCAACGGTTCGGCGATTCGCAACACGAACACGACCATCGCCGGCCAGACGTGCATTTTCTGTCATACGCCGCACGGCGGCGCGAACAACATTCCGCTGTGGAACAGGACCGCGCCCACGGGTGCCGCGTACCAGCTCTATACGAGCTCGACGACCGACGTCTCGACGAACGCGAGCCTCGTCGCCGCCAGCGTGTCGGGTGCGTGTCTGAGCTGCCATGACGGCTCGATTGCCGTGGACGTGCTGGCCAACGTCAACGGCCTCGCGTTCGGGCCGGCGGTGGCGTTCACCCGCCAGGCCACCGCGAAGTCGACCTACGGCAACTCGGGCGCCGGCTCGAGCGACGTCATGAGCGGCGGGCTGCCGTTTCTCGGCAGCGACCTGCGCAACGACCATCCTGTCGCAATCGTCTACGAGACGGCGCGGGCCGCGACCGCGCCGGAATTCGTGACGCAGGTGGTCAGTGGGGCGAGAATCACGGTCGGTTCCGTGAACCCGCTTCCCATCTTCGGGACCAGCGCGGCAACGGCGACGGTCGAGTGCGCCAGCTGCCACAACCCGCACAACAACCAACTCGGGAACTTCCTGAGGAAAGCGAATACCGGCAGCGCCATTTGCCTCAGCTGCCACATCAAGTAGCCACACCGCGCGGCGGCGCCGGAGGGGCCGGCGCCGCTGCCGCACGGAGCCCGCTGTGCGCACATTGATTGCTGTTCTCGTCGTGCTGGCGGCGACCGGCGCGCCCGCGCAGGTGCCGTCCCATCAAACAGATCGTCCGCCGCGCGCGGAGGCCAGGGTCGTCGCGCGCGTCAACGGCGTCGCGCTCACGCAGGCACGCCTCGATGCGGCGCTCGGTGCGCTCATCCCGTTCGAGTCGTTCCACCGTAACGTGAGTCCCGCGAAGCTCGCCGAGCTCCGGCGCCAGGCGCTCGACACCATCGTCGAGGAGGAGCTCGAGTACCAGGAGGGCGTGCGCCTCCACGTCGTGGCCGGCGATGCCGCGATCGATAAGGAGGTGGCCGCCCTCCAGCAACGGTTCGCGACGCGCACCGCGTTCGACGCCGCGCTCGCCCGGTCGGACGCGACGATGAGCGATCTCCGCAGGGAGCTCCGGCGGAAGCTGGTGGCCGGCGGCGCGCTCCGTCGTGAAGTCACGGCCAAATGCCAGGTCACGCGCTCCGATGCCGAGACGTTCTTCCGCTCGAACCCCGACCGGTTCGTCGTCCCCGAGCAGCTGCATCTCTACACCGTGACCGTTGCGGTGGAGCCGAGCGCCTCGTCCGCCGAATGGAATACCGCGCGGCAGCGCGCGGAAGCGGTGCGCGATCGGATCGACGCGGGCGAACCGTTCCGGCCGATGGCCACCGACATGGGATTCCTCCATCGCGGCGCGCTGACCGACGAATTCGAGCGCGCCATCCGCAACCTGCCCGTCGGCGTGCCGAGCGAGATCGTCCAGTCGTTGTACGGCTTCCACATCGTCGAGGTCGTGGAGACCAAGCCGCAGGGGCGGAAGGCGTTCGCCGACGTCGCGGCGGACCTGCAGCGCGATCTGACGTCGCAACGGTGCGACTCGATGAAAACCTCCTGGCTGCGCGCGCTTCGCGCACGCGCCGTTGTCGTGGTGGCGACCGCCGATCTATGACGAGAAGCGCGTGCGCGGCCGCAGTGGCCATCTGGCTCTGGTCGTCGAACGCGGCGGCGCAGCAGATCAACGGGCTCGCGGCGTGGACGCTCGGCAACGGGACCAACACCTACGACACGCAGTCGTACCGGAATACCGGCCTGTCGCAGAACTACGTGCTCGGCGTCGATACGCCGTTCCTCGATCGCCGGTTGATGAAGCTGAACACCGAGGGGTCGTTCCGGACCAACGCGCTCACCTCGGGACCGGAGCGCGAGGCGTTGCGCGCCGATCAGCGGGCGGTCGGGTACAAGCTCGGCGCGTCGATGTTCCCGCAGCGGCCGTTTCCGCTGACGGTGCAGGCCTCGCGCGACATCATCGACGAGTCCGCCGACTACCCCTCGTCCGCGGCCATCCGCGGAGGCGTGGCGCTGCCTGCCGGGGCGATTGCGCCCGCGTTGCAGACGACCGCGCGGACGCTCGCTGCGAACTGGCAGCTCAGCGCGGGCGCGCTTCCCCGCGTGGAGGTGGGGTACACCGCCGAAAACCTGGCGACGGCGGGAAGCGGCTACGGCGCGGCCCAGCAGCACGAGAGCCTGCACGCCGGCGTGTCCAAGCAGTCGGCGCGTCTCCGCAACACGTTCCGCTACGACCGCAACAGCATCGACAACCAGCAGTCGAGCGCCTACAACCAGCGGAACCTCGATATGGACTACGAGTTCGGAGCCCTGCTGGGCGCACGGACCCGGATGAACGTCCACACGGGCCGGCGACGGATGTCGTCGCTCTTCGACCTGCCGGCGACCGTCATCGATCCCGCAGCGGGTGCCTATGCCGTCCCGTCGCGCGGCGACAACGACGTCCGCTACGTGATCTCGAACATCAGCTTCGAGCCGGTGACGCGCTTCTCGATCGACGCGACCGCGAGCCTCGATCGGCAGCGCGCGGCTCCGGCCTCGACCGGCGCGCGCCTCGCGTTCCTCTCCACGCGGCTCGACGCGGGTGGCGGCCTGTCGCTGAACGCCACGGGCACGTATGGCGACCGGGAGGAAGTCGTCGGGGAACGCGCGGTGAAGGTGCTCACGCAGGGCGGCCAGGGTGGCGCGACGTTCCGGACCGGTCCCCACTGGCTCGAGGGGAGCGTGGCCTACACCGGCGGAAAGGGGATGAACCGGACGCCCGAGGGGACGACGGGAGCCACGGCGGCGCAATACGGCCAGGCGACGTTGAGCTCGACCATCGGCTGGGTGTCGGTCAGCGCCGGCGAGGATCGATCGATCACGCGCGACGACATCCTGGACTACGGCAACACCGGCGTCGTGCGCGACCGCGCGTCTCTCGACCTGCATCCATGGCGGCTCGGCATCGGGGGCAGCTGGGAGGACTCGATGATCGATCGCGGGCGCAACGACACGTTCGCGCGGCTGCGGCAGCGCGCGGGGAACGCCGCGGCGTCGGTGCGGGTCACGCGCGGGTGGACGATCACCGCCAACGCCGGCATCTTCAACAACGTCGGGCTGTCGGGCACGGACATGACGCAGTTCTGGGGCGGACATGTCGAGGGGGAGCCGTCGCGGGGCCTTCGCCTCTCCGGCTGGATCCGCCAGGAGACGGCGACCGCGACGCAAACGGGTCTCGATCAGCGCACGCTGTCGTGGCTCGCCCTCGCCGACTATCAGCTGCGCGATTTCATCGTGGGGCTCGAATACCGCAACAACTTCCAGGATCTTCGCTCGACGCCACTCCTGGATCGATACCGGTTCAAGGGACATCAGGTCCAGCTGCGCATCGCGCGCAAGCTGTCGTTCGCGTTATGAGACAAAGAGCACAAAGACCGGGAGCCACAAAGAGCACCGAGGCCACAAAGGAAAAGAACACAAAGAAATTTATTCACTTTGTGTTCTTCCTTCTTCGTGCCCTTCGTGAGCTTTGTGGCTATCTCTCTTTGTGCCCTTCGTGGCGTTCCGGCCGGTGCGCCGCTGTCGCCGCGCTCGCAATGTTCGCGCTCGGCGCGGGGCAGCGGGCCCCGCAGCCGCGCCCCGATCTGGTCTGGCCGCCGCCGCCCGACCCCGCGCGCGTCCGTTTCCTCCGGTCGCTCGATCCGGTGACCGCGCGCGGCCGGCCGTCGCTGTTCTCGCGGCTGGCGAGGGTCATCGTCGGCCGCACCGACGATCCGGCGATGCTGCAGCCGTACGGCATCGCCGTCGGTCCCGATCGCCGGGTCTACGTCGCGGATACCACGGGGCGCGCGCTGCACGTCTACACCATGGACGCGCCCGGCTACTCGACGATCAAGGTGGACGGCGACTCGCTCATCGGCGTGGCGCTGGCGGCCGGGCGCATCTTCGTCACCGATTCAGTGTCGGGACGTGTCATCTGCCTCGACGCGCGCGGGCGCACCGTCTGGACGCGCGGGACACGCGACGGCTTCCTGCGGCCGACCGGCATCGCGGCGTCCAGCGACCGCCTCTACGTCGTCGACACGCTGCGGCATCGCGTCGCGATGCTCTCGCTTGCAGGGGACCTGCTCGAGGGGTTCGGGGAGAACGGGTCCGGCCCCGGCCAGTTCAACTTTCCAACCAACATCGCGCGCGGGGCCGACGGACGGCTCTACGTAGCCGACACGATGAACTTCCGGGTACAGGTCTTCGACCGCGATGGCCGCTTCCTCCGGACGTTCGGCCAGCTTGGTGACGGCTCCGGCGACTTCGCGCGCGCGAAGGGCATCGGCGTGGACAGCGAGAACCACGTCTACGTCGTCGACGGCCTCAACGACGTCGTGCAGGTGTTCGACGAGGAGGGGCAGCTGCTCCTCGGATTCGGCGAGTCTGGTTCGGACGACGGACAGTTCTGGCTCCCGACAGGGCTCGCCGTTGTCAACGACGTCATCTACGTCGCGGATTCAGCGAACAAGCGGTTCGAGGTGTTCGAGTATCTCGGCGGGCGACGATGAACCGGTGCGCCGTTGTCGTCCTCGTCGCGATGTGGATCGCGGGCCTGACCGCCGTGCTCGACGCGCAGGTAGACGTCACGGCACCGACCAACAAGCACAACCTCTCGGTGACCGGTCCGGGGCCGGTCAAAGCCCAGACGGAAACCGAGATCTGCATCTTCTGCCACACGCCGCACAACGCGAACCCGGCGGTGCCCCTGTGGAACCACACCATGTCGGCGGGGGTCAGCTATCTCCCGTACACGAGCACGACGCTCAAGGCTGGCGTCGGCGTGCCCACCGGATCCACGAAGCTGTGTCTCAGCTGCCACGATGGCACCGTCGCCATCGGCAGCACCATCAACAACGGTGCGAAGGGGATGGGCGGCGTGGACGCCACGGGCCGGCTCACCGGCGCGTCGGTGCTGGGCCTCGATCTCCGCGACGACCATCCCGTCTCCTTCGCGCCGCTGGCGAGCGCGGAAATCGTGGCGCCGCCGGCGGGCAGTCCCGTGAAGCTCGATGCCGGCGGCCAGGTGCAGTGCCGCACGTGCCACGACCCGCACCGCATGGACGTGGACGGCACGGCGCAGAAATTCCTCGTCATGAACAACTCAGGCTCCGGTTTGTGCCTGACGTGCCATAACAAGCAGTACTGGGCGAGCAACCCGAGCACGCACAAGACGTCGACCAAGGCATTCACGGCGGCGCAGGGCGCGCACACCGGCTATGCCACGGTGACCGCCAACGGCTGCGAAAGCTGCCACAAGCCGCACGGCGCCGCCGCGGCGGAGCGGACCCTGAAAGGGGTCGAGGAACTGGCGTGCGCGACGTGTCACGGCGCGAATGCCATCGGGCGCAACATCGCCGCCGAATTCCAGAAGGCGTACCGTCACCCCACCTACAGCGTCACCCCGTCGGTGCACGACGCGTCGGAATCGCCAGCCAACACGGCGCATCCGCTGCCTGAAACCGGGGCGGCCACCGCGCGCCACGCCGAGTGCGCCGACTGCCACAACCCGCACGCGAGCTACGCGGCGACCGCCGCCGCGCCGAAGGCGTCGGGCAAGCTGGCCGGCGTCTGGGGGATCGACTCCAATGGCGCGCGCACGCTGCCGGCCGGTGTCCCGGCGTCGGTGAACCAGTACGAGATCTGCTACAAGTGCCACGCCGATTCCGCGAACGAGCCGCAGGCCGGCGGCACACCGTATCCGCCCTACCCGAATCGCCTCGCCGCGCAGTTCAACAAGCGGCTCCAGTTCGACCCCGCGAACCCGTCGTTCCATCCCATCGAGGCGGCCGGCAGGAACACGACGACGATGCCGAGCCTCATCGCGCCGTGGACGGTGGCGTCGATCGTCACGTGCACGGATTGTCACGACAACGACACCGGCCCGAAGGCGCCGACGCCCGGCGCGGGGCCGTCCGGGCCGCACGGCTCGAGCTTCAAGCACCTGCTGGCGGCGCGCTACGACATGGACAACAGCAGCACGTCCGAGAGCGCGGCGGCGTACGCGCTCTGCTACAAGTGCCACAACCGGACCAGCATCCTCGGCAACCAGTCGTTCAGCCGGCATCAGCTCCACGTCGTCAGCGTGCAGGCGTCGTGCTCGCTGTGCCATGACGCGCACGGCGTCAGCAGCACGCAGGGGACCGCCACCAACAACGCGCACCTCGTCAACTTCGACAAGCGGTTCGTCACGCCGAACTCGAGCGGCATCCTGCGCTACGACTCGACGGGCACGCGCGCCGGGCGCTGTTACCTGTCGTGCCACGGCCGCAACCACAACCCGGAAAGCTATTGAGATAGACTCGGTCGCAGGGGGCCGACGTGCATGTCGGCCCGGTTTTCGCGTGAACGCGTCGCTCACCACGCTTCTCCACGACATCCTCACGAGCCGGGTCTACGACGTCGCGCGCGAGACGCCGCTCGACCCCGCGCCCGGCCTGTCGCGCCGTCTCGGCAACACGGTCCTCCTCAAGCGCGAGGACCTGCAGCCGGTCTTCAGCTTCAAGCTGCGCGGCGCCTACAACAAGATCGCGCACCTGACGGCCGACGAGCGCGCCCGCGGCATCATCACCGCCAGCGCCGGCAACCATTCCCAGGGGGTCGCGTTCTCGGCGCGCAAGCTCGGACTGCGCGCCGTCATCGTGATGCCGCAGACCACGCCCCGTATCAAGGTGGACGCGGTGCGCGCGATGGGCGCGGAGGTCGTGCTCTCCGGCGACAGCTACGACCACGCCAAGGCGCACTGCGACACGCTCGTCGCGCAGACGGGCATGACGCTCATCCACCCCTTCGACGATCCGCTCGTCATCGCGGGCCAGGGAACCATCGGCGCCGAGATCCTGCGTCACACCCAGGACCACCTCTCGGCCGTCTTCGTGCCGGTCGGCGGCGGAGGGCTCATCGCGGGCATCGCCGGCTACATCAAGGCGCTGCGGCCCGACGTGAAGGTGATCGGCGTCGAGCCGTTCGAGGCCGACGCGATGTACCGATCGCTCGAGGCGAAGAGGCGCGTGCACCTCGATCACGTCGGCCTGTTCGCGGACGGCGTCGCCGTGCGTGACGTCGGCGAGCTGACGTTTGCCATTGCGCGCGAGACGGTGGACGAAGTCGTCCGCGTCACCAACGACGAGGTGTGCGCGGCGATCAAGGACATCTTCGACGACACGCGGACGATCATGGAGCCGGCGGGCGCGCTCGCAACCGCGGGGTTGAAGGCGTGGACCGGGCGCGGGGGCGTCCGCGGGCAGATGCTCGCCGCCGTGCTGAGCGGCGCGAACATGAACTTCGATCGCCTGCGGTTCGTGGCGGAACGGGCCGAGGTGGGCGAGGCGCGCGAGGCGCTCATTGCCGTCACCATCCCCGAGCGCAAGGGTGCCTTCCGTGAATTCTGCGCGGCGATTGGCCGGCGCGTCGTCACCGAGTTCAACTATCGCCTGTCGGGGCGCCAGCAGGCGCACATCTTCGTTGGCTTCGCGACGCAATCACGCCAGGATGCCGAGGATCTGATCGCGCAGCTGCGCACGAGCGGCTACGAGACCGTTGATCTCACCGACAACGAGATGGCGAAGCTGCACGTGCGGCACATGGTCGGCGGACACGCGCCCGAGGTGCAGCACGAGCGTTTGTGCCGCTTCGAGTTCCCGGAACGTCCCGGCGCGCTCGCGGACTTCCTCGACGCGCTCGCGGGCCGCTGGAACATCAGCCTGTTCCACTACCGCAACCACGGCTCCGACTTCGGACGCGTGCTCGCGGGCCTCGAGGTCGAGGACAAGGACCTGCCGGCGTTTCGATCGTTTCTCGAAGGACTGGGCTACGAGTACGCCCTCGAAGCCGACAACCCCGCTTACCGTTTTTTCCTGGGATAGCAACGGACCGCTGCCCTGATTCGGATCAACTGGTGTTCCGATTCTGGACCACGGCTTGAACTCCTTGAATCTGCGGCGGATAGCCTGAACACGCCCGGGCCCGGGCACCTGCACATGTCGCACGAACGCACACGCTGGTGTGCCGCGGCCAGGCGCGCCTGACCTCGATCTCGCCGCAAAGCCCTTCGCAATCAACACGATCGCGACCCAGCTGAGCCGACGGTCTGTCCGTTGCAGTCCTCACGGACGCTTCGAGTCATATAGCGACCGTTCACTGAGAAAACATATGCAGCTTAGGAAACTGATCGTTCTTGGTGTCGTCTGCGCCGCGGCGGTTGCCGCAGCGACGGCGCCACGCAGCAACCACCTTCGTCATCGCGCGTCGGTGTCGGATGACCTCCGCGCGATCGAGGCGGGACACTCGACGAAGGCCGTTCGCGTGATTGCACACGGGACCGAATCAGATGTGCGCACCGCCGCCGCGCGTCATGGCGTGCCGGTCGTCCGCGTCCTGACCGACGGGGTCGTGCTCGAAGCGACCACGGCACAGCTCGACGCCCTGCGTAACGAGCCGGCGGTAGAACACCTGTCGGGTGACCTTCCGGTCGCCGACTTCATGACCGTTTCGCGGCAGGCGACAGCCGCCACCCAGGTGTACGCGGGCAAGTCCGGCGGCCTGCTCGGCCTCGGCGGCATCTCGGGCGTCACCGGCCAGGGCGTCGTCGTTGCCGTGCTCGACTCTGGCATCGCGTCGCACAAGGCGCTCAGCGGAAAGGTCATTGCCAGCGTCAGCATGATCGCGGGCCAGCCGACGACCGACGAATACGGCCACGGCACGCACGTCGCGGGCATCATCACCGGGTCTGGCAGCTACGCCGCCGGCGTGACGTCTCTGTACGCGGGCGGCATCGCGCCCGGCGCGCAGCTCGTCAACGTCCGCGTGCTCGGCGACGACGGCGTCGGCAACACCAGCGACGTGATCGCGGGCATCGACTGGGTCATCGCGAACAAGTCGACGTACAAGATCAAGGTCATCAACCTCTCGCTCGGCCACGCGGTGACCGAGCCGGTCATGTACGACCCCCTCTGCGCGGCGGTCGAGCGCGCCTATCGCGCCGGCATCATCGTCGTGGCCGCGGCCGGCAATGCCGGCAAGCTGGCGGACGGCACGCCGGTGCTCGGCGGCATCGCGTCGCCCGGCAACTCGCCCTACGCCATCACCGTCGGCGCGACCAACACATGGGGCACGGCGACGCGCAGCGACGACACGATCACGACCTATTCGTCGCGCGGGCCGACGAAGTGGGACAACAACGCGAAGCCGGACCTCGCCGCACCGGGCAACAAGATCATCTCGCTCGAGGCGCCGGGTTCCTACATCGCGACGAACTACCCGAGCGAGCACATCGCGGGTTCCGGCAACAACGGCTACCTCCGCATGAGCGGCACCAGCATGTCGGCCCCGATGATCAGCGGCGCGGTGGCGCTGCTGCTGCAGGCGCAGCCGTCGATGAGCGCGACGCAGGCGAAGTTCGTGCTGCAGACGGGTTCGAGCTACATGGTGGATGCCGGCGTCTACGGCGCCGGCGCGGGCAGCGCCAACTTCTGGACCTCGCGCCAGGAGCAGGCGAGCGCGGGTCTTCTCAACTCGGTGCTCGGGCTGCTCGGGCTCGACCAGTCCGGCGGCATGTCGTTCTGGGACGACGGCCGCCTCGAGACGAACCTGTACAACGGCACCGGCATCCGGCTCCTCAACCTCCTCGAGCTGCCGGGCATCCTGCTCAACCCGAATCAGCTCGCGTGGGGCAAGTTGAACCTGGTTGGGTTGACCAACACGATCAGCGTCCTCTCGCCCAAGCGCATTCTCTTCGGCGACGTCTCCTACTGGACGAGCAGCGAGCACCTGGTCTGGGGCGACGACGTCTACTCGCCCGAGGGGCAGCACCTCGTGTGGGGCGACAACGACACCACGGACGACTACCACCTCGTCTGGGGTGATGCGACCACGACCGCAGACGACGCCCGTTAATCGCACGTAGCGCACAGAGATGGCAGCACCCCAGCACTCATCACCGCGGCGCCCTGGGATCACCGCCCTCGACATTCACGTCGGGGCGGTGATTCTCTTCGGCTTCGGCGCCATCGCGCTGGCGATCTACACGATGGTCGTCACGCCGCCGCCGCTGAACACGCTCGTGTTCGCCGGGCTGGGGCTGATTGCGGGCGCCTGTGCGGTCAAGATCCCGGGCGTGAACGCGCTCGTGTCGGCGTCGGACACGTTCTTCATCGCGTCCGCGATGCTCTTCGGGCCCGCGCCCGCGATGGTGGCGCTCGCCCTCGACAGCGCGGCGCTCACCTACCGCCGCGGCTACGGCATCAAGCGCCTGCTGTTCAACGCGGCGCAGCCGGCGCTGTCGCTCGGCATCGCCACCTGGGTGTTCCAGGTGCTCGGCGGAGCGCCACTCGACCAGTCGACGCACATCACGCAGACGATCCTGCCGCTGACCGCGCTGACGACGGTCTACTTCGGGCTCAACTCGGGGCTGCTCGCCGTCGCCATCTCGCTCGAGACGAAAACCGCGCTCGCGGCGGTGTGGAAGCGGCTGTGGCCGCTGTCGGTCAATTACGTCGCGGCCGCATCGGCCGCCTTCTGCTTCGTCATCGTGATGCGCTCCGGCGGCGCGATGGCCGCGCTCGCGGTCGCGCCCCTCGTCGTCGTCCTGCACCTGACGCTGCGATCGATCACGGGACGCCTGAGCGACGCGGAGCGATACGTGCAGACGGTCGACAAGCTGTATCTCTCGACCATCGAGACGCTGGCGACGGCGATCGAGGCGAAGGACGGCGTCACCTCCGATCACATCCGGCGCGTACAGAAGTTCGCGATCGGCCTCGCCAAGGCGCTCGGCGTCACCGACGAGAAGACGATCAAGGCCATCAACGCCGCCGCGCTGCTGCACGACACGGGCAAGCTGGCGGTGCCCGAGCACATCCTCAACAAGCCGGGGAAGCTGACGCCGCTCGAGTTCGAGCAGATGAAGCTGCACGTCGACGTCGGCGCAGACATCCTGTCGGCGATCGATTTTCCGTATCCGGTCGTGCCGATCGTCCGCGCGCACCACGAGAGCTGGGACGGCAGCGGATATCCGCGCGGCCTCAGGGGCGACGAGATCCCGATCGGCGCGCGCATCCTGTCGGTCGTCGACTGTTACGACGCGCTGACGTCCGACCGCCCGTACCGGCCGGCGCTGACCGACGCCGAGGCGATGAAGATCGTCATCGACCGCCGCGGCAAGATGTACGACCCGCTCGTGGTGGACACCTTCATGAAGGTCTATCGCGAGATCGCCGCGGAAGTCGTGATGGAGCCGGTGCCGCACCAGGAGGCGCTGACGAAGATTGGCCGCGCCATCGCGGCGCAGCCGGTCCCGGCGCCGGTGGCCGAGGTGCGCGGCGACGCGCCGGACGACCTGCTGGCGATCATCAGCCTGTCGCGCGCGCTCGGCGGCGAGGCGACCTTTGGCGATGCCGCGGTCCTGGCGACCACCTACCTCTCACGCATCGTTCCCGACACGACCTTCGCGTTCTACATCCACGACCCCGCGTCCGGCCAGCTCGTGGCGCGCCATGCGATGGGCGAGCACGCAGCGGCACTGCGCGGCACGTCGATCGCGATGAGCGAGCGGCTCAGCGGCTGGGTGGCCGCGTGCCGTCAGACCATCGCCAATTCGGACGCCGCGCTCGACCTCTACGACCGCGGCATCAAGCTGGGCAGCGCGCTGAGCGCGCCGCTCGTGGACGGCGAACGCGTGGTCGGCGTCTTCACGGCCTACGCGGCCGCGCCGCAGGCATTCACCGAGGACCAGAGCAGGCTCGTCGAAATGATGGCGCCGCACCTCGGGCGCATCGTCGGCGCCGCCATGCGCACCGAACAGCGGACGCGCGACATCCAGGAGCCCCGCACGGCGGCTCCCGGCACGCGCGACCTCCGCATCGTCCACAGCCGGTAGACGATGGGTGTCAGGCTGCTCTGGCTGCTGGCGGACCCTCCCTTAGCTCGCCCATCGACCGAGCTTGAGCGAGAAGACGCGTTCTCGCCGATGTTCGGCATCAAGCGTGCGGCTGCGCCCGGCGAGCAGGTCCGACAGCCCGACCATGCCCACGAGCCGTCGCTCGGGGCCACGTTCGACGACGGGGAATCGCGTTAGGCCGGTCGACGCCATGCGGTGCACGATGGCCCGCAGCGGCTCGTCCGGATACGCCACCATCGGCAGCGACTGCGCGACATCCCCAATCCTCATCGAGGCCGGCGCCGTCTGCATCGAGTGTTCGAGGTGGCTGCGCGTCACCACCCCCAGCAACCGCTGATGTGCATCGACGACCGGGTAGAGGCGCTGACGGCGGCGCGGCCGCGGCGCGTCGCCGATGATCGCCCGCGTCTGCTCGAGCGTCATCGTCGCGGAGAGCGCGACCACGTTGGTGCGCACCACCTCGCGGACGAACAGGATCTCCAGCGGATCGATTGAGTACTCGCGCGTGAGGTGGAAGCCGCGGCGGCTCACCTTCTCCGTGAGGATCGATCGGCGCAGCGTCAGCACCGTGAACGTGTGCGCGATGGTGACCGCGACCATCAGCGGCAGCATCATGTTCAGGTCGTGCGTCAGCTCGATCGCGAAGACGATGCCCGTCAACGGCGAGCGCATCGTGCCGCCGAGGATGGCGCCCATGCTGACGAGCGGCCAGAAGCCCGGCCCCAGGTTCGGCAGGAACGCGCCTTCGACGCCGCCGAGCGCCCCGCCCATCATCAGCAGCGGCGCCAGCACGCCGCCCGACGTGCCCGAGCCGAGCGCAATCGCCCAGATCGACGACTTCACCAGCAGGATCCCGAGCAGCGTCTTGCGCGCGACGTCGCCCTGCAGCAGCGCGCCAATCGTGTCGTAGCCGACGCCGAGCGCCTGCGGAAAGAGGAGGCCGCCGATGCCGATGGCGAGGCCGCCCATCGCCGGCCACCACATCCAGTGAACCCGCACGTGCTCCTGGAAGAGGTCCTCGGCCGCGTAGACGGCGAGCGTCATCAGCGCCGAAAGCGCCCCCGCGCCGAGGCCGACGGCCACGCACCCGAGCAGGCCGGTGGGCCCGATGAAGAGGGGATGCGCCGGAACGGGAAAGAGCGGGCCGAGGCCGAGGAGGTAACGGCGGGCGGCCGCCGCGGTGGCGCTCGCCATTGCGACCGGTACGAAGCTGCGCGGCTTCCACTCGAAGAGCAGCAGTTCGACCGCCAGCAGCACCGACGCGAGCGGGGCCGCGAACGTAGCGGACATGCCCGCGGCGGCGCCGGCGACGAGCAGCGTCTTGCGCTCGGCGCTCGACAGGTGGAGGAACTGCGCGATGAGCGACCCGAACGCGCCGCCGGTCATGATGATCGGCCCCTCGGCGCCGAACGGGCCGCCGGAGCCGATGGAGATCGCCGACGACAGCGGCTTGAGGACCGCGAGCTTCGGCTCGACGCGGCTGCCATGGATCAGGATGGACTCGATGGCCTCGGGAATGCCGTGCCCGCGGATCCGCTCGGAGCCGTAGCGCGCCATGAAGCCGATGATGAGGCCGCCGATGACCGGAATGGCGAGGACTGCCCAGCCCAGCATGTGCATGGCGGGAGACGCAGCCGAGAGGCTGAAGCGCTGGAAGAAAAAGAGGTTGGTGAAGAAGTTGATCAGGGACAGCAGGCCGACCGCAACGTATGCGCTGATGATCCCGATAGGTATGGCCACGAGCGAGAGCAGGAGAAGACGGGCGTTGGCGGTGAAGTCGCCGAGCACGTGCAGGGCGCTCTCGTCGTCCTGCGCCGCACGCGCCCCGAAGGTGAACATGATCCGTCCACCATAGCAAGCGGATCCGGCGCGAGCCATAGGGTACTGACTGTAGTACGGTGACGTGGTGTCGCGCGAGTCGTTCATGGACGCGGCGCTCGAGCAGGCGCGGCTCGGGCTGGCGGCGGGGGAAGTGCCGATTGGCGCAGTGCTGGTCATCGACGACGAGATCGTCGCGCGCGGCTACAACCAGCCCATCTCATCGTGTGACCCGACGGCGCACGCGGAGATCCTCGTCCTGCGCGAAGCTGCACGGGCGATCGGCAACTATCGCGTGACGAGCGCCGATCTCTACGTCACGCTCGAGCCGTGTCTGATGTGCGTGGGCGCGCTCGTCCACGCCCGCGTCCGGGGCGTCATCTATGGCGCGGCGGAGCCGAAGACCGGCGCGCTGGTGTCGACGGTGCGGGCGCTCGACACGCCGGGGCTGAACCACCGCTTCACGGCCGCCGGCGGCGTGCGCGGGCAGGAGGCGCGCGAGCTCATCCAGGAGTTCTTCCGGGAAAAGCGCCGGTTATAATGCTGTGTTCAGCGCACGACCTTCGACCGGAGAGGTACCGAAGTGGTCGTAACGGGGGCGCCTCGAAAGCGTCTTGTCGGGTAACCGGCACGTGGGTTCGAATCCCACCCTCTCCGCCAAATAAGTCATTCACAGTCAGCACTTATATCCATGAGTTAAGGCCCGTGTGCCCTTCGTTGGCGTTTCGAGCTCATTTTCGCTAACGTCACCGACGAAATCACGCCTGATTTCGTATGTCACGTGGCACGAATGTCCGCATTCGACCCTCTCCGTCCAACGTCCGAATCGTCGGTCGTTCGGTTCACCGTCACGCTCAGGGTTGTTCGAAGAGCCGGCAGGTTCAACTCTCAAGCAGGTCATGGCTGCCGCTGCACGCGATCGTCCCGGAAGCTCCTTCGTTCACGGGGTCGAGCCTCGCGGCACTCCGTGCAGAGTTGAAGCCATTCCGCGATCGGATCGAGTCGATGTGGTTTCCGAACTTTCCGGGCATCAGCCCGTGGGGCCATCGCCGAGAACTACGCTGAGTATCTCGGGCTGCGAGCCGTTGAAGAGTG
>DATNCQ010000021.1:0-3644 GCA_035571515.1 Vicinamibacterales bacterium
TTCGCCGTGCCGACGCCGCGGAAGGGCTGATTGAACGTCAGGTCCGGGGTCTGGAGCAGCGTGTTGTCGCGACGCCGTCCCGAGAGGTTCCGCGCCATGTCGAAGCGCGGGTTGCCGGTGTCCTGCATGTAGAAGATGCCGGTGCCGGCGCGGAACGACCACTTCTCGCTCGGGTTGTACGCCCACCCGACCCGCGGCGCGAAGTTGGTCTTGTCGTCGAAGATCAGCCGATCGCCGAGGCGGCCGTCGCGGGCCACCTGGATGTTGGGCGCGAACCGCAGCACCGTGCCCTCGTAGACGTCGCCGCTGCCGATGCGGACGAGGGTCGGATGACACGCGCGATTCTGCACGTTCGGCGTCGTGTCGTGGCACGGGATGTCCGCGTTCATCAGCGTGCCGTTTTTGTCGAGCCACGGCGGCGTGTATTCGTAGCGGATGCCGAGATCGAACGTCATGTTCGACCGGACTTTCCACGTGTCGGTGAAGTAGTAGTTGTGGCTCAGGGAGCGGAACTGCGTCACCGCGAGCGCCACCGCCGACTCGGTCTGCTGCGGGTAGCCGAGCATGAAGTCGGCGAACCCGTAGCCGGTGGCGATGTTCTGGAACTGGAAATTGCCGCGCGCGAACTGGTTGCCCACCTGGTTGTAGCGGTCGTAGCGGACCCCGCCGCCGATTTTGAGCGAGTGCCGACCGCGAATCCACGACAGGTTGTCCGTGAACTCGTACGCCCTGTTGTCGGGGGTATACGGCCCCTCCGTGCTGTCCCCGAAGCCGCTGAATCCTTGAATGCCGATCGCCGGAATCCCCCACGCCTCGGGAGGATTCAACGCGATGCCCGGGATGCCCAGCTCCTTGACCACGTCGCGCTCGAACGCCAGCTCGCGTCCGAAGGTGTTGAAGAAATAGTTGAAGCCGAACCGGAACTCGTTGACGATGTTCGACGAGATCGTCCGGGTGTTCCCGATCGCCACCTGATGGACCTTGGTCTTCAGCTTGGTGCCATTCAGCTTCAGCGCCGGCGTCAGCTCGCTCTCGCTGCCGAAGCTGTAGCGGCCCATCCAGTTCGAATTGGAGCTTTGGACAAAGTCCATCCGCTGGGTGTACTGGTTCTTGTCGATCTGGCGATCCTGGAACGAGAGGTAATTGTTGGTCAGGCCGCCGGTGCCGCTGTTCGGCTCGGGATAGAACTCGAGCAGCTGCTTCGAAATGTTGTTGAGTCGTCCGGGCGGGATGATGTTGCCGGCAAACGGCACGCAGGTCCGCGTCGTGCCGACCACCGTGCACTGCGTCGGGTCGACGATGATTCCGGCCGGCTGTCCCGTCTGCGGGTTGATCGCGCCCAGGTTCGCGAGCAGTTCCGAGAAGTTACCGCTCCGCATCGCCACCGACGGCACGCTGAAGGGCGTCTGGAACTGCTTGTCGTCCTTGTAGCCCTCGAAGTTCGACATGAAGAACAGGTGGTTCTTCCAGACCGGGCCGCCGGCCGTGTAGCCGTACTGGTCCCACTTGAACGGCGCCTTCGGCGCCGCCGCCTGTTGTGCGGTGAAGGCGTAGGGCCTCGCATCGAGGGCGTCGTCGCGGTGGAACTCGAAGACGGTGCCGTGGAACGAGTTGCTCCCGGACTTGGTGACGACGTTCACCTGGCTCGCCTCGCGGCCGAACTCGGCCGAGTAGACGCCGGTCTGCACCTTGAATTCCTCGAGCGCGTCGACCGACGGCAGGAAGATGTAGGTGTTGAAGTTGACGTCGGTGTTGTCGACGCCGTCGAGCGTGTAGTAGTTGAACTCGCGCCGCTGCCCCGAGATCGACAGCTGCTGGTTGGCGCGGGTGCCACCCTGGCGGTCGCCCGCCTGCCCGGCGCCGGCGAACTCGGCGCTGACGTTCGGGCTGAGCGCGACCAGCTGCAGGTAGTTGCGCCCGTTGAGCGGCAGCTCGACGATCCGCCGGTTCTCGATGACGGTGCCGACCGTCGCATTCGTCGTTTCGACCAGCGGCGAGACGCCCGTCACCGTCGCGGTTTCGGTGACGGTGCCCAACTCGAGCGTGAAGGTGACGCGCGCGGTCTGCTGCACCTGCAATTCAAGGTCGCGGCTGGCCGGCTTGAAACCCTGGAGCTCGCTCGTCACGGTGTAGTTGCCGGGCGGCAGCGCCGGAAAGTCGTAGAGGCCGACCGCGTTGGTCTGGGTGGTGCGGGTGGCGTTGGTGGCCTTGTTGACGACGGTGACAGTGGCGCCAGGCACCACCGCGCCGGTGGAATCCTTCACTTCTCCGGTGATGGTCCCGAGGGTCTGCGCGACGCCTGCGGCGCACAGCAATAGTAGCCAGGTCACTCCCACGAACACGGTCCGGCGCATAGGGACGGCTCCTTTCGACGAGGGCAAACGACGACGGAGAAACGATGTAAAAAGCCGAGCGCGCGGTATGAAAAAGAGACGGAGGATCGCGGCCCCTGCGGGGAGCAACGCGGGAAGGCTACGCCCCGGTCTGGGGCAAGTCAAGGCTGATCAAGGGTCTTGGGGCGGCCGAATGGCCCGCGTCCGGCGGCTTGGATCGCTCGTGCGAGCGCGCCGCCGTACGCAGGCCGGAAAGGTTTCACTCCGTGGGATTCGAATCTCACTTCGTGGGAGGGTAGTGCTTGAACAGCTTCGCCGCCGCCTGATTGATGCTCTTGTCGCGCTGCTCGGGCCTGGCGTTGATGTCGAGGTCCCTGCTCGCCATGCCGCGCCACACGATCGTCTTCGTCTTCGCGTCGACCAGGTCGATGACCAGCGTCCCGACCGTGATCTCGTCGGCGCGGGCCGATCCGGTGCGCATCGCGCCGAAGCGGTAGCCGCCCCAGCCGGAAGCGAAGCCGTTGATCTGGAGGCTCTTGTCGAAGGTGGCGTGGTAGGCGACCAGCAGGTCGGGGCTCGCGCCGGCGTCGACGACGGCCAGCCCCTTCGATGCCATCTGCGAATCGACGGCGCGAACGATCCGGTTGTGGTTCAGCGGGTCCTCGAGGTTGGTGCCGCGCACCCAGGCGTAGCTGCGGTAGCTGGAAAAGTTCGCCGCGCGATCGAAATCGTGGGTCACCGTCTGCGCCAGCGCGATGGTGCCGAGCAGGGTGACGGCGAGGCTCGTCGTCAACGTCGTCGTGATACGCATCTCTCTCTTCTCCTGGCGCGAGTTATCTGCGGCGCCCGCTGCGGCGCCTCGCACGGTGGCGGTCGCGTCGCCCGCCATCGCTCGTTGACCGAGGCGTTCGTCAGACCGCCTCGTAGGCCGGCGCCGCCGCGGGCGCCGGGATCTCGTCATGTGTGGCGTGCTCGCCCCAGGTGACGAGCTTCAGGTCGAGCACGAAGGTCGCGTAAATCACCGGAACCAGCAGCAGGGTCACAAAGGTTGCCACCGTCAGGCCGCCGATCTGGACGTAGCACATCGGCTCCCACAGCGGGCCGCCGTGCGCCGCGAGCGGAAACAGCGCGATCACGGTCGCCGCGACGGTAATCAGCACCGGCCGCAGCCGCATGATGCCGGCGTCGAGCAGCGCCTCCTGCAGCGGCTCGCCCTGCTCGTGCATCTCCTCGATGAAGTCGAAGAGCACGATGATGTGGCTGACGATGACGCCGATGAGGCTGGCGATGCCGAGGAACGCCATGAACCCG
>DATNCQ010000022.1:0-52532 GCA_035571515.1 Vicinamibacterales bacterium
CGGATCACCCTCGGTGCGGCCGTCACCCCCGTATTCGACCGACACAGCGCCGCATTTGGCGCACTCGGGGACCGCTTCCTGCTGGTTCGGTGGAAGCGAATCGGTGGCGTAGAGGCTGGAATCAAGGCGATGGATCAGGACCAAGCGGCCAAGGACAGCGCCATGCAATCAGCGGTTCACACGCTGTTTGAGGTCATGAAGTCCGCGCCGGAGCCTCGCCTCGATGCCGTCAGGAAGCGTAGGATCGCTGCGGTGGGCGAGATCGTTGCGCTCAGTCGAATCGCCATCGAGCGCGAGCACAACGACGAGCTTCTTTATGAGCCTGAGGCTGAAGGGGCGGCGCGACTGTCGCAGCAGCTTTGTCAGCTTGCAAGAGGCTCGGCGCGGCTGGATGGTCGCGACGCGGTGAACGACGACGACTTGCGGATTGTCCATCGCGTGGCCTGGGACACCCTGCCGCCGCTGCGAGCCAAGGTGTTGCGTGCAGTCCTCAGCGGCAAGTCACCGAAGGCGTTGGGTATCGGCGACACGACGTTGTGGCGCGTATGTGGCGACCTTCAGCACGTCCGACTGCTTGCGAAGGACGGAATGCTCGCACGCGACATGCGGCACACGTTCGACCTCGCGGGATTCGCGCCCATGTAGCCGCCGAAACATCCGAGCGCAGGCAAGGACGGGTGCGGTCAGTTCCGCATCCGTTCACTCTGCCACACGACCGATCATCCGCATGTGTTCATGGGTATACCCGATACCAGATTGAACACTTGCGGAGAGCTACAACCACGACCCAACCAGCACATTCGCGGATACGACTCAACACCCGATGTCCGCATCCGTTCCCTCTCCCCTATGCCGATGTCCGCAGGTGTTCATCCCCCGATTTCGATACCGGGGGTAACACTTGCGGGCAGAGGACAGCATCGCGGATCTGCCATGTCGAGCCGATACCGTGAACAGGAGACCCTGTGAGCAAAACTGCGCTCAGACTGCTCGCGTGGTTTTACATCGTTGCAATGGCAGTCAGCGCCACGTGCGTAATCTGGTTGCTGAGCATCAGGGGAACCCGCTCGCCTTTGTGCATGACCGTGTTCGTATGTGCATTTCTCGCAGGTCCATGGACTGCGGCCGTGCATGTGTGGCTGTCTCCGCGCGTTAAAAACAAGTTGGCACTGACGCGAAAACTCTGTATCGGGTTCGACGCATACTTCGCCGCGTATCGCTACTTGCTGAAGGGCGAAAGGTAGCTCGCGAGCGTATCGTCGGCGTTCTCCGAACGGCCTCGCCTGTCGCGCCACTTGGCGCTCCGCGACTCGCGACGGTGATCTAGACGCCGCTGTAGCCGCCTACGAGTAGTCGATGATGACGGTTACCCCCATGCACACAGGCGATGAGGGCGGCTCGAACTCCCATTGCCGGACGGCACCGACGACAACGTCGTTGAGAGCACTCGATGGTGGCGTCAACTTCGGTGCGCGATCCACGAAGACATTGGCGACTTTGCCCGTCCGATCAATCAATACGGTGCCGACCCACAGACCTTGCCCGACGATTCCAGGCGGCAGGGATTCAAGTGACGGCCGGACATATCGTGTCCGCTTCGGAGCTTTGTGGGTGCGATCCACGCGCACGGCTTCGACGCTGTATCGTGTCCGCGCTTCAGACTGGCAAGCGGTAGATGCGATTGCACCGACGCGGCCAGCACCATTTCGACCGCCGCCTTGTGCGTCAGAACGAGCAGGCGGCGACAACGCGAGCAACGCCATGCACGCGGCAGCAATCGTGCGAGCACTCACCACGAACCCCATGAACGATCTCATTATCGGCTGTTTGTTGCCGCCGCCGAGGGGAATCCAAACGCCGAGGCACTTCACCGACTACAGCAGACGACTCATCATCCAAACACAAAAGGAGTTCAGGATGAGGGGAATCGCGATAAGCCAAGTGAAGTCACCGCTTCGGTAAACCGCGTCGGGCCAAGGCACAAACAGCCACGGCATCGCGAGAATGCCGAGTAGCCGGTCGTAATCGAGGTGGCCTGCGCCGAACCCGCCCTGCAATATAAAGAGCGTCGTCGAGAGCACCGTTACGCCCATGACAGTGCCCATCGCGACCGAGAATCCAACTCGTCGCACGGGCGTCAATTTACCAGAGCGCGCGTAGAGGCGAGTGTGCCGAGTCCCGCGACCGCCACGGGATTCCAAACCCCGAGGCATCTCATGCTGGCGGCGGATGTTCTGCTATTTGGCCGCATCCGTTTCCCCTACCCTATCCGGCTGTCCGCAGGTGTTCATTTCCCGATCTCGATACCGGGGGAACACTTGCGGACAAGCAATGAGCCGGGTCGGTTCCGTTCGGCGCTTGTTAGAATCCAGGCGCACTCTGTTTGCGCGGCAAAGCGCATGGACATCAACGACGCGACGTCAATCGCAAAGTTCGCAGACATCGCTCGCGAGTATTGCGCGTGGTGTGAGGGGTCGCGCGCAACAGATCCACGAATGCTGCTCTTTCAGGCGACCCGTCTCTTGGCTCGCCTCTACGCCGCCGGACTCTATCTGCCCGATGTGACGCTGGACGACTATCCCGAAGCGCCAGAAATCAGCACGGACGCCCGACACGCTATGTTCAAGAGCTTCGCGACGCTCCCCTTTCAATATTACCGTGAAGTCTTCAATCCTTCGATTGAATCCTCCGACGAGCCGGTGACCGGCGACCTCGCGGACGACTTCGCCGACATCTACGTCGATCTTAAAAGCGGCTTAGACCTATTCGAGCAAGGTTTCGAACTGGCGGCCGTCTGGACCTGGCGCATGCTCCTCGGCATTCATTGGGGTCGGCACGCAACGAGCGCACTTCGAGCACTTCACAACTTTGAGCTTCCGGACGAGTAGCAGTTAGTTGTCGTTCTCTAGGCTCACGTGCTCGCCGCCGAGGGGATTCCAAACCCCGAGGCATCTCACGGACTTACCGTCGACAGTCACCGGACAGGGACGGCTTCGCGGCGGCTCTCGCGGCGCTACTCATCGACCTCGAATGGGCCGCTGTTCCCAATCGATGCCTTCAGGGTCAAGATGCTCGCGCTTCACGCGCGCCAAGAACTCCACATCCATTTGCCCAAGCTCGAACTGGTGATGTAGCGCGAACCGAATGCCCTTGCCAGCGTATTGCGGGTAGTGGTCGGCCAACTGGCCGTCCAGCACAAATGCAAGATAGGCATTCAGCTTTGCCTGTAGATCGATCAACAGTTCACCACGCAACCCCCACTCACGTTCTTCGACCATCGACAGAACAACTGTGTCTGTGCGTGGGTCGTATGAGATCAAGTCGATGACACTTGGATTTGAGACCGTCATGCGTGCACGTCCAACGGCACCCTACCGCAACCGATTGAGAATCGACAATCCCTGATGCGGCCGCTGCAAGTCCTCGGTCAGCAGGTGCAGATACTTCATCGTCGTGCTGATCTCCGAGTGGCCGAGAATGATCGACAGCCGCACCACGTCGCCGCCAGCCCGCAGGTATTGGGTCGCGAACGTGTGGCGCAGCAGATGGAACCCGCTGCGAGGTAGCCCAAGCTCCCGCAGGAACACGTAGTAGCTTCGACGTGCATTCCGATGCTCCCACTTCCCACCGTCCCGCGACGGGAACATCAGATCCGCCGAGACGCCGGCCTTCTTCTTGACCTGCTCGAACCGGAAGAGCGTCTTCCGCAGTTCGACCGAGAACGGCACCTTGCGCTGCTTCCGACCCTTCCCCACCACCGTCAGCAGCAGGCTGTCGAAGTCGAAATCCGTGACGCGGGCGGTCAGCAGTTCCTCGATCCGACAGCCTCCGTCCAGAATCGTGCAGGCGATTGCGTAGACGCGCCACTCGATGAACGTCTTCGGCCGATGCGTGAGGATCACTCGCAGCGCACCTTCGCTGTGCAGCGGAAGCAGCCGCTTCTCCAACTTCAGCGGCGGCAACCGCACGGGCTGCGGGATGTGCCCTTCCTGATGCAGCCAGCGGCAGAACGCATTCACTCCGCGCAGGTAGCAGTTGACCGATACCGGCTTCACGCCACGGTCCCGCAGATGAACCACGAATTGTTGCAGGTCAGACCGGCAGACGACGGCGCGCGGCTCGTCGCTGGTCGGCAGGGTCACCCACCACTTCGCGAACACCTGCCATACGCTGCGATACCACTCTGCGGTTTTCGGGGTGACGTTGTGAAGGTAGACGCGCTCGCGGAGGAATTGATCGAAGTGCTCGGACAGGTGAGACATGGAGACAAGTGATCCTTTCGGACCTTCGTTGTCTCCGCGAACGAGCTAAGTGATTGCAGTGGTGTCGGTTCGGGATGTAGCGCCTCTCGCGCTGACCCCCAGTCAAGTGCGCTACCAGGCTGCGCTACATCCCGACTCTCGATGCTGGAAGGCTAACAGGTTACCGCGAACAGGTTATCTGTACCGCGCAACCTTTTTCCGCTGCGTCTTCTTCCGCGCGGCGGCGGTCGTGACCTTGCGCGCCGCGCCGCGCTTGACGACCTTGTTCCGCGCTGCCGCGACGCTGCGCTTCGGCGCCCTGCGCCCGGCGTGACCGTTCGACGACCCTGGGGCGCCCCCGAGCAGCGACTGCAGCTCGCGAAGGCCGTCGCGCACGTGCGCGAGGCGCGTTCGCACGTCGGCGCCCAGCGCGTCGAGCACCTCGGCGGCTTCGGCCTCCGTCACCACCGACACCTGTGGCGCCGATGCCTCGAGCCTGCGCCGCGCTCCCGCGACCGTCAGCCCTTCGCCGAACACGAGCTGCTTGATCTGCCGCACGTGGTCGAGATCGCTCTGCCGGTACAGCCGCGGGCTCTCCGGCCCCTTCCCCTGTACCCCGATTCCGGGAAACTCCTTCTCCCAGGAACGCAGCACGTACGGCTGCACCTGCAGCAGCTCGCAGACGTCCCCGGCTTTGTACAGCTTGGGAGTCACTCGCG
The DNA here is from genome assembly GCA_035571515.1 of Vicinamibacterales bacterium. Classification (GTDB taxonomy): domain Bacteria; phylum Acidobacteriota; class Vicinamibacteria; order Vicinamibacterales; family UBA2999; genus Gp6-AA40. The sequence continues at coordinate 4,961 of DATNCQ010000022.1, forward strand.
CCAGTATAACCGGGTTCATTGGGTTCATTGGGTTCAGGGGGTGCAAAGGGTTCAGGGTTCCGGGTTCAGTGGGTTCGTTGCCGCGAACCCTTTGAACCCTTTGAACCCTTTGAACCCTCTGCACCCTCTGAACCCCGGACTCGGCGGCGGCGCGTCCGCACGTAAAACCGGATCGGTGTCCCCTCGAACCCGAACCGGTCGCGCAGCTGGTTGACGAGGAAGCGCTCGTACGAAAAGTGAAACTTCGTCGCGACGTTGGTGAAGAAGACGAACGTCGGCGGCGCGATGCCGGTCTGCGCCGCATACAGCACGCGAACGTGTGCGCGCCCGGGACTGGCCGGCGGGTGCGCGGCGGTGACCTCGGCCACGAACTTGTTCAGCTCCGGCGTCTTCACGCGCTGCTGGCGCGACAGCGTGATCCGATCGATCGTCTCGAGCACCTTCGGGGCGCGCTCCCCCGTCAGCGCGGAGATGTGGAGGATCGGCGCATAGTCGAGGAACTTGAGCTGCCGCCGCAGCGTCTCGTCGAACTCCTTGACGAAATCGGGACCGCGATCCTTCACCAGGTCCCACTTGTTCGCGGCGATGATGACGCCGCGCCCAGCCTTGTCGGCCTCGCCCGCGATGGCCGCGTCCTGATCGGTGGCGCCCTGCGTCGCGTCGACGATCAGCACGACGATGTCGGCGGCCTCGATGGACCGCCGCGCGAGCAGGACGCTGACGGCTTCGACCTGCCCGCCTCGCGCCACGCGCCCCGGCCGCCGGATGCCCGCGGTGTCCACGATGCGGAATTTCCGCCGGTGCCAGGTGAGCAGCGTGTCCACCGCGTCGCGCGTGGTGCCGGGCATCTCGCTGACGATCATCCGTTCCTCGCGCACCAGCCGATTGACGAGCGACGACTTGCCCGCGTTGGGCCTGCCGACGATCGTCACCGCGACCTCGTCTGTCACCGGCGACTCGTCGTGCGCCGATCCTTCCCGCTTGTCGAGCCGCTGCACGACCTCGTCGAGCAGGTCGCCGACCCCCTCGCCATGTTCGGCCGACACCTCCGTCACCGGATCGAACCCGAGCTGGTAGAAATCGACCGCGCCCGCCTTGGCGCGGCGGTCGTCGGTCTTGTTGATGGCGACGAGCGCCGGCTTGTTGGCGTCGCGAACGGCGTCCGCGATGTCGTGGTCGCCGGGCACCAGCCCCTCGCGGCCGTCCACGACGAACACGAGCAGGTCGGCGGCATGAATCGCGCGGCGGCCGCGCTCGAGCACGAGCTCGTGCAGCGGATCCTCGCTGGCGCCGAACATGCCGCCGGTGTCGATCACCTCGAACGGCACGCCGCGCCACTCGGCCGGATGCGCGATCACGTCGCGCGTGGTCCCGGCAATCGGCGTGACGATCGCGCGCCGCGTCCCCGTGATGCGGTTGAACAGCGTCGACTTGCCGACGTTGGGGCGTCCGACGAGGACGACGGAAGGGACTCTCTTAGCCACGGACAGACCGAGTCACGGAGGCATTCTATTTCTTTGGCTCCGTGCGTGCGGATCCGTGGCTAGGGAGCGTGAAGGTGGGCGCTAATTCGATCCGTTCGGGTCGCCGAACCAGATCCGCACAGTGCGGCCGTCGGGCAGCGTGATCTGCTCGACGAAGGCGATCGCCGACCCGTCCCTGGCCGGATAGCCGATCACCGCGTAGGTCTTGCCGATTTCGAAGAAGCCCTTGCTGCTGAAGCCGAGGCGGCGAAGCCCGTTCGGCGCCGCGGTCTCGAACCGCCACGTCGTCACCTTGCCCGTCTCGTCCGCGACGTCGATGACGAAGTGCGAATGCGGGTTCATCCACTGCACGCTCTTCAGCGTGCCGGTCCAGTGGCGCGACGGCTTGTTGATCTCGAACTCGGACTGGAGCGCATGGTGCGCAAGCGCGAGGGCGGGCAGCAGGAGGATCGCCGAGAGAACGATTGCTGACGCCGGGTCCAGAAGGACCCGGCCTACATTCGCAACCCGGTCAGCCGGGTCCAGAAGGACCCGCTCTGCATTCAGAACCCGGGGAGCCGGGTCCAAAAGGACCCGCCCTGCATTCAGGAACCGGCCTGCGAGCAGCGGTTTAGTTTGCGTTGGGGTCCCCAAACCAGATCTTGACTGTCTTGCCGTCGGGCCCGGTCAGCGACTCGAGGAAGGCCATCGGAGAGCCGTCGCGTGCCTGGTAGCCGACGAAGGTATACGGCTCGCCGACCTTGAACACGCCTTTCTGGCTGAAACCCGCGCGGCGCAAGCCGTTGGGCGCCGCGGTCTCGAACACCCACGTGGTGATCTTGCCGCTCCCCTCGTCCACGTCGAGGAGGAAATGCGTGTGCGGATTGACCCAGCGGACCTCCTTGAGCGTCCCCATCCAGATCTGCTTCTTGCCGTTCACGTCGAACTGCGACTGGACGGCGTGATGCGCCACGACCGGAACGGCCAGCGTCAGCAAGGCGGCTGCGGCCAGCCCGGACATCAGACGATTCATCGGCGGCATCCTCCGAACGAGACGATTCACGGCCCGGAAAGTTCAATATTTTACATTGATACTCCCCGAGGCTCGGCCGTGCCTGGTCCGGGGCGGACGAGCGAAAACTGGCCGAAAAGCCCGACATTTGTGCATACACTTAGCGGGAGGGTTGACAGCGTAAGTTACGCAAAATATAGTAGTTACACTCAACCAGGAGCGCCTAAGGGATGATCAAGGTCGACATCGTCAACGAAGTTTCGAAGATCGCCGACATTACCAAGGTCAAGGCCGAGGTAGCCGTTGACGCGGTGTTCGACGCGATGCGCGTGTCGATGCAGCGAGGCGACCGGATTGAGCTCCGCGGCTTCGGCGTCTTCCAGGTGAAACCGCGCAAGCGCGGCATCGGCCGCAACCCGCGGACCGGCAAGGAAGTACGCATCCCTCCCGGCCGCACGATTCGCTTCAAGCCCGGCAAGGATCTGCAGAACATCGGCTAAACGCCGCCCGTATGGGCACTTCGTCCGACTTTCCCGATATCGATTTTTCGGCGTCGCGTCCGATTTCCGAGGGGCCACCGGTGCTCGTCCCACCGGTGCCGTCGCATCGGCTGCGGCGCGAGCCGCTCGTTCGCTACCTCGTCCTGTTCGCGCTGACAGTCCTCTCGACAACACAGGCCGGCGGCCTTCACTACGCCAGCTTCGTCGTCGCGTTCAGCAATGAGGTGCCTCAGATTCCGCTTGCCAGCCTGCTGCTGCACGGCCTGTGGTACAGCCTGTCGATCCTCGCCATCCTCGGCTGTCACGAGCTCGGGCATTACTTCGCCTGTCGCTACTACCGCGTCGACGCGTCGCGGCCGTACTTCCTGCCGATGCCGTTCCTGCTGACCGGAACGCTCGGCGCGTTCATCCGCATTCGCGCGCCGATCCCGGGCAAGCGCGCGCTGTTCGACATCGGCATCGCGGGCCCCATCGCGGGGTTCCTCGTCGCCGTCCCCGTGCTGCTGATGGGGATGCACATGTCGACCGTCGTGAAGATTCCGGACAACTTCCGCGGCGAGCTGATCGAGCTCGGCGAGCCGCTGCTGTTCAGGGCCGCCGAGTGGCTGACGTTCGGCAATATCCCCGCCGGCTATTCGGTGAACATGCACCCGATGGCATTTGCCGCGTGGTTCGGGATGCTGGCTACCGCACTGAACCTGTTTCCGATCGGACAGCTCGACGGCGGGCACATCTCGTACGCGGTGCTCGGGCGCCGCAGCACGGCCGTCACGGTCGTCATGGTGCCGTGCCTGATCGGCCTCTCGTTCGTGTCGACGTCGTGGGTTGTCTGGACGGTGCTGACGGTCGGGATGCTGCTCGCCTTCGGCCCGCGCCATCCGCGCGTATTCGACGAGGAGACGCCGCTCGATTCGAGCCGGCTATGGCTCGCGGCGTTCGCGCTGCTGATGTTCGTCCTCTGCTTCACGCCCGCGCCGATCCAGCCGGCGGCGCTCGTCGGGCGCCATTAGGAGGCGGGTCCGCCTTCGCAGGGAAGCAGTCGCTCGGCGGGACCCGCCCTACGTACGATCGCATCCCGCTCGGCGGGACCCGCCCTACGAATCACCGTCCGTACGTAGGCCGGGTTCCGCGCCGCGGCTCGGCGCGATCGCGGTGCGGACCCGGCATCACAGAACACTCAGCGGATCGACATCGATCGTCAGCCGCCGCCGGATCTCGGGCATCCCGGCGACCACCTGCATCAGCGCGTTGCGCATGTCGGCGCGGCGCGCCCCCTTGAGGAAGAACTGCACGCGATGCTCCCCGCGCAGCCGCCCGAGCGGCGCGGGCGCCGGGCCCAGGATGGCGAACGTGCCAGCCGCCGTGGCAGGCTCGAGGCGGCGAACGATCTCGCGCGCCAGCTGCATCGCCTCGTCGAACGTCCGGCCGCGGACGACGCCGTTGACCAGCGCGACGAACGGCGGGTAGCGCATGCCGCGGCGATAGACGACTTCGCGCTCGAAAAACGCCGGGTAGTCCTGGCGGCACGCCAGCTGGATGCTGTAGTGCTCGGGGTAGAGCGTCTGCACGACGGCTTCCCCCGTGCGCTCGCCGCGTCCGGCGCGGCCGGCGACCTGCGTCAGCAGCTGGAAGGTCCGTTCGGATGCCCGGAAATCCGCCAGGCCGAGGCCGACGTCCGCTGAGATCACGCCAACGAGCGTCACCCCTGGAAAATCATGCCCTTTCGCGATCATCTGGGTGCCGACGAGCACGTCGAGCTCGCCCGTCGCGAACATGGACAGGACCTTCGTCAGCGCCCCCTTGCGGCGGACGGAGTCGCGGTCCACGCGCCCGATGCGCGCGCGCGGGAACCGCTCGCGCAGCGTCTCTTCGATGCGCTCGGTGCCGAAGCCGGCGTGCTCGAGATAGGGCGCCGCGCACTTCCGGCACGCCTTCGGCACCATGATCGAGTAATTGCAGTAGTGGCAGCGCGCCCGCCAACCACGAAGGTCGCGATGGTCACGAAGGGAAAACTTGTCCTTCGTGTTCTTCGTTTCTTCGTGGTTCGCGTTCTTCGTGTCTTCGTGGTTCGTGTTCTTCGCGCCTTCGTGGTGCCCCCCCGCACGGTGCACGGTCAGCGACACACTGCAGTTCGGACACTCGAACGTGTCGCCGCACTGCCGGCAGAACACGGCCGTCGAATAACCGCGCCGGTTGAGCAGCACGAGCACCTGTTCGCGGCGTGCGAGTCGGTCGTCGATGGCGGCCGCAAGGTCGCGGCTGATGACGACGTCAGGACCCGCCTCGGCGTATTCCGTCCGCATGTTCACGAGACGGACGCCGGCCAGCGGCCGATCGAGCACGCGCTTGCCGAGCGTGATGCGCGCGTACTTGCCGGCGGCGGCGTTCTGATACGTCTCCATCGACGGCGTCGCGGACCCGAGCACGACGAGCGCCCGCTCGCGGCTGGCGCGCAGGATGGCGACGTCGCGACCGTGATAGCGCGGCGTTTCCTCCTGCTTGTACGAGCCGTCGTGCTCTTCGTCCACGATGACCAGACCGAGGCGATCGAGCGGCGCGAAGACGGCCGACCGCGTGCCGATGACCAGGTCCACCTCGCCGCGCCGGATGCGATGCCACTGGTCGTGACGCTCTCCGCCGGAGAGGGCACTGTGCTGGATGGCGACCCGGTCGCCAAAGACGCTGCGGAACAGCGCGGCGACCGACGGTGTGAGCGCAATCTCGGGGACCATCAGCAGGACCTGCCGCCCCGCCTGGCAGACGCGCCCGGCGAGACGCAGGTAGAGCTCGGTCTTGCCGCTGCCCGTTACCCCGTGCAGTAACGCGACGCGGAACTCTCCGGCGTCGGCGAGCGCGAACAGCTCGTCGGCGGCGCGTCGCTGCTCGCTCGTCAGCTCGCGCGTGGCGTCGGCGCTCACGCCGGCCATCGCCGCGCGCTCGAACGGGTCGCGTTCGTCACGCTCGTCGCTCAGCGCCACCAGCCCGCGTTTGACGAGGCCGCCCAGCACCGCCGCGGTGATGCCGCGGTCGCGGAGCTCGGAGGTCGGCAGCCCGGCGGGCGCGGCGGAGAGGATGGCGAGCGCGGACGCCTGCTTGGGGGTCAGGGTCAGGGGCGACCCCCCGATTGTGACAATAGCGACCTTCCGCTGGCGGAATGCCGACGTCTTCGTGCGCGCCCCCGGGGGCATCGCCACCGCCAGCGCGTCGCCGATGCCCGCGACGTAATAGTCGGCGACCCAGCGGCACAGGTCGACGATCGACGCCGGCAGCAGCGGCTCGCGGTCGAGCGCCTCGCCAATGTCCTTGACGTCGGTCCCCTCTTCGATGAGCGCGTCATGCCGGACGACGCACCCCGTCATCGTCCGCGTCCCGACGGGCACGCGGACGCGCGCGCCGATCGGCGGCAGGTCGATCGAGTCGGGAACGTTGTACGTGAGGAGGTCGAGGAAAGGAACGGGGACCGCGACCGAGATCAAAGCCAAGTGGAAAAGTGGAAAAGTGGAAAAGTGGAAAAGTAAGTTCTAAGTCGTAAGTGTTTAAGTATCGCCGTTGAGGATCGCGCGAACTCGCTTCATATCTTCCCAGACCTCCCTCTTTGCCGACGGCGTGCGCAGGAGATAGGCCGGATGATACGTGGGAATCAGGATCGCGTCGCGATACTTGAACTCGCGGCCGCGGATCCGCGTGATCGGATCGCTCGTGCGCAGCAGGCACTGGGCCGCGAACTTGCCCAGCGCGACGATCACCTTCGGCTTGACGGTGTCGATCTGGCGGAACAGGAACGGCTCGCACTGCTCCACTTCATCGGGCTCGGGGTTGCGATTGCCTGGCGGCCGGCACTTGATGACGTTCGCGATGTAGACGTCCTCGCGCCGGAGGCCGATGGCCTCGATGATCTTCGTCAGCAGCTGCCCGGCGCGGCCGACGAACGGCTCGCCCTGGATGTCTTCGTCGGCGCCCGGCGCCTCGCCCACGAACATCAGGTCCGCCTCCGGGTTGCCAACGCCGAAAACCACCTGCCTCCGTCCCAGCGTGTGCAGCTTGCAGCGGCTGCAGTCGGCGCCAAGGTCGTCGCGAACCGCGCGCAAGGCGTCGGCCTGGGAGGCGAACACCGTCAAAGGTGCATGGGGTTCATGCGGTGCATGGGGTTCAGAGGGTTCAATGGGTTCAATGGGTTCATTAGGTTCGCGGCGCGTGCGCCATTCGGGTTCCAAGCGGACGCCGTCGATGCCGAGCTCTTCGAAGAACTCGAGATGCGCCTTCAGCTTGTCCCGCGCGGAATCGAGCGGCTGGTCCCCGGACATCGGTCAGGCGCGAGCGGGTGTGATCGTTCTGGAACGGAGCAGCTGTTCGACCCGGTCGAGAATCGCGTCCGCAACCCTCGCCTTGCTCTGGAGCGGCAGCGTCTGCTCCTGGTCTGCGCCGATGATCGTGACGGCGTTCGTGTCTACGTCGAAGCCGGAGCCGGGCGCGGTGACGTCGTTGGCGACCATCAGGTCCACCTGCTTGCGGATGCGCTTCTCGCGTGCCCTGGCGAGCAGGTTTCCGGTCTCGGCCGCAAAGCCGACGAGCACGAGCGGCGGCTCCCGTTTCGCGGAGGCGTGACCAAGCTCCGCGAGGATGTCCGGCGTGCGCTGCAGCGTCAGCGTCAGCGGCTCGTCGCTCTTCGCAATCTTTTCCGCCACAGGGTTCACTGGCGCGTAGTCCGCCACCGCCGCCGCCATGATGACGACGTCCGCGTGGCCCGCGGCGCGCATCACGGCCGCGTGCATCTCCGAGGCGCGGCGAACGCGGATGACTTCATCGGTCGCCGGCGGCTCGATGCTCGTCGGCCCCGCAACCAGCGTCACGTTGGCGCCGCGCGCGTGCGCGGCGGCCGCAAGGGCGAACCCCATGCGTCCACTCGACCGGTTGCCGACGTAGCGCACCGGGTCGATGTCTTCGTAGGTGGGCCCCGCCGTCACGACGATGCGCCGGCCGCGCAGCACCGAATCGCGCGGCGAGACGATGCGCTCGGCGGCCGCGACGATGTCCTCGGGCTCGGCGAGCCGCCCCTTGCCGATCCATCCGCAGGCGAGATAGCCCTCGCCCGGCTCGACAAAGCGCGTGCCGCGCGCCGCGAGCGCCTGCAGGTTCCGCTGCACCGCGTCGTGCGCGAGCATGTTGGTATTCATCGCGGGCGCGATGAGCACCGGCGCTTTCGTCGCCAGGTATAGCGACGTCAGGAAGTCGTCCGCGATGCCGTTGGCGAACTTGCCGATCACGTTCGCGGTGCACGGCGCGACCACCAGCAGCGCAATCTCGTCGGCGATGGCGATGTGTTCGATGTCGGCGTTGGCGCCCGGCTTCCACTGCGACGTGATGACCGGCCGGCGCGTGATGGCTTCGAACGTGACCGGTCCGACGAAGCGCGTCGCCGCCTTCGTCATGACCGCCACCACGTCGTGGCCGCGCTTCTGGAGCCCGCGGCAGACCTCGACCGCCTTGTAGGCGCCGATGCCTCCTGTGACTCCCAAGGCAATTAAGGCCACGGGGCAATTCCCAACTACTGCGGTTCGTCTACCTTGACGACCTTGCGGCGCAGGATTTCCTTCTGCGCGATCGCGATCTTCTTCTCGCCCTCTTCGCGCGGCACGGCGCCGTTCAGCAGCTGACGCGCGCGCTTGCCGGCGAGGACGACGAACTCGAAGCGGTTCTCTTTCGGCGCTCTTTCCACGGTCTCTCCAGGATTTACGAATTTACGAATCGACGAATTGCCATGCTCTTATGACGTCCGCCGCGTCTGAAACGTCTCGATGATCTTTTCGGCGGTTTTTCGCATGTTCTTCACGCGCGCCCGCTCGGCCAGCACGATGCCGCGCAACCGCTCCACCGCCGCGTCCAGCTCGTCGTTGACCACCACGTACTCGTAGGCGGCGAACTCGCCGACCTCCCGGCGGGCCACCTCGAGGCGCTTCTGGATCGCCGCCTCCGAATCCTTGCTCCGGCCGCGCAGCCGCTGCTCGAGAACCTCTGGCGAGGGCGGCAGCACGAAGATGCCGATCGACTCGATGCCGCGGCTCCGCACCTGCCGGGCCCCCTGGACGTCAATCACCAGCACGATGTCCGACCCGGCGGCGAGGCATCGCTCCGTGTCGGACGCGCAGGTCCCATAGTAGTTGCCGAAGACGTCCGCCCATTCCAGGAACTCGCCGGTATGCGCCATCTCCTCGAAGCGCGGCCGGCTGATGAAATTATAGTCAACGCCGTCCTGCTCGCCGGGACGCGCCTCGCGCGACGTGTAGGAGCGCGACAGGCAGAGGTTCGGGATCAGCTGCACCAGCCGTTCGACCAGCGTCGTCTTGCCGGTGCCGGACGGCGCGGAGACGATGAAGAGCAGGCCCCTGTCCCGAGCGGAGTCGAGGGGCCTGCCTCGAGCGGAATCGGGGGCCCTACTCAATATTCTGGACCTGCTCGCGCATCTTCTCGAGCTCCGCCTTCGCGTTGATGATCAACTCCGAAATGTGGAGGCCGTCGGCCTTCGAGCCAATCGTGTTCACCTCGCGATTCATCTCCTGCAGCAGGAAATCGAGCTTGCGCCCGCACGGCTCGGACCCCGCGCTGAGCGCCTCCCAGTGCGCGAGGTGCGCCCGGAACCGCGTCACCTCCTCGCTGATGTCCGAGCGCTGCACGGCGCGCACGATCTCCTGCGCGATCATCGCCTCGTCCACCGGCAGGTCGAGGCTGATTTCGCGCACGCGGTCCTGCAGCCGCGCCTCGAGCGAGGTCCGTCCTTCGTCGGCCGCCTCGGCGACGCGCGTGATGAACGCGGCCAACGACTCCTTGCGCCCGTCGAGATCCGTCCGCAGGTGGCCCCCTTCGCGCACCCGCATCGCGTCGAGGTCGGCGAGCGCCTGCTCGACGGCGGCTTCGACGCTCGCCGCCAGCTGCGCCTCGGCTTCCGGATCGGGATCGGTGCTGCGGTCCTTGACGCTGATCGCCTGCGGCAGCCGCAGCAGGTCGCCGGGCGTCAGCGAGCCGGCCACGAGCCCGCGCTCGCGCGCCCGGTCGATGGCGGCCGACAACGCGTTGGCGAACTCCTCGTTCAATTCCACCGACGGCGACGCCGGCGTCCGCAGCTGCACCGAGATCTGCAGCTCGACGCGCCCGCGCGCCAGCCGCTTCTGCAGCAGCGACCGGATACGCGGCTCGACCTCCGCGAGCGATTGCGGAATGCGCAGCTGGACGTCAAGGAAGCGGTGGTTGACGGCCCGCACGGTGATGCCAAGCGTGGCGCGCTCGTCCTCGTGCGTCAGCGAGGCGAAGCCGGTCATGGACTTGATCATGAGAGCGGGCAGCCGGCAGCGGGCAGCTGGCAGTGGTTCATACGCGTTCGGGTTCGTCGGTCGGCTCTTCCTGCAACTGCAGTTCGTAAAGTTTCGCATACGCGCCGCCCCGCGCGAGCAGTTCTTCGTGCCGCCCGCTCTCGACGATGCGGCCCCGCTCGAGGACGACGATGGCGTCGGCGCGGCGGACGGTGGAGAGCCGGTGCGCGATGACAAATGACGTCCGGTTGAGCATCAGCGTCGACAGGGCGTCCTGCACCAGCATCTCCGATTCGGCGTCCAGCGACGAGGTGGCCTCGTCGAGGATCAGGATCGGCGAGTCGCGCAGGATCGCGCGCGCAATCGCGATGCGCTGCCGCTGTCCGCCCGAAAGCCGCTGCCCGCGCTCCCCGATCATCGTCTCGTAGCCGCGGTCGAGCGCCATGACGAACTCGTGCGCGTGCGCGGCCCGCGCCGCCGCCTCGATTTCCGCCGCCGAGGCGCCGGGGCGGCCGTAGGCGATGTTGGCGGCAACGGTGTCGTCGAACAGCACGGTCTCCTGCGTGACAATGGCGATTTGTCCCCGCAGCGACGCCAGCGTCGCCTCGCGGACGTCGCGCCCGTCGATCGTGATAGCGCCGCCGGTCACGTCGTAGAAGCGCGGGATCAGGTTCACGAGCGTCGTCTTGCCGGCGCCGCTTCGCCCCACGATGGCCAGCGTCTGGCCCCCGCGCACGCTGAACGAGACGCCGCGCAGCGTCGCGTCCTCGGCGCCGGCGTAGGAGAACTGCACGTCGCGGAACTCGATCGCGCCGTGGAAGCGCGGCAGGTCCGTCGCGCCCGCGCGCTCGTGCACCTCGCTGTGCGTGTCGAACATCTCGAAGATGCGCTCGGCCGCGGCAATGGCCTGCTGCAGGTTCGCGTTGACGCGACTGAGCTTTTTCGCGGGGCCGTACATCATGAACAGCGCCGCGATGAAGCCGACGAACTCGCCGGTCGTCAGCCGCCCGGCGCCAATCTCCTGGCTGCCGTACCAGAGCGCCACCGCGAAGGCGACGCCGCCGATGAACTCCATCAGCGGCGGCAGCACGGACAGCGCGCTCGTCACCTTCATGCTGGTGCGATAGAGAAACTCCGACGCCGCCTGAAACTTCGCGGTCTCGCGCTGCTCCGCGCCGAACGCCTTCACGATGCGGTGGCCGGTAAACGCCTCCGCGGAGACGTGCGTGATTTGCGCGAGCGCTTCCTGGCTGCGTCTCGTCGTCCGGCGCACGCGCTGCCCGAGCCTGATGAGCGGATACACGATCAGCGGCGCGCCGGTGAGGCAGACCAGCGCGAGGCGGGGGTCGTAATAGAACAACAGCGCCGCAAAACCGACGAGCGACAGCGACTCGCGCGCCAGGTCGCCGAGCGTTTCGGAGACCGCCTGCTGGATCTGCGCAACATCGTTGGTGATGCGCGACATCAGCTTGCCGCTGGTCTGCGCTGAAAAGAACGCGGCCGACTGGCCGAGGATGTGCGTGAAGAGCAGGTTGCGGATGTCCCGCACCACGCGCTGCCCGACATCGGTCATCAGGTAGCCCGAGAGGTACGCGCCGACGCCCTTGATCAGGTAGAGGACGAGGATGGCGCCGATGATCTGGCCAAGCTCCTCGTGTCGCGGCAGCACACGGTCGAGAATCGGCTGAATCAGCGCCGCCACGCCGGCCGACGCGGCGCCGTAGACGATCATCGCGGCCGCAGCCGCGGCAAGCCGCCCTGTGTAGGGCCGGGCGTACGCGATCAGCCGCAGGAACGCGTTCACTCGCTGAACCGGTACCTCAGGAGCACCCACAACGCGACCACGCCGTCGCGCCAGCCGATCTTCTTCCCCTCGTCGTAGCCGCGGCCGTCGTAGGTGATGGGCACCTCGTACACACGATAGCCGCGCTTGAAGATCTTCGCCGTCAGTTCCGGCTCGACGCCAAAGCCGTTCGACCGCAGCGTCATCGAGCGCAGCACCTCCGTCCTCATCACCTTGTAGCAGGTCTCCATGTCCGTGAGCATCGTGTTGTAGAGGATGTTGGTGAGCAGCGTCAGGAACCGATTGCCGAGGTAGTGCGTGTAGAGGAAGACGCGATGCCGGCCGAGAAAGCGCGAGCCATAGACGACATCGGCGCGCCCGTCGCAGATCAGCTCGATGAGGGCGGGAAACTCCTCGGGCGAGTATTCGAGGTCCGCGTCCTGGATGACCACCAGGTCGCCACGCACCGACGCGAACCCTGTGCGCAGCGCCGCGCCCTTGCCACGGTTCTCGGGCTGCAGCAGCAGCGTGAACCCCAGCTCCCGCTGCAGCCGGCTGAGGATGTCGCGCGTGCCGTCGGTCGAACAGTCGTCGACGACGATCAGCTGGGTGCGGATGGGGACCGCGGTGACGCGGCGGATGATTTCCTCGACCGTCCCGGTCTCGTTGAACACCGGCATGACCACGGAGAGCAGCGGATCGGTCAGCTTTCCGCGCAGCCGTGACATCAGCGGCGCTGGCCTTTCCGCCCTCGCACGTCGGGCTCCGGAGGACAAGCAGTGTGCGCGACTCCGGCTGGAGCCGTGCCGAACCCGCGCGGGTGGCTGGAATGCCATCGCCAGGCATCGGCAACGATCGTGTCGAGATCGGGCCGGCGGGGTGTCCATCCGAGATCCCGGCGGATGCGTTCGGCGGACGCGAACAGCACCGCAGGGTCGCCCGGCCGCCTGGGACCTGACGTCCGCGCGACCGGGCGGCCGGTCACACGCTCGACCGAGGCGATGACGTCGAGTACGGAGGACGGCCGTTCGGTGCCGACGTTATAGGTCGCCGACGCGCCGTTCTCCTCGAGCCGCCGCAGCGCGCGGAGGTGCGCATCGGCCAGATCGGCCACGTGAATGTAGTCGCGCAGGCAGGTGCCGTCGGGCGTCGGGTAATCCTCGCCGAAGATTTCGATCGGGGCGCCGCCGGAGGCGGCGTCGAACGCGCGCGGGATGACGTGGACCTCGGGCGAGTGATCCTCGCCCAGCTCGCCGTCGGGGTCGGCGCCGGCGGCGTTGAAATAGCGGAGCCTGATGGAGCGGATGCCGTGCGCGCGCTCGACATGCGGCAGCGCGTGCTCGACCGCGAGCTTGCTCTGCCCGTAGGCGTTGATCGGCGCGGTCGGGTGCGTCTCGCCGATCGGCGTCTCCACCGGCTCGCCGTAGACCGCGCATGTCGACGACAAAATGAAGTGGCGGCAGCGCTCGGCGGCCATCGCCTCGAGCGTCGCCAGCGCCCCGTCGACGTTGTTGTGATAGTAGCCAATCGGGTCGCGCACCGAGTCGGCGACGATCAGCCACGCCGCAAAGTGCATCACCGCCGAGGCGCCGCTGTCGCGCAATGCCCGCCGCACCGCGTCGACGTCGCGGATGTCGCCTTCGATGATCGGCGAGCCGAGCGCCGCCTCCCGATGTCCTGCGGAGAAATTGTCGTAGATGACCACACGGTGGCCCGCCAGGCGGAGCGCCTTCGCCGCATGGCTGCCGATGTAGCCGGCGCCCCCCGTGATGAGGACCGTCGAGCGATCAGTCACGCTTCAGTGGCGGCCAATCGAGTAATAGGTGAAGCCGCCCTGCTTCATCTGCTCCGGTGTGAAGAGATTGCGCCCGTCGAAGATCACGGGCGATCGCAGCAGCTTCCGCATCTTCTCGAAGTCCGGCCGCCGGAACTCGCTCCATTCGGTGACGATCACCAGGCAGTCGGCGCCGCGCAGCGCATCGTAGCTCTTCGCCGCGAAGGTGACCTTGCCGCCGAAGATCCCCTTGGCCACCTTCGTCGCCTGCGGGTCGTAGGCCTGGACGTCCGCCCCCTCGGCCAGCAGCGCCTTGATGAGCGGAATCGACGGGGCCTCGCGCATGTCGTCGGTGCGCGGCTTGAACGAGAGGCCCCACACCGCCACGGTCTTCCCCTTCAGCGACCCGAAGTGCGCCTTCATGCGCGCGACGAGCCGCGTCTTCTGCTGCGCGTTGACCTGCTCGACGGCCTTCAGGATCCTGAAGTCGTACTCCTTCTGCGACGCGAAGTGGACCATCGCTTTCACGTCCTTTGGAAAGCAGCTCCCGCCGTAGCCGATGCCGGGGAACAGAAACGACGATCCAATGCGTGTGTCCGAGCCGATGGCGCGGCGCACTTCGTCCACGTCCGCCCCGACCAGCTCGCACACGTTCGCGACCTCGTTCATGAACGAGATGCGCGTGGCGAGCATCGCGTTGGCCGCATACTTCGACAGCTCCGCGCTGGCGCAGTCCATCATCATGATCGGTGCGCCCGTGCGCGTGAACGGCTCGTAGAGCTCCTGCATGATCTCCCGCGCGCGCGGATCCTCGGCGCCGATAACAACGCGATCGGGCCGCATGAAGTCGTCGATCGCCGCCCCCTGCTTCAGGAACTCCGGGTTGCTCACCACGCTGAAGGGATGCGTCGTCTCACGGCGGATCACCTCGCGCACGCGCCCGGACGTGCCGACGGGGACGGTGCTCTTGTCGACGATCACCTTGTAGCCGTTCATCGCGCGGGCAATCTCGCGCGCGACGTTGAGCACGTGCTGGAGGTCGGCGGACCCGTCCTCGCCCTGCGGGGTGCCGACGGCGATGAAGACGATCGAGGACGCACGGACGGCCTTCGGCAGCAGGGTGGTGAACGTGAGCCGGTTCTCGTGGCGGTTGCGGCGGACCAGTTCCTCCAGCCCGGGCTCGTAGATGGGCATCTTGCCGGCGCGCAGCATACGAACCTTCGACTCGTCCTTGTCCACGCAGACGACGTCGTTGCCGCTTTCCGCGAAGCACGCCCCCGCCACGAGCCCGACGTACCCGGTCCCCACGATCGCGATTTTCATCCGCTTTGTGTCTCCGTGGGTTGTGATTGTACTCTGCCGTTGTGCGCATCCTCGTCGACTACCGGCCCGCGCTGCGGGAGCGAACCGGCGTTGGCGAGTACATCCACCAGCTGGTTCGCGCGTACACCACTGCACACCGTGACGACGAGGTGCTGCTGTTCACGAGCTCCTGGAAGGATCGTCCGGCGCCGGCCGTCGCCGCCGACACGGGCGCGCGCGTCGTCGACCGGCGGATTCCCGTCCGCATTTTGAACTATCTCTGGCACCGCCGCGAATGGCCGCCGGCCGAACGGCTGGCCGGCGCCGTCGACATCGCGCACTCGGCGCATCCGCTGCTGATGCCCGCGCGCCGCGCCGCGCAGGTGGTGACCATTCACGATCTCTTCTTTCTCGAACGTGCTCGCGACACCCGCGCCGAGATTCGCCGGGACTACGCGGCGCTCGCGGCGTCGCACGCGCGGCGCGCGCACGCGGTAATCACGTCCACGCAGTACGGACAGCGGCAGATTGCCGAGCGGCTCGGCGTCGCGACGGAACGCATCTACATCTGTCCGCCGGGGGCGCCCGCGTGGCGCGCCCTTGGACGGGCGCCGAACGTGCCGGCGGACGGCTGCATCCTGTTCGTCGGCACGCTCGAGCCACGCAAGAATGTCGGCGCCCTCCTCGATGCGTACGCGCGCGTGCTCGCGAAACGGCAGGTGGCGCCGCTCGTGCTCGCCGGGCGCGCCACCAGTGCCGCCGCGGAGTGGCTCGCGCGCCTCGAACGGCCGCCGCTGGCGGGCCATGTGACGCACCTCGGGTACGTTCCGGACACCAGGCGGGAGGAGCTGTATCGCTCCGCGCGCGTCCTCGTCATGCCGTCGCTCGACGAGGGGTTCGGGCTGCCGGCACTCGAGGCAATGTCCGCGGGTGTGCCCGTGATCGTGTCGTCGCGCGGTTCGCTTCCCGAAGTCGTGGGCGGCGCCGGCGCGGAAGTCGAGCCGATGGACGTGGCAGGGCTCGCGGACGCCATCGAGCGCGCGCTGGCGGACGAGCGATGGGCGATGCAGGCCGCGGAGGCCGGCCTCGCGCGCGCCCGGACGTTCACCTGGACTGAATCGGCAACGACACTCCATCGCGCCTACGAGGACGCCGTGATACGCCGCGGCGACTCGCGGAGCGACCGAGTCGCGGTTCGTCCATGAGAATCGCCATCGACGCGCGCGAGCTTCACGGCCAGCCGACCGGCGTCGGGCGTTTCCTCCGCGAGCTGCTGGCCGCGTGGGCCACCATGCCCGAGGCGAGCGCGCACGAGTTCATGCCGCTCGCGCCGAAC
Organism: Vicinamibacterales bacterium; assembly: GCA_035571515.1. GTDB lineage: Bacteria > Acidobacteriota > Vicinamibacteria > Vicinamibacterales > UBA2999 > Gp6-AA40. Next base: position 21,435 of record DATNCQ010000022.1, read on the forward strand.
GGCCCCGGCGCCAGGGGCGGGACGCTGTGGGAGCAGATGGTCCTCCCCTCGCTGGCCCGCGACGCGGGGGCGGACGTGCTGTTCGCGCCCGCCTACAGCGGGCCGATTCTGCCACCCGTGCCGATGGTCGTCGCCATCCACGACGTGTCGTATGCCGCGCACCCGGAGTGGTTCGGCTGGCGCGAGGGGGCGCGGCGTCGCACCCTGGTGCAACTGGCCGCGCGCGCGGCGGCACGCGTCGTCACCATTTCCGAATTCTCGAAGCGCGAGATCGTCGCGCACCTCGGCATCGACGAATCGAAGGTTGCCGTGGCCTATCCGGGTGTGACGCCATTCACTACGGGGACAGCCCTTGAAGGTGCGTCCGATGGGAACGGGGTGCTTTTCGTCGGATCGATCTTCGATCGCCGTCACGTGCCGGAGATGATCGAGGGGTTCGCGCGGCTGGCGCGCACCAGCCCCGACGTCCGTCTCGCGATCGTCGGCGACAACCGGACGTCCCCTCCGCTCAGGCTCGAGTCGATTGCGCGCGCGACCGGCGTCGGCGATCGGATTCTTCTCCGTTCGTACGTGCCCGACGAGGAGCTGCGATCGCTCTATGCCACGAGCGCGGCGTTTGTCTTCCTGTCGGAGTACGAAGGGTTCGGGCTGACGCCGCTCGAGGCGCTGGCGGCGGGGGTGCCGGGCCTGCTGCTCGATACTCCCGTCGCGCGCGAGGTCTGCGGCGACGCGGCACGCTACGTGCGGCGGGCCGACCCCGTTCTCGTGGAACGCGGCCTGCGCGCGCTGCTGTTCGACGCCGGTGAACGGCAGCGGATTCTCGACGCCGCCGCCGCTGTGCTGGCGCGCTACTCGTGGACCGATTGCGCCCGCCGCGTCCTGGGCGTGCTGCTCGAGGCAGCGATTCGGGGCGACAAAGGGTCGGCGCCGCTGTGACCGGTACCCTCGCCATGCCGCGGCTCTCGATCGTCGTCGTGACCTACAACTCGACGGGTCATGTCGACGAATGCCTTCGATCGCTCGTCGCGAACCGACCGGCGGTGGATCATGAAATCGTCGTCGTGGACAACGCGTCGACCGACGGCACGCCGGCGGCCATCCGCACGCGGTGGAACGGTGTGCGGGTGATCGACGCCGGCGCGAACCTTGGCTTCGCTCGCGCGAACAACCTCGGCATCCAGCAGACGTTCGGCGAGCTGATCCTGCTGCTGAACCCGGATACCTCGGTGCCGGCCGGCGCCGTCGATTCGCTGGTGGCGGCGCTCGACGCGCGCTCCGATGCGGCCATCGTGGGCCCGCGCCTGGTCAACGCGGACGGCCGCGCCGAGCTCTCTTTCGGCAGGATGATCTCGCCGCTCGCCGAGCTCCGTCAGAAAGTGCTCGTGCGCGGAAGCGGCCGCAGCGGCCCTATCGCGACCTATGTCGAGTCGATCACCCGGCACGAGCGCGACGTCGACTGGGTGAGCGGCGCCTGCCTGCTGGTACGCCGCGCCGACGCAGAAGCTGTCGGCCTGATGGACGAGCGCTACTTCATGTACACGGAGGACGTGGATTTCTGCGCCGCCGTGCGCGCGCGAGGGCGCCGGGTGGTGTTCTGGCCGGCGGCCGAAGTCATCCATTTACGGGGCCAATCGAGGGCCACGGCGTCCGCCGCGGCCGACCGCGCCTACCGCCGCAGCCACATCGCGTTCTACGAAAAGCATCACCCCGGCTGGGCTCGCTGGCTCCGCTGGTATCTGAAGATCAAGGGTGAATTGCCCGATAACCGATCAAGCCATGGTTGAGTCGGCCGGCGATCAATTCTCCTGGGTATGCCCGTCCTGCGGGCGTCGTGTCCCGACGCGGTTCGCGGAGTGCCGGTGCGGCTTCCAGCGCGAAAATCTGCCGGCGGTCGTCGCCGAGGAGGTCGCGGAGGCCCCGGAGCGCAGCGGCCCGTCGCCCCTCGTCATCCTCATTCTCGTCGCGGCCGTCGGCCTCGGCGGCGCCTACTACTACTTCCAGTCGCGGCAGGCCGCGCCGGCACCGCCGGCCACCGTCGCGGCAGACACGGCGCCCCAGCCCGAACCAGCGGAGGCGCCGGCGGCGCAGGCGTCGGAGACATTGGTCGCACCGGTCACCGGCAACATCATCCCGACCCGGGTGCCGAGCAACGATGCCGGCACTATCGCGGCTTCCGTTTCCGCCGGTTCCATTGAAGATCTCGTCAGCGCCGCGCTTCCCGCGATCGCCTCCATCGACACCGGCAGCGGCCGCGGCAGCGGATTCTTCGTTCGGCCCGACCTCGTCATCACCAACAACCACGTCGTCGAGGGCCAGAGCTCCGTCAACCTGCAGGCGGGCGGCGCCAAGTACACCGCACACGTCCTGAGCGCGTCGCCGTCGGTGGACGTCGCGCTGCTCCAGGTGTTCAACGCGAACCCGCAGCAGGCGACGCTGCGCCTGGGCACCGCGGCCAGCGCGAGGCCCGGCGAAGAGGTCATCGCCATCGGCTACGCGCTCGGCACGCTGTCCAACACCGTCACCCGCGGCATTGTCAGCGCGCTGCGCCAGGCCGGCGGCGTGACGCTCATCCAGACCGATGCGGCGATCAATCCGGGCAACAGCGGCGGACCGCTGCTCGACCGCAGCGGCACCGTCATCGGCATCAACTCGATGTCGAATACGCGGGCGCAGGGTGTGTCCTTCGCCATCGCGATCGATCACGCGACCGCGCTGATGAGCGGCCGCACCGTGGCCTCGACGCAGACGCCGCTCGAGGCGCTGCGGCAGGCGACCGGCGGCCCGTCGGAGAGCGAATCGGCGCGCGACAGGGGCGCCGCGCGCTTCGAGCAGGAGGTGCAGGTCATTGCGCGCGCCGGCGACCAGGTGGATACCAACTGGCAGCGCAGCTCGAAGCTGTGCGTCGCCAGCGCCGTGTCCGCCGGCGGCGATCGTCCCTGGTTCGCGCTGTTCGTCCCCAACGGCGTCAAGACCGCGGTCAGCAACCAGTACGACTGCTTCGGCTGGATGGACGACATGAAGGCGGCAGCCAGCCAGATCAAGCAGCGCATGGACCAGGCCGTCGAGGCCGCGCGCCGCGGCGACGTCTATCCCGGTACCATTCGAGAGCTCCGGCGGAAGTACCGGATGGAATGGGCCGGGTGGGATAGGTAGCCCATCGGATCCCGGATCCCGGATCCCGGATCCCGGATCCCGGATCCCGGATCCCGGCCTCCCGCCGGATTCCCGCTAAGATTCCAACAGTGCGAATCGCAATCGATGCGCGGAAACTCCACGACTTCGGCATCGGGACCTACATCAGGAACCTCCTGAGGCACCTCTCGCGCATCGATCAGGCCAACGAGTACGTGCTCCTCTGCCACGAACCCGACATGGGCGTGGCCGCCACCCTGGGCCCGAACTTCCGCGCCGTTCTCGAGCGCGCCCGCAACTACTCCGTCGTCGAGCAGGTCCACGTGCCGTGGGTGCTGATGCGCGAGAAGCCCGACGTCTATCACGCGCCGCACTACGTGCTGCCGGTCGCCGTCCGGTGCCGGTCGGTGGTGACGATTCACGACTGCATCCACCTGATGTTTCCGCAGTACCTGCCGAACCGTGCCGCGCACGCGTACGCGCGCGGCGCCATGTGGAGCGCCGCGCGGCGATCCGACCGCATTCTGACCGTCTCGGAGGCGTCGAAGCGCGACATCCTCCACTTCTTCAACGTGCCGCCGGAGAAGATTGCTGTCGTCTACAACGCCATCGACGAGCGGTTCTGGATCGAGCCGCATGAGGAGGAGGTCGAGCGCGTCCGCGAGCGCTTCCAGCTCCACCAGCGGTTCGTGCTGTACGTGGGCGGCATCAAGCCGCACAAGAACCTGGTGCGGCTGATCGAGGCGTTCGCCGAGCTGCGCAAAGGCGAGTTCGAGGAGCTGAAGCTGCTGATCATTGGCGACGAGATCTCGAAGCTGCCGGCGCTGCGGCGCGCCGTGCACAGCCACAAGCTGCACAAGCACGTGCGCTTCCTCGGGTTCCTCCCCGACGAGACGCTCGCCGCGCTCTACCGGCTCGCGGCGGTGTTCGTCTTCCCGTCGCTCTACGAAGGCTTCGGCCTGCCGCCGCTCGAAGCGATGGCCAGCGGCACGCCGGTCGTCACGTCGAACGTCTCGTCGCTGCCCGAGGTCGCGGGCGACGCGGCGATGCTCGTCGATCCGTACGACGTCGCGTCGATCGTCGCGGGCATGCGGCGCGTGCTGAGCGACCCCGCGCTGGCTGATGATCTGCGGCGGAAAGGCCTGATCCGCGCGCGCGATTTCTCGTGGGAGCGCTCGGTCGCGCGGACGCACGACATCTATCAGCTGGTGGGCGCGTGGAACTGACCGGGAACCTGCCTCGCCGAAGCGGCGAAGCCGCGAAGGCGGACCGCGTCGCGCTCGTGCACGACTGGCTGAACGGGATGCGCGGGGGCGAGAAGGTGCTCGAGGCGCTCTGCGAGCAGTACCCGGACGCCGACATCTTCACGCTCTTCCACGTCCCCGGTTCGGTGTCGCCGGCCATCGAGCGGCATCGCATCATCACGTCGGGCCTGCAGAAGCTGCCGTTCTCGCGCACGCGCTACCGCGCATTGCTGCCGCTCTACCCGACCGCCATCGAGCAGTTCGACCTCGACGCCTACGACCTGGTCATCAGCTCGAGCCACTGCGCGGCCAAGGCAGCGGTCGCCCCCGGGCGGGCGCGGCACATCTGTTACTGCCACTCGCCGATGCGGTACGCGTGGGATCAGTTCGACGCCTACTTCGGCCCCGAGCGGGTGGGCGCGTTCGCCAGCCGGTGGCTCTACGCCCCGGTGCTCGGGAGGCTGGCGCGATGGGACGCGGCAACGGCGCCGCGCGTCGGGCGCTTCGTCGCCAACTCTCACCACGTTGCGGGGAGGATCCGCCGATACTACAATCGCGAGGCGACAATCGTGTATCCACCCGTCGACACGTCGTTCTATCACCCCGACACGACGCCTCCCGGACAGCATTTTCTGATCGTGTCCGCCCTGGTCCCGTACAAGCGGATTGACGTGGCGATCGACGCTTGCCGCCGCGCGGGCGCTTCGCTGCGCATCGTCGGCGACGGACCCGACCGTGCGCGGCTCGAACGGCACGCGAACGGTTCTGCGACGACGCCCGGAGGCAGCCCCTCGACTTCGCTCGGGACAAGCCGCGTCGAGTTCATCGGCCGCGCGACCAACGACGAGATTCGCGACGAATATCGCCGCGCGCTCGCGGTCCTGCTGCCGGGCGAGGAGGACTTCGGGATCGTGCCGGTCGAGGCGCAGGCCTGCGGGCGGCCGGTCGTCGCCTTCGCGCGCGGCGGCGCGCTCGAAACCGTGATCCCGGGCGACACGGGCATCCTCTTCGACGAGCTCTCGCCGGCCTCCCTGGCGGCGGCGCTCGAGCGGGCGGCCGCGACGCGGTTCGACGTCGATCGCCTCCGCGCGAACGCAGAGCGCTTCTCGCACGAGCGCCACGTCGAGAAGATGCGCGCGGTCGTCGAGGAAACGCTCGATCATCCGGCGGGGACGACGTGGTAAGGCGGTACAACCGCCTGCTGGTCGCGCTCTATGTCCTGACGGACGCACTGCTGGCCGTCTGGGCGTTCATCCTTGCGTACGGCATCCGCTTCGAGAGCGGTTTGATCCCCGTCTTCCGCGGCTACCCGCCGATCGAGCAGTACCTCAACGTCGTGCCGTTCGTGGCGGTGCTGACACCGCTGGCGTTCCAGCTGCAGGGCGTCTATCGCCTGCGCCGCGGACGCTCGCGCGTCGACGATTTCTTCGCGGTCCTCATCGGCAGCATCCTCGCCGTCGTCTTCGGCGTCATGTCCACGCTCTACGTCTCCGTCTACTACGTCTCGGCGGAGGAGAAGGCGCAGGGCGCGTACGAAGTGTCGCAGGTGGTCTGGGGCCTCTTCCTCGTCCTCAACGTCCTGTTCACCTACCTCTCTCGCGAGGCGGTCCGCGAGCTGCTCGAGCACCGCTGGCGCGCGGGCGTGGGACTCAAGCGGATCCTGATCGCCGGCGCGGGTGACCTGGGACGCATGGTGGCCGATCGCGTGCTGCAGCACCGCGAGTTCGGGTTCCAGGTGGTCGGGTTCGTCGACGACCGGGCCGGCGGCGATCACATCGGCTACCGCGGGCTGCCGCTGCTCGGCACGCTGGCCGAGGTGGGTGACATCGCGCAGCGCGAGCGGATCGATCACCTGTACGTCGCGCTGCCCCTCGAAGAGCACACGAAGCTGCTCGACCTGGTGGAAATCACGAGCCGCGAATGCATCGACGTCAAGGTCGTCCCGGACCTGCTGCAGTTCATCACGCTGCGCGCCCGGCTCGAGGACCTCGACGGCCTGCCGATCATCAACATCAACGACGTGCCGCTCCAGGGCTTCAACGCCTGGCTCAAGCGCGTCATCGACATCGGGCTGTCGTCCGCTTCGCTGCTCGTGCTCGCGCTGCCGCTCGCCGCCATCGCCGCGGTCGTGAAGCTGACCTCGCGCGGCTCGATCTTCTACGCGCAGGAGCGCATGGGGCTCGACGGCAAGGCGTTCACGGTCTACAAGTTCCGATCGATGTACGAAGGCGCGGAGACCGGCACCGGCCCCGTCTGGGCGCGCGAGGACGATCCGCGGGCGACGCCGATTGGCCGCTGGCTCCGCAAGCTCGACCTCGACGAGCTGCCGCAGTTCTGGAACGTGCTCCGCGGCGACATGTCCATCGTCGGGCCGCGGCCCGAGCGGCCGTTCTTCGTCGAGCAGTTCAAGCACCGCATCCCGCAGTACATGCTGCGGCACAAGGTGAAGGCGGGCATCACCGGCTGGGCCCAGGTCAACGGCTGGCGCGGCAACACGTCGCTCGAGAAGCGCATCGAGTACGACCTGTACTACATCGAGAACTGGTCCGTGACGCTCGACCTGAAGATCATGTGGCTGACGATTTTCCGCGGCCTGTTTCAACGCGTGTGAGAACCGTCGTCACCGGCGCCGCAGGCTTCATCGGCTCCCACCTGAGCGAGGCGCTCCTCGACCGCGGGCACTCCGTGATCGGCATCGACAACCTGCTGACCGGCGACCTCGCCAACATCGCTCACCTGCGCAACCGGGACTTCGAGTTCATCCGCCACGACGTCACGCGGCACATCGACATCGAGGGCCCGGTCGATTTCGTCCTGCACTGGGCGAGCCCCGCGAGCCCGATCGACTATCTCGAGCTGCCCATCCAGACGATGAAGGTCGGCTCGCTCGGCACGCACAACGCCCTCGGCCTCGCGCTGCACAAGCGCGCGCGGTTCGTGCTCGCGTCGACCTCGGAGGTCTACGGCGACCCGCTCGAGCACCCGCAGAAGGAGACCTACTGGGGGAACGTGAATCCGCTCGGCCCGCGCGGCGTCTACGACGAAGCCAAGCGCTTTGCCGAAGCGATGACGCTTGCCTATCACCGCACGCACGGCATCGATACGAAGATCGTCCGCATCTTCAACACCTACGGCCCGCGCATGCGGCTGCACGACGGCCGCGCCGTCCCGGCCTTCATGTCGCAGGCGCTGACCGATGAAGACGTGACCATCTTCGGCGACGGCACGCAGACCCGCAGCTTCACCTACGTCAGCGACCTGGTGGACGGCATCCTGCGGCTGATGGACGCCGACACCAACGACCCCGTCAACATCGGCAATCCGCACGAGGTGACGATCGAGCAGATCGCGCGCACGATCATCAGGATGGTCGGCTCGCGGAGCACACTCGTCTACAGGCCGCTCCCCGTCGACGATCCGAGACAGCGGCGGCCGGACATCACGCGGGCACGGACGATCCTCGGATGGGAACCGAAAGTCGCCCTCGAGGAAGGCCTGCTGAAGACCGTCGAGTATTTCAAGGGGAAGCTGGAAGCCCGGCCTGGCGGCCGGCCTCTAGGTTCGTAGCCCTAGGCCGGCGGGACGTTGATCAGCCGCCGCAAGCGAAAGAAATAGTCGCCCGCCGACGCGAGCGTCAGCGTCAGCGCGAGCCAGATCGCCGCTTCGACCAGCGGCGACCGCTCCATCCTCCAGTTGAAATACATGATGACGATGTTCGCCAGGATGAACGTCGCCGTGGCGAGCTTGCCGAGCATCGACGGCTTGAACGTTCGCGGCCCGATCGACAGGTTCACGATCGCGACGACGCCGACAATGACCACGTCGCGGGTAATGACGAGGACGGTGAGCCAGATCGGAACGTGGTTGGTGAGCTCGATCTGCGGCAGCGTCAGCACGACGAAGGTCGTGACCAGCAGCAGCTTATCGGCCATCGGGTCGAGCCACGCGCCGAAGCTGGTCGGGTGGCTGGTCAGCCGCGCGATGAGCCCGTCGATCGCGTCGGTCGCGCCCGCGATCAGGAAGACGGCGAGCGCCGCGCCGAGATATCCGTAGACCGTCAGGAGGACGAACGCCGGAATCAGCATGATCCTGAGAATCGTGATCTGATTCGCGAGCGTGAGGTACCACACGGGGGTCAGCGCGACTCGCCGAGCGCGCGCAGCCGGTCGATGGCGGCAATCGCCTCCGCGCCGTCGACGGGACGCTCGCTGTCGAAGCGCCCGTCGTCGAGCAGCGGAAGGACCCCGGCCGAGACCGCGGCGGCCACGGCCGGATAGTTCAGGTGCGACGGGCTCATGTCGCTCACCGTCGGGCGCGCCGCGAGACGCGCCTGCAAGGCCGGGCGCGTCCGCGCCATCAGGCGCAGGAGCGCGCTTGCCGCTTCCGCGAGGTCCACGCGACGGAGCGCCGTTCCCGGCTGGAAGGTGTGGTTGTCGAAGGCGGGGATCACGCCCGTCGCGGCGGCCTGCGCGATCCAGGACGCGGCCCAGTGCCCTGCGGTGTCGGTGGTGACGACAGGCGTGGCCGGCGCGGCGCGCAGCAGCTCCTCGAGACGGATGCCGACGAGCGCCGCCAAGTCGCCGCGCGTGATGCGATCCGCCGAGGCCAGCGCGCGGAATTCGGCCGGCAGGCTCGCGTCGCGCCCCCTCGTGGCGACCGCCTCGGCCTTCCGGTCGTAGCCGGCAAACCGATCCACGTTCGCGGCATTGCGATAGGCCGCCTCGGCGCCCGCGAAATCGCCACGCTCCTCGAGAATCTCACCGGCCTGTGCGAACGACACCGCGTCGGTCGGGTCGAGCGCCACCGCGCGATTGAACTGCTCGAGCGCGGCGGCGGCGTCTCCCTGCCGCCGCTCGACCATCCCGAGCTCGCGGTACAGCACCGCGCTGTCGGGGGTGGCGGCGATGCTGCGCAGGTACGCCGCGCGGGCCTCGTCGAGGCGGCCCGCGTTCATCGCCTGCCGCGCCGCGGCAATCAGGTCCTGGATTTCGCGGAATTTCAGGACGTCGACCCGCGGCCCGAGGTTGGCGGCGAGCGACGGGTCCGCCTTGAGCGCGGCTTCGAAGGCGGCGCGCGCCTCGCTGTCCCGGTTCAGGGAGAGCAGCGCCTGTCCCTTGCCGACGAGCGCGGGCGCGTACGCGGGCGCGCCGCGGAGCGCGAGCTCGAACTGATCGAGCGCGCGCATGTAGTCCTGGCTCGCCAGCGCGATGTCGCCCTCGCCCGTGCGCGCGGGGACGTAGTCGGGAATCGCTTTCAGGGCGGCCGCGAACTCGCGCTCGGCATTCCCGAGGTCGTCGTTCTGCAGGTAGCGCCAGCCGCGATCGACGGCGGCGGCCTGGGCTCCCACCGCGGGCACGGCGGCCGGATAGACGAACTCCGGGTACTTCAGCGTCGGCGGCAACGGCGGCGCGGCCTTCATGGCGCAGCCCGAGATGACGGCCAGCAACAGCATGCGGACCCACAGCGTCCGCGCCGCGACGGTCTTACTCGCTTGCGTCACTTCCCGACTCCACGGTCGTCAGCCTCTCGATGAACCTGCGCGGCACGTCGGCTTCGATCACGACGCGGCCGTTGGTTGCGACGTGACTGATGACGCGCGCCACGCGGTACAGCCGGCCAATCTGCTGGCGGTCGAACTCCTTGCCGCTGTCGAAGGTAATCGTGACGCGGCGCGTGTCGAGCGCGAGCCGCGACGCGATCATCTGCAGCAGTTCCGCCGCCCCGGCTCCCGTCGTCGCCGAAATGAGCGCGGCCGACGGGTCACCGTCGCGCAGCCGCCGCCGCTCGTCCGCGCCGATCGTGTCGATCTTGTTGTATACCGCAACCATCGGGACATCCGCGGCGCCCACTTCGTCCAGGACGCGGCGCACGGCCGCGATCTGCCGTTCCCGATCGGCGCTGCCGGAATCGATGACGTGCAGGATCAGGTCCGCCTCCGCCACCTCTTCGAGCGTGGCGCTGAAAGCGGCCACCAGCGCGTGCGGCAGCCGATCGATGAACCCGACCGTATCGGATACGAGCAACTCGCGATTGTCCGGCAGGCGAACGCGGCGGACCAGCGGATCGAGCGTCACGAACAGCGCATCAGAGGCGACCGCGGTCTCGTTCGTCAGCCGGTTGAACAGCGTCGTCTTGCCGGCGTTGGTATAGCCGACCAGCGCCACCGTCGGCACCGACTGCTTGTGCCGCCGCTCACGAAGCTGCGAACGGCGCTGGCGCACCTGGTCGATTTCGCGCTGAATCGACTGGATGCGGACGCGAATCCGCCGCCGATCGGATTCGAGCTTCGTCTCGCCGGGTCCGCGCGTGCCGATGCCGCCGCCGAGGCGCGACAGCGCCGTGCCGGAGCCGGCCAGCCGCGGCAGCAGGTACTTGAGCTGCGCCAGCTCCACCTGCCACTTGCCCTCCCGGGTCCGCGCGCGGCGGGCGAAGATGTCGAGAATGAGCTGCGTGCGATCGATGACCTTGCGTTCGAGCCGCTCCTCGAGCTGCCGCTGCTGCGCGGGCGTGAGCTCGTGGTCGAAGATGACGACGTCCACATCCGCCTCGTCGCACGCGGCCGCGAGCGACGCCACCTTGCCCGAGCCGATGAACGTCGCCGCATCGGGCTTGGGCCGCTCCTGCAGCATCCGCAGCACGACCGACGCCCCCGCGGCGTCCGCGAGGCCGGCCAACTCGTCGAGCGAGTGATCCGCGTCGCCGCGGGTGGAAGGGGTGACGAGGCCGACGAGCGCCGCGCGCTCGGTTGCAGGAGGCACGATCGGATCCTAGCAGGTGTCAGGTAACAGGTATCAGGTGTCAGGCGTGGTCGGTATCAGCTCGACGAGGTATCAGGCAACTTCTTGTGCTTGCGACGCCGCCACGGGCGTTTGGTCTTGTCTTCGTGCACGCCTCCGGTCTGCCGAGGCAATGGCGCGCGCGGCAGCCGTTTCGGTTTGGACCGCTTTGCCATGGCCGCCCGCGTCAGAATCGTATCTTCGCTCCGATTGAGTTGGTGTTCGATACGTGGATGCTGTCGATGAAGCGAATCCGGTGCGGGTTCGTCTGCATCACCAGCGACGTCGTCCGCGTGCCGTCGCCGAAGAAGCGGACCCCCTTCATCAGCGATCCTTCCGTCACGCCGGTGGCCGCGAAGATGATGCTCTTGCCCGGCGCGAGGTCCTTCGAGCGGTAGACGCGGTTCAGATCCTTGATGCCCATCGCGTGGGCGCGCTCTTCGTCGCCCGTCTTGGCGATGACGAGGCGCGCGTAGATTTCGCCGTTCAGGCAGCGCATCGCGGCCGCCGTCAGCACCCCCTCCGGCGCGCCGCCGATCCCCATCACCGCGTGCACGCCGCTGCCGATGACGGCCGCCGCGATGCCGGCGGAGAGGTCGCCGTCGCCAATCAGCCTGATACGGGCGCCCGTCGCCCGGATTTCGTCGATCAGCTTCTCGTGCCGCGGCCGGTCGAGCACGATGACGACGAGGTCCTCGACGCGCCGCCCGAGCGACTGGGCAATCGCGCGCAGGTTGAAGCGCACGGGCGCGTCGAGATCGACGACGTCCCGCGAGCTCGGCCCGACGACGAGCTTTTCCATGTACATGTCGGGCGCGTGCAGCAGCCCGCCGCTCTCGGACGCCGCGAGCACGGCGATGGCGTTGGCCGCGCCGGTGGCGCACAGGTTGGTGCCTTCGAGCGGATCGACGGCGATGTCCACCTGCGGATAGGTGCGGCCGTTCGGCGCCTTGTGCGCCATGCCGACTTTCTCGCCGATGTAGAGCATCGGCGCCTCGTCCCGCTCGCCTTCGCCGATGACGATGGTGCCGGCGATCGGCAGCGAGTCCATCTCGTGGCGCATGGCTTCCACGGCGACGGCGTCCGACTTGTGCCGGTCGCCCTGCCCCATCGTCTGCGCGCAGGCGATGGCGGCGTGTTCGGTGACGCGCAGGAAGTCGAGCGAGAGATCTGAATCAAGCATAGGGAGGCAGCTCGCACCGCGTGGGGCGGTCCGTCCTGTAGCCGAGCAGGTAGTCGGCCTGCATCAGCTTGTGAATTTCACGCGTGCCTTCGTAAATCACCGCGCCTTTGCAGTTGCGATAGAAGCGCCCGACCGGGTACTCGTCCGAGTAGCCGTTGGCGCCGTGAATCTGCACCGCGTCCGATGCCGCGCGCTCCGATGCGACGGTCGAGAACCACTTCGCCAGCCCGGTCTCGCGCGTGTTGCGGCGGCCGAGGTTCTTCAGCCACCCGGCGCGCATCCACAGCAGGCGCGACGCCTGGTAGTCGGACTCCATCTGCGCGATCATTTCCTTCACGAGCTGGTGTGAGCCGATCTCCACGCCGAACGCCTTCCGCTGCTTCGCGTAGCTGACGCTCGCGTCGCGGCAGGCACGGATGAGGCCTGTCGCTCCGGCGGCGACGGTGAAGCGTCCCTGGTCGAGCGCGAACATCGCGATCTTGAACCCTTCGCCCTCGCGGCCGACCAGGTTGGCCGCCGGCACCTCGACCTCGTCCATCTTGAAAAAACCGGTGTTGCCGGCGAGAATCCCCCACTTCTCTTTCAGCGTGCCGCTCGAGAATCCCTTGAACGCGCGCTCGACGATGAAGGCGCTGATGCCATTCGGGTCGCGCTGCTTCTTCTTCTCCAGGTCGCTCCAGGCGAAGACGAGAAAGTTGTCCGCGACGTCGCCGAGCGAAATCCACATCTTTTCGCCCGTCAGCAGGTAGCGGTCACCCTTCTTGATCGCGACCGACTGGATGCCGCGGGCGTCGCTGCCGGCCGATGGCTCGGTGAGGCCGTAGGTCGCAATCTTCTTCCCCTGCGCCTGCGGCACGAGGTAGCGCTGCTTCTGGTCGTCGGTGCCCCACGCGAGCAGCGTGAGGCAGTTGAGGCCGACGTGAACCGACAGGATGACGCGCAGCGACGTGTCGACGTATTCCAGCTCCTCGCTCGCGATGCCGAGCGCGAGGTAGTCCATCCCCGCGCCGCCGAACTTCTGCGGCACGCACACACCGAGCAGCCCGAGCTCCGCCATCTGCGGAAGGATGGCGCTGTCGAACCGGTGCGCGCGATCGAGCTCGTGGATGTTCGGCGCCACCGCGCGGGCCGCCCACTCGCGCACGGACTGCTCGAGCAGCTGCTGCTCTTCGGTGAGATCCAGATTCATCATGGACAAAGGCCGAATGCTAGCATGGTCCGTCCGCCTTCAGGCGGACCAACACGCGAGCACCGCGCGCGAGGCCGAGCGCCTCTGCAGCACTGCCGCCGTTGATCGCCATCTCGAGATGGCCGCTGCTGCCGAAGAGCGCGCAGATCGATCCCGGCGCCGCCTCCGCGTACGTCTCCACGAACTCGGCGACTGGACATCCGGCAGCCTCGACGACGATCCGCCTGCCACCTGCCACCTGCTGAACGCAGCGTCGATCGATGTTGGTCACCAGGTTCCCGAACCGATCGACGCGCAGGACGACGCCGGACAGGCACCCGTCCTGGACGCGCGGTTCGGGCACGTCGAGCAGCTGCCAGCTCGCAACCGGCGGACCCAACGCGCCGAGATCCGTGCCCCTCGCGAGCCAGGCGGCGGCGGGTGCGAACCGATCGCGACCCTCGAACGTGCGGCTGATCTCCGCGCGCGCGTACTGCCGTTCCGTCAATTCGACGACACGCGTCGGCGGGCATTCCCGGAAGGCGAGCGTCAGCAGCCCGTTGTCCGGCGCGACGAACTGGTAGCCGCCCGCCTCGGCGCCGATGCCGCGGCGCGCGGAGCCGACGCCGGGATCGACGACGCAGAGGAAGATGGTACCGGGGGGAAAGCAGGTGAATGCCGCGGCAAGCTCGAGCGCGCCGCCGAGGACGTCCTGCGGGGCGACGTCGTGCGTGATGTCAGCCAGCGTGGCGTCGGGACAGATGCCGAGCGCCACCCCGCGCATGGCGCCCACGTAGTGATCGCGCGTGCCGAAGTCGGTCAGCAGCGCGATGACCGGCTTCAATCGGGTGGCTTCGGCCGGCCTTCGTCGCTGCGCGATTCCGGCGAGGCAGCCCCGCCGTCATCGCCGCGCGGCCGCGAGGAACCAGACTCCGGGGGTTTCCGGAACAGGACCTCGCGCAGGTTGTTCTTCAGCAGGAAGGACTCCGTGATACGCAGCGGCTCGAACATCCGCTGGATGTCCCGATTGACCAGCGGGCGCTGCCGGCCACGCGCGGCGGGATACGGCCTGTGCTGCAGCGTCTGGTGATCGACGACGACGTACTTCGTGTAGGTCGGCGGGCCCACGACCTTCGACTCGGTCGTGCTGAACTGCGCGAGCACCGCGCCGTCCGGCCGAAGAATCCGCACCAGCTCTCGTGCCAGCGCCTGCGCCGCCTTCCAGTCCAGGTAGTCGAAGATGTCCCAGCACAGGATGCCGTCGACGCTTCCCTCGTCCTGCGAGAACCGCTTGGCGAGGAACGCCGGCAGCTCCTCGAGCTTCCCTTCCGAGATGTGGCGGTCGATGTCCTTGAAGACGTTCTCGACCAGGATCTTGCACCCGAGCTCCTCGCCGAAGAAGGTCACGTTGGTGCCGACGACCGGGCCGAGATCGAGCAGCAGCGGCTGCTGCCGGCTGTTCAGGCTGGAGAGAAACTTCGACAACGCCTTCGTCGGGTGGACGGGCGCGTCGGCGCCGCCTTCGGCGGCGTCGCCTTCGTCCTTCCGTTTCCGCGAGAAGAGGTCTGAGAGAGACAACGACGGAATGATAGACGATCCGTCGTTCGTGGTTGATGGTTGGTGGCTGGTGGTTGACGGCGTCCAACGCCACCAACCGCCAACCGCGAACTACGAACCGGATCAGTGGTGCGCGGCTGCCGGCTGCGGAGGAGTCGCCGGCTGCTGCTGTTGTTGTTGCTGCTGCTGCGGCTGCCGCTGTCCGCCGCCCTGGCCCTGCGCCTGCGGCTGGCCGCCCTTCCGCTGCATGTCGACGGCGCCGCGGAAGTGCGCGCCCTCGGCGATCGCGACCCGCGGCGAGACGATGTCGCCGTCCACGGAGCCGCCGTCACGGATGTCCACCTTCTCCGTCGCCGTGACGTTGCCATTGACTTCGCCCAGCACGATGACCGCCTTCGCGAACACCTGTGCCTTGATCTTGCCGTTTGGTCCGATCGTCAGCACGTGATCGCGGAGCTCGATCTTGCCTTCGACATGTCCTTCGACGGTGAGATCCTCACTGCCGTTCAACTCGCCCTTGATAACCACTGACTTGCCGATATTCACGACGTCTCTCTCCATCATCTGCTGCCGCCGGGACTCCGGCTGCGCCGGCGCACTGGCCTGCGCCTGGTGCTGTGCAGGTGCCGCCGGACCTGCCGGGGTGCCCGGCGTTGCCGGCTTTACCGCTTCATCACGCTTCCACATCTGGTCCTCCGACTTAGCAGCCCCAGGGCAGAACCGAGGAGCCTTCGATGAGCTCTTACTCGCGTTGCCTTGGCAGGAGCCCTCTGAGTATATCGGCCGCTCGAAAAATAAGTCTAGGCATTTGACGGCCGATATTTAGGCGAGATGCTACGATTTCGAGAAGCCCGTGCAGCGCATCTATCTCGACCACAACGCGACGACGCCGCTGCTTCCTGCGGTTATCGAGCGGATGACGGCTGTGCTTCGGGATGAATTCGGCAATCCCTCGAGCGTCCACCATTTCGGTCAGCAGGCGAAGGCGGTGATCGACGAAGCGCGCACGGACACCGCCAACCTGATCGGTAGCGAGCCCTCGGAGGTGCTCTTCACCAGCGGAGGGACTGAAGCGGACAATATCGCCGTCCGTGGTGCCGCAGAAGCCCTCGAGACCACGGGACGGCGGCATCTCGTGGCAAGCGCGATCGAGCACGAAGCGGTGCTCAATACGCTGAAGGCGCTGGCGAAACGAGGGTGGCGGACCACCCTCCTCCCCGTCGATCAGAGCGGCATCATCTCGCCGTCAGCCCTGCGCGAGGCGCTCGTGGACGAGACGGCGGTCGTCTCGGTGATGCACGCGAACAACGAAATCGGGACGATTCAGCCGATCGCGGAGCTGGCGCGCGTCGCGCACGAACGGGGGGCGCTGTTTCACACGGACGCGGTCCAGTCGGCCGGCAAGATCGCGGTCGACGTCAGGGCGCTCGGCGTCGACATGCTGTCGATGTCGGCGCACAAGTTCTACGGGCCGAAGGGCGTCGGCGCCCTCTGGATTCGGCGCGGCCTGCGCGTGGTGCCGATCCTGACCGGCGGACGCCAGGAGCGCAGCCGCCGCGCCGGGACCGAAAACGTCGCTGGCATCGTCGGAATGGGAGTGGCGGCGCGCATCGCGTCGGGCAAGATGGCGGAGGAGGGCCGGCGGCTGTCGGCGCTTCGCGATCGGCTGGAGGCCGGCATCCTCGGGGCCGTCCCGGGGACGGCCGTGAACGGGTCCACCGATGCGCGGGTGCCGAACACGACCAATATCAGCTTCGATCGCGTCGAGGCCGAATCGCTGCTGATTGCGCTCGACCTGCAGGGCGTGGCGGTCTCGACCGGCTCGGCGTGCTCGTCGGGCACGCTGGAGCCGTCGCACGTGCTGAAGGCGATGGGCTTCAACGCGCACCGCACCCAGAACTCGATCCGCTTCAGCCTCGGCGCGGCGAACACCGAGGCCGAGATCGACCGGGTGATCGGCGTGCTGCCGGGGATCGTGGAAAAGCTGCGCAGCCTGACGCGCGCGCCCGCGCGGGCTTGACAACCACGAAGGCCGCCTGCGGCGGCCAACACGGAGCACACGAAGGGCGTAAAAATTTGTCTCCGTGCCTCCGTGGCCCGTGACTGCGGGAACTGATGCGAATCGTTGTAGCCATGTCGGGAGGCGTCGACTCGTCGGTCGCCGCGGCGCTGCTCGCCGAGCAGGGTCATGACGTCATCGGTCTGTCGATGCGGCTCTACCCCTCCACTTCGCTGGGCGCAGGTCCCTCGACCGGCTCGGAGCAGGCCGCCGGCGCCGATGAGCGGTTCGGCGGCTGCTGCACGCTGGACGACCTGAACGACGCCCGGCGCGTGGCCGCCGTCATCGGCTTCCCGCACTACATCGTCAACTTCGAGCGGCAGTTTCGCGAGACGGTCATCTCGAACTTCGTCCGGGAATACGCGTCGGGGCGAACGCCGCTCCCCTGCGCCCACTGCAACAGCGACCTGAAGTTTTCGACGTTGCTCGACCGCGCACGCGGGCTCGGAGCGGAGCACGTGGCGACGGGACACTACGCTCGCGTCGACAGGAACGCGAGCGGGAGGTGGTTGCTGAAGCGCAGCGCGGAGCCGGACAAGGACCAGTCCTACTTTCTGTTCTCGCTGACGCAGGATCAGCTGGCACGGGCGGTCTTCCCGGTCGGCCACCTCGCCAAGCCCGACGTGCGCGAGCAGGCCCGTCGTCTTGGTCTCGCCGTCGCCGACAAGCCCGACAGCCAGGAAATCTGCTTCATCCCTGACGGTGACTACGCGTCGTTCGTGGAGCGCAAGGAGCCGGCTGTCGCGCGCGCGGGCGCCATCGTCGACGAGAAGGGACGCCAGCTTGGCACACATGGCGGCGTCCACCGGTTCACCATCGGCCAGCGGAAGGGGCTGGGAATCGCCTCGACGATCCCGCTCTATGTGCTGAAGATCGACCCGGATGCCGGGACGGTCATGGTCGGCGCGCGAGACGCGCTGGAGCAGACGCGGCTGACGGCATCGGACGTGAACTGGATCTCGATCGATGCGCCGCAGTCACCCACGCGCGTGGCCGCGCAAATCCGTCACCGGCACAGGCCGGCGGCAGGCGCCGTCCGTGCGCTGCCCGACCGCCGTGCCGAGCTGATCTTCGATCAGCCGCAGCCCGCCATTACGCCAGGGCAGGCTGTGGTGTTCTACGACGGGGACATGGTGGTCGGTGGCGGGTGGATCGACTGAATCCACCCCTACCGCTGGAACGCGTAGGACAGCTTGACGAAGAGTTGCCGATCGAATCGTTCGAGGACGCGCTCGTCGGAGAGCTCACGATCATCGCCGTAGCCGACGAACATGACCGACTGCCAATTGAGCTTATAGGCAAACAGCGCCGAACCGTTGAACGTCCCCGACCGCGCATCGACAGGTGACGTGTAGAGCGAGGGATCATTCGCCGTCTCGACATATTGACCGATGACACGTACGAACAGGCGCGCGGTAAAGGTGTACGTGCCTTTTACGCGCGACACTCGCTGCGTGAATAACCGCGCGGTGCTCGATGACAGCGTATCGACGTCGAGCCAGCGCGTGTTCTCGAGCACATCAACCGCCAGATGGTCCGTCGGCTGGACCGTCGCATTCAGATTGATCGTCACACCACGCGCCGGGCGCGCGTTTGCGAAGTCGATCTCCTGCCCGCCGGTGCCCTCGATGCCGATGGTGCTCACGCGTCGCGACGGGCTGAACTGCGCTCGGTATCCCACCTGCCGCCGGCCAAGAAGAACATCGCCCGCGCGCGTCTGGTTGTCGATGTATCGCAGCTTCATGGAGCCGCTCCATCGGGTGTTCACCTCGATGCCGGCCTCCGCGTCGCGTGTGATGACCGTGCCTGACGGCTCGGTCTGATAATCGACGTTGGCGAACGTTCGCGCCTTCGCGACAAGGCCGGTCGGATACGCCGTCCACCCAATCTCGGCGCCCTCGTCCCGATAGCCCACTTGCGGCACGAAGCCGGTGTCGGCGCGAAAGCCTCCGCCCACAGCGCCGTACTTTGCCGACGCATCGAGATATCTCGCGTTGTGGTTCCACGACGCCTGCATCGCGTGGCCGCTGACGGTCGCCCCCGTCCATTGCTCCGCAAGGTCGGGACGATTCGGCATCGAGGTCTCGCTGAACAGCCATTGGCCCGCCACGACGTCGGCCGCAGACGCCCGCCACTGGAAATCCGGACCCACCAGGCGGTTGTGCGCGCGCTCGTCAGTGGCCTCGCGGTCGGTGAGGAGGGCGCCGACAAACGACAATCCGAGGTCGCGCTTCACGCGGCCGATCAACACGGTCGACCCGAAGTCCTGCGGCGCGGTCGAGGATCCGTTCGGACCCGGGAGGATGACGCTGCCGCCACCCGCGTCTTCAGTCACGAGCGCGGTGAAGCGCACTCCCCGCTCCTTGCCAGTCACCCTCGCGCCCCACGTCGGCGATGTCATCGTCCGCGTATAGACGGCTCGAATCGGGGTTTGAAACAAATCGACGCCCTCGAGGAAGAACGGCCGCTTCTCGGGAAAGAACAGCGCGAAGCGCTCGTTGGCGGAAATTTGTGCGGTGTCGGATTCGACCTGCGAGAAGTCCGGCTTGATCGTGACATCAACGGCATCAGTCGCGTTCGGCGTGAGCTTCAGGTCGAGGCCCGCCTGGCCCTTCAGCGGGTCGCCGACGAGCGGCCGACCCAGCTCGTCATGACGCGGTCGCGCCGTTTCACTCCCGCTCACGTACGGGGCAGCGACCAGGTGCCCGCCTGTCGGCAGATGTTCGAGACCCTCGAGGAGGTTTTCGCGGCACACCGTGCAATTGCCGCCGCGGGGGAAGGGCGCGGACAAGATCTGGTAACGAAAGGCGCGGGGGTAATTGCGGAACAGCAGGATGCCCCACGCCTGCACGTCGGCACTGTTGTATCGCAGCGTCGAGAACGGAATGCGCATCTCGACGATCCAGCCCTCGGCAGTAATCCGCGCCGCGGAGTCCCAGAAGAAATCGGGCGACGAATCTTCCCCGGAGGCATCGTCGGTGACCGCGTCGAACTGCACGTTGCTCGGCGTCACGAACAATTCGAGGGCCGTTCGCCCCGTATGCAGGGGATCGATGAAGATGCCACCGAAATCCATGCTGTTGCCGTTAATCGCGTCGTGGTCGCCAAATGGCGCGCGAATCTTCGAGACATCGGGATCGTCGAACTCGAAGGCCGCGTAGAGAAACCGTTCGTCGTAGGTCAGGTAGCCGGCGCTCTTCACCAGCGGCTCGGTATTGTCGCCGGGGTTGATCTCGTACCACTTGTCGATGCGCGTCGCTGTCCGCCACGCGTCATCGGACAAGTCGCCATCAATACGAATCTCGCTCGTCGCACGTGTGAGGTGGAAGGTCGCGCCAGAAAGGGATGACTGAGCGCTTGCGAATGCGGCCGACCCGCCCAACACCGCGATTAAGGAGCACACCTGGGCCGGGCGCATGTGAGCCTTACGTTCCTGGAACGTCGGGGTTCATGCCTCACTGGTCATCGGCGGCGCGGTCATCACCGGCGCAGCGGGTCCGCGTCGCAAGTGCAGCCACGCGAGGATGGCGGCGCCGAAGCCGACCGTCCACGCGAGGTACTCGATCAGGTAGCCGACCACGTACAGCGGCGCGCCGAAGCCGCCAACCGCCAGCGCGAAGAGCCGCCCGACCAGCGTGAGCCCGGCGATCACGATCAGGCCCACGGTCACCACCAGGTAGGGGTTGTGTTCGGGGCGGTCTCCGCCTTCGCCGAGGTGTCGACGGATCGGGAACCGCTGCAGCGCCCATCCGCCGACGATCGTCGCCGCACCCGTGAAGCCGACGAGCATCACGACGCCGACGAGGACGATGCCGAACGGCACCAGGATCAGCAGCGGGATGCCGATGATCGAAATCACGAGCGCGATGATCGTGACGACGAGCACGGGCACGAAGAGAATCTCGGCGAGCAGGCCGACAAGTCCCGCCCGCAGCGGTTCGGCGGCGATGCGCGCGGCAATCTGCTGCACGGGCCGCTGTCCAACGGCGGTCACGATGAGCAGGAACAGCAGGAACATCAGCACGCGGGCGATCGTCGTCGCGAACGTGGTCGCCCTCGACGCCAGCGTCCCGAACAGGATGTTCCCCGGGTTGATGCGGTAGGGCGGCAGCGTCCGCCCGTCCACGTCGATCCCCACTTCGTTGACCTTGCCCAGGACCTGCGCCCCGGGGTCGCGCTTGAACGGACCGCCGACGGCGGTCACCTCGCCGCGCACGACGGCTCGCGGTCCGAGCGTGAGTCCGCCCGTCACGGCGACGACGTCACCCGTCACCTCGCCGTTGATCGTCACCGCGCCGCCAATCGCGACCACGTCGCCCTCGACGCGCTCGTTCTCGGCGACGGTGACGGCGCTGCCGCCGATGCGCACGATGTCACCCCTGCGCTCGACGGAGCGGGGCGGCGTTGCGGGCGCGGGTGGCGCAGGAACTGGCGGCGCCGGGGCCGGTGCCGCACCGGCGGCGGGCGGCTCGGTTCCGGCCGCGTCGGGCGACGCCAGCTGCCGCTGCTCCGCCGCGCTCAGGTACGTCAACTGAACGATCGCCGCCGCGTCCGCGCCTAGCCGATCTCTCAGCTGCGCGGCGGTCAACGTGTCGCCGTCGACGGTGACCGCGCCGTTGACGACCTGGATCATGCGCACGCGCGCGTTGGCAGTCTTCGGGACGAGCGCAATGCCCTGCTGCAGGCTGACGATGTCGTAGGTGCCGCCCAACCGCGTCCGCAGCTCGGCCGCCGTCGCGGTCTGCGCGTGGACGATATAGGCCGTGCGCGCCATCAGCGCCACCGTCAGGACGACGAGCGCGCAGAGAATCTGCTTCCTCATACCTGTGCATCTCCGAGGCGTCCCGCGCCGGCAATCCGCTGCAGCGCGAAGAACGCAAGCAATCCAACCAGCTCGACGCCGACCAGCGCCGCGGCGCGCGCCGGCGTCACGAGCGCGGAGGCGATGACGCTGCCGACATGCACCAGCGTCAGCCACCAGTTCATCGCCACCGTCGAATAGGCGACGAACCACGGCACCGCGCGTCCGCTCACGAACGCCACCACCCTGATGAAGACCGGCGCCAGGCTCGGGGACGCGAGATAGGCGGCGAGCGCGCCCGCCGCGACGAGCACGAGCGCCGCGGCCCATCCGAAGGCCACGAGCCGTCGCCGCCGCGCGCGCCACTGCGACGCCGCCGCGACCGCCTGCTCGACGAACGCGGGCGTCGCCTCGACCCGGGGCATGGCCGTGAACAACCGGGCAAACGCGGCATCGGCGGACTCATCGTGCCCGCTCTCCTCTTCCGCCAGCCAGCGCTCGAGCTGTTTTCGGTCCATGTTTCGGTCTCTGATCGTGAACTAACGCGCCACTCGTCTTGAGAGGCGCGTTAGTTCACCAAGCGTGACAGCGTTCCTTGGACACAGCGCGGCACCTCAGATGCGGCTGCGCCGCGCTGTGTCCTGTTCACGTTACGGAACCTCCGAGGAAAGGGTTTCAGCCCCCGGAGCCCACCCCTGTTCCTCCAGAATTCCAGCCAATTCCTTGCGCGCCCGGTGCAGGTAGGTCTTCACCGTCCCCGACGGCAGACCCAGGATTTCCGCGATTTCCGGCTGCGTCAGCCCCTCCTGGTAGCGCAGGACCACCACCTCCCGGTATTCCGGGCGAATACGCGACAGCGCGGCGCTCATGGCCGTCGCCAGCTCGCTTTGCCCGGCGAGCTGCTCGGGCGAGGCGCTGTCGCGGTCCACGACCGCGCCCTGGTTTCCCGCCTCGGCGAGCTCGTCGAGCGAAGACGTGGGCAGCCGGTGGACGCGCAGGTAATCGATGGTGATGTTACGAAGAACCTGGAAGAACCAGCTCGAAAACTTGCGCCCGGGGTCGAAGGTGTTCAGGCGCTGGTAGACCCGCAGAAACCCTTCCTGGGCGAGGTCTTCGGCAAGCGCGCGGTCGCGCACGAAACGGAAGATGAAGTTGACGGCGGGGGTCGCGTACCGCGTGACCAGCTCGCGGTACGCCGCCTCAGCGCCGGCAAGCGCATCCTTCGCCAGTTCGGCATCGGTCGCGGTGTGCCCCACGGACATCGACTATACGGCGGCGGCTCCGCGGCGGTTTCAGCCCGCGGCCGGCCCGGTTGGTCGTTGGTGGTTGGTGGTTGGTGGTTGGTGGTGGGCTGTGGTTCGTGGTGGTTAGTAGTTCGTGGTTGATTCGTGGTTGCAGGCTTGTGGAAAGGTGTGGGGGTAGCTTCTTCCCGCAGGACTGTGCTCGCAACGGCTCCTGCCGGAATTCCTCAGGAATCTGATGAGGCATGCCCTTTGATACCGCCGCTGCATGCCAGTTAAAAGTTCATTTCGCGATCTCCACGTCTGGCAGGAAGCGATGCTCCTGGTGGAAGACGTCTATCGACTTTCGAGGCGTTTTCCACCTGATGAAAACTTCGGGCTGACGTCACAGCTTCGACGGGCCGCGGTCTCCATCCCCTCGAACATCGGCGAAGGCGGTCGCCGAAAGCGTCGAAAGGCGAACCTGAATCATCTCGATATCGCGCTGGGATCGCAGGCGAGGTCAAACGTGCAACTGGAGATAGCGCGACGCCTCGCCTACATCGACGCTGTCGAACACAAGAAGATCGCTCAGAGGGTCGATCGCGTGGGGCGTATGTTGAACGGGGCTTATTCAGTCGCTGCAGCCGCTCGACGGAGACTGGAATTAAACGACGTCAAGTTTGGAGGCACAATCCACTAACCACCACCACTAACCACCACCACTAACCACTAACCACTAACCACTAACCACCACCCAACCAACCGGCGGTCAGGGCTTCAGCATCTCGTTCACCGGCGGCGCCGCGAGGCTCGCGGCGATATCGGTGGTCTCGTCCGGAACCGGCAGGCCCTCGAGATAGCGTTCGGCGTCGATCGCCGCCATGCACCCCGAGCCCGCCGCCGTGACCGCCTGGCGGTAGATGTGATCCTGCACGTCGCCGGCCGCGAACACGCCCGGGCAACTCGTCTTCGTCCCATGGTGCGTGCAGATGTAGCCCGCTTCGTCGAGCTCGATCTGCCCGCGGAAGAGCGCCGTGTTCGGCGTGTGGCCGATGGCGATGAACACGCCGTCGAGCGCGACGTCGGTGAGCGAACCGGTCTTCAGGTTGCGCACGACGATGCCGGTGACCTCGCCGCGTTCGAGGTCCCTGATGTCGGCAATCTCGGAGTCCCAGATGAACTCGATCTTCCGGTTGGCGAACGCCTTGTCCTGCATGATCTTCGACGCGCGCAGCGAGTCGCGCCGATGGATGACGGTGACCTTCGAGGCGAAGCGCGTCAGGTAGATCGCTTCTTCCATCGCGGAGTCGCCGCCGCCGACGACCGCGATCGGCTTGCCGCGGAAGAAGTAGCCGTCGCAGGTCGCGCACGTGGAGACGCCGTGCCCCGACAGCTTGCGGTCGCAGCCGATCTCGAGCCAGCGCGCCGAGGCGCCGGTGGCGATGATGAGCGCGTCGGTCGTGACGGTTTTCCCGTCGGAGAAGGTGACCGAGAACGGCCGGTCGCGGAGGTCGACGCGCTCGACATTTCCCTGCACGACGTCGGTGCCGAAATGGAGCGCCTGCTCGCGCATCTCGGCCATCAGCTCGGGTCCGTCGATCCCCTTGCGGAAACCCGGATAGTTCTCGACCATCGTCGTCAGCATCAACTGGCCGCCGGCCTCGACGCCTTCGATGAGCAGCGGCTTCAGGTTGGCGCGCGCCGTATAGAGCGCCGCCGTCAGGCCCGCGGGGCCGGAACCGATGATGGTGACCTTCCGATCGGCCATGTCGCGATTAGAGATGCTGATCGAGCTTGCGGACGATCTCTTCCTTCGGCACCAGTCCGACGATTTGATCGGCGAGCTCCCCGTTCTTGAAGATCAGCAGGGTCGGGATGCCGCGAATCATGAAGCGGCCGGGAACGTTCGGATTCGCGTCCACATCCATTTTCGCCACTGTGACGCGGCCGTCGTATTCGGTGGCAATGTCATCGACCATGGGTGCCAGGCGGCGGCACGGCCCGCACCATTCGGCCCAGAAGTCGACGAGCGTCACGCCGTTCTTGATTTCGGTGTCGAAGTTGCTGTCGGTGAACGTCTTGACCTTTTCAGATGCCATCGTTTCTCCCCGGCGGGTCCAGAAGGATCCGCCCGACCCGCCCTTCCAAGAGGACCCGGTTTACATCCCTACAACGCCGCCGCCATGGCGCGCTCATATACTTTGACGTACTGACGTGCTGATGCGTCCCAGGAAAAATCCTCGGTCATCCCTTCCTGCTGAATCCGCCGCCAGGCCGTCCGATCCTGGAACACGTCGAGTGCCCACCGGAGGGTATTCAGCAGCGCCTGCGCCGAATAGTCGTCGAAACTGAACCCGTTTCCCTGGCCGGTCCGCGCGTTGAAGTTGCGCACCGTGTCGGCGAGCCCTCCGACCGCCCGGACCACCGGCGGGGTGCCGTAGCGGAGGCTGTACATCTGGTTCAGGCCGCTCGGCTCGAACCGCGAGGGCATCAGGAACATGTCCGCCCCGGCCTCGATGAGATGCGCCAGCGGATTGTCGAACCCGATCTTCGTACCGATGCGATCCGGATGCCGCGCCGAAAGGCCGAGCCACAGGTCCTCGTAGCGCCGCTCGCCGTTGCCCAGCAGGACGAAGGAGGCGTCGAGCTGCGCGAGCTGATCGGCGATCTCGGCGATGAGATCGAAGCCCTTCTGATCCACCAGCCGCGAGATCAATCCGACCATCGGCCGGGCCAGCGCCTCGGCGTCGGTGCGCATGCCGAACCGCTCGAGCAGCGCCCGCTTCGCCGCGCTCTTGCCGGCGACGTCGCCCGCGTCGTACGGCTCGGGGATGTGCGGATCGCGTGACGGATCCCACTGATCGTAGTCGATCCCGTTGAGGATGCCGACGACGTCGCTGCCGCGGTAGCGGAGGATGCCGTCGAAGCCGAAGCCGAACTCGGGCGTCTGGATTTCGCGTGCGTAGCGCGGGCTGACCGTGGTGATCATGCGGCTGAACATCAGGCCGCTTTTCAGGTAGCTGATCCGCCCCCAGTACTCGAGCGCATCGATGCGCATCAAGTCCCATCCCAGGCCGAGCCGCGGCAACCAGCTCGCGTCGAAGACGCCCTGATACGCGAGGTTGTGAATGGTGAAGACCGCCGGCACGTTCGCCAGCGCCGCCGGCCCGCGTCCCGTGCGCAGCAGCATCGGGAGGAGGCCCGCCTGCCAGTCGTGCGCGTGCACGACGTCGAAGCGATCCGCTGTCGATGCCGCCCATTCGAGCGCCGCGAGCGCGAGAAACGCGAAGCGCTCCGGGTTGTCCGGATAATCCTGCCCGGCGGTGCCGTACAGGTAATCGCGATCGAAATACGCCGCGTGATCGATGAAGACCGTGCGAACGGGCCCCGGTTCGATCCAGATGTCCGCATCGGCAACCTGGCCGCCGAGCCGCACCGTCACACGCCCCGCGCGTTCGCCCGCGGTGATGCCGCGGTAGCGCGGCATGACGACATCGACGTCGTGGCCGAGTCGCGCCAGCGCCACGGGAAGCGCACCGATCACGTCCGCCAGCCCGCCGGTCTTTGCGAACGGCACAGCTTCGGAGGCGACGGTCAGGATGCGCATGCATCCCAATTATGTCCGGCTAGAGCCGGACTCCACCGCGTCAGCGGCCGCAGACACCGCCCCTTACAGGTGTGGTCCGGCTGGCGACTGGCGGAGGAATCTCGGTGGAGTCCCCGTCGAGGCGGACCACAGGTATGATCTTCCTGTGACCGACCCGGTGCGCCCGACTCGACCCGCCCGCTCCGAAACCCGGGAAGTGATCGAACTCAGATCGATCCGTGAAGCGCACCCGGAACTCGCCGATGCCATCGACATGCAGATCGAGCTGCTCGAGCTCCAGCGGCGCGTACAGGGGCGGGTGCCCTTACCCTGGTTCGAGCTCAACGAAGAGATCATGCGCAAGCACGACGCCGCCGGTCAGCCGCTCCTCCGGTTCGAGAACATCACGATCGAATCGAGCGACCTGCGGTTGCTGATGCGGCAGATCGCCGATGTGCTGCGCCGCCACGGCTCGCTGGAGGAGCAGGACTACCAGCGCATCCAGACGATGGGACGCGACATGAACCTGCTCGAAGTCGCCGACCAGTGGTATCGCAGCGGCGCCCGCCACCATTCCGTCGCGGCGGTCGGGCTCGGCCATCACCTGCCGGCCGATGCGCAGGAGAGCCGGGACGAAGCGCTGGACCAGGTGATGTCGCTCGCGATGCGGCCGTGGATGACGCGCTGCGCCGAAGTCCTGCAGCAGCGCCCGGAGCTCGCGCTCTGGTCGCACGCGCATTGCGCGCTCTGCGGGTCCGAACCGGACTTCTCGGTGATTACCCCGGCGGCCGAACGCCACCTGATTTGCAGCCGCTGCGCGCTGCGCTGGAAGTTCGAGCCGCTGACCTGCCCGTACTGCGGCAACAACGACCGGTCGCGCATCACGTCGTTTGCGACACCGGATGGGCAGTACCGCGTGTACGCGTGCGACCACTGCCACCGGTACCTGAAGGCGTACGACGGCCGCCGCGCGACGCGCCCGGTGATGCCGGTCGTGGACAGCGTGGCGACGCTGCCGCTCGACGCCTACGCGATGCAGCGCGGCTACGCGTAGAAAATTTTCGCGGACAGATTTTCGGGAAGAGCGAGGAGAGATCGTAGAGGCGGACCTTCAGGTCCGCCTTTCTAGTTGGCGGCGGGAAGCACCGCCTGGATCGCCGGAACCGCCGTGGTGCTCTGTGCCGGTTGCGGGACGATCGGCGCGAACCAGTCCGACGCCTTCGTCGAGATCCAGTTGAAGAGATGGCGCGTCTCCCAGAACCGGCCCGGGTTCGACTTCGCGCCGAGCACGACGACCGCGACTTCCGGTCCGCCTTGCGGCAGACGGAGCAGCGTCGCCAGGCAGTAGCCGGCCTTGCTGATGAAACCGGTCTTCCCCGCCTGCACGTCGACATCGCCCTTCATGACGAGCTGGTTCGTGCTGTGAATCGTGATCTGGTGACGGCCGGCGTTCACCGTGTAGTACGGGGTCCGCATGATGCTCGCAATCCGGTCGTCGCCGGAAACGTAGGTAATGAGCCGCGCCAGATCGTAGGCGGACGATTCGTTGTCCGCGAGCAGGCCCGACGGGTCGGCGTACGACGTGCTCGTGAGGCCCAGCTCCTGCGCCTTCGCGTTCATGCGCTCGATGAACCCAGCGGAGCCCCAGGGCGAGACGCGCGCGAGCACGCGGGCCGCCGCGTTGTCGGAGCCAATCAGCAGGAGATGGAGCAGGTCGCCGGTCGTCAGCGTGTAGCCGCTGCGCAGGTACGTGGTCGACGCGTTGCGCACATCCGCACGCTCGACGACGACCTCGCGCGTGAGGTCGGGCGAATTCTCGAGGAACACCACCGCGGTCATCACCTTGGTGATGCTCGCAATCGAGCGGCGGCTCTGGGAGTTGCTCTCCCAGAGGACCTTGCCGGTCTCCGGGTCGTAGATGATGGCGGCTTCGGCGCGGATGTCGGGCACGACGTTGCCCACATCGTCGAACTTGAAGCGCGGCTCGATGGCTTCACGCAGGGCGGCAGCCTGCAGGGCTGCCCGGGTGCGGGCGCCGCGGACGCGGGCGCTGCTCGCTCGGCGAGCCGTCGTGGCTGGTTTTCTGACAGCCGGCTTCTTCGCCGTGGAGACCGTCTTCTTCTGGGCCGAGACGCGGGTTGCTGCGCCGGACTGCGCAGGAACGCCCATCGTGGCGACGATCGCGAGGAAACAGAAGAGCCTCGACGCACGGAAAAGCCGGGTTCGAATCACAGGCAAACCTTTGTGGAGCAGATTGTTACGGATTGTTTCGGCATTGTAGCAGACAATCTGTAGGGTTCAAGCCTCTTCTGTGGCGGAACTGTTGTGCCTAAATCCGGCAACCTCGTACTCTTTCCCATCAACTCTGCCGCCCACGTGCTCGGCCGTTCCAAGAAGGGTGCCACGAGATGAGTCTCACCGAGACCGAATACGCGGTGCTGCGCCAGACCATCGCGGCGCGCGGCACGGCGCGGATGATCCTGTTCCCCCTCACCATGCTCGGCTGGGCGGCACTCGCGCTGGTCGTGCTGACGTTTGCCGAGGCGCCGGTGGCCTCTCTCTACCCGCTGGCAGTGCTCGTCGGCGGCTTCGAGGCGATTCACGCGCTCCATGCCGGCGTCGAGCGCATCGGCCGCTACCTCCAGGTCTACTACGAAGGGGCGGAAGCCGGGCCGCGCTGGGAGACCACCGCGATGGCCGTCGGCCCGGCGCTTCCGGGCGGGGGCATCGACCCGCTCTTCACGTTGGTCTTCGCCAGCGCGACTTTCGTCAACACGATCCCGGCACTTGCGCTGCAGCCGCGCCCGACCTCGATGGAGATGGGTGTCATCGGCGTGCTGCACATCGCGGTGGTGATCAGAATTGTGCGTGCCCGCGGGGCGGCGGCGCGGCAGCGCGCCGTCGAACTCGAGTCGTTCCGCGCCATCCACTCGCAAATCCCCGTTTCCAAATCGCAGGACCCACATCTCAATTAACTAAACGACGCCGTCCCGGTCCGACGAACACGCCGTCTTGCGCGCGCCGGCAATTGGATCCCTCGATTTAGGATTTTGGAGAGCGTTCACACAATGCGACACGGCGAGTCCCGCGATAGCACACGCGATCGCCGCGACTCGAACGAGGTGTGCGCTCGCGTGCTGCGCATTTTCTAGGATTCGCCGCGATCGACCGCGCAGGCGCGGCTCGCGCACACCTGCACCTCAGCGGGCACACTGATTGCACCCCAGCCGCATCGGAGGATTGAGCCATGAGTCTGGTGCGGCTCCTGGGGTTCCGGACACTCTCCTGCGGGTGTGTCATCGGCCGGTATCGTGAGCTTGCGACGAATCGCGAGCTGACCTACATCGAGGAAAAGGGACAGGCCTGCGAGACGTACGGCCATCGCCGCAATCACACCATTGCGGCCGACCGCGCCTCGATCGCGTCCGAACCGCTCGCCGCCGTTCGCGCGTCCTGAAAAAGTTCGCGCCGGTCCCGCAGAGCGCTGGCTTCGGTCGGCGCCGGGAACCCGGACCACATGTGTGGGGCGGGTCCCGCGACGCGAACTGAATTCTTTGCGTTGCGGACCGCCGACATCGACTCCCCCCCGCCGATCGACTCCCCCCGCTTCCGATCGACTCCCCCCGTTACAATCGCGTGTGGTGACTCGCTTCCCGCCGCCGCACACCACCTTCAAACTGCACGGCGCGACCTTCCGCTTCTATCTCGGCGACTCGCTCGATCTCCTCCCGCGGTTCGCCGAAGGCTCGATCGACGCCATCGTCACCTCGCCTCCCTACAACCTGGGCATCCGGTATCGCACCTACGACGACACGATGCCGCGCGCGAGCTACCTGGAATGGACGGGCAACTGGGTAAAGCTCGCGGCGCGAACGCTGGCCGGCGAGGGGTCGCTCTTCCTGAACGTCGGCGGCAAGCCGACCGACCCGTGGACGGCGCTGGACGTCGCGCAGGCCGCGCGTCCGCATCTCAAGCTGCAGAACACGATTCACTGGATCAAGTCCATTGCGATCGAGAAGGCGCTCGCCGGGGCGCGCGCCGGGCTCGAGGACGACCTCGCCGTCGGCCATTACAAGCCAATCAACAGCGAGCGCTTCCTCCACGACTGCCACGAGTTCGTCTTCCATTTCACGCCGGGCGGCGATACGCCGCTCCGCCGCCAGGCGATTGGCGTGCGATACCAGGACAAGTCGAACGTCGCGCGGTGGCGCGCGGCCGCGGACGATCTCCGGTGCCGCGGCAACACGTGGTTCATTCCGTACGACACCATCCAGAGCCGCGACAAAGAACGGCCGCATCCCGCGACGTTTCCGCCGCGGCTACCCGAGATGTGCCTGCGGCTGCACGGGGTCGATCGCATCCGGACCGT
>DATNCQ010000023.1:0-23156 GCA_035571515.1 Vicinamibacterales bacterium
AGGGGCAGGGGGCAGTCGGCGGTGGGCAGTCCGCAGGTGACGAAGGGTGTTCGTCACCTGCGGACATCGAGCTCGGCGCTAGAAAACGTTCGGGATCAGCGAGACGATGCGATTCGAGCGGTTATCCACGATCAAGAGATCGTTGCCGGCGAAGTAGCGCGAGTAGTAGGTGGGGACGCGGGGCAGCCGTACGGCGAGCGGCGTCGGTACGGGCGTCATCCGTTTCTGGAGTCCGGGCGGCAATTCGCCGCGCTCGCGCAGTTGCTTCGCCAGGCCGGGCGGCAGCGACTCGCGCTTCGCAAGCCCGGGCGGCAACGCGTTGGCCGTGTAATAGTCGTGCACGATGCGACGGTGCCCGTCGCGATCGATGACCACCGTTTCGTCAGCGACGGCCGCGTCGTGGCCCTTGGCGTGCCCGCGACCTCGTCCCTGCTTGGCGAACGAAGACGGCGGCGCGACGAACAGGATGAGCAGCGGAATCACAAAGACGTGCTTTGCGTATGTCATACGGCTGACAGGTGCAAGCACCAAGCCGAATCCTGCAACGCATCCTGCCGCCCTCGACTACCATAGGCCGTCCACGCGAGGAGGCGTTATGAAGACAGTCCTGTTCAGCCTGTTCCTGCTCGCCGCGGTCCCCGCCCTGGCGCAGCAGAGTGTCCCCGACATCCCGTTCGACTCGAGCGCCGACTTCCTCAAGCTTCCCGCGGGGATGAACTTCGGCGAGGTGCCGGGCGTCGCGGTGAACTCGAAGGGACACATCTTCGTCTTCACGCGATCGAACAGCGCCGGCGGGCCGGCGTACGCGCCGACGGCGGCGCAGCTGCTCGAGTTCGGTCCGAAGGGCGAGTTCATCCGCGAGATCGGCAAGGGCCTCTACGGCTGGGCGTTCGCGCACAGCGTGCGCATCGACAAGGACGACAACATCTGGGCGATCGACAAGGGGTCGGACATGATCATCAAGTTCGACCAGAACGGACGCGTGCAGATGGTCTTCGGCCGCCGCAAGGAGTCGGCGGACGCCGAGACGAAGCCGTGGGAGAACGTCGATCCTCCGCTGCCGCAGGTCGACGGCCTGTTCCGCCAGCCGACCGACGTCGCGTGGGACTCGGCGGGGAACATCTACATCAGCGACGGCTACGTCAATTCGCGCGTCGCGAAGTACGACAAGAACGGCGACTGGGTGAAGTCGTGGGGCAGCAAGGGGACGGGCCCGGGCCAGTTCCGCCTGCCGCACGCCATCGCCATCGATCGCAACAACAACGTCTACGTCGGCGACCGCACGAACCACCGCATCCAGGTCTTCGACACCGACGGAAAATTCCTGCGGATGTTCAGCATCGACGTGCCGCCCGTGCCCGGCACCAAGGCGGTGAACGGCAACACGCCGACCGGCGATCGGCTGAAGGAGCTGATTGGCGCGCCGAACTCGCTCTGCATCCCGCCCGGAGGCCAGGTGATGTTCGTCGGCGAGACGACGTTCCCGGGGCGCGTGTTCAAGGTGTCGCTCGACGGGAAAGTGCTCGGCGTGATCGGCCGCTCGGGCCGGCAGCTGAAACAGTTCTCGGGCGCGCACGCGCTCGCCTGCCCGTCCGAGACCGAGATCTACGTCGCCGAGACGTCGAACTGGCGCGTGCAGAAGCTGACGCTCCGCGCGGCGGCTGCGCAGACGCACTAGGGTCCAGAGGGTTCATTGGGTTCAGAAGGTTCATAGGGTTCAAGAACCCTCGGAACCCGAACCCATTGAACCCATTGAACCCGTTGAACCCGATGAACCTATTGAACCCTGTTACCGAGGGCAGTGCCGACTGCCCACTGCCTACTGTACGCGCTGCAGTTGACCGCGCGAGAACCCGCCCGGGTTGTTCGGCGAGTGCACGTTGAAGTAGAACGCCGCGGGGTTGTTGGCGATCTGCTGCACGATCGCGGGGTCCGAGAAGACGCCGCGGAAAACGAAGTCACCCGTCCCGTCGGGCAGCGTCACGGTGTTGGCCGATGCCAGCCCGGTGCTGATGACGACCGGTCCGTTTGTCCCCGCGGGCGAGGGATGGATGTGCGCACCGACGATGGTCGTGCCCGCCGGATACCCCACCAGCTGAAAGTAGAACGTCCCGGTGGCGGCAGTGATCGCGCCGGCGGAGTCGCGCGTCACGTCGAACTGAACCTGCACGGCGCCGTGGCCGACAGATTCCGCGTTCGATACGGGGGGCACTTCGTTGGTCGGAAAGAGCTGGGCCGAGAAGACCAGCGGCGCGGCTGATGACGGCGCGGTCGTCTCGTCGGAACCGCAGGCGGCGGCAAGGAACACGGAAGCGGCTATGGCGAAGAGCGCAAGAGATCGTTGCATGCGCACATTCTAGTCGGGCTGGACGGCGGTTAAAGCTCGACGGTGCTCGAAAAAAGGGGGCAGGTGGCAGGGGGCGGGTGGCAGGGGCGTCAGGTAGCGGCGGGCACGTGGGCACGCAATAGCGGAGGGCCGCCTGTCACCTGCGCCCTACTGCCCACTGCCCACCGCCGACTGCCGACTGTGCGCTAGTGATGATCGTCCGTCACGATGTGCGGGCCGTCCTGTTCGAGACAGGGCGGATCCTCCTCGAGCAGCGCTTTCGGATTGGGGTTCAGCGTCAGCGTCCGCGGCGTCATCTCCCAGGGTTTCGTGAAGACGCCCGGATCTTCGACCGTCGCGCTCCACGTCAGCGTGTCGCCCTTGCGCCCGAGGCGCTCGACCACGTGCATCTTCGGGCCGTGGAACCAGCCGTCGGCGCCGAGCCAGCTGTCCTCGATCAGCCTCGTCGTGTCGATGACCAGCGTGTCGCCGTCCCATCGTCCGACGGAGTCGCCCATCCACGTCCAGTCGGCGTCTTCGTTGTGCGGGCGGCCGTCGGTCGGAATCGCGCGGAACGTATTGCGCCCCTGGTAGAGCAGCACGACCAGGCCCGGCGCCTGCACGACCTGGCTGGGCGGCCCCATGCGGGGCACGCCGAGCGGCTTGCAGTAAAACGACGGGTCGTTGAACTGGCGCTTGTCGGACAGCAGCTGCACCTTCGACGCGAGCTCCGGCTTGTACGGCGGCTTGTTCGGCTCGGCCGCCTGGCGTTCCTTCGCGGCGCGATCCATCTCGTCGAAGATGCGCTTGTCGTCGGGGTTGGTTCGCACCGGGAAGAGGATGCGCGCCGATTCGCCAGGCGCCAGCGCCTTGACCGGCTCGGCGCTCCCAGCCCACACACCACTGAGATCGGGATGTCCGTCGGCGGCCCGCGGCGTCGGCTTGCTGCCCGACGCGGCATTCGCACCGGCGCCCGCGCCGGCGCCCCTGCCGCGTTGCGCGAGCGCGGGCGGCGCGGCCATCGTCACGGCGAGGCCGGCGACGACGAAGAGCTTCGTCACGTTCATCTCCTTGCGGACCTGACTACGGATTTTCCTTCGCGGGGTCGCCGAGCCAGATCTCGAGCTTGTGGCCGTCGGCGAAGGTGATCGTCCGGAGGAAGGCAAGCCTGGCGCCGTCGCGGGCGCGGAAACCGAGGATGCTGACGGTCTCGCCGTACCCGAGCAGGTCGCGCGTCAGGCCGCCGCGCCGCAGGTTGCCCGGCGGCAGCGTCGTCACCGCCCACTTCGTCACCGCGCCGTTGTCGTCTTTCACGTCCAGGTAGACGTAGACGTGCGGGTTGACCCAGTCGACCTTGGTGACCGTTCCCTTGAGCGTGATCGACTGGTTGATGTCGTATTCCGACTGGAGGGAGTGATGCGCCAGCGCCGGAGCCGCGGCGCCGAGGAGCGCAATCGCCAGTGCGCCGATCCACAGTTTCATCGAAGCCTCCGGATTTGGCGGGTCCGCGTTCGCGCAGCGCCGATGCTCCGCGGAACCCGCCCTACGTACCACCAACCACCAACGACCAACTACTTCTTGCGATCGGCCGCGCGCGCCGCGCTGAGCATGTGCTCCAGCCCGACGTTCCCCTCGTGACAGGCGTATTCGTAGATCAGACCGTCGATGCGATTCCACGGCAGCTTCGCCGTCCAGGGACGCGTCCACGTCTCGGGGTCGGACACCGTGAACTGGTAGTCGATCGTCCGATCGCTCGTCCGCGTGAAGCGCTCGACCAGCTTCATGTTCTTCGTCGCGTACTGGAAGGTCGAGCCGCGCCCTTCGTCGGTGAAGTTGGTCGTCTCGACGACGAGCGTGTTGCCGTCCCAGTGGCCGCGCGAATCGCCCAGCCACTGACGCACGTCCGACGGCAGGTGCGGCGCGTTGCCGAGCGGAATCATCCGCGTCTCGTGCATCTGCTCCTGCACGATGGCCACCACGCCCGGCGCCTGCACGATCTCGTAGTTGTTGTTGTAGCCGGTCGAGAGGCGCGGCAGCGCCGAGCGGATGATGCACCGGCTGTAGACGTCGAAGTCGAGCCACGACGCAGCGGACTTCTCGTTGTCGGACGCCGAGCGGTCCTCGTCGCGCCGCTTCTGTGCCGCGGACGTCAGCGCCGGAATCCGCCCGTCCGGCGGATCGACGATGAGCGCCGTGCGGCGGTCGGCGACGATCTTGTTGCCGCGGTCCCACCACACCTGGTTGTAGGCGAGGTTGACGTCCTGCACCGTGCCGGGATTTCGATTGTCGACGTTGCCGGCATCCACCAGCTGCTTCTCGTACGCCGCGGCTTCGGCCTCGGTCAGCACCGGCTTGTCCGCGAACTGGCGCGGGCGCTCGAGCGGCGTGAGCGTCTGATTGGACCAGGTGCCCTGCAGGTCGGGGTCTCCCCAGGGCGTTTTCCACTGGCTCTTCGCCTGTTGCGCCGCGAGCGGGACGAGCGCCAGTCCGACCAGTACAAATAGTGTGGCTATCGCTGCGCGCATCGCACGTCTCCTTGCTACTTGTCCTTGCTGCCGGCGTCGTTGCCGGCCGACGTTCCCATCAGCAGCTTGCGTCCGTCGGGAAATGTCATGTCGCGGCCGTTCGCGCGCTTGGCGCCGTCGCGCGCCTCGTAGCCGTCGACGACGATCTCCGTGCCCACCGGCAGTGCCTCCCGCGTGAACCCGAGGCGGAACAGCGTGTTCGGCGTGCCCGCCTCGACGCCCCATTCCTCGACGCTGCCGTCGGGTTTCTTCACGTCGATCCAGATCCACGTGTGGGGGTTGATCCACTGGACGCGCTTCACCGTGCCCTGCAGCTTGATCGGCTTGCTGACGTCGAACTCCGCCGAAAACGAGTGATGGGCGCGCGCGGCCGGCGCGACGAGCGTCAGCGCGAGCGCGGCGAGCGTGGCGATGGGTGTCAGTCTCATTTCTTCCTCAAATGGCCGTAGATCAAGTCCTCGGAGAAGGGGACGCACTTGAACTCGAGAAACTGCGCGTTCTGTTCGAGCCGCCGGTAGAGCGGCACGCTGATCTTCCACGGCCGCGTGAACACCTTCGGATCCGTCATCGTCGCTTCGTACTGGATCACGTTGTCGCCGGCAGGCGAGTAGCGCTCGACCACGTTCAGCTGCTCGCTGTGGAAGTTCCCGGCGCGGTCGAACCAGGTGTCCTCGATCTGGTTGGTGACGTTGACGACAAGCGTGTCGCCCTCCCACTTCGCGCGCGACCATCCCATCCAGGCGTCGGCCGGGCTCTCGCCGACGTCGGTCATGTGCAGGATGCGGCTCGCGCTCGCAAACGGGTAGGCGATGATGATCTCGTTGTTCCCCTGGACGATCTGAAAGGGGAACGGCATGTAGGTCGCGCGCGGCACGCCCGGCATGTAGCACTTCGCCTCGGGGTCGTCCGTCCAGCGCTTCTTGAAATTCTCCTTCTGCTTCTCGGCCGCCCAGGGCTGATAGGGGATGGCGTTCCCCTCGACGACGCCGACGCCCGCGGGCTCCGAGAAGAGGGCGCCGAACTGCGGCGGACCCGGGCGGGCGTTGTGGGCGAGGATGTCCCAGTTGGCCTCGGTCATCGCCTGCCACAGGCCGTTGAAATTCGGATGGCCCGCGATGCGCCCCGCTCCTGACGGCCTCGGCGAGGCAGGCTGGCGCGGGGCGGATTGACCGCTGGTCTGCACGGCGGCCAGTGCGAGCAGGACCGCGACAAGAGGCAGTTTTCCCATGGCGTCCTTGTGCCGGCCTCTAGATAGCACAAGGAAATCCCAAATCCCAAATCCCAAATCCCGAATGCCCAACCCGAATCTCATGCTTTGGAATTCTTGGGATTTGGAGCTTGGGGCTTGGGGTTTGGGGTTTGACTGTTTGTTACGCTGAATGCGTGGACCGCGAACGACTGGCCGAAATAGCGGAGTTGCTCGAGCGGATTGCGACCGACCGCAGCGTCCTGGAGGACCTGCCGGACGAGGACCGCGAGCGCTTTCTGAAGGCGGTGGCGAGCGTCTACCACCCCGACCGTGTCGAGCGGCGTCGGATGGCGAAGGTCGTCGACAGGCAGCGCAAGGCGGCGCGCGTCAAACGCGACGACGGGGTACTGCACGAGACGGGGATCCGAACCCTGCGGCGGAAGCCGGTGTTCACCACGCCGAATTATTTTCTGACGCAGGATGGGCCGGCTGAAGCCGGCCCCTACGAACGTGGATCTGAGGCCGGCCCCTACGAACGCGATCAAGATGGGCCGCCTGACTTGTCCGACGTAGCTCGAAGAGCGAAGTCGGAAGGCGGCCCCTACGATCCAGGATCAGCCCGTGCGTCCGAGCTTCTGCATTGCTATGTCTGCAAAGAGAAGTACACGCAGGTTCATCACTTCTACGACCAGCTGTGTCCCCGCTGCGCGGAGCTGAACTACCGCAAGCGGACCGAGCTCGCCGACCTGCGAGGCCGCGTCGCGCTGCTCACGGGCGGGCGCGTGAAGATCGGCTACCAGGCGGGGCTCAAGCTGCTGCGCTCCGGCGCCCACCTGATCGTGACGACGCGCTTTCCGCGCGACTGTGCCATCCGCTACGCGCAGGAGCCGGACTTCGAGGCATGGAAGGACCGCGTCGAGGTGTTCGGGCTCGACCTGCGCCACACGCCGAGCGTCGAGGCCTTCTGCCACCAGATGCTGACGACGCGCGACCGCCTCGATTTCATCGTCAACAATGCCTGCCAGACCGTCCGGCGTCCTCCCGACTTCTACGCGCACATGATGGAGCGCGAGAACGCGGCGTTGCTCGAGGGTGGTAAGACTGGTGCCCTGGGCGGGGCGGCGACGGGCCTCGTCAAGACGTTCGGGCCGCACGCGCCGGCGAATGCGGCGCGGCTGTCGCAGGTGGCGCTGCTGCCGGAAGACAGGCCGGGCCAGGTCGATCTCTTTCCCGCGGGCCGGCTCGATCAGGATTTACAGCAGATCGATTTGCGCGGGCGCAACTCGTGGCGGCTGCTGCTGCACGAAGTGACGTCGGTCGAATTGCTGGAAGTGCACCTGGTGAACGCCGTCGCGCCGTTCGTCATCAACGCCCGCCTCAAGGCGCTGATGCTCCGCACCCCCGAGCGCGACAAGCACATCGTCAACGTGTCGGCGATGGAAGGGCAGTTCTACCGGAACTTCAAGACGACCCGCCACCCGCACACGAACATGGCGAAAGCCGCGCTCAACATGATGACCCGCACCTCGGCGGCGGACTACCACGGCAGCGGCATCCACATGAACAGCGTGGACACGGGATGGATCACCGACGAAGACCCGGCCGATATCGCCGCGAAGAAGACCACGGAGCAGCGCTTTCACCCGCCGCTCGACATCGTCGACGGCGGCGCCCGCATCGTGGACCCGATCGTCGCCGGTTTCAACACCGGCCATCACGCGTGGGGTCAGTTCCTGAAGGATTACAACCCTACGGAGTGGTGATCGCCGCCGCCGCCCGCTGCAGCACGTCGAGAAAAACCTCCGGCGCCTGCGCCCCGGAGATGCCGTAGCGCTCGTCGACGACGAACAGCGGCACACCCGTCGCGCCCAGGCCGCGGGCGGTCTCGACGTCGGCGGCGACTGCCTCCGCGTAACGGTCACTCCGCAGGACGTCCGCGGCTTCATCGCGGTCGAGCCCCGCATCCACCGCCAGCTCCAGGAGCGGCTCCGCGGCAAACAGCGATCGCTGTTCGGTGAAGTAGGCGCGAAACAGCCGCTCGACGACCGCATCCTGGATCCCGCGCTCGTGGCCCAGATGCACCAGCTGGTGCGCGTCGAACGTATTGCCGGTGACCGTGCCTTCGAGGTGGAACTCGAGTCCTTCCGCCGCCGCGACCTGCGTCATCCGCGCATCCATCTCGTCGACCTGCGCGGGCGACAGCCGATATTTCTGCATCAGCATCTCCCGCCTCTCCGACGTCCGGTCGCGCGGCGCCGCGGGGTTCAACTGGAACGAGCGGTGGACGACGTGGACGTCGGCGCGCAGGTCGAACCGATCGAGCGCCTTCTCGAAGCGGCGTTTCCCGACGTAGCACCACGGACAGACGAGATCGGACCAGATATCGACACGCATACGAGCAGTATGGCAGGCCGCAGCGCCCGATGGGCAGGGCGTTCCACGCCCGGCCCGGCGCGCCGGCTGGCGAGGGCGACGCAGGCCGATAGACGCCTATTTTTTTGCGAGAGCGAGGGCGATCGCACGGGCGGCGCTCTCGTCCAGCGCCACGGCCGTTCCCGTCTTCAACGCGAAGAACTCGACCCAGCGCACGGTTCGCGCGTTCGGATTGTGGAACCCGTGCATCGTGCCGCCCTTGAAGAAGTGAGCCTGCCACGGCCCGAGGTGCACGGTCGGCTCTCCCTCGATCAGCAGATCCATCGGCGCGTCGGTCGTGACGAAGACGTGCCAGAGCGCTTCGGGGTGCGCGTGGAGCGGCCGCGTGTCGTTGGCCGGAATCTCGACCTGCGCCACGCGCGTCTCCGGCGTGTCGAGGATGCGCGTCACTTTCACCTGGGCGATCGCAGGTTGGCCGAGCGCCAGCACGAACAGGACGGCCGTCGCGTATCTCACCATCGTCAGCTCCCCTCGGTCGTGGCGGCAGGCATCCTACCGCAACACCGGCGCGGGCTGGCGGGTTTCCCTATCTCCTTGACAAATATCGGGTAATGGCGCAAGGTGAGCGGTATTTCCCACCCCGGTTCCCGTCTGATTCTGGAGGAGAGCGCAGGATGTCCTCGAGGCTTTTTTGTCTCCGGCGGAAGTTCCAGCTCGTGCTGGCCCTCGCGACGCTGATCGGACTCGCGGTGCCCGCGCACGCGCAGGTCGTCGGTCAGATTCAAGGCACCGTCACCGACGCGCAGGGCGGCGTGCTGCCCGGCGTCTCGCTGACGCTGCGTAACACCGACACAGGCACGATGCGGACCACGGTGAGCGAAGGCGACGGCCTCTACCGGTTCGCGGGGCTTCAGCC
Source organism: Vicinamibacterales bacterium (assembly GCA_035571515.1). Lineage (GTDB taxonomy): Bacteria > Acidobacteriota > Vicinamibacteria > Vicinamibacterales > UBA2999 > Gp6-AA40. Next base: position 9,330 of record DATNCQ010000023.1, read on the forward strand.
CGGTAGCTACGAAATGAAGGCCGAGCTGCAGGGATTTGCCACCGTCGCCGTCGACAAGCTGACGGTGACCATCGGCCTCGACCTGAAGCAGGACCTCAAGATGCAGGTCCAGTCGCTGCAGGAAACGGTGACGGTCACGGGCGAAGCGCCCGTGATCGAGGTGACCAAGGCCGAAGTCGCGCAGGTGATCACGCAGCAGCAGATCGACACGCTGCCGATGGCGGATCGCCAGCCGGCGAGCCTCGTGCTGCTGCTGCCGGGCACCAACATGGACAACACGCAGGTGCGGCGGTCGCAGGCCAACATCGGCGCCGGGCAGATCAACAACCAGATGAACGCCTACTTCGTGGACGGCGCCGAGAACCGGTCGCCGAACTCGGGCCAGCAGCACGCGGAGATGCCGCAGCTGGCGGTGCGCGAGTTCAAGGTGAACATCGCGCAGGCGTCGGCCGAACATGGCGGCAACGTCGCCGGCCTCGTCAGCACCGTGACGAGGAGCGGGACGAACCGCTTCAGCGGCGAGGCGCTCGAGTATTTCAAGGACAAGAGCCTGAACGCGATCACCCGCGATCAGGAGCGGATCGGCGGCAACAAACCGCCGTACCGCCGCTATCAGCACGGGTTCGGCATCGGCGGACCCATCATCCAGGACCGCATGCACTTCTACGGCGCCGTCGAACTGCTGACGGAGAGCAAATCCTTCACGGTCAACAGCGGCGCACCGCAGTTCTACAGCGCGCTGCATGGCACGTTCCCGACCGACTACCTGCGCCGGAAGTATTTCGGTCGCGTCGATTTCCAGCTCAATCAATCGCAGAGCCTGTTCACGCGCTACGCGCTCGACTGGGAGCACATCGACTGCGAGAGCTGCGGCGGCACGAACGCCGCCTTCAACGGCACCTACGTCCAGTCGCCGCGCGACACGCTGGTCACCGGTCACAACTGGGTGATCAGCAACTCGAGCCTGAACGAGCTGCGCGTGCAGTGGCCGGCGCGGCTGCGCAACCAGACCGGACCCCCGGGAACCGAGCTCTGGAAAGCTCCGGGCAGCTTCCCGACCGAGCGGTTCGCGCTCTACACGCCGGTCTACAACTTCCCGAGCATGCACTGGGGCTCGACGAGCGGCAGCATCCAGTGGACCAACCGCTTCGAGATCAAGGACGACTTCACGCTGTCGCGCGGCGCGCACCAGTGGAAGTTCGGCGGCGCGCACGAGCGCTTCATCTCGCCCGAGGACAACGCGCCGAACGTCGGCACCTGGACCTTCGCCACCGATCAGCCGTTCGACGGCACGCCCGCCACGATCAACCGGCTGACCGCGCCGCGCACGTTCACGGCGTCGTTCCCGGCCAACTCGCGCCGGCTCGAGCAGTACTGGTTCAACGCCTACGCGCAGGACGAATGGCGTCCGTTGAGCACGGTGACGCTCAACATGGGCGTGCGCTACGACATCCAGTACCACTCGCTGAACTACCACTACGACTTCACCGGGCGTGAGCGGCTCCGCGAGCTGATCGATCCGCACAGCCGGGCCGGCGAACCCGACAACTTCGAGCCGCGTATCGGCCTGGCGTGGGATCCGAGGCAGGGACGGACGCTGATGCGCGCGGCGTACGGCCGTTTCTACCAGTACATTTCGGGCGGCTCGCTGCGCAACGAGGCCGACACGCTGAAGCAGAACACCGTCACGATCAACAACCCGTCGTATCCGGATCCCTACGGCGGCCTGTCGCCGCAGGCGTTCATCTCCGCGTCCGCGCGGCCGAACGTCAACATCCTCGACGACAACATCCGGAATGCGTACGGCGACACGGTGACGGCGGGTGTGTCGCAGCAGCTGCGATCGAGCCTGGCGCTGCACGTCGACGGCGTCTACACGAACCTGCGGAACCTCTCGCGGACGCAGAACATCAACCAGCCGGTGCCGGTGTTCGACTTCAAGACGCTGACGGCGGCGCAGGCCGCGACCATCACCACCTTCACGCAGGCGCAGCTCGATGCCCGGCGTCCGCTGGCCACCTGGGGGAACATCACCCAGCTGGCGTCCAACGGGTGGCACAACTACCGGGCGCTCTACGTGCGTCTCGACAAGCGGTACTCGGACAACTACCAGTACATCGTGTCGTACACGCGCGAGTGGACGCGCAACAACGTCGCCAACATCTCCGACTTCTACCATCCGGAGCTGCAGGAAGGGCCGAGCGGCCGCAAGCACACGCTGGTGGCGAGCGGGTCCGCGCGACTGCCCTACGAGCTGACGGTCGGCGCCGTGTGGACGATTCGGACGGCGCTGCCGTACGACGCCAACAGCGGCGTGGACCTGACGGGCGACGGCGTGGCGGACCTCGTGCCGGGCGCGACCACGAACATGGGCGGTCGCGATTCGGCAGGCACGGCGAGGCTGCTGGAGCTGGTCAACGCCTGGCGCGCGGTGCGCAACAGGCCGGCGATCGACGCGCGTCAGCTCGAGAGCAGCGACTACAATCGAGTGGACGTCCGCGTCAGCCGCGCCTTCGCCGTGGGTGGGGCGCGCAGCATCGAGCTCAGCGCGCAGGTGCTGAATCTGTTCGGGCGCGACAACCTCATTGGCGGCACCGGCGGCGCGTTCCAGAACAATGCGCTGTCGGATCAGTTCGGCACCTACTCGGTGGCGGGCGCGCGCCAGGAGGCGGAGCTCGGGATTCGGTTCAAGTTCTAACTAGTTGGCAGTCGGCAGCCGGCAGTCGGCAGGGGCGGTTCTTTACTGCCCGCTGCCCACTGCCCACTGCCCACTGACCGAAGGAGTCGAGATGAAAGGGACACGCATCGCAACGTTGGCGCTCGCCTGCCTGGCCACAGGCGCACTTCTGCACGCGCAGACCGCCGGCCCCGCGCCGGGCGAGTCGTTGAGCCAGAGCTACCGCGGCAGCCAGGCGCGCAACGTCGAGTACCAGAAGATTGCGCCGTTCAAGGTGATGGACAACGTCTATTACGTCGGGCCGGGCTCGGTCTCGGTGTGGCTCGTGCCGACCAGCGCCGGGTTGATCCTGTTCGACACGGCGCAGGAGCCGTACGTCGACACCGTGCTCGACAACATCCGCAAGGTCGGCTTCGACCCGAAGAACATCAAGTACATCCTGTTGACGCACGGTCACCTCGATCACTTCGGCGGCGCCGCCAAGATCCAGAAGCTGTCGGGCGCGCGCGTCGCGCTGACCGAGACCGACTGGAACTTCATGGCCACGCAGCAGGCCAACGCGATCAAGAACGGCCGCAGCCCCAAGCCGGGTGACGAGGCACCGCAGAAAGACATGGTGATCAAGGAAGGCGACACCATCACGCTCGGCGACACGAAGGTGAAGGTGTACGTGCTCCCGGGCCACACGCCGGGCTCACCGGCCTACGAGTTGACCGTCTACGACAACAAGAAGCCGTACAAGGGATTCGTCTTCGGCGGCCCGGGCCCCCGCAACGGCGTCGACGGCGGCACGGAGTTCCTGAAGAGCATCGAGCGGCTCGAGAAGAACTTCGCCGACGTGCAGGTGGCGCTCAACGTGCACAGCTACCTGAACAGCTATCCGTACCCGAACGATATGGGGATCCTCGAGCTGCGCGACCTCAAGGCGAAGAACCCGAACGGGCCGAACCCGTTCATCAACAACGCGCTGTGGCGGCAGTGGCTGAAGGACGCCCACGCCGGCGCGGTGAAGTACATCGCCGAGGAGAAGGCGAAAGCGCAGAAGGGGCAGACCAACTAGAGCAAGGGCCGGCTGACGCCGGCCCCTACGAAATCCCAACTCCCAACTCCCAACTTCCAACTCCCAAGGAGGCCGGTTGCGCGGCAACCGGCCTTCCCTGGATTCCAGCCGGGTTTCGACATGAGAATGCACTACGTGCTCGCCTGCGCGGTCGCGCTCTCCGCCGCCGCATCCGCCGCCACCCTGCACGCGCAGCGCGGGGCGCCGCTACCCGAGAAGGCCACGAGCAAAGCAGCTCAGGACCTGATCGCGCACGCGATGGCGATCGCCAAAGACGACCTGAAGTCGGAAGCCGCGGACGCGTGCCTGCCGGGCGGGCCGGCCCGCGATCCCGACCCGAGACCGATGCAGACAGTCGAGCCGCTGAAGGTGTTCGACAACCTGTACTACGTCGGCTTCGAGCAGGTCGGCACGTGGACGCTCGACACCGGCGACGGGCTCATCCTCTTCGACACGCTCAACAATCCGCGCGAGGCGGAAGAGGTGCTCGTGCCCGGCTTGAAACAGCTCGGGCTCGACCCGGCCAACATCAAGTACATCGTCCTCTCGCACGGCCACGCCGATCACTTCGGCGGCGCGCCGTACTTCCAGGAGCACTACCACACGCCCGTCATGATGACGGCGGCCGACTGGGACCTGATCGCCCGTCCGCCGGGGCCGAACGCGAGCGCCGCGGCGCGCAACCGCGTCCTGCCGACGCGCGATCGGGTCATCAACGACGGCGACACGCTGACGCTCGGCAACGCCACGATCCGCTTCGGCATCTACCCGGGGCACACGCCCGGCACGATCATGATGACGGTGCCGGTGCTCGATCACGGCGTGCGCCGCGTGTGGCTCGTCCCGGCCGGCGCGCTGCAGGTGCCCGACAAGCCCTCGCTGCGCGCGTTCGAGCACGTCATCAACGACTATTTCCGGAAGGACAACCCGGAGATGGTCTTCAACAGCCATCCGCTGACGATGAACGACGGGCTGGCGAAGATGGCGGCGATTCGCAGCAACCCGAACGCGCCCAATCCCTTCATCATCGGCAAGGAGCGCACGGCCAGGTACCTGGACATCATGCTGGCGTGCCGCAAGGCCTGGGTCGTGGAGAAGGACCCCTCCGCGCTCTGATCGTCGGTGGGGTCCGCCTTCAGGCGGACCTAGGGCTCGAGGGATGAGATGTAAGCCGAAAGCGCGATGAAATCGTCTTCGGTGAGCTTCTGCACCGCCGGCTTCATGAACACCGCGTTCGCGCCACTCCTCGCTCCCTGCTGGAAGTCGTAGAGCGCGCGGCCGATGTAGCTGGGCGAGCGGCCGGCAATCGGCGGCACGACGATCTTCTGCATCAGCATCCCGCGCAGGTCGGCGCCGTGGCACGTGCCGCACTTGCCGGCCGTCACGAGCGCCTCGCCCTTGGCGAGGCTTCCGGGCGGCACGTACGCCACGAATCCCGATCGCGGGTTGCGCAGGATGTTCGTCTGGTACGTGTCTTCCGGCATCTCGACGATGCGGTTGCCGAGCGCCATCGTCTCGCTGCCGTCTGCCTTCAGGAACAAGCCATTGACGGTCGCCGTGAACGCCGGCACGGTGTCGGACTCGACGACGCGCACCCACTTCGTGTACTTGACCGAGGAAAAATAGTCGGCCGCCGCCTGCGCCTCGGCGTCGGTGAGGTTGCGCGCAATCGCCTGCATCTCGTAGCCGTTCGCCTTGTTCGGATCGGCGGTGTGGCGCTTGCCGGCCTTGAAATCGCCGAGCTGCTGCAGGATGTACTCGCGCGGCAGCCCCGAGACGCTGCCGTTCTGCATCAGTCCCTTGCCGTTCGGCAAGTGGCAGATGCCGCAGGCGCGGACGCCGTTGGCCTCCTTGCCGTGCGCGACGACGTCGGGCATCGCCGGGTGGTCGCCGGGAAACCAGTCGGCCGGGTTGTAGCGCGCGTTGATCTGGGCGACGGTGTAGGTGCGATCGCTTCCCTGCAGCGTCCGCGGCGTGTTGTTCGGATCGGTCGGCAGTCCACCAGGGCGGTCGCACGGGTCGGCGCGCTCGCCCTGGCACCTGTTCGTGTAGTCACCCGGCATCGCCGGATACGCGATGTAGCCGTACGCCCAGAGCGGCAATCCCGCCGGCGCCTGCGCGGCCACTTGCGCCGCCGCACCGGTCAACACGATCAGCCAGACACACGCGCGCATGCTCATGGGCTCGCCTATTTTGGTAGGCCGGGTCCTTGCGGACCCGGCGCCACGATCAATTCGTCGACGTCGCGGTGTACCGCAACTCCTGGCCGACCAGCTTCGCCGGGTCGGCGCCCGGCTTCGGCCGGAACTTGGAGACGCGCCCGTTGAAGACCTCGGCCAGGTAAAGGTTCCCGTCCTGATCGACCGTCATCGAGTGCGGTCCGTTGAACTGGCCCAGCCCGCCGCCCGGCCCGCCCCACCCGTAGAGGAAGTGGCCGTTCAGATCGTACTTGACGATGCGGCTCGTGCCGCCGTCGGCGAACCAGAGCGCCTGGTCCTTCGTGATGAGGTGCGTGTACGGCGACGACCGCGTGCCCGTGCTGAACATCGTCAGGAACTTGCCGTTCTCGTCGAAGACCTGGAAGCGCCGGTGGCCGCGATCGACGACGAAGAGCCGGCGATCGTTGCTGATCTGGATGCTGTGCACCGTGTCGAATTCGTTCGGCCCGGGGTTGTTCGGATCCTTGGCGGCGGTGCCCCAGTCCATCAGGAACTTGCCGTCCTTGTCGAACTTGGCGACGCGGGTGCCGCCGTAGCCGTCGCTGATGAAGAACGTGCCGTCGGGCAGCCACGCGATGTCGGTCGGCCGGTCGAACAGGCGTCCGGCGTCGCGGCCGCGCTCGCCCTTGGTGCCCCACGACTGCACCAGCTTCCCGTCGTAGGTGAACTTGTAAATCATGTGCAGCTGGTCGTCGATGATCCAGACGTGCTTCTCCGGATCGTAGGGGTTCATCTTGATCTTGTGCGGGCCGCGTCCGCACTTGCCCTCGAACATCTTGTCGAGGTCCTGCCACCACTGGACCATCTTGCCGTCGCGATCGACGACGAAGATCGCGTGGTGATAGCGGCGCTCCCAGCCGCGCTTCTCGGTTGCCTCGCACGTCGCGCTGAGGCCGTCGCCGTTGCCGGTGGCGTTGCCGCGCGAGGGCGACAGCATGGCGTACGGCGTCCACGGCTTCGCGCCCGCGGGCAGCGGCAGCTCGCCCCGCTGCGCGATCCAGATCCGGTCGGGCGTCTCCGCGTAGACCGCGCCCACCGATCCCCACGTCCAGCCGTCGTGTTTCACGCCGTCGGCGGCGTCGGCGAGCGGCTGCGGGAAGTTGGCCACGGGCTCGTAGGGACCGAATTCCTCCTGGCCTCCAATGTCCTGGGCCGCGGCCGAGGCCGGACCGACTGGCGCCGCGGTCGTACTCGAAGGCGAGCTGCTGCAGCCGGCCGCTGTCACGGCGGCGGCCGCGCCGGCTGCGAGGACGACCATCAAGAGCCGATTTCGCACACGCATCGTGATCTCCTTTCGCGAAGGACCGTGCCGTACCTGGGATGAGCGCTGCCCGTGCCGGATATGAGAAGGAAGGTCCGCAGTCTATTCGATTCTGGTATTCCGCGATAGCATCGCGGGAGGTTCGTGGACGAGACCGATGTCTTCGCGGCCATCGGCGAAGAGGGCTTTCGCCGCCTGATTGCCGCCTTCTACAAGCAGGTGCCCGGCGACGAGATACTCGGGCCGATGTATCCGCCCGGCGATCTCGCGGGTGCCGAGCAGCGGCTGCGCGATTTCCTGATCGGCCGCTTCGGCGGCCCGCAGCGCTACATCGAGCAGCGCGGGCACCCGCGCCTGCGGATGCGGCACATGCCGTTTGCCGTGAACCCGGCGGCGCGTCGGCGCTGGCTGGAGTTGATGGCCAAGGCGCTGGACGAGGCGCGGCTACCGCAGGACGTCGACGCGTACCTGAGGGAGTTCTTCGACGGCGTTTCGGCTATGCTCGTCAACCGCCCTGGGTAGTTGGTCGTTGGTCGTGGGTCGTTCGTAGGCCGGGGTTCCGCAATGCGGCCTGCGGCCATCGCGTTGCGGACCCGGCGCGTACTCATGAAGCAAACGCTTGCTGATCCCGCGCTTCGTGCCGCGCTCGTCGTCCGGCTGCAGCGCCTCACGCCCGACAGTCCGCGGCAGTGGGGTCGCATGAACGCGCACCAGGCGATCTGCCACCTGAGCGACTCGTTCCGGAACATGATGAGCCCGACCCCGCTCAGTTCCCTCGCGACGCCCTTCTCGCGGACGTTCGTGCGGTGGATCGCGCTCCACTCCGGGCTGCCATGGCCGCACGGGGTGAAGACCAGGCCCGAGGCCGATCAGGAGATCGGCGGGACCAGGCCCGTGGAGTTTGGGCGCGATCGCGAGCAGCTCGAAGCGCTCATCGAGCAGTTCGCCGCGCGCCAGGGTGGCGACTTCCAGCCGCATCCGATGTTCGGACGGCTGACGACGCGCGAGTGGCAGCACTGGGGCTGGCGGCACACCGATCATCACCTGCGGCAGTTCGGTGTGTAGACCGGGGTCCGGGATCCGGGACCGGGATCCGAAAAACGCTGGCTAAAGCAGATCGGCGATCGGGATCGGGGATCCGAAAAACGCTGGCTGGAAACGGATCCCGGATCCCGGATCCCGGCTCCCGGCCGATAATCCCACCATGGCTGACGAACCGCTCAGAGAACAGCTCGCTCGAACGCTCGACTGGCAGGAGGCGCACGTCGGCCTCGACGATGCGCTGAAGGACGTGCCGGCGGACAAGCGCGGCGCGCGCGCCACAGGGTTCGAGCACAGCGTGTGGGAGCTGCTCGAGCACATGCGCATCGCGCAGGAGGACATCCTCGACTTCTGCGTGAACCCGAAGTATGTCCACACCATGAAGTGGCCGGACGACTACTGGCCGAAGGCGCCGGCGCCGCCGAACGCGGCGGCCTGGGACGAGTCGATCGCGTCGTTCAGGCGGGAGCGCGAGAAGCTGAAGACGCTGGCGCGCGAGACGAAGGATCTCTACGCGGTCGTGCCGACGGGGAAGGGGCAGCAGACGTACCTGCGGGCGCTCCTGCTCGTGATGGATCACAACGCGTATCACCTCGGGCAGATCGTCGCGGTCCGCCGCGCGCTGGGGGTGTGGCGGTGACGCCGCTCGGCGGCCGCACGTCAGATCAGTGGGTCGCGCAGTATGCCGCGAGCCATCAGCATCCCGTCAATCGCTTCTGCCACACCCTCGGCATCCCGCTGATCGTCGTCTCCATCGCCTGGTTCGCCGTTGCGTGGTTCCTGTCGGCGCCGCTGTGGCTGCCGGCGACGCTCTTCGTCGCCGGGTGGGCGCTGCAGTTCATCGGCCACGCCTTCGAAGGCAAGCGGCCCGAGTTCTTCCACGACTGGCGGTTCCTGTTCGTCGGGCTGCGGTGGTGGATCGCGAAGGTGCGCGGGCGCGCGTGACCTCCGCCTGGATCACGAGAGCCGCTTCTCGATTCGTCGATCCGGAATGAACCAGATCAGCGCGACCGCGACATAGAGCGCATACGCCAGCCAGCGATCGACGAACGCGAGCGGGATCGCCGCGGCGTACATGGCCAGCGACGCGTAGCTCTTGGCGTCGCCGCCGATGGCCTCCTTCAGCCGCGAGTGGGGACCCTGCGCGGCGATGATCGTCCGCACCAGGATCGTGTAGGCAACCGCTGAGAGCAGCAGCACCCCGCCGTAGATTGCCGTCGGCAGCGACGCGAAATTGTTCCGTCCCATCCAGCCGGTCGCAAACGGGACGAGCGACAGCCAGAAGAGCAGGTGCAGGTTCGCCCAGAGGATGCCGCCGGTGATGCGATCCGCCGTGTGCACCAGGTGATGGTGGTTGGTCCAGTAGATGCCCAGGAGGACGAAGCTGAGCACGTAGGTGATGAAAATCGGAACGACCGGTTTTACCGCGGGCCAGTCCGCTCCTTCGGGAATGCGCAGCTCGAGCACCATGATGGTGATCAGGATGGCGATGACGCCGTCGCTGAACGCCTCGAGCCGGCTCTTGTTCAATTGGCGCCGGACGCCCGCAGCCCGATCGCCGCGGCAAACGTCCGCAGCTGCGCCTGGATCGTCCGGATGTTCCGCGGTCCCATCCGCAGCAGCTGCTTCTGCGCGCCGTTGAGCTCCTGCAGCCGGTCGTCGCTGTACTGGTAGCCGATACCTTCGCCGGTCTGCTCCACGCGGACGTCTCCGTCGATGGCGGGCACCGCGAGCAGCCCGGAGATCGCGCGCTCGACGGCCTGATCGAGCCGCTCCTGGCTTCCGAGCTCGTCGTACGCCGTCTGCAGCAGCGGCTTGAACGATCCGTACAACCGCCCCGCCGAACGCGCATCGATCGACGCCGCCGCGTCGGCGATGGGTGCGAAGCGATCGTAATTGCGCGGATCGATGACGACCTGGCTGCCCTTCGTCATCACGCGGAACTGGCCCGGCGGCTTGAGCACCGCGAGGCGGCGCGACGGGTTCATGCCGCGCGAGATGTTGTCGATGACGACGACGAAGTTGCGGACGAGGCCCTTGGTGGCGAGCCAGGCGGTGACGAGCCGGTTCGACGAGAGGATGCCGACCCGCTGCCGGACGAGCGCGTCGCTGTCGTCGAGCGGCGGCAGGTCGATGTGCTCGAAGTCGTCCGCCGTGGCCGCCGGCGCTGGCGCCGGGGCGGTCGCCGCGGGGCGCGCCGCCGTTACCGCGGGTGGCGTACGGTTCGCGAAGAACCAGTAGGCGCCGGCCGCGAGCGCGATCACCGCGACGCCGACGAGGGCAATCCAGATGACGCTCGGGCCGCCGGGTGCGCTGCCGTCGGGGGGAGGCGGGCCGTCGCGCGGCGCCTGGAATTCAATGTCGTCGCCTATGCCTGCCATGGCGGGGATGTTACCTCTTTCGTTTAGAATCCGCGCATGACTAGGACAGTGATGCATCCGGCCGCCACGGAGGTCCTCGCGGGCCTCGACCGCTCGCGCGAGGGGCTTCGCGCCGCGATCGATTCCGTGCCGGAGCCGCGTCGCGATCAACAGCCGGCGCCCGACCGCTGGTCGGTCGCACACATCCTCGAACACCTCGCGCTCGTCGAAGAGCGGCTGACGGCGACCATCGCGGCGAAGCTCGAGGAGGCACGCGAAGCGGGCCTCGGTCGCGAGGGCGGCGATCCCTCGCTGCTGTCGCCGGAGTTGCGGGTACGCATCGTCGATCGCAGCGAGCGGCGCCAGGCACCCGATCCGCTGCAACCGCTCGGCGGCATCGGGCACCAGGCCGCGTGGGAACGCGCCGAGGCCGCTCGCGCGGCGTTTCGCCTGCTCGTCACGCGCGCCGACGGTCTCGAGCTCGGCGGCGTCATCCACGAGCATCCGCGCTTTGGCGCGTTGAACGTGTATCAGTGGGCCGGCTTCCTCGCCGCGCACGAATCGCGGCACATCGAACAGATCCGCGAGATGTCGGGACAGCTGCAATGAAAATCGGGATGCTCGGCTCCGGTGGCGTGGCGCAGACGCTCGCCGCCGGTTTTCTGAAACATGGGCACGACGTCACGCTCGGCACGCGGCACCCGGACAAGCTGAACGAGTGGCGGACGAGGAATTCAGCTGCACGCACGGGCAGCTTTGCCGACGCCGCTGCGTGGGCCGACCTCATCGTGCTCGCGGTGAAGGGCAGCGCGGCGGCCGAGGCGCTGCGGCAGGCGGGCAGCGGCAACGTGGCGGGCAAGGTCGTCATCGACACGACCAACCCGATCGCGGATGCACCGCCCGATCACGGCGTGCTGAAGTTCTTCACCTCGCTCGACGAGTCGTCCATGGAGCGGCTGCAGCGCGAGTTCGGCGCGGCGCGATTCGTCAAGGCGTTCAACTCGGTCGGTGCCGCATTGATGGTGAATCCGAAACTGGCGGGAGGCCCGCCGTCGATGTTCGTCTGCGGCAACGACGAGGCCGCGAAGACGACGGTGAAGGGCATTCTCGATCAGTTCGGGTGGGAAACCGTTGACCTCGGCACCGCGGAGGCGGCGCGCGCCATCGAGCCGCTCTGCATGCTCTGGTGCATTCCGGGCTTCCTGCGCAACGAGTGGTCGCACGCCTTCAAACTGTTGCGCTGAAGCGCGGGGCCGCAGGTGCGATGATCAGATCACAGGGAGGTCGTATGCACGTCGACCTGACGCCGGACGAGGCGGCCATGCTGAAGGGGCTGCTGACGGATTGCATTCCCGACTTGAAGCGCGAGATTGCGCGGACCGATCATCACGGGTTCCGCCACGAGCTGGTGCAGCGAGAGGAGTTGTGCGAGCGGCTGCTCGCCCGGCTCGACGCGCCCGAGTCGCGCACGCCGTCGGCGCCCGCGCTGTAGAGGCGCCCACCTTGATCAGGAAGCTGAAATCCGGCGAATACCGGCTGTACTCGCGCAAGAAGGATCCGAAGACCGGGCGTCGTCGCAATCTGGGGACGTTCAGCAGTCGCGCCGCGGCGGAGAAGCACGAGCGCGCGGTGCAGTTCTTCAAACGGCATTAGGCCGACCTGAGGGTCGGCCTCTACGAGCGAGCGCCCGTCGTGGCCTTCTACGATCGAGGGCCCTTCGTGGCCTCCTACGATCGAGGGCCCTTCGTGGCGCCTCTACGATCGAGAGCCCTTCAGTGGACGTAGAGGCGGACCTTCAGGTCCGCCTAGAGCCGTCCGACGAAGCCGCTGACGACAGGGACGCGCCGGCCGGCGGCGGCCGCGGCCGCCTCGGCGGCCACCTCGCGATCGAGATTGCCGAACGTCCGCAACATGTCGCCTTCCATCGCCGCGACCGGGATGCCGTTGCGATAGACGATCCGCGTCGAGGCGGAGGCGCGGATGCGCTCGTCGCCGGTGACGATGCCGACGAGATTGAGCGGGTCGGCGCCGCTGATGGTGATCAGCTGGTCGTTGGCGGCCGAGCGGCGTACCTCCCGCAGGCGCTCGACCGCGTCGGGCAGCGCGAACTGCTCGCCCGACATGCCCGTCACGAAGCGTCCGCCGCGAATCTCTCCGCGCGCCTCGAGCCGGCGGTAGACGCGCGCCAGCTCGCGCCACGGCACGTCCATCGGCTCGCGCGTCAGGAGGCGGCGGCACATGACGCCATAGCGGCGCAGCAGTGTCCACGCGAGGGTCTCGACGGCGGCGGGCCGGCCGTCGTTCTTCGGATCCCCGATCCCGGACCCCGGATCCCGGACGACGAACCATCGGCCCGATGCTTCCGCGCGGCCGGCCCGCGCCGGCAAATAACTCGATGAGGTCGCGACGATCCCACGCAGGCCGGCAAACCCGTCCGAGCTGATCGCGCCGGCGGCGACGAGATCGGCGATTGCCTTGCGGAGCTCATCGTCGGTGAGATTGCAGTGCGCCGCCATTTCCTGGGCGAAGGACGCTCCGTGGGATCGGAGATGTTGCAGCACAGCATCCGTGGGGCGAGCCTTGCCGGGCTCGCCGGGCGAACCCGACAGGGTTCGCCCCACATCAGTCGACAGGCCGAGCCACGCGTCCGCGTGCTCGCGAAGGAATAGCGCGATAGGCGTCGCCCCCACCACCTGCGTGGGGCCACTCGACAGCCGCGCCCAGCCGACCGCGCCGGTCAGGCAGAGCATGTCGAGCATCGCCGGGTCGTACTGCTCGACGCGCGCCGCGAGGACGTCGCGCTCCCACGCGCGCGCCGGCGCTTCCACGCCATCGAGCTGCGCGATCACCTCGCGCAGGCCGTCGAGGCCGGTCAACCGGGCGTGCGGCTCGACGTGCTGCCACGCGAACAGGAAGCGCATGAAGTCGGCGGCGGTGACCGGCGAGATCTCCTTCCGCAGTGCCGACAGGGTGTAGCGATGAATGCGCGCGAGCAACCGCCGGTCGCACCATTCGAGCGCGGTCACCCCGCGACTGAAACGCCCGCGCAACACGGCGCCTTCTGATTCCAGCGCCATAAGGGCACTCGTCGCGTCCGCCTCGCCGACCGCGGCGGAAGCGGCAATCGCCGTCGCGGTGGTCGGTCCGACGAGGCCGAGGCGCGAGCGGACGAGTTCGATGAGCGCCGCTTCGCGCGTCCAGGGCACGCT
>DATNCQ010000024.1:0-2015 GCA_035571515.1 Vicinamibacterales bacterium
CAGGCTGATGCGCACGGCCATCCGGCGGAAGACCTCCGGCTGCGTCCGTGCGTCGCGCAGCGTCACGAGCGCGTCGTGGACCAGCGGGTGTTCGACGACGTGGACCGACACGGCTGAACTATACCTTGATCCCCGGCCGCCGGGCGGGCGGAAATGCCGGCAATTCCGATAGAATCGTGGCTTCATGATCCGCACCCTGGCCCTGTTCCTCACGGTGCTGACGGCCGTGGGGATGGGGCAGCCGGCGCCGGCCCGCCGGCCCGTCTCCCTCCTCGTCACCAACGGAATTGTGGTCACCGTCGACGGTTCGCGGCGGGTGATTCCGCGCGGCGCGGTGGCCATCGACGGCCGCGACATCGTTGCGGTCGACGAGGCGTCGGCCATCGCCGCACGGTTCCAGGGGGGCGAGACGATCGACGCCGGCGGCGCCGTCGTCATGCCCGGCCTCGTCAACACGCACACGCATGCGCCCATGGTGCTGTTCCGCGGCCTCGCCGACGACCTGGCGCTGATGGACTGGCTGCAGAAGTACATCTTTCCGGCGGAGGCGAAGACCGTCTCGCCCGAGTTCGTGCGTGCCGGCACGCGGCTGGCCGCGCTCGAGATGATCGAGTCGGGGACGACGACCTACGCCGACATGTACTACTTCGAGGAGGAAATCGCGCGCGCCACGCGGGCCGCGGGCCTGCGCGGTGTGCTCGGCCAGACGATCATCCAGTTCCCGGTGCCGGACGCGAAAACTCCGGCGGAGGGGCTGGCACGGACCGAGCGGTTCGCGAAGGAGTTCGCGGCTGACGACCTGATCACGCCGGCGGTGGCGCCGCACGCGATGTACACGCTCGACGCCGAGACGCTCAAGGCGTGCCGCGCGCTCGCCGATCGCCTGAGTATCCCGGTGATCATTCATCTCGCCGAGACGAAAGACGAGGTGAAGACCGCCGACGAGAAGTACCACATGACGCCGGTGGCGTTCCTCGAGTCGCTGGGCTTCTGGGGGCCGCGCACGCTCGCCGCGCACGGGGTGCACCTGTCGCCGGCCGACATCGGCGTCCTGGCGACGCGGCACGTCGGCGTGTCGCACAATCCCGAGAGCAACATGAAGCTGGCGAGCGGCATCGCGCCGGTCGAGGCGATGCGCAAGGCGGGCGTCGCGGTCGGCCTCGGCACCGACGGCGCGGCCAGCAACAACGACCTCGACATGTTCGAGGCCATGCGCCAGGCGGCGTTCCTGCACAAGCTGGTTGCCGGCGATCCGCGCGCGATTCCCGCGCCGGTGGCGCTCGAGATGGCCACCATCGACGGCGCGCGGGCGATGGGCATGGACAAGGTGATCGGGTCGCTCGAGCCCGGCAAGCGGGCCGACCTGCTGATCGTCTCGATGTCGTCGGCGCGGCAGACCCCGATGTACGATCCCGTGTCTCACCTGGTCTACGTGACGCGCGGCGACGACGTCAGGACCACCATCGTCAACGGAAAGATCCTCATGCGGGACCGCAAGGTCCTCACACTGGACCGCCTGAAGGTGCTCGCCGAGGCGAACGCCTTCGCCGACAAGGTCCGCAGCGCGGTGCGATAGCCCAGATGCCCACGACACGAACGCTCATCTCGCAGGCTGACATCCAGCAGCGCATCGGCACGCTCGCCGCCGAAATCGAGAAGGACTATCCGCCGACCGAAGAGATCCACCTGGTGGGCGTCCTCAAGGGAGGGTTCATGTTCATGGCCGACCTGGTCCGCGCCATGAGCGAACGCGTCACCATGGACTTCATGGCGGTGTCGAGCTACGGCAAGGGCACGAGCTCGTCCGGCCAGGTCCGGGTGCTCAAGGATCTCGACAGCGTCCTCGAGCAGCGGCACATCATCCTGGTCGAGGACATCGTCGACACCGGGCTGACGCTGCACTACCTGCAGGACATGCTGCGGGCGCGGGCCCCGAAGTCGATCAAGTCCGCGTGCCTGCTGAGCAAGCCGTCGCGGCGCAAGGTGGACGTGAAAGTGGACTACATCGGCTTCAC
>DATNCQ010000025.1:0-42084 GCA_035571515.1 Vicinamibacterales bacterium
AGCGCCGCCTTCCGCTCCTCGAGCGTCTCGGCGAGGATCATCTCGCGCATCGCGTCGATGCGGTCGCCCTCGAAGAACATGTGCTCGGTGCGGGTGAGGCCGATGCCGACGGCGCCGAACGCGACGGCGTTGGCCGCCTGCTCGGGTGTATCGGCATTGGTCCGGACGTACATCCGCGTCGCCGCCGAGCACCACTTCATCAGCTGCTGGAAGTTCTTGAACTTCTCCGTCGCCATCGCCGCCTCGTCCCCGTTGATCAGGCCGGCGACGATCTCCGACGGCGCGGTCTTGACCTGTCCGGCGTAGACTTTGCCGATCGTCCCGTCGATCGACATGAAGTCGCCTTCCTTGTAGGTCTTGCCGTCGACCGTCACGGTGCGCGCCTGGTAGTCGACCTCGAGCGCCGCCGCGCCGCAGACGCAGACCTTGCCCATCTGCCGCGCCACCAACGCCGCGTGCGACGACACGCCGCCGCGCGCGGTCAGGATGCCTTCGGCGGCGATCATGCCGCGCAGGTCCTCCGGCGATGTCTCGACGCGCACCAGCAGCACCTGCTGGTGCTTCTCCGCCGCGGCAACGGCGCGCTCGGCATTGAGGTAGATCTGCCCGGATGCCGCGCCTGGCCCCGCCGGCAGGCCCGTGGCAATGGTCTTCACCTTCGCCACCTCGCTGGCGTCGAACACCGGGGCCAGCAGCTGCTCCAGCTGGTCGGCCGGGTTGCGCATCACCGCCGTCTTCCAGTCGATCAGCTTTTCCTTGAACATGTCGACCGAGAACTTCAGCGCCGCCATCGCCGTCCGCTTGCCGTTCCGCGTCTGCAGCATGTAGACGACGCCGTCCTCGATGGTGAACTCGAAGTCCTGGACGTCGCGGAAGTGCTTCTCCAGCGTCTGCCGGATGCGTTCGAGCTCCTGGTAGGCCTTCGGCATCTCCTTCTTCAGCTGCGCGACGGGCTCCGGCGTGCGCACGCCCGCGACCACGTCCTCACCCTGCGCGTTGATCAGGAACTCGCCGTAGAACTCCTTCTCGCCGTTGGCGGGGTTGCGCGTGAACGCGACGCCGGATCCCGAGTTGTCGCCGGTGTTCCCGTAGACCATCGCCTGCACGTTGACCGCGGTGCCCCACTCGGTCGGGATGTTGTATTTCCTCCGGTAGACGATCGCCCGGTCGTTCATCCAGGAGCCGAAGACCGCGCCGACGGCGCCCATCAGCTGATCGCGCGGCGAGGACGGAAAGGCGAGGCCCGCGCGCTCCTTGATGAGCCCCTTGAAGCGCGTCACCAGCTCCTTGAGGTCCTCGACGGTGAGCTTGGTGTCCTCGATGTCCTGGTGATACCGCTCGTGCTTGAGGCTCTCGATCACGGTCTCGAACGGCTCGTGATCCTCGTTTTGCCGCTTCTGCACGCCGAGCACGACGTCGCCGTACATCTGCACGAACCGGCGGTAGCAGTCCCACGCAAAGCGCGCGTTGCCGGTCTTCCTGGCGAGCGCTTCGACGGTCTGATCGTTGAGGCCGAGGTTGAGGATCGTGTCCATCATCCCCGGCATCGAATCGCGAGCGCCCGAGCGCACCGAGACCAGCAGCGGGTCCTTCAGGTCGCCGAACTTCTTCTTCGTCTGCCGCTCGATGGCGGCGAGGCCCGTTTCCATCTGCGCGCGGAGCGGCGGCGGATAGCTTTTCTTGTGCTCGTAGTAATACGTGCACACCTCGGTGGTGATCGTGAAACCGGGAGGCACCGGGAGGCCGATGCGGCACATCTCGGCCAGGTTGGCGCCCTTGCCGCCAAGCAGCGGCTTCATGCCGCCGTTGCCGTCGGTCTTCGCGCCGAACAGGTACACGTATTTCCCGCCCTTGCCTGCCGCACGCGCGCCACCCGCCTTGCCCGCCTTCGCGGTCGCCTTCCCCGCTCTGTTCGCCGTCCGGGCCAGCTTCTTTGCCATCGATTACGACTCCGTGACAATCTCCGAAATATCCGCGATATCAAGAATGAGGTCGCGCAGCCGCGCCACCAGCGCCAGGCGCGCGGCACGCAGCTTCTCATCCTCGGCCATCACCAGCACGTCGTCGAAAAACGACGCCACCGGCGCCCTGAGGAGCTCGATGTGGTGAAACGCCTGCTTGTAGTCGGCCTTGTCGGCCGAGTCACGAATCCGCGGCTCGACCTCCTTCAATGACTGGAGGAGCGCCACTTCCGCGCGCTCCTTCAGCAGGTCGTCGGGACCGGCCGCGAGCCCGCCGGACACCCCTTTGGTGATGTTCTTGACGCGCTTGAAGAGCGTCGCCACGCCGCGGAGGGCCTCGGAGCCGCTCATCTGTGCCAGCGCCTCGAGCTTCTTCCTCGCTTCCACCATGTCGAACCGCTCGAGCGATTGCGGCACGACGGCGCGGACGTTCCGCACGTCGAAGCCGCGTTGCTCGAACAGGTAGATGACGCGCTCGCGCATGAACGTGCGCAGCGCCTGCTGCGCGTCCTCGGACGGCGGCCACGACGACAGCGCCCGCGTCACGAGGTCCCACAGCTCGATGCGCGACGTCACGCCCGTCAGCTCCACGAGATCCGCAAGAATCTTCACGGCGCCCTGCGCCTGGCGTCGCAAGCCGAGCGGATCGCGCGATCCGGTCGGGCGCTCGCCGGCGGCGAACATGCCCGCGACCGAGTCGAGCTTGTCGGCGAGCGACACCGCCGCCCAGGTCACTGCTGCACCGCCAAGCTGCTGGCGCGACGGCGGGGCATCCGCCTCCACGCCCACGGGGAGATAGTGGTAGTAAATCGCCTTCCAGACCGCTTCCGGCTGCCCCTCCTCGCGGGCGTAGATGCCGCCCATCGTCCCCTGCAGCTCGGTGAACTCGCGCACCATGTCGGTGGCGAGGTCGGCCTTGGCCAGGCGGCCGGCGCGTCCCGCCGGCGCCGCCGCCTCCGGCTTCTGAAACGCGTCGCGCGCGATCCACTCGGCGAGCGCGGCGACCCGATCCGCCTTCTCGCGATAGCTGCCGAGCTTCTTGTGAAACAGGATCGTGGACAGCCGCTCGATGCGCGACTCGAGCGTCGCCTTCCGATCCTCGTCCCAGAAGAAGCGGGCGTCGCGGAGCCGCGCCGTGAGCACGCGCTCGGAATTGCGCGCGATGATCTCCGGCTTCTCCGCCTGCATGTTGGTGACCGCGAGAAACGCCGGCTTCAGCTTGCCGTCCTCGTCGATCACCGGGAAGTAATGCTGATGATGAATCATCGTCGTCGTCAGCACTTCTTCCGGCAGGTGCAGGAACTCGACGGGGAAATGGCCGGCGATCACCGACGGATATTCGACGAGATCCGGCACCTCCTGCAGCAGCGCCGAATGGTCCGCGACGAACCCGCTGGCCTTGAGCGCCGTCGACGCGCTCACCCGGCCGCCGAGACGGCGGGCGTGCGTCTCGAGCTCGCGGCGGATCTTCGATTCGCGTTCGCCGCGATCGAGGATGACGAAGTTCTCGAGCAGGCGCGCTTGGTAGTCGTCGAAGGTCTTGACCTTGATGGCGCGCCCCGCGCGCCCGCTCGTCGTCAGGAAGCGGTGGCCGTAGGTATTCGGTCCCGAGCGGATGTCCTGCACGAGCGGCCCCTGCGCGTTGTCGGCCCGGCGGATCACGAACGGGACGACGCGGCCGCCATAGAGAAGGATCAGCCAGCGGATCGGCCGCGCGAACACGAGCTCGCCCTTGCCGTCCTCGAGGTAGGCGTCCCAGCGCATCTGCTTCGGAAACGTGAGATCGCGGAGCAGCCCCCCCATCACGTCGGAGAGCACGTCGACGGTCGCCTTGCCGCGCTGGCGAACGCGATACGCGAGGTAGACGCCCTTCGCGGTCTCGCTGCGCTCGAGCGCGCCGATCTCCACGCCGTATTTGCGGGCAAAGCCGGCGGCGGCGGGCGTCGGCTCGCCGTCCGGCTTGTAGGCGGCCGACACCGGCGGTCCGGTGACGAGCTCCTCGTGATCGGTCTGCCGTTCCGCGAGCTTGGCCACGCGTGCCGTCAGGCGCCGCGGCGTGCTGTAGCTTTCGGCGGGCGCGTCGGTGTCGAGGCGCGCCTCCTTCAGGCGCGCATCGAGGTGGACCGCCACCTGCCGCGTGAGGCCGGGCAGCCAGCCCGCCGGGAGCTCCTCGCAGCCAATCTCGATGAGCAGCTCGCGATCCACGCTAGGCCTCGCTCACCGCCGCCGGCGTGATGAGGTCCACGTAGGCGCGTGCGATCTTCACGGCCAGCTGGCGCACCTTGAGGATGTAGGCAGTACGCTCGGTGACGCCGACGCTGCCGCTCGAGTCGAGGATGTTGAACAGGTGCGAGCACTTGAGGCAGAACTCGAGCGCCGGCCAGATCAGCCCCGACGCGAGCAGCCTCTCGCCGAGCGCGTAGTTGCGATCGAAGAGGTCGCGATGCGCCGCCGCGAATTCGGCGGGCGGCATGTCCACCTGCCCGAACGCGTACTTCGACTCCTCGATCTCCTCCTGCAGGCGCACCTCGCCGTAGCGCACGCCGCCGCCCCACTCGAGATCGAAGATGTTGTCGACGCGCTGCAGGAACATCGCGATGCGCTCGAGGCCGTACGTGATTTCGCAGGCGATGGGCGCGAGGTCGATGCCGCCGACCTGCTGGAAGTAGGTGAACTGCGTGATCTCGAGCCCGTCGAGCAGCACCTGCCAGCCGATGCCCCACGCGCCGAGCGTCGGCGACTCCCAGTTGTCCTCCTCGAAGCGGATGTCGTGCTGGCGCGGGTTGATGCCGCACGTTTCCAGGCTCTCGAGATAGAGCTGCTGCACCTCGTCGGGGGACGGCTTGAGGATCACCTGGTACTGGTGGTGCTTGAACACGCGGTTGGGATTCTGTCCGAACCGCCCGTCGTCGGGCCGCCGCGACGGCTGCACGTACGCCACGCTCCACGGCCGCGGGCCGAGCACGCGCAGCAGCGTTTCCGGGTGCGAGGTCCCGGCGCCGACCTCGAGGTCGAGCGGCTGCTGCAGCAGGCACCCGTGGGAGGCCCAGAAGGCGGAGAGTTTGAGGATGAGATCCTGAAGCGTCACTCGGAAGCGGTCAGCTAATTATGGCGACGTAAATCACGAAGCACGCGCTCCGATTTCAAGGTCTTTTCCAGGTGCATCGTAATCAGCCCGCGATGCACCTGTTCGAGCTCCCGCAACACCTTGCGCGGCGCGGGCACGCCGCCGACCTGCTGCGGCGTCACACTGCGCGACGCGGCGAGAAACGCCATCGCCTCGCCCGACAGCGTGCCGCGCGCCTCGGGATACACCCCCTGCAGGCGCAGCAGCCAGTACTCGAAGTAGCGCGCCAGCGGCTCGACCGGCGCGCCCGCGCTCAGCGCGTCGAGCATCGACGCGCCCAGCCGGTAGAGCCGGTCGTCGGCATCGGCCTCCTGCGCCCACTCGTCGAGCAGCTCGGCAAAGTACCCGAGATACCCGAGCGCCCCGATTCCCTCCTCCACGAGGGCCGCTTTCGCCGGCCCGCCGGCGCTCATCGCGAACGCGAGCGGGGAACGGATCGTCTCCGCGTAGTTGAGCCCGACCAGTTCCCGTCGCTCCTTCTCGAAGTAGGCGACCCTGGCTTCGGTCATCGGCTCGAGCGCCGCCGCGAACCGCGACCGCGGCCGCCGCGCCCCTTTCGCCACGCCGCGCTTCTTGCCGCGGTCGCGTGTCAGGAAGACGACGATCCGATCGGCTTCGCCAAGCTTATACGTCCGGAGAATCAGCGCGTCGGCGGTATAGAGCGGCACGAGGCAACTTATTGTACTAAGGTCCGTCCCTCACCAGGTACCGCAGGAATACCGTCGCGAGCCCCAGGAACGACGCGAAGCCGAACACATCAGTCATGGTGGTGATGAACACGGACGAGGCCAGCGCGGGGTCCACGTTCATGGCGCGGAGCCCCAGCGGGATCAGCGTCCCCGCTGTCGCCGCGACGAACATGTTGATGATCATCGCCGCGCACAGCAGCAGCCCGAGCACCGCGTCGCCCTTGGTGAAATAGGCGACGACCGCCGCGACCAGGCCGAGCGTCACGCCGTTGCCAAGCCCGACCAGCCCTTCCTTGAGCAGCGCCTTGCGGGAATTGGCCCAGGTCAGCTCGCCGAGCGCGATGCCGCGCACGATGACGGTGAGCGTCTGCGTGGCGGCGTTGCCGCCCATCCCCGCGACGATCGGCATGAACACCGCCAGCACCGTGATCTGCGCGATGGTGCCCTGGAACAGGCCGACGACGGCGGCGGCCAGGAACGCGGTCGCCAGGTTCACGCCGAGCCACGGCAGCCGCTTGCGCAGCGATTCGGGCGCCGGCGTGAAGACGCGCTCGTCGCCCGCCACGCCGGCCAGGCGCATGATGTCTTCGGTCGCCTCGTCCTTGATGACGTCGATCACGTCGTCCACCGTGATCACGCCGACGAGCTTGTTCTCTTCGTCGACGACCGGCACCGCAAGGAGGTTGTACGAGGCGACCTGCCGCGCGACTTCTTCCTGGTCGGTGTCCACCTTCGCGCTGATCAAGTCCGCCGTCATGATCCGCTTGAGCGGCGTCTCGGGGGCGACCAGCAGGAGCCGGCGCAGAGAGACGACGCCAACCAGGTGACGGCGGTCGTCCACGACGTAGAGGTAGAACACCATCTCGACGTCGCGATTGGTCTGCAGCTCGGTGATCGCCTCGCCGACGGTCAGGTCCTCGCTCAGCGCGAAGACATGCGGGTTCATGATGCGGCCCGCCGTCTGCTCGTCGTACTCGAGCAGGTTCTCGACGACGCCCGATTCCTTCGGCCGCATCAGGTCGAGGACGGCGGCCGACAATTCCTCCGGCAGGTAGTCGATCAGCGCGGCGGCGTCGTCGGACGGGATTTCCTGTGCAAGCTTGGCGATTTCCTCGGCCGAGCGGGTCGCCAGCAGCGCCGCACCGGCCTCGGGGCCGAGCTCCGAGATGGCTTCCATCGCCAGGCGGCCGTTGCGCTCGGCGAGGAGGCTGAACGCCGCTTCGCGTTCCTTGTCGGGGAGCTCGCTGAAGATCTGCGCGAGGTCGGCGGGATGCTGCTTCTGCAGCAGGTTCAGCAGGTTAGCGGACGCACCAATGCGCAGCAGCCGCTTGACCGAGTCGAGGACGAGATCGATTCTCCGCTGCGCCGCCATGGTGGATATTCGTCGGAACCCAAACGACTCAATGTAGCACGCGACACGTGCAAAACCGCCCTGAAAAGTGCATGATCTGCCGCATGGGACAGAGATACTGCATCGCTCTCGCGCTCGCGACCGCGGTCCTGATCAGCGGATCGGCGCTCGCGCATCACTCGTTTCAGGCTCAGTTCGACATCAACAAGCCGTTGACCATGAAGGGCACGGTGACGAAGGTCGAATGGGTCAACCCGCACGTTTACGTACACCTCGACGTGAAGGACGACAAGGGTGTCGTGACGAAGTGGGAGTTCGAGACACTCGGGCCGGGACGCATGCGTGCCGAAGGGATGAGCAAGCAGACGTTCGGCATCGGCAAGGTCGTATCGCTGAAAGGTTACGCGGCGCGCGACGGGTCGAAGAATCTCGGATTCCTTCGCCAGGTCACCTTCGACGACGGCCACACGATCGAGGTGTGGCTCGGCGACCCCGACGATCTGAATCCCTGAGGGTGCAGCGATGAAGATACTCACCGCGCTTCTGATCGCCACGCTCGGCGCGTCTCTGTACGCACAGCAGACGCCGCCGCAGGGTCCACCCAAGCCGACGCCGCGCACGGCCGATGGCCACCCGGATCTGTCGGGCGTCTGGGTTGCCGGCAACCCGGGCATCCGGAGAGATCAGACATCCATCAAGATCGTCCTGCCGCTCGAAGGCGTTGACCAGAACAAGGACAACGTGTTCGCCGCGCTCGATCGCATATCGGTCGCAGAACGCGCGAAGGCGGCGAACAAGCCGCCGTACAAGCCGGAGCTCGCCGCGAAGCTGAAGGACCTCGAGAACCGGCAGAGCCAGGAGGACCCGGCTTTCTACTGCAAGCCGGCCGGCGTGCCGCGCATGGGGCCGCCGGCGCAGATCGTCCAGCTCCCGGACAAGGTGGTCTTCCTCTACGCGACCAACCTGTTCCGCTTGATCCCGATTGGCACCCCGCACCGGACCGACATCGACACGTCGTACATGGGCGATTCGGTCGCGAAGTGGGACGGCGACACGCTGGTCGTCGACGTCAACAACCTCAACGACGACACGTGGCTCGGGCCCGACGGCTACTTTCACACCGAAGCGATGCACGTCATCGAACGCTTCACGCGCACCGGTGACACGGTCAATTACGAGGTGACGGTCGAGGATCCGAACGTCTTCACGCGGCCGTGGGTGATGAACGCCCGCACGCTGCGGCTCGGCAATCGGCCGATCGAGGAAGGGCCTCCGTGCGTCGAGAAGGATGCCGAACACCTCGTGACGCTGGATCATCACTGACGCAGGTCGGGATCCGGGGGCCGGGATCCGGGATCCGATTTTCCTGGACGTAGAGGCGGACCTTTAGGTCCGCCTCACCCGATCAACACCCAATTCATCCAGGACGCGCTCGTCGTCACGCCACTCGGACTTGACCTTCACGTGTAAATCCAGGAACACGCGAATCTCGAGGTAGCGCTCGAGCTCGGCGCGTGCCGCCGTCCCGATCTGCTTGATCATCGCGCCCGCGCGACCGATGACGATCGGCTTCTGCGACTCGCGGTCCACGAGAATCGTGCAGTAGATGTTGGTGAGCCGGTCGCTTGCCGGCTCGATCCGATCGACGATGACGGCCGTCGAGAACGGCAGCTCGTCGTGCGTCAACTGGAGCACCTGCTCGCGCACGATTTCACCGATGAAGAAGCGCTCCGGCTGGTCGGTCACATAATCGGCGGGATAGAGCGGCTCCCCTTCCGGCAGGTACTGGAGGAACAGCTTCTCGAGCACGTCGACGTTGGTGCCGTCGGCCGCGGAGATGGGAACGATCTCGACGAACGGATGCTCGCGCCGGTAGTGGTCGATGACCGGGAGCAGCTTCGGCTTCGCGACCAGATCGACCTTGTTGAGCGCCAGCATGGCCGGCGTCGTGACGTCCTTCAGCAGCGTGAGCAGGAATCGGTCGCCGGGGCCGGGTTTCACCGAGGTATCGACGACCAGGCAGAGCACGTCCACCTCGCGCATCGCCTCGAGCGCGACGTCCACCATCCGCACGTTCATCCGGTGCGTCGGCTTGTGGACGCCCGGCGTGTCGACGAAGACGACCTGTCCCTGCTCGTAATTCTTCACGCCGACGATGCGCGTGCGGGTCGTCTGCGGCTTGTCCGAGACGATGGCGAGCTTGTGGCCGACAATGCGATTGAGGAGCGTGGACTTGCCGGCATTCGGCCGGCCGAGGAAGGAGACGAACCCCGCTTTCACGCCTGGTCCTCGACCGAGGCCGGCTGCGCCCGCCGCAGGCGGACCTTCGCAATCCTGCGGCGCTCCACCTCGAGGACCTCTACGTCGAGCCCGTCCACCTCGAAGCGCTCCCCGACGTACGGCATGCGTCCGAGGTGCGAGAGCAGGTACCCACCGACCGTTTCGAACCCTTCGCGCTCGACCTCGATGCCCAACCGGTCCCTGACCTCGTCCACGTTCACCTTGCCGCTGAAGACAAACGTCCCGTCGCCTTCGTCCACGACGGTCTCGCTCTCCACGTCGTACTCGTCGCGGATCTCGCCGACGATCTCCTCGAGCAGGTCCTCGACCGTCACGAGGCCCGCCGTGCCGCCGTACTCGTCCACGACGATGGCCATCTGCGCCTGGCGCCGCTGCATTTCCTTCAGCAGCTCCGACACCCGCTTGCTCTCGGGCACGAAGTAGGCCGCCCGCATCAGCGTCGTCACCGGCGGCTCCGCCGTCGGCGGCAGCGCCACCAGATCCTTGACGAAGACGATGCCGACGATGTTGTCCAGGTTCTCGCGGTAGACGGGCATCCGCGAGTACTGCTGCTCGCGGAACAGCGTCCGCAGATCCTGCAGCGTCGCGTCGACGCGGGCGGCGACGATGTCGGGACGCGGCGTCATGACTTCGCGGACGACGGTCTCGGTGAAGTCGACGACGGACTGCAGCAGCTCCCGTCCCTCTTCCTGCGAGATGACGCCTTCCTCCTGCTGCTCCGCGGCGTCGGGCGTGGACGTCGCGGCCTCCGGCGCCGCCGCGTCGGCGTCGGTCTCGCGGTCGCGCCGGACGTCGATAATGTCCATCAGCGCGACGGTCACGGGACGCATCAGCCGGGCGAGCGGCGTGAAGGCCGGAAGCAGCACGTCGAGCACGTCCTCGGGGTCGTGCCGCGAGATGATGGCGGGTATCAGGTGCTCGCAGACGACCACGAACAGCGCGAGCGAGGTGACGAAGATGGCGACCGACTTGGCATCGCGAATGTCGCTGACACGCGCGATCAGCACGCCCGCCGCCACGAGACATCCGCCGATCAGCAGCCGGACGGGAATGAACAGCTGCAGCGGGTCGTCAAGGTAGCGGCCCAGGCGATCGCTGCGGCCGCCGCGCTCGGCCATCAGGCGCAGCGACAGGCGCATCAGCGCACTGAAGGCGGCCTGCAGCGTGCCGAGGAATACGGTCGCACACCCCAGCAGGAACAGGGCGAGTGGGGTCATGCCCTCTCGATCAGGCCCTCGCGGAGGCCGCCGCGCTTGCGGAGCCGCCGCTCGAGCCGGGCCATCCGGCCGTCATCGCGCTCGTGATCATAGCCGAGCAGGTGCAACAGGCCGTGCAGCGCGAGCACGCGCAGCTCGGTGCGGAGCGAGTGGCCCGCCGCGCGCGCCTGGCGCACGGCAACCCCCGACGCAATCACGACATCGCCCAGGAACCCTCGTTCATCGGATGGAAACGACAGGACGTCCGTTGCCCTGTCTTTCTGCCGGTACTGCCGGTTGAGTGCGCGCACGCGCGCGTCGGGGACGATCGCGACCGTCATCTCGCCGCGGGCGCGGAAAGGCGCCACGGACTCGAGCCACGTGGCGAGCCCGGGAGCCCTGCCCGCAACCTCGACGATCAAGCGCCTCGAGGGGGAGCCGTTGAGGCTCGCCTGGCGCGCCACAGGTCTACGAGTTCTTGGTGAAGGCATCATAGGCCTTCACGATCTGCTGGACCAGCTTGTGCCGGACGACGTCCCTCTCGTCGAAGTACACGAAGCCGATCCCCTCGATGTGACGGACGACGTCGAGCGCCTGGATGAGGCCCGAGACGCGCCCGCTCGGCAGGTCGATCTGCGTGATGTCGCCGGTGACGACCGCCTTGGAGCCGAAGCCGAGGCGTGTCAGGAACATCTTCATCTGCTCGCTGGTCGTGTTCTGCGCCTCGTCGAGGATCACGAACGCGTCGTTCAGCGTCCGCCCGCGCATGAACGCAATCGGCGCCACCTCGATCGTACCGCGCTCGATCAGCCGCGTCGCCTTCTCGGTGTCCATCATGTCGTAGAGCGCGTCGTAGAGCGGCCGCAGGTACGGGTTGACCTTCTCCGCGATGTCGCCGGGCAGGAACCCGAGCTTCTCGCCGGCTTCGACGGCGGGCCGCGCGAGGATGATGCGGCTGACCTTCTTCTCCAGCAGGTAGGTGACCGCCTGCGCCATCGCCAGGTACGTCTTGCCGGTCCCCGCCGGGCCGACGCCGAAGACGATGTCGAACTGGTCGATGGAGTCGAGATACCGCCGCTGGTTGACGCTCTTCGGCGTGACACGCCTTCGCGTGACCTGTCGCTGGCCGCCCTTGAGGAAGTAGTCGCGGAGATCGAGGTCGGCGTTCTCGACCAGCAGCTGCGCTGCCGTCTTCACGTCGCCGTTGGCCAGCGGATAGCCCTCGTCGATCAGCTCCTTCAGCTGCTTGAAGATCAGCTGCGCCCGCAGCTCGTCTTTCGGGTCGCCCTCGATGGTGATCTCGCCGCCCTGCGTGCGAATCTCGACGTTGAGCAGCGATTCGATGTGTTTCAGGTTCGCGTCGCGCGCGCCGTAGACGGTGCCGATGCCTTCTTCGGATAGAGCAATCTTCTTCATTTAATCTGGATGTGCAGCTCCCGCAGCTGCCTGGCGTCCACCGGCGACGGCGCGGACGACATGAGGTCCACCGCCGCGGCGGTCTTCGGGAAGGCGATCACCTCGCGAATCGAGCTCTCGTTCGCCAGGATCGCGGTGATGCGATCGAGGCCGAGCGCGATGCCGCCGTGCGGCGGCGTGCCGTACTCGAGCGCCTCCAGGAAGAATCCGAACCGCAGCTTCGCCTCCTCGTCGCTGATGTTCAGCAGCGAGAAGATGCGGCTCTGCATCGCCGAGTCGTGGATGCGGATGCTGCCGCCGCCAATCTCGCTGCCGTTCAACACGAGATCGTATGCCTTCGCGCGGATGTTCCCCGGGTCGCTGTCGAGCTTCGCCATGTCCTCGTCGAGCGGGGAGGTGAACGGGTGGTGCATCGAGTTGTAGCGCTTCTCCTCCGGATCCCATTCCAGCAATGGAAAGTCCACGACCCAGGTGAACCGGAACTCGTCCGGCTTCAACAGCCCGTCCTTCTTCGCGAGAATCAGCCGCAGCTGGCCCAGCAGCTTCGACGTCGGGTCCGGCTCGCCCGCCGCGATGAAGAGGAGGCTCCCCTTGCCGGTCGCGGTCGCATCGAGGAGCGTGGTGACCTCGTCCTCACCCATCGCTTTCATGACCGAGCTCGTGATCGCCCCGTCGTCCATGCGGCGCGCCCACACGAGGCCGGTTGCCCCGAGCTGCTGCTTCGCCATGTCGACGATGCCGTCCACCTCGCTGCGCGAGTAGTGGCTGGCCTTCGGGATGACGAAGCCGCGCACGGTGCCGCCCCTGGCGACAATCTCCTTGAACACGCGGAACTTCGACTCGCGGAACGACTCCCGCAGGTCCTGGATCTCGAGCCCCGGGCGCAGGTCGGGCTTGTCGGAGCCGAACTTCGCCATCGCGTCGGCGTACGACATGCGCGGAAACGGGATCGTGATGTCGCGGCCGATCACCTTGAAGATGTCGCGCATGAGGGGCTCGATGACGCCGAAGACCGTTTCGGGGCGCGCGAACGACATCTCGACGTCCACCTGCGTGAACTCGGGCTGGCGGTCGGCGCGAAGGTCCTCGTCGCGGAAGCACTTGCAGATCTGCACGTAGCGATCGATGCCGGCGATCATCAGGATCTGCTTGAACAGCTGCGGCGACTGCGGCAGCGCGAAGAACTCGCCCTGGTGCACGCGGCTCGGCACGAGATAGTCGCGCGCCCCCTCGGGCGTCGACTTGGTCAGGATCGGCGTTTCGACCTCGAGGAATCCGTTCGCGTCGAAATACTTGCGGACCGCCGCGGCGACCCGGTGCCGCAGGATCATGTTGCTCGCCAGGCGCGGCCGCCGCAGGTCGAGGTAGCGGTACTTCAGCCGCACGTCTTCCGACACGGGCGTTTCGTCCGCGATCGGGAACGGCGGTGTCTTCGCCTCGTTCAGGATGGTGAGCTGCTTGACGAAGACCTCGACCTCGCCGGTCCCGAGCTTCGGATTGATCGTTTCCGCGGAACGGCGGCGGACATTTCCCGAGACGCCGACGACGTACTCGGAGCGCAGGCGCTTCGCCTTCGCCATCTGCGGCGCGTCGTCGTTGTCGAAGACCACCTGCGTGACGCCTTCGCGGTCGCGCACGTCGACGAAGAGCAGTCCGCCGAGGTCGCGCACCCGGTGGACCCAGCCAAGCAGCACCACGCTGGCGCCGACGTCCGCCGGGCGGAGCGCGCCGCAGGTGTGAGTGCGAGTCAGTTCACCGAGTTGCTCAGCCACGTTGCTTCAATGCCTCGACGATCTTCGCGCCCGCGTCCGACTGCGTGTAGGTGTCCTGGGACTGCGCGGCGAGATGCTTGACGGTAACGGTGTCGTCCCTGATCTCGTTCTCGCCCAGCAGGGCGACGAACGGGATCCCTCGTGAATCAGCGTACTTGATCTGCTTGCCGATCTTCTCGGCGTCCGGATACACGAGCACGCGCAGCCCGGCGGCGCGCCACCTGGCCGCCAGCCGCACGGCCGCCCCCGCGCCGGCGGCGTCAAAGGTGGCAATCATCACATCCGCCGGCGCCGTCGCGAGCGTCGGCGGAAACATGTTCCGCTCGGTCATCACGACCAGGATCCGCTCCAGCCCGAGCGAAAAACCGCACGCCGGGATGTTCTGGCCCAGGAACATCCCCACGAGATTGTCGTAGCGGCCCCCGCCGCCCAGGCTGCCTGCAAGGTCCGCGACGTTTATCTCCATGATCGCGCCGGTGTAATACGACAGTCCGCGGGCGAGACTGGGATCGAACTTCAGCTTGCCCGCCGCGCTCGTGTGGGCGGCAAGGTCCATGACGGCCTGCACGTTCGCCAGCGCGCGTTCGCCCGCGGCGTTGCCGCCCACGAACGCGGCCACGCGGTCACTCGACGTGGGCGGCAGAAATACCTGCAGCAGCGCGTTCCGCGCCTGTTCCTCGATGCCGCGATTGGCGAGCTCCGTATCGACACCCTCGGGGCCGATCTTGTCCAGCTTGTCGAGCGCGACCAGCGCGTCGCCATGCTGATGCGCGCCCACTCCCGCGTTCGTCAGGATGGAGGTGAGCAGCTCACGATGGTTGATGCGGATCACGAAGTCGTTGAACCCGAGCTCCGTCAACGCGTCCGACATGGCGGCGCACAGCTCCGCCTCGACGGCCGGCGACGTCGAGCCGAGCGAATCGACGTCGCACTGGTAGAACTCGCGGAAACGACCGCGCGCCGGACGGTCGGCTCTCCACACTGGCTGAATCTGATAGCGCTTGAACAGCCGCGGCAGCTTGCTTTGATGCTGCGCGACGACGCGCGCGAGCGGGACGGTGAGGTCGTAGCGGAGCGCGAGATCGGCCTGGCCGGTGGCCTCGTGCTCGCCGCGCTTGAGGATCTTGAAGATGAGCTGGTTGCCCTCCTCGCCGTACTTCCCGAGGAGCGTCTCGATGTTCTCGACCGCCGGCGTTTCGAGCGGCTCGAACCCGTAGCGCTCGTAGACGCGCTTGATGATGCCGATGACGTGCTCGCGCCGCCGCACGTCCTCCGGCAGGAAGTCGCGCATCCCGCGCGCCGGCTCGGTGCGCTGCGTCACAGGCGCGGCAGCGTCAGGCCCTGCTGCTTCTGGTACTTACCCTTCTTGTCCGCGTACGACACTTCGCACATCTCGTCGCTCTGGAAGAACAGCACCTGGGCAATGCCCTCGTTCGCGTAGACGCGCGCCGGCAGCGGCGTCGTGTTCGAGATCTCGAGCGTCACGAAGCCTTCCCACTCGGGCTCGAACGGCGTGACGTTGACGATCAGCCCGCAGCGCGCGTAGGTGGACTTGCCGACGCACACCGTCAGCACGTCGCGCGGGATGCGGAAGTACTCGACCGTCTTCGCCAGCGCGAACGAGTTCGGCGGGATGATGCAGACGTCGGTCTTGAAGTCGACGAACGAGCTGGCGTCGAAATTCTTGGGATCGACCACCGTGCTGTTGATGTTGGTGAAGACCTTGAACTCGTCGGCGACGCGGATGTCGTAGCCGTACGACGACAGCCCGTACGACACGACGCCCTGGCGCACCTGGCGATCCTCGAACGGCTCGATCATCTGGTGTTCGAGCGCCATCTTGCGGATCCACTTGTCGGCCTTGATTGACGGCATCGGCTGGTTGGTGGCTGGTGGTTCGTGGGCGGGTGGTCCCGATCACCGGCGCCCGAACAGCATCATCAGCAACGTCAGAATGATACTGGCGAGAATCGACGTCGCGAGCGGAAAGTAGAACGAGAAGTTCCCGCGCTTGAACGCGAAGTCGCCCGGCAGCCGGCCAAGCGGAAGGCCAAGCGTCATCAGCAGGCCCGCGGCCGCGACGACCAGCCCGATGACCATGAGTGCACGGCCCATATTGCTCGCTGCCAGCTGCCCGCTGCCGCTAGACAAGCTCCATGCCGCGGAAGAAGTAGCCGAGCTCGAAGGCCGCCGTCTCCGGCGCGTCGGACCCATGCGTCGCGTTGCGGCCGATCGACTGGCCGAAGTCGCGGCGCAGCGTCCCCGGCGCCGCCTTGGCGGGGTCGGTCGGCCCCATCGTGTCGCGCCACTTCTGGATGGCGTTCGGCGCCTCGAGCGCGAGCAGCACACAGGGACCCGACGACATGAAGTCCGTCAGCTCGCCGAAGAACGGCCGCTCGCGGTGCACCGCGTAGAACCCTTCCGCCTCGCGCTTGGTGAGGTGCTGCAGCCGCATCGCCTTGACGGTAAAGCCGGCTTCTTCGATGCGGGCGAGGATCTTTCCCGCGAGGCGACGCTCTACCGCGTCTGGCTTGATGATCGCGAATGTCTGTTCCATGTTTCTCCGGCGGGTCCGCCTCCGCCGGCCATCTATGCTCGGCGGAACCCGCCCTACGTCCTAACCACCAACCACCAACCACCAACCACTAACCGAGCACTTCGCGCATCTTGGCGCCCATGTCCGCCGGGCTCCTCACCACGTGCACGCCGGCTTTCGACAGCGCGTCCATCTTCTCCGCCGCCGTCCCCTGCCCGCCGGCGATGATCGCGCCCGCGTGTCCCATCCGTCGTCCGGGCGGCGCGGTCTGTCCCGCGATGAAGCCGACGACCGGCTTGCGGAACTCCTTCTTGATGAAGTCCGCCGCATCCTGTTCCGCGGTACCGCCGATCTCCCCGATCATGATCACCGCGTCGGTGTCCTTGTCCGCGGCAAACAGCTGCAGCGCGTCGATGAACGTGGTGCCGATCAGCGGATCGCCGCCGATGCCGATGCAGGTCGTCTGGCCCATGCCGACGCGCGTCAGCTGGTGAATCGCCTCGTAGGTGAGCGTGCCGCTCTTCGAGACGATGCCGATGCGCCCTTCCCGGCAGATGTGACCGGGAATGATGCCCGCCTTCGCCTGGCCCGCCGTGATGACGCCCGGGCAGTTCGGGCCGACGAGCCGCGTCTTCTTGCCTTCCATGAACGTGAAGGCGCGCAGCATGTCGACCACCGGAATTCCTTCGGTGATGCAGACCGCGAGCGGGATGCCCGCGTCGGTCGCCTCCATCACCGCGTCGGCCGCGAACGGCGGCGGCACGAAGATGACGCTCGCGTTCGCGCCGGTCTCCTTGACCGCGTCGTGCACGCTGTTGAAGACTGGCCACCCCTCGTGGGTCGAGCCGCCCTTGCCCGGCGTGACCCCGCCGACGACATGGGTGCCGTACGCAGCGGCCTGCTTGGCGTGGAACGTGCCTTCGCGCCCCGTAAGCCCCTGGACGATGAGCCGCGTGTTCCTGTCGAGCAGGACCGCCATCAGGCCCGGACCTTGTCGCGGCCCGAGCCGACCGACGCGGCGCCGGCGAGCGACACGACGGCGTCGGCCCCCTCGCTCATCGAATCGGCGGTGGTGAAATTCAGGCCGCTCTCCCGCAGCATCCGCTTTCCTTCCTCGACATTGGTCCCTTCCATGCGGATGACGATGGGCACGGGCACCCCGAGCTCCTTGACCGCCGCGATCACGCCGGCCGCGAGCACGTCGCACCGCAGGATGCCGCCGAAGATGTTGATGAACACCGCCTTGACGTTCTTGTCCGCCATGAGGATGCGGAACGCGTTCCTGATCTGTTCCGCGTTGGCGCCGCCGCCGACATCGAGGAAGTTCGCCGGCTCCCCTCCCGCCAGCTTGATGATGTCCATCGTCGCCATCGCGAGGCCGGCGCCGTTGACCATGCAGCCGATGTTGCCGTCGAGCCGGATGTAGTTGAGCGAGAACTTCGACGCCTCGACTTCCAGCGGATCCTCTTCCGAGAGGTCGCGGAACTCGCGCAGGTCGGGATGGCGGTAGAGCGCGTTGTCGTCGAACGTGACCTTCGCGTCGAGCGCCAGGAGGTCGCCCCCCTTGGTGAGGATCAGCGGGTTGATCTCGATCATCGACGCGTCGGTCTCGACAAACGCCTTGTAGACGGCCTCGAGCACCTTCACCATCCTGCCCGCCGGTCCCGCCTCGAGCCCCATCGCGAACGCCAGCTTACGCGCCTGGAACGGCACGACGCCGGTCGCGGGGTCGACATGCTCGCGGAGAATCTTTTCCGGGTGCGTGGCGGCCACTTCCTCGATGTCCATGCCGCCCGCCGCGCTGGCGATGATCACGGGACGGCCGGCGGCGCGATCGATCAGCATGCTCAGGTACAGCTCGCGGTCGATCTGCAGTCCTTCTTCGATGAGGACGCGCCCCACCTTCCGACCCTCCGGGCCCGTCTGGTGCGTCACGAGCGTCATGCCGATCATCTGCTTGGCGAGCCGCTCGGCCTCGTGCGGCGTTTTCGCGAGCTTGACGCCGCCCCCTTTTCCCCGGCCGCCCGCGTGAATCTGCGCCTTCACGACGACGACGCTCGTGCCGAGCCGCTCGGCAATCGCCGCCGCATCCTGAGCCGTGAACGTGACTTCGCCGCGCGGAACCGGCACGCCGAAGCGTGCGAGGACGGACTTGGCCTGATACTCGTGAATCTTCACAAGGGCTGGAACTCCTGCGGGTCGGTAAACCGCGCCATGTTACCATTTCCCGCCTCTTTCTCAGGAGATGTGCATGCACCGATTCTCCACGTCATTGACATTCGCCGGCGTGTTGCTCGTCACGATCGCGATCTCGGCGCAGGGCCCACAGGGCGGTGGTCGCGAGGGCGGTGGTGGTCGCGCAGGCGGCGGCGCGCCGCAAGGTCAGGGCGGCGGCGGACCTCAACTTCCCGCGCCGAAGAATCTCACGTTCTTCCCGAAAGACTTCACCGCACAGCAGATCCTGCCGGTGATGCAGAACTTCAACGCCGCGCTCGGCGTCAACTGCGGCTACTGTCACGTGTTCGACGGCCCGCCGGCCACGAACCCGAAGAACGACTTCGCCTCCGACGAGAAGGAGACGAAGAAGAAGGCGCGCGTGATGCTGGCGATGGCGCGCGACGTCAACATGAAGCTGCAGGCCGAGCTCGGCAAGCCGGCGGCCGAGCTCACCAACGTCCAGTGCGTCACCTGCCATCGCGGCGTCGCGATCCCGAAGCAGCTCGTGACGATCGTGATGGAGACGTCCGGCAAGGAAGGCGTCAACAAGGCCCTCGCGCAGTACAACGATCTGCGGAAGCAGTACTACGGCGCGCAGGCCTACGACTTCTCGGACGCCACGCTGTTCAACGCCGCGACCCAGTCACTGGCGGCCAACAAGCCGGACGACGCGATTGCGTTCGCGCAGACCAACCTCTCGTACCACGCCAACTCCGCGCGCAGCTACCAGGTGATGTCGCAGGCGTTCCAGCGGAAGAACGACAAGGAGAAGGCGATCCAGGCGCTCGAGAAGGCCGTCGCGCTCGATCCGATGAACCAGGGGTTCAAGAATCAGCTGCAGCAGCTGAAGGGGGGAGCGTAGGAAAAGATCCAAGCTCCAAGTTCGAAGATCCAAGCTCCAAATCCCAAGCCTGAAGGCTTGGGACTTGGGTTTGGGGGTTTGGGATCTAGCGGTAGAGGAACTGGTGACCGACGGTGGCGCCGAGCTCGTACCACGCGGCGATGGGGCGGGGCTGGTTGGCGGTCGCCTCACCGAACGCGATGGGCGCGTTCTTCGACATGGCGCGCGGACGGGTGACCGTGTTCGTGAAGCCCATATAGAGCCTCTTTCCTGACCGCGCTTCGCTGACCACGACGATGTCGAGCGCCGTGTCGCTCGCGACGTTGAACGAGTACAACCCCGCGGGCAGCACGACGCCGGGCAGCGCCACCGGGCCGTTGAAGGTCAACTTGTTCTCGTGGCCGTACCCCAGAGCGTGTCCGGACGCCGCCAGCAGCATCGCCAGCGCCGCTGCGGCCAATCCGGTTCGAACGGATTTCGAATTCGTCATTTCCTTCCTCCTCACCCGGAAACAACGCTGCGTAGGACGAAACCTTACGGGCGAAGGAGCTTGTCGAGCAGCCGCCTGGAGGCCGGCGCACTCAGCGCCGCCAGCAGCTCGTCGCCGGTCTGGTAGCGGCCGTCGGGGTCCTTGACCATCAGGCGCATGATGACGCGTTCGAGGAAGGCCGATCGTTCGGGCGACAGCTTCGTGACCGGCGTCGGCTGTTTCTCGAGGATGTTGGTCACCGTCTCTCCCGGCGACGCGCCGGCAAACGGCAGCCGCCCGGTCGCCATCTCGTACATGACCACGCCGAGGGAAAAGAGATCGCTGCGCGGGTCCAGCGGTCCCTGCAGGATGCGCTCGGGCGCCATGTAGTTCGCGGTTCCGAGCGGACGGCCGGGAATGGTCGACCCGTACATCGTCATCTCCCCGGTCTCGGGCATCCTGAACCGGCGCGCGAGCCCGAAGTCGAGCACCTTCACCGTCCCGCCGGGGGCGACCATGATGTTTCCAGGCTTGATGTCGCGGTGGACGATCCCCTTTTCGTGCGCCGCCTCGAGCGCCGCGGCGATCTGCCGGCTGATCTTCACGATGTCGCCGTCGGCAAGCGTCGTCCGTGTCATGTGCAGCTTCAGGTTGATCCCGTCGAGCCGCTCCATCGCGATGAACCGGCCGCCGTCGTGTTCGTCGATCTCGTAAATCGTGCAGATGTTCGGGTGGTTGAGGAGCGCAATCGTTTCCGCTTCGCGCTGGAGGCGGCGCGCGGCATCGGGGTCGCCCGCGAGCTCCTGGGGCAGGAACTTGAGCGCGACGGGGCGAGGCAGCCGGGTGTCCTCGGCGTCGTAAACGACCCCCATCCCTCCAATGCCGAGCTTACCGACGATGCGGTAGTGCGAGATCGTGGTGCCGACCATGCCTGCCCGTGGAAATTATGGCGCAATGCGCGGCCGGGACCTGTCCGCCGAAGGCGCAACGCGCGACTTGGACCTGTCCGCCGAAGCGCAAAGCGCGCAAGCGGATGTTCGATCGGCCGCGGGGGGACGTTATAAGTCGCGAGGACCGAATTGCCTATGCCCGGCTTGGCTATGATGAGCGGCATCCAGTTGCGGATGCGAGACGAACACTTACCTGAACGGCCTGGAGTGGCGCTGCTCAGCGACGAGCCGACGATCGAGCTCGTACTCTCGGCCCGCACCGGCGACCGGCTGGCGCTCGAAGCCCTGCTCGAGCGCTGCCTGCCCCGGCTCAAGCGATGGGCTCACGGACGTCTTCCGGCGCACGCCCGCGGCACGCTCGACACGGGCGACCTGGTCCAGGACGCGGCGATGCACGTGCTCGCCCGCCTCGACAAGTTCGAGCCGCGCCATGTCGGCGCCATGCAGGCCTACCTGCGGATGTCGGTCATCAACCGCATTCGCGACGAGATTCGCCGCGTCGGGCGGCGCCCCGAGGCCGTGGAACTGACGACCGAACCCACCTCGGACGACACCTCGCCGCTCGAAGCGGTGATCCGCGACGAGGCGTACGAGCGCTATCGCGCGGCGCTCGGCAAGCTGCGGACCCGCGACCGCGAAATGGTGGTCGCGCGGGTCGAAGTGCAATGGAGCATCCAGGAGATCGCGCATCGCTTCGGCATGGCCTCGGTCGATGCGGCGCGCGTAGCGGTGAGCCGCTCCCTCAAGCGGCTCACCGCACATCTAAGGACAGAAGGACAGGTGTAGGCGGATCTACATTCCGATTACGTCGACCAGCTCTTTCACCGACGCCGCTGATTTCTTGAGCGCCGCGTCTTCCTCCGGCGTCAGCTTGATCTGGATGATCTGCTCGAGGCCGCGCGCACCGAGCTTGACCGGCACGCCGACGAACAACCCGTTGATCCCGTATTCCCCCTCGAGATAGACCGAGCACGGGAGAATCTTCTTCTTGTCGCGCAGAATGGCTTCGACCATCTCGGTCGCCGCCTGGCCTGGCGCGTACCACGCGCTCGTCCCGACGAGCTTGGTGATCTCGAGGCCGCCACCCGCGGTCCGCTTCGCAATCGCGTCAATCTGCTCTTTCGACATCAGATCCGTAATCGGAATGCCCGCGACGGTCGAATAGCGCGGCAGCGGCACCATCGTGTCGCCGTGGCCGCCGAGCACGAACGAGCTGACGTTCTCCACCGACACGCCGAGCTCCATCGCGATGAACGTGCTCATGCGGGCCGAGTCGAGCACGCCGGCCATGCCGATGATGCGCTGCTTCGGGAACTTCGTCAGCTTGAACAGCGCCTGCGCCATCGCGTCGAGCGGGTTGGCGACCGGGATGATGATGGCGTTCGGCGTATGCTCCACCAGCTTCGGCGCGATGCTCTTCATGATGTTGAAGTTGTCGCGCACCAGGTCGTCGCGGCTCATCGTCGGACCGCGCGGCTTTCCCGACGTGATGACGACGATGTCGGAGCCGGCCGCCGGCGCCCAGTCGGCGCCGCCGATGACGCGGACATCGGAGCCGATGATCGGACACGTCTCGTAGATATCGAGGCCGATGCCGGCCGCCTTCGACTCGGCGATGTCGATGATGACGACATCGGCCAGTTCCTTCTCGGCGATCTGGCGGGCCACCGTCGCCCCGACGTTGCCCGCGCCGCCCACGACCGTCACTTTGCGCTTCATGAATCTCCTCTTCGAAACAAGGCGGGTCGAAAGACCCCACCTCTACGTTCGATGAGCGTGACTCTCGGCGAGCGCGACTCTCGGCGAGCATGACTCTCGACGAACGGAGAGGCGGACCTTCAGGTCCGCCCCCGTGTTAGGTCAGCATCCCGCGCAGCCGCGGAAAGTTACTCACACTTTCTGTTGAAAACTCTGTTGAAAAGGTTCGGCTGCGCGCGCGTTCGTCGCTCGATCCCGAGCAATTTAGCGGTTTGCACCATCGTAGTGCGCGCGTTACAGCCACAAGCCACGGAGGCACGAAGACACGGAGCCTTTTATGTTCATGACTCCGTACCTCCGTGTCTCCGTGGCCCGTGATCCCAGCCGCAGATTATACTTGGCACATCAACGCATCGTGACGCCTCATCCCGGGTTCCAACATTGAAAATCGTAGTCGCCGACGACCTTCCCGCATCCGCGCTCGACCTGCTCCGCGCGGAAGGATGGACCGTCGACGCCCGTACAGGCCGGGCGCCCGAACAACTGGCTGGTGATCTTGCCGACGCCGACGCGATCGTCGTCCGCAGCGCAACCAAAATCACGTCCGCTCTCATCAACGCGGCGCCGAAGCTTCGCGTCATCGCGCGCGCCGGCACCGGCGTGGACAACGTCGACGTGCCAACCGCCAGCACGCGCGGCATCGTCGTCATGAACGCGCCGGGCGCCAACAGCATCAGCGTCGCCGAGCTCGCCATCGCCCTGATGCTGGCGATGGCGCGGCACGTGCCCGCGGCCGACGCGGCGATGAAGCAGGGCAAATGGGAGAAAAAGAAGTTCCTCGGTGAGGAGGTCCGCGACAAGACGCTCGGCCTGGCCGGCCTCGGACGAATCGGTCAGGAGGTCGCGCGGCGCGCCGCCGCCTTCGGCATGCGCATCATCGCGCACGATCCGTTCATTTCCGAGGATGTCGCGGCCGACCTCGGCGTCGACCTCGTCTCGCTCGACGATCTGTTCGCGCGCTCCGACTACCTGTCGCTCCACATGCCCTCAACGCCCACGACGAAGAACATCGTCAACGCCGAGCGGCTGAAGAAGTCGAAGAAGGGTATCCGCATCATCAACACGGCGCGCGGCGACCTCGTCGACGAGACCGCGCTGGCCGATGCCATCGAGGCCGGGCAGGTGGGCGGCGCGGCGCTGGACGTGTTTCAGAAGGAGCCGACGACCGACCTCCGCCTGCAGACGCTGCCGCAGGTCGTCGCCACCCCGCACATCGCCGCGTCCACGCGCGAAGGGCAGGAACTGGTTGGCATGGAAACGATGGCGGCGCTGCGGGACTTCCTCAGCGATGGCATCATCCGCAACGCGGTGAACTTCCCGTCGGTGTCCGCCGAGGAATTCATCCAGCTCAAGCCGTTCCTGGAGCTGGGCGAGCGCCTGGGCCACTTCGTCGCGCAGATGAACGAGGGGCGCGTCAAGGCGCTCGGCGTCCGCTACTACGGCGACCTGGCGCTCGGCCGCAACGAGATGCTCGTGAACTCGGTCCTGGTCGGGCTGTTCAGGCCGATGCTCGAGGCCGGCGTCACGCCGATCAACGCGCGCGCCATCGCCAACGAGCGGGGCATCGAGATCATCGAGTCGCGCAGTACGCGGTCGCGCAATTACACGAGCCTGCTCTCGGTGAAGCTGCACACGTCGAACGCCGAGCGGTGGGTCGAGGGCGCGGTCTTCGAACGCACGTCGCCGAGGCTGGTGCTGCTCGACGGCATCGGCGTGGAAGCGCCGCTCGAGGGGACGATGATCGTGATCCACAACACCGACCAACCAGGCGTGATCGGCGACATCGGCACCATCCTCGGCAAGCATCGCGTCAACATCGCGAACTTCGCGCTCGGCCGCCAGGGCGACAGCGCCGTCGGCGTCGTCATCGTCGACGCCGAGTCGGTGCCCGACACCGTGCTGGATGAAATCCGGAACGTGAAGGGAATCCGGGAAGTCCGACTCGTACGGGTGTAAACGTCTTCGTGGGCTTCGTGCGTGCGCGCGAAGCGCGCCTTCGTGGCTACCGCAGGCCGAGGCGGAGGACGGAGCCGTCGTCGATCTTGACCAGCTCAACCGCGTCCGCGGCGATCTTCGCGACGCGATAACCCGCGACCTCGTCCCCTTCCTTCGCCAGGACCACTCCCGCGTCGGTATGCAGCACGGCGGTCCGCTGATCCACGCCGCCGGCGTTGTCCGCCGCGACACCGTCGAGCGTGACGCGCGGAGGCGGCGGCGGCAGCGGCAGCGGCGCGATTGCAGCCGGCGGGGGTGAGGGTGCTTCGACACCTGTCGTCGCACGCGCGGGTTCTCGCCGTTCACTGAAACGGAACGGATTGCGTGACGGCTCGGTGTAGTGCGGCTCCTGTGCCGGCCGGACCTGCAGCCGCGCCGCTTCCTTGGCGATGTCGATGGTTGACGCAGGTGGCTGCGCGGGGCGCGCGGCGGGGGCGACCGCGCCCTGGGGCGCGTGCACCGGCGGCATCGAGAAGAACCATGTCGCCAGGATGCCGGCGCCGGAAATGACGGCGGTCGATTTCCAGTCCATGGGCAAAAGCCATATCTATCCTACCATCGCGGCGCGGGTCGGATTGGATGTTCAAGTTCGGTTCACTGTTCGGAGAACTCCGAAGCGTGAACGGCCGCGCACTCTCCGGCGTGCTACTATTCGTCGTGCACCCTGTCGGATTCGTGGATCCCTTCGACAGAACACTTCCCCCTCCACAAATCGTCGCCGTCATCCCCGCCCGCTACGACGCGACGCGTCTCCCCGGCAAGCCGCTGGCCGACATCGCCGGCCGTTCGATGATCGAGCACGTCTATCGGCGGACCGCGTCGGCGCGCGGTGTCGATGCGGTCGTGGTCGCAACCGACGACGAGCGGATCGCAGCGGCGGTGAGAGGCTTCGGCGGCATCGCGATCATGACGGGATCGGCGCACCGCACGGGAACCGATCGCATCGCCGAGGTGGCCGCGAACCTGCCGTGCGAAATCGTCTTGAACGTCCAGGGTGACGAGCCGCTCGTCGAGCCGGAGACGATCGAAGCCGTGATCGCGCCGCTCGTCGCCGATCCGATGCTCGAGATGTCCACGGCGTGCGTGGCGATCGCCGATCGGTCCGATTACGCGAACCCGAACGTGGTGAAAGTCGTCAAGGACCGCGCGGGCCGCGCGTTGTATTTCTCGCGCGCGCCGATTCCGCACCTGCGCGGGCGGGATCCGGGATCCGGCATCCGGGATCCGAAAACCTCGGACGGATCGGATCCCGCATCCCGGGTCCCGGATCCCGGTCCCTACAAGCATCTCGGTCTCTACGGCTACCGCCGGACCTTCCTTCTGAAATTCGCGTCGCTGTCGCAGACACCGCTCGAACGGGCGGAATCGCTCGAGCAGCTGCGCGCGCTCGAGCACGGCTACCGCATTCACACGGTCGAAACCAAGCACGACTCCATTGGCGTGGACACGCCCGAGGACCTGGAGCGGGTGCGCCGCCAGCTGCTGGCGGGCACCGCCCGCACATGAGGGGCGTGACACATGGACCTGAGGGACGTCCTGTGAAATACATCTTCGTGACCGGCGGCGTGGTTTCCTCTCTCGGCAAGGGGCTCGCGGCCGCGTCGATCGGGCGCCTGCTCGAAGACCACGGCTACAAGGTGGCGCTGCAGAAGTTCGACCCGTACATCAACGTCGACCCGGGCACGATGAGCCCGTATCAGCACGGCGAGGTGTACGTCACCGACGACGGGGCCGAGACAGACCTCGATCTCGGTCACTACGAGCGCTTCACGAGCATGGTGGCGTCGCGCAACAGCAACTGGACCACCGGCAAGATCTACCTGTCGGTCATCCAGAAGGAGCGGCGCGGCGATTACCTCGGCCGCACCGTGCAGGTGATCCCGCACATCACCAACGAAATCAAGGACGCCATTCGCCTGGCGGCACGCGACGTGGACGTGGTGCTCGTCGAGATTGGCGGCACCGTCGGCGACATCGAGAGCATGCCGTTCCTGGAGGCGATCCGCCAGTTCCGCCTCGACGTCGGGCGCGAGAACACCATCTTCATCCACCTCACGCTCGTGCCGTTCATCGGCACCGCCGGCGAGCTGAAAACGAAGCCGACACAGCACAGCGTGCGCGACCTCCGGTCGATCGGGATCCAGCCGGACATCCTCCTGTGCCGCACCGACCGGTTCCTCGATGCCGACATCAAGCGCAAGATCGCCCTCTTCTGCGACGTCAACGAGGAAGCGGTGATCACCGCCAAGGACGTCGAGACGATCTACGAGGTGCCGCTGGTCCTCTCGGCCGAGGGACTCGACCGTATCATCCTGAAGCTGCTCCACATGCCCGAGACCGAGGCGCGCACCGCCGCGTGGCAGGAGCTCGTGCACCGCATCAAGAACCCGAAGGACGACCTGACGATTCACGTCGTCGGCAAGTACACCGGCTACGAGGACTCGTACAAGAGCCTCAACGAGGCCGTCTACCACGGCGGCTTCGCCAGCAACCTGCGCGTGCGCCTGAACTGGGTGGAGGCGGAAGCGCTGGAGAAGGAAAGCGGCGCGCGGCTGCTGGAGGACGCGCACGGCATTCTCGTCCCGGGAGGGTTCGGCTCGCGCGGCACGCGCGGCATGATGAAGGCGGCGGAGTACGCGCGTACCAGGGGCGTCCCCTTCTTCGGCATCTGCTACGGCTTCCAGTGGGCGACCGTGGAGTTCGCGCGCAACGTCTGCGCGCTCGACGGGGCGGATTCGACCGAGGTCGACGAAAACGCGCCACACAAGGTGATCTACAAGCTGCGCGACCTGCTCGGCGTGGACGACCTCGGTGGGACGATGCGCCTCGGACGCTACGCGTGCGAGCTCGCGCCGGGGTCGGTGGCGCGGCGCATCTACGGCCAGGACGTGATCCACGAGCGCCACCGGCATCGCTTCGAGTTCAACTGCCTGTACGAGCCCGCGCTCGCGGAGAACGGGATGAAGGTGTCGGGTCGATCGCCCGACGGCAAGTTCGTCGAGATCGCGGAGCTGCCATCGCACCCGTGGTACGTGTCGGTGCAGTTCCACCCGGAGTTCCAGTCCAAGCCGCTGCGGCCGCATCCGCTCTTCGCCAGCTTCATCGAGGCGAGCTACCGGCACAAGGTGGGACAACTCGAGATGGGGGGCAGGTCGCAGGTGGCAGTGGGCAGTAGGTAGCAGACCACCTGCTCCCTGCGAGCTACTGCCACCTGCCCCCCTGCCACCTGCCCCCTGCCACCTGCCCCCTATAATGGCTCCGTGAAACCGGTCCGGGTCGGCCCCCTGTCCATCGGGGGCGGGCACCCGCTCGCCTTCATCCTCGGCCCGTGCGTCATCGAAAGCGCGGCGCACGCGCTCGAGACCGCCGCCGCCATCCGCGAGAGCGCGTCGCGGTGCGGCGTCCCCGTCATTTTCAAGGCCTCCTACGACAAGGCGAACCGCACCTCGCTCTCGTCGTTCCGCGGCCCCGGGCTCGACGCGGGGCTGCGGGTGCTCGCGGACGTGCGCGCGCGGACGGGCCTGCCCGTGCTGACCGACATTCACGAGCCCGCGCACGCCGCGCCGGCGGCCGAGGTCGTCGACGTGCTGCAGATCCCCGCGTTCCTCGCGCGGCAGACCGACCTGCTCGTCGCCGCCGCGAAGACGGGCAAGCCGGTGAACGTGAAAAAGGCGCAGTTCCTCGCCCCGAAGGACATGAAGCACGTCATCGCGAAGATCACGGCCTCGGGCAATGAGTCCGTGCTGGTCACGGAACGCGGCGTCACCTTCGGTTACAACGACCTGGTGGTGGACATGCGCGCGCTGCCGATGCTGCGCGAGCTCGGCTATCCCGTGGTGTTCGACGTGACGCATAGCCTGCAACTGCCGGGCGCGGGCGATGGCGTCACCGCCGGCCTCGCGCAGTACATCGAGCCGCTCGCCTCGGCGGGTGTGGCG
Source organism: Vicinamibacterales bacterium (assembly GCA_035571515.1). Lineage (GTDB taxonomy): Bacteria > Acidobacteriota > Vicinamibacteria > Vicinamibacterales > UBA2999 > Gp6-AA40. Next base: position 28,518 of record DATNCQ010000025.1, read on the forward strand.
GCGGGCGTCGATGCGGTGTTCATGGAAGTCCACCCCGAGCCGTCGAAGGCGAAGAGCGACGCGGCCAACGTGCTGCGGCTCGATCGTCTCGAGCCGCTCGTCCTGAAGCTGAAACGGATCGATGCCGCCGCGCGCGAAACGGCGAACGTCGGGTCAGGAGCACGCGGGTGACCAGGCTCGCCGCGATTGACATCGCGCTCGCCCGGAAGGTGCTGCAGACCGAGGCTGACGCAATCCTCGCGCTGATCGATCGGCTCGACGGCCGCTTCGAACAGGCCGTGCAGATCCTGCTCGATTGCCGTGGCCGCGTGCTCGTGACGGGGATGGGCAAGTCGGGAATCATCTGTCGCAAGCTCGCGGCGACGCTCTCGAGCACCGGCACGCCGGCGTTCTTCCTGCACCCTGCCGAAGCGGTGCACGGCGACCTCGGCGCGCTGCAATCGGACGACGTGATCCTGGCGCTGTCCAACAGCGGCGAAACCGAGGAGCTGCTGCGGCTGCTCGAGACGATTAAGCGCCTCGGCGCGCGCATGATCGCGATGACGGGCGACTGCGCGTCGACGCTCGGCCAGGCCGCCGACGTCGCCCTCGATTGCCACGTATCGGAGGAAGCCTGCCCGATGAACCTGGTGCCGACGGCGAGCACCACGGCGTCACTCGCCCTCGGCGACGCCCTGGCGATGACGTTGTTCGTGGCGAAGGGCTTCCGGCAGGAGGATTTCGCGAACATCCACCCCGGCGGCCGCCTCGGCAAGCGACTCATGCGCGTCGAGCAGCTGATGCACGTGGATGCGCCGATCGTTCAGCTACAGGCGTCGATGCCGGACGTCATGCAGGCGATGTCGCGCACGGCGCCCGGCCGGCTCAGAAGCTTCGGCATGACCTGCGTCGTCGGCGGCGACGGCCGGCTCGCGGGCGTCATCACCGACGGCGACCTGCGGCGTCTTCTGATGTCCGCGCAGCAATCGGGCTCGGGGTCGGTGCTCGACAGGACAGCTGCGGACGTGATGAGCCGTAGTCCGGTCACCGTGAGCCGCGCCATGCTCGCGGTCGAGGCGCTGCGGCTGATGGAAGAGAAAAAGATCACGTCAGTGGTAGTCGTCGGACACGCGCAGCAGGTCGAGGGCGTCCTCCACGTGCACGATCTCTGGCGCACGCAGTTGTTCTAGCTGGTTCAACGATGGGCGCCTACCTGCCGCTGCTCGGCGTCCTGTTCGCGCTGCTGGTCGGCCTGATCGTCGGCAAGGCGTGGGAGCGCTACAAGCTGCGAGACGGCCGCTGGGTCGACCGCCGCCGCCTCCGCGAAACGCCGCATTACATGCTCGGCCTCAATTTCCTCGTCGACAACCAGGTGGACCAGGCCATCGAGGAGCTGACGCAGGCGACGAGCATGAGCGACACCGACGCGCTCGAAATCCAGATGATTCTCGGCAACCTGTACCGCGCGAAGGGTCAGGTCGGCCGCGCCATCACGCTGCACCAGTCGCTGCTGCAGCGGCCGGACCTCACGCGGCTCGAGCAGGCCTACGTGCAGCTCTGCCTGGCGCTCGATTTCCGCAACGGCGGCTTCGTCGACCGTGCCCTCGAGGCGTTCCAGGAAGTCGTGCGGCTGGATCCCCGAAACCGCTACGCGCTCGTGAACCTGCAGAAGCTGCACGAGGAGCAGCGGCAGTGGACCGACGCGCTGCGCGTGCGCGGCGAGATTGCGAAGCTCGGCGGCGCCCGGCGCACCGAGGACCGGCAGATTCTCGCCTTCCTGACCAACGAGATCGGCAACGCCCGCGCGCGCAACGGCGAGGCTGACGCCGCGGGACGTACCTTCGTCGAGGCGATCGACATCGATCCACGAACGGCGCCGGCCCACCTCAACCTCGGCGACGTGCGCGAGCGCCAGGGAAACATCGCCGCCGCCGTGGAGGCATGGGAAGCGCTCGCGCGCGAGGCGCCGGACCGCGCGCACCTCGCATTCGCACGCCTCGAGCGCGCCTACGCGACCCTGGGCGCCCCGCGGCGGTTCGCGGAGCTCTGCCAGCGGCTGATCGCGCAGAACCCGCAGGACTGGCGGGCGCGGCTCGCGCTGTCGAAGCACCTGGCCGCCCAGTCGCGGCACCGCGAGGCGCTCGAACACCTGCTCGACGCGCTACCGCTCAACCCGCACGCGCTCGCCATCCACCAGCAGATCTGGCAGACGCTCTCCGCTATCGGCCTCGATCCCTCTCTCGTCCGCCGCTACATGGCGCTGACGAGCGACGCCGTCTTCTACCTCGACCCGCACGTCTGCACGCGCTGCCGCTATCGCAGCACGGAGCTGCTGTGGCAGTGCCCGCAGTGCCACGAGTGGAACACGTTCGTCGAGGAGCGGCTGTCGCCGGCGAAGGATTCGCCGGCGGCGGAGCTGGAGCCGACGGAGGGATAGCCCTCGTCGTTCGTCGTTAGTCGTTAGTCGTTTCGAATTGCGTCCGTCGCCGATCGCGACTGAAGCTGACGAACGACGTCGTTCACCTGCCGATTGGTGTCGTCGAACGTGCCGTCGGTCCGGATGACGTAGTCCGCCTTCGCGACCTTGCCGTCGAGGGGCCACTGCGCCGCGATGCGCTGCGCCGCTTCGTCCTTCGTCAAACCGTCACGTTTCATCAGCCGATCGAGCTGCGCGGCGGCCGCACAGGCTGTCACGACCACGGCGTCGAATTCTTTTTCGCGTCCGGTTTCGAATAACAGGGGAATGTCGGCGACGCCGACAGGACAGCGCGCCGCGTCGAGCGAGGCAAACCATCGGTCCATCGCCTCACGCACATACGGGTGGATGATGTGCTCGAGATCGCGCCGCGCCTGTGGATTGGCGAAGACGATGGCGCCGAGTTTCTTGCGGTTCAGCACCCCAGCCGCGTCGCACACCTCTGAGCCGAACCGGCGAACGACGTTGTCGAGCCCGCGGGTACCAGGGGCGATGGCCTCGCGCGCCAGCGTATCCGCGTCAATTGTCGGAACGCCGAGCTTTTCGAACTGCGAGCGCACGTGACTCTTGCCGGTGGCGATCCCTCCGGTCAGCGCAACTCGTCTCACGTGTCCTTGTGCATTCACGAACGACTAACGACGAACCAGCAACGACACACGACCATCGCCGAACGACCAACGACCAACGCCGAATGGCCACGGGTCACCGGCTGACGACCGCCACCCGCGCATTTGCCGCGCGCAGGGTGTTGCGCATCAGCATCGTGATCGTCAGCGGACCTACCCCGCCTGGCACGGGCGTCAGCGCGCCCGCCACGTCCGCCACCGCCGGGTGCACGTCGCCGACCAGCACCGAGCCTTTCGACTGGAAGATGCCAAGGCGCGGATGCCCCTCCGCGAAGAGCGACCGTGCGACCGCCGGATCCGTCACGCGGTTCATCCCGACGTCGACGACCGCTGCGCCCGGTTTGACGAACTCCCCGGTGACCAGGCCGGCCCTGCCCACCGCGGCGACGAGAATGTCCGCCTCGCGGCACACCGCCGCCAGGTTCGGCGTCCGTGAATGACAGATGGTCACGGTCGCGTCGCGATGCAGCAGCAGCAGCGCCATCGGCTTGCCGACGATCTCGCTGCGGCCGATGACGACGGCGTGACGGCCCGCGATGGCGATCTTCTCGCGATCGAGCAGCTCGATGATCCCCGACGGCGTGCACGCGACGAGCACCGCGCGCTTCTGCACGAGCAGGCCGACGTTGACCGGCGTCAGGCCGTCGACGTCCTTCTCCGGCGCGATGGAGTCGAAGACGCGCTGCTCCGCCCCGTGGCCCATCGCCTTCGGCAGCGGCGACTGCACCAGGATGGCGTCGTGGACGGTGCTCCGGTTCAACCGATCGACGAGCGCCAGCGTGTCGGCCAGCGTCGCCGACGCCGGGAGCCGCTCGAGATCCGTCCGGAAACCGATGTCGGTCCCGGCCTTCAGCTTGTTGCGGACGTACACCTCCGAGGCGGGGTCGTTGCCCACGAGCACGATCCCGAGCCCCGGCGGCCGGCCGTGCTGCGCGGCAAACGCCGCCACCTCGGGCCGGATCTCCTCCTGCATCGTCCTGGCGAGCGCCTGGCCGTCGAGCAGGCGCGCGCTCACGCCACGGCCCCCTTCTCTTTCTCCAGCGCCTTCACGCTGTCGGTGCGTCCGAGAACGACCAGCTCGTCGCCCGCGCGCATGATGGCTTCCGGCGGCGGGTTGAACTCCATTGCACCGCCCGCCCGCTTGATCCCCACGACAATCACCCCGAACTTCTGCCGGATGCCGGCGTCGACGATGCTCTGATTGGCCAGCGCGGAGTCGTCCGTGATGTGCACCTGCTCCATCGACAGGTCGAGCCGCTCGGAACTGGTCGCCAGCTGCACGAAGTCCACGACGGCCGGCCGCAACGCGGTCTGCACCATGTGCGTCGCGCCGATCTGGTACGGCGAGATGACGCGGTCCGCCCCCGCCCGGCGCAGCTTCAGCTCGGCATCGTCGGATTCGACGCGCGCGATGATGAACAGGTCGGGGCGCATGACGCGCGCGGTCAGCACCGTGAAGACGTTCTCCGCGTCGGTGCCGACGGCCGCGATCAGGCCGCGCGCGCGGTGGATGCCGGCCCGGGCGAGCACCTCTTCGCGGCTCGCGTCCGCTTCGAGCGCGAGCCATCCGCGCGCGATCGCCTGGTGCACGCGCTCCGGGTTGCGCTCGACGACCGCCAGCGGCACGCCCTGCTGATGGAGCTCGTTGGCGATGATGCTGCCGATGCGGCCGTAGCCGCAGAGGATGAAATGATTGGTGATCTGTTCGAGCATACGAGCGGCGCGCCGCCGCGCGAAGCGCTGGTGCAGCCCGCCCTCCACGATGATCGTCGCCAGCAGCGTCACGGTGTAGAACGCCGTTCCCACACCGCAGAAGATCAGGGCGATGGTGAAGACCTGCCCGCCGAACGAGAGCGGATGGATCTCGCGGAAGCCGACCGTCGCAACCGTCGTCACGGTCATGTAGAACGCGTCCCACGCATTCCACCGTTCGATGACCATGTAGCCCGCGGTGCCGCCCGCCAGCACCGCCAGCAGCAGGAGGACGGCCAGTTGCGGACCGCGCAAGCTATGCCGATTGCCTCAAGCCCGTCTCGTTCGCCAGGCGGCTGTGCGACTGCGCGTAGCCGAAGTAGAACACCAGCCCGATGACCAGCCACGCCGCAAGCCGCATCCAGTTCGTCCACCCGAGGCCGTAAATCATCGCGCCGCAGACAATCACGCCGAGCGTGGACACGACCGGCAGCGCCGGCACGACGAAGCCGCGCGGCACGTCGGGCCGCCGCCGACGGATGATCCAGACGCCGATGCAGACGAGGATGAACGCGAACAGCGTCCCGATGCTCGTAATCTCGCCGACGATGTCGCCCGGGATGAACGCGGCGAAGATGCCCGTGAACACGAAGAAGATCATGTTCGACTTCCACGGCGTCTTGTAGCGCGGATGCACCTCGGAGAAGACCTTCGGCACCAGGCCGTCCTGGCTCATCGCGTAGAACACGCGCGACTGCCCGAGCAGCATCACGAGGATGACCGACGAGAAGCCGGCGAGAATCGCGATCGTGACGAGCTTCGACAGCCACTCGAAACCGGTCATGTACTTCGTAATGGCGAAGGCGACGGACGCTTCCCTGCCGGCGGTCCGGAAATCGTCAACGGTCGCGATGCCGCTCAGCACGTACGAGAACAGCACGTAGAGCACCGTGCAGACGACCAGCGAACCGAGGATGCCAATCGGCATGTCGCGCTTCGGGTTCTTCGTCTCCTGCGCGGCCGTGGACACGGCGTCGAAACCGATGAAGGCGAAGAACACGACGCCGGCCGCGCCGAGGATCCCCATGACGCCGCCGTAGTCGTGCACCACCCCTTCCGCGGTCGTGTAGGTCGTCGCCGGCGGAATGAACGGCGTGTGGTTCGCCGGGTTGATGAACCCCCAGCCGAACACGATCACCAGCACCACGATCGACAGCTTGGTGATGACGATCAGGTTGTTCACGAGCGCGGACTCGCGCGTGCCGCGGATGAGCAGCGCCGAGAGCAGCAGCAGGATGAAGACCGCCGGGATGTTCATCATCCCGTGCACGCCGTCCATCATCTCGAATGGCGAGTGGCGCCATTGGTAAGGGATATCCACCCCCACGTACCCGAGGACCCTGTTGAAGTACTCGCTCCACGCGATGGCCACGGTGGCGGCGCCGATCGCATATTCGAGCACGAGGTCCCAGCCGATAATCCACGCGACGAACTCTCCCATCGTCGCGTAGGAATAGGTGTAGGCGCTGCCGGCAATCGGGATCATCGACGCGAACTCGGCGTAGCAGAGGCCCGCAAACGCGCAGCCGATACCGGCGACGATGAAGGCGAGGGTCACTGACGGCCCCGACCGCTCCGCGATGGCGGCTGCGGTGCGCACGAAGATGCCGGCGCCGATGATGCCGCCGATGCCGAGCGACACCAGCGACCACGCACCCAGCGTTCGCTTCAACGTGTGCTCGCCCGCGGCCTGGTGCTGCAGCGCGTGCCCGCCGGCTGAGTGAGAGGCACCCTCAGCGCCGGCGAGCCCGGTACGCGAATCGGCAAGCAGGCGATCGATCGACTTGGTTCGTAACAGTGAGCCCGCCACGGCACCTCCGCTGGTTGGTCGTTCGTGGTTGCCGATGTGTGACGACTATACGCGATTATCTCCGAGGCTCTGCAGCAATGCCCGCGTTCTCTGCGCCGGGTTACTCCCGACCAGCAGGTCGCCGATGATGGCCACGGATGAGGCACCGGCGGCGATCACCGACGCCGCGTTCGCGAGCGTGATTCCTCCGATCGCGACGACGGGCAGCGTGCCGGCCATCTGCGACGCCGTCGCGACGAGCGCGAGTCCCACCGCGGCATAGCCAGTCTCCTTGCTGGAAGTGCCGAAGACGGGACCAACGGCCAGGTAACTGATTGGTTCGGCAAGGGCGGCCGACACCTGCGGCACGCTATGCGTCGACAGACCGACGACCGCGCCATCACCGAGCAGGCGCCGGGCGGCGGCGGGCATCACGTCGTCTTGTCCAACATGCGCGCCGGCAGCGCCCGACAGGCGTGCGATATCCAGGCGGTCGTTGACGATGACCGCTGCGCCGTACGGCGCCGCGAGGCGAACGCAGTCGTCGGCGAGGCTGAGGAATGCCGAAGAGCTCTGGAGCTTGGCGCGGAGTTGCAGCACCCGCGCTCCGCCGTCGAGGAAGGCCTGTGCGATGCCGAGCGGCGCACGGCCGGCGCGTGCCGATGCCTCGACATCAACGATCGCGTGGAGCCGACTGACCAGCTAGGCGCTCTCCGCCAGCGACCCCGTCGCCTTCGCCGCCGGCGCGAACCGTTCCATGAACGCCGTGCTCAGCTTCCCCGCCACGAAGTCGCGCTCGGCGATGATCTTCAGCTGCAGCGGCACCGTCGTCTTGATGCCTTCGATGACGGTCATCTCCAGCGTCCGCCGCATGCGCGCAATGGCCTCCTGGCGGTCGCGCCCGTGCACGATGATCTTCGCGATCATCGAGTCGTAATAGGGCGAGATCGTGCACTCCGAGTGGGCCGCGGTGTCGATGCGGACACCCGGGCCGCCGGGCACGCTGAAGGCGTGAATCACGCCCGGTGACGGCGCGAACGTGTCGGGATCCTCGGCGTTGATGCGGCACTCGATCGCGTGCCCGGTAAAGGTCACCTCGCTCTGCTTGAACCCGAGGCGCTCTCCCGCCGCGATGCGAATCTGCTCCTTGACGATATCGATGCCGGTGACCATCTCGGTCACGGGGTGCTCGACCTGCAGGCGGGTGTTCACCTCCATGAAGTAGAACTTCCCGTCCTTGTCCATGAGGAACTCGAAGGTGCCGGCGTTGGTGTACTGCACCGCCTTCGCCGCGTCGACGACGAGGCCCCCCATCTTGCGACGGATCTTGTCGGTCAGCGGCGAGGCCGGCGACTCTTCGAGCAGCTTCTGATGCCGCCGCTGGATGGAGCATTCGCGCTCCCCGAGGTGCACCAGGTTGCCGTGATGGTCGCCGAGCACCTGGAACTCGATGTGGCGCGGCTGCTCGAGGTACTTCTCGATGTAGACGTCGCCGACGCCGAAGGCCGCCTCGGCTTCGCGCTGCGCGGTGCGCAACAGGTTGCCGAGATCGCCGGGCGAGCGGACGATCCGCATGCCGCGCCCGCCGCCACCCGCCACGGCCTTGATGATCACCGGGTAGCCGACGTCCTTGGCGCACTTGAGCGCCTTCTCGTCGCTGTCAACGGGGCCGTCGCTGCCGGGCAGCATCGGCACGCCCGCCTTCTTCATCGCGCGGCGCGCGCGCGCCTTGTCGCCGAGCAGCTTGATGACGGTCGGATCGGGGCCGATGAAGCGGATGTGGCAGGCCTCGCACACCTCGGCGAGGTAGGCGCTCTCCGACAGGAACCCGTACCCCGGGTGAATGGCGTCGGCGCCGGTGATCTCGGCGGCGCTGATGATGGCGGGGACGTTGAGATAGCTGTCGGTGCTGCGCGCGGGCCCGATGCAGACGTCCTCGTCCGCGTACTTGACGTGCAGCGAGTTCTCGTCGGCCTCGGAATAGACCGCCACCGTCTTGATGCCGAGCTCGCGGCAGGCCACGATCACCCGCAGCGCGATCTCCCCACGATTGGCGATCAGGATCTTCTTGAACATCGTCTACGAAGGCTTCAACGCGAACAGCCGCTCACCGTACTGCACAGCCTGCCCGTTGTCCACGTAACACTTGACGACCTCGCCGTCGCACTCGGCGTTGATCTCGTTCATCAGCTTCATCGCCTCGATGATGCACAGAACCTGCCCTTTCCGGACCGTATCGCCGACCTCGGCATACGGCTTGGCGCCGGGCTCCGGCGAGCGGTAGAACGTGCCGACGATCGGCGATTTCACGACCGCCAGGTCGAGCGCCTCGTCCGTGGGCGCGAGCACCGGCGACGAGGGATCGCCCGCCGCGGCCGGGTGCGGCGGGGCCTGCGGCATCGGGGGCAGGTACTGTCCCTGCGGCGCGGCCGGCGCGGCGGTCCAGTGCCCCGCCGACTGCTTGCGGAGGCGCAGCTTGACGTTGTCGCGTTCGAGCTCGAACTCCGCGATGTCGTGCTCGCGCATCATCTCGAGGATCTGCTTGATCTCGTCGAAGGTCATGCAGCTGGAAGCGCGATCAGCTCAGCGCGTGGGAGAGTGGTGAGCAGCTCGCAGCCGGTGTCGGTGACCAGCACGTCGTCTTCGATGCGGACGCCGCCGAACCCGGGCAGGTAGGCGCCCGGCTCGATGGTGAAGACCATGCCGGGGGCCAGCGTCACCGGCGGGATGTCGGCGCGCGGCTTGCCGATGCGCGGCTCCTCGTGCACGTCGAGGCCGAGACCGTGGCCCGTGCCGTGACCGAACGCCTCGCCGAGGCCGCGGTCGCGCAACAGGTCACGCGCCGCCGCGTCCACCGCCGACGCGTCGACGCCCGGTTTCACCGCGGCCACCGCCGCCGCCTGCGCGTCGCGGACCGCCTCATAGACGCGCCGTGCCTCGCGCGAGGGCGGGCCGATCGCCACCGTACGGGTCAAGTCGCAGCAGTATCCGTCCAAGACGCCGCCAAAGTCCAGCACCACCAGGTCGCCGGGCGCGAGCGCGCGCGTCCCCGCGCGGTAGTGCGGCATCGCCGAATGCGGGCCCGAGGCGACGATGGTGTCGAAGGCGGTGCGCTCGTAGCCGGCCTCGCGCAGCGCGCCCTCGATGACCGCCGCGATCGCGCGCTCGGTCGCCCCCGCGCGCACCGACGCGAGCACGACCGGCACCACCTGGCCGAGCCGCGCCGCCGCGTCGCGAAGGATGGCCACCTCCGACGCGTCCTTGATCATGCGTGCCTGCTCGACGAGGCGCTCGGTGGAGCGCAGCGTGATCTCGAGCCCGCGCCCGGCAATCGTCTGGCGCCACCATTCGTGGCGCGCGACCGTGACGTGCGCGGCCTCGAAGCCGACCGTCGTCACGCTGATGTCGGCGAGGCACCCGATGAGCGCCTCCTCGTAGCTGGCCGGGACATCCCATATGCGCAGCTGCGGGCACGCGAACGGCGACTCCTGGAGCGCGCGCACGGCCTCGTTGTAGCGGAAGTCCACCAGCAGGTGCACGGCGTCACGCGTCATCACGAGGATGCCCGCCGTCCCCGCGTGATTCGAGAGATAGCGGATGTTGGTGGACGGAGTGACGATCAGCGCGTCAAGGCTGAGCGTGTCGAGCGATTCGCGAATGCGCGCGTGCCGCCGGGCGAGCGCGGCCGTCGATGGGAACGCCACGGGTCACCGCGATTGTGTGCGATCTGCAACGATCGCCGCCAGCCATTGCTCGAGCTGCTCGAGTACCGGGTCGCGGAAGGGATCGGGGCTCGGGGATCCGGGATCAAGAACAACAGACGCTGGTTCCGCGGGCTTTTGCTCCCTGATCCCTGATCCCAGATCCCTACCGATATCGAGAAGGCCATCCGTGTCCAGACGAAACTCAGTATCGAGCGTCCAGTCGCCGAGGTCGGGCATCGGCGGCAGGTCGAGGCTCAGCGCGTCGAGCGCGTCGAGCGATGGCAGATGCTCTTCGGAGATGAAGGACGGCTTTTCGAGCGGTCCACCGGCGGCCACCCCCGCCTCCGTTCCGCTGTCCGTCGCGGCCCCGAAAGTCGGCATCGACGCGTCGAGCGACAGGTCGACGGGCGGCGACGCGTCGAGCGGCGCGACGTGGAGATCGACGGCCTCGAGAATGCCGCCGCGGCGCTGGTGGATGTCCGCGAGCGCGCGGATAGCGGCAAGGTTGTCCGGCGCGGCCTGCAGGACCGCCTCGAGCTCGGTGGACGCCTCGTCGAATTGCCCCAGCTCCATCAATGCGCGGCCGAGCGTCACCTGCGCGGAGAGGTATCCGGGGTGGCGTGCGAGCCCCTCGCGGCAGACGGTAACGGCCGACTGGTAGGCCCCGACCCGCCGGTACTCCTCGGCCAGCTGCGCGAAGGCAATCGACGTCGGGTCCTTTTCGACCCGGCGGCGCAGTTCGCCGATGCGCGGGTTCTCGCTCATACGTTCAGTCTATAAAAACAAAACGCCGAGGCCGTCAAACGGCCTCGGCGTTCACCCTGGAGGTCCTCAGCCGTTATTGGACCGTAACGGTTCGAGTCGCTGTCTGTGTTACGCCGCGGCTGTCGGTGACCCGCACTGCGAGCAGGTAGGTCCCGGTGCCCAGGGGGTCGGTCGTCGCGTTCGGCGTCGTACCGGTATCCTTTTCAAAGCTGCCGTTCCCGTCCAGATCCCACTCGAATTTCGTGATGGTGGATGCGGCGCTGCTGGTCGCGGTGGCGCTCAATGTGACCTGCTGGTTATTGGTCGGGCTCGCCGGCGCCTGGCCGCTGATGGATACGGTCAGGCCGCTGCTGACGGTGAACACGAAGCTGCGCGTTGACGACTGCCCAAGGTCATCGCGAACCGTCAACGTGAGCAGGTAGTCCTGGGCCTGCGAGTACGTGTGCTGGACGACGGGTGAGTTCGATGTACTGCTGCTGTTGCCGTCGCCCCACTCGAACTGATAGGAGACGATGCGGTGGTTCGTCGCAGGCGTCGCCGACGCCGTGAATGTCGCTGCCTGCTTCGCGATCGGCGGGTTCGGCGACGAGGTGACGCCGAGGCCCGTCGGAATCGTCGCGGCGGTCACCGTGACCGTCTGCTGAACCGTCACCCCCGTCGTCCCCGCCGAGTCCGTCGCCGTGAGGCGGACGTTGTAGGGCCCAGCGGCACTGAACACATGCGTGGCCACGACGCCGGTGGCCGTTCCGTCGCCCCCGAAGTCCCAGAAGAACGAGCACGACCCGCACGCCACCCCCTCGTCCGTCGTCGTCGAGGCGTTGAAGGTGACGACCTGGCCGATTTCCGGCGTCGCCGGGCTGAACGTGAACGCCGCGGTCGGCGCGGTCCCGTTCGGCGGGTTCACCGTGATCGAGACGCTGCGCGGGTTGGTGTTGTCCGCGTTGTTCCCCACCGGGGTCGCAATGACGACGATCTGGTTGCCCATCGATCCCTGGAACGGCGCGCTCACCGTAAAGGTGGCGGTTCCCTGCGAGTTGGTGGTGACCTCGGTCTGTGAAAGTCCGGCGCCACCCGCCGACCCGGTCGCCAGCCCGAGGATCAGGCGCTGGCCGACAATCGGCCGGTTGTTCGGGTCGCGCGCGAGGACCGTGACGACGGATTGTGACGAGCCGTCACGTGGCAGCTGGTCGGGTGTCGCCGTAAGCTGAATCGACTGGCCCGTGTCCGCCGGTCCGATGAGCGACGGCTGCGTCTGCTTGTCGAGGCCGCACGCGGAAGTCAGCACGGCGGCAATCGCCACCGCCATCCACTGCGCGCGCGTCCGGAAACTCGTTCTCTGCATGTGCCTGTACCTAGCCCGCGAAGTTGGCGAACGCGATGCCGATCGATCCGGTGACCGCGACGTCGTTGTTGTGCATGTCCTTGCCATAGAAGGTGACGTCGGCAATCGTGTCGATCCCCTGATTGTTGGAGGCGAGCGCCCGAAGCGGCGCCTCGAACTTCGCGGAAATCCGCACCAGGTCAAAGGTTTGCTGTCCCTGGCCCGTCGCCGAAACGGTGATGGTCATGCCGGAATCGAACGCGAACGGCACGTCCACGCCCTCCACGTTGCGGCCGTCGGTGCGGCGGTAGACGACGCGGTAGTGCGTGATCGTGACCGAGTTGAGCTCGCTCGGCGTGTTGGCGACGCCTGGCGAGCCAGGGTCCCTGAGCACCAGCGACAGCGTCACACGGCCGACATCGGTAAAGGCGCCTCCAGTGTTCGTGGCCACATCCGAATGCAGGGAGCCGCCGAATGTTCCGAGAGTCGCCGCGCCAGCGGCGGCGTCGAGCGCATCGATACGGACAACCGCTGGCGCGCGTCCCTGCTCGGACACGCCGCACCCGGCGGCGGCCAGCGACAGCGCCGTCAGCAGCGCACACGTGATTGACTTCGTGCTCACAGTCCCTCTCCCTAGAGCGTCAGAATGCGCGGCGTGATGAAGATGAGGAGCTCGCGGCTCTCGTCGTTCACCCCGTTGCGCTGGAACAGCCAGCCGAGCAGCGGCAGACGCGACAGCCCCGGCGTGTCGTCCTTGTTCGTCTGTTCGCTGCTGACGTAGATGCCGCCGATGACCGTGGTGTCGCCGTTGTTGACGAGCACCTGCGTGATGGCGCGCTGCGTGTCGATCGGCGGAATGTTGTTGACCGACTTGCTGTAGTCGGGCGCCGCGTTCTCGAGCGAGACGCGCATGATCACGGTATTGGCGGCCGTGATCTGCGGCGTCACCTTCAGCGTCAGCGCCGCGTCCTTGAACGTCACGGTCACGGTGTTGTTCGCGACCGTCTGAATCGGAATCTGCACGCCCTGCGTCATCTCCGCTTCGACGTTGTTCTGCGTCGTCACCCGCGGCGTCGACAGCAGGCGTCCCTGTCCCTGGCGCTCGAGTGCCGAGAGGATGACGTCGAGATTGAGCGCGCCGTTCACCGAGCCGAG
>DATNCQ010000026.1:0-51952 GCA_035571515.1 Vicinamibacterales bacterium
GATGGGCAATTGCGTCGCCAACGCGGACGACGCGCCCGGCGCGGCGGTCATCGGATTCCTGCTGATGAGTGCCGCGGTCCTGCTCGGCGTGAGAGCCGCACGCAACCGGCTGCCGATCCGGGCCGGGCGCGCCGCACTGGCAGCCGGCGTTCTCAGTGCCGCGGTCGCGGCATTTCTCACCCATGCGATCACCGTAGCAGCGCCTCTCTTCGCGCAACCGCCGGACGTGCCGTCCGTCAGCGAGTCCGCGCCCTCGCCACAATGGGCGGCAGCGGTCGACCGCGCGCGGCCGATGGTGCGCGCGGCCATCGTCGAGCAGAACCTGCCTGGCGTCTCGATCGCGGTGGGCGAAGGCCCGGGCATCGTGTGGGCCGAAGGGTTCGGCTGGAGGGACGTCATCACGCAGACGCCCGTCACTCCGGATACTCGATTCAACATCGGCACCGCAGCGTCCGCGGTCACCGCCGCTACCGTTGCGTCGCTTGGGCTGACCAACACCGGCGCTGATTCGGCGAAGCAGTGGAGTCCGGAGGCGATCGGCGAGCCGGGAGAGGACTTCCCGCTCTTCACGCTCCTCCGCCACACCATCTGGCAGCCGATCGGCCTGGCCGCCGCGGAGTATCCATTGCCCGGCGATCGCGCGACGTTCTACGTTCCGAGATCCGATGACCACAATCCCCGCCGTGGACGACGACTGATGTACATGCGCGACCTGGCGTGCTGCGCGGGTGGGATGGCGTTCTATTCCACGCCGTCCGATCTCGTCCGCTTCGCCCTGGCGACGAACGCGGACAGCGTCAACGGCGAGCTCGCAGGCGGAAGCGTGATGTCGCTGATGACGCGCCGCGACAACGGGATCGTCGTTGCCGTGGCGTCGAACGTCGCGCACGCCAACACGGCCGCTCTCGCGATGAGAGTGGCTGGCGTGTTCGCCGAACAGAAATAAGCTCTCTAAGGAGTCTTCACGCGGCGCTTTTTCCGCTTTTGCGCAACGATCCGCCACGCCTCCCGCAGGTGACTCTCGAGCGCGTCATCGGCGATCTGATCGAGCAGGATGCCGACCCACCCGCCCACGCCGACATACGGCGGGTGGAAATACACGTCGGGTGCTTCTTCGATCAGCAGCGGCTGCAGTCCCTCGGTCGCGGGCACCCACAGCGCCACGCGGCCGTCGTCGCGATGGTGCTCCGACAAGATCGCGAAACACTTCTTGTCCTTCTCGACAAAGAAGCAGGGCGCGCCGTGCGACAGCTTCTCGAACGTCGTGGAGAGCGCGGCGCAGAGACGGCGGAGCCGGGCGAGCTGACCCTCCCTTCTGCCGTTGCGGCTGCCCGCAGGGCGTCCGCGCATCTTCAGCTGCCGGGCGCGGAACCTGGCGATCCGTTCGATGAGGCGGACGGGGACCGGCTCGGACAGCGGGAACTTGAGCGTCCCCTTGCGGCGCTCGTACGGCGCCAGCTCCTTCGCGAACGCCTGCACCAGCGCATCGCTCGCGGGATACAGCGAGTAGTGCGAGGTCCAGCCGGCGAAGTACAGCACGCCGACCCCGTTCAGCGTGTACGCCGGCATCTGGTAGGCCAGGCCTTCGTCCGCCTGCGGGAGCGCCCGGCGGATCGCCTGACGCACCGCCTCGAGGCTGGCGCGGGATGCGCGTGGCTTCGACGCGATGTACGCGCGCACGGACGCGACCCGCTTCCGCTGTGGTTTAGGCTTCATGCGCCACGATGCATTGCCATTAGGCCACTCCAGTATCGGCGCAAATCGGCGCCAACAGCTTTTCACCGCGGCCTTCTTCGTCATTCCCTCGCGATCACGTTCGCATGTTCAGTCCGGTACAGTGCCCCCGGCGCGCCTTGCCTAGACTTGACGCATGGTCTTATTCCCGCAGATGGCGCCCCGGCGCTACGTCGACTGCCCGCGTTGCGCATCGCCACATGCCTTCATCACGCTCGTGCGGGCTGACACACAGTGCTCTTTCTGTCCAATGTGCCGCTATGTGTGGGACACGCTGCGCACGCGGTTGAATCCTGTCGAGGTTGCTTCATGATGTCTCCACGCCACTTCCGTTTCTATATTGCGGCGAGCGCGATTCCGCTCACCCTGGTTGCACTCCTCGTCGCCGGGACATCGCCAAGCCCGAGTGCGCTGTTGCTGGCGGTGATCAGTCTTGTTCCGCCAATCATCGTGCCTCTGTGGGCCGACGCCCCGGGGATTGCGACAGCAGCGGCGGAGCGTCGCTCGTGAGTGCCGGTTGGATGCTTCTGGTCATCGGCATTATGAGCGCCGTGGTCACCCTGGCGAGATTTTGGGCGCGGCGCAATCAGGATGGCGATCTGGGGACCGTCAGCCATCACTGGATAGCCGAACGGCGGCTCGGCCAGGGCGAGAACTCACAACGTTAGGAGACGAGTCGTCATGAGTATCGATCGTCAGGATCCCCGGCGCGCGGCACCGATGATTCCAGGCGCCTACGAACGGACTACGGCGAGACCCCGCCAGCCCGGCACGATGGGCGGCTCCCCGTTCGGTTCAGCGACGGAAGCACCCGCTCATACGTCCATGGACGCGGCGACGATTGCCGACAGGGAGCGGGAGGGCGGCGGAGCGCCGAGTCAACGACGTCGCAGGACCTCTACGACGAACCTGATGTCGTAACGGATGTGCTCGGTGCGGCACGAACGCCTGCGAGGCTGGCGGGACCAGAGACGGTCTGCCGATTGCACCTTCGCCTGGCGTTTCCTCCCCCGAGGAGTCTCCCATGTACATACGGCTGACCTGCACGCTAGCGGCCGTCGCGCTCGGAACTGTCTTCTTCTCCACCCCGACGTACGCGAAGGACACCTTCAAAACGCCGAAAACGCCCGTTTCGCTGACAGGGTGTATCCAGCGTGAAGCCGACTATCGGCGACAGCATGGTTCGGGTAAGGGAGGATTCCTCGGTTTCGGCGGTGGCCTCGGGAACGAGTACGTGCTTGTCAACGCTTCGCCGTATCCGCGGCGCGGGTCGGGCGATTGCGCGACCGCCTTCACTGGTGAGGCGTACGAATTGACGGGGTCCGAGGAAGGCGATCTCAAACCGTTTGTCGGACAGCGTGTGGCGATCACCGGCATGCGCAAGGCCGCAGAGATCGACGCCGTGACCGGTCGGCCCACCGGCGGACGCCAGGCCGGCTATGACCTTCGATTGTTCGAAGTCGACGTGGAGTCGTTCCGGAGCCTGCCTCCGGTGCAGACAAGGACCGTTGCGCGTCTACGAGAGCGGCCGACCGTGCGCAGGTTCGATCAACGGATCAACGAAAGCCGCAGTGCTCAGGCCCCAATCGAGCGGCGGCCGGACATCGATGCAAACACCAACGAGCTGCCAGCAACTGCAAGTGATCTTCCCCTGCTCGGCATGTTTGGTCTCATCTCCCTCGCGGCGGGACTCACGCTGCGCGTGGTGGGCCGGCGTGCGTAGATAGGCGTGAATGGTGAGCGGTGGCGCTCCGGCCTCGAACCGGGGGCATCCACCGTTCACCATCACCAGTTCTGCCACTTGAGGATGCGACGCCGGACGCCCAACCCGTAGGCGATGTAGTAGCCGATCACCGTACCGCCCGCGGCCAGTGATTCGGGAATGCCGAACGCCATCACCACCGGCGTGCCGTAGACGCCCGCCCTGGCGACCGTCCACGATCGCCAGAGTCCGTACATCACGCGCGCGGACACCACGACGGTCACGAGCAGCACCAGCCAGCGGTTCGGCGTGTAGTGCAGCGTCGCCCGTGTCGCCTCCCATCGCGTCAGCAGGAGGCCGAGAAGGCCCAGGCACGCGCCCGCGGCGACGCCGGCGGCCGCACCGGTGAAGGCGTTCGGTACCCACACGGCCGTGACCGCGGCGCTGGCGAGGAAGCAGATCGCCGAGAACGTCATCAGCAGGAGATTCAACTTCGCCAGCCAGGGGCGCGCCAACCGTCGCGCGGCGCCGATGCGATATCGCTGGATGAGAATCAGCGGCATCAACGCCAGCAGCGCGACAGGGAGCAGGACGACCAGGAGCAGCAGCGGCACCCTTCAAGGCTACGCCAGGGAGCCGCCACGAGCGGTCGAGCTCCCGCTCCGGCCTGCGTCCGAGAGCTCTGCCTCGATGTCCGCGTCGCTTACGGAATACACTTTGCTCGCGCATCTGCATGGCAATCACCAGGCAGGTCGCGCAATACGCAAAGGGCCGTGTGGTGCGCCGTCTCGTACGCTCCGTTCCGTGGGTGGGTGCGGTCGTCGCCATCGCCGCCGTCGGCACCGCGATTCAACGGAAGGGACTTTTCGGCGGCACGCTCGATACCGCACTCGACGCCACGCCAGGGGTGGGCTTCCTGAAAAACGCGTTCGAGGCACTACGCGGACGTGACTTCATCAAGGACAAAAGCGTCGCCGGCTGACAGGGTCTCGTCCGGGCGCCATCTCTCGATGCTGCGCTCGTACACGCCGGCAGATCTGCTCACGATCGGCAACGCCGCCTGCGGGACGATCGCGATCTTCCTGTGCCTGGACTACGTGGCGTCCGGCGAGCGGCGGTTTCTCTGGAGCGCGTTCGTGCTCCTCCCGGCCGCTCTCGTCTGTGACGTATTGGATGGCTATGTGGCCCGGCTGGACCGCGGACGCCAGTCGCTGCTCGGCGCCGACCTCGATTCCCTCGCGGACGTCATCTCGTTCGGCGTTGCGCCGGCGATCTTAGGGTTCACGCTGGGACTCCGGGGCGGATGGGACATGCTGCTCCTCACCTACTTCGTCGTCTGCGGCGTCAGCCGGCTCGCGCGCTTCAATGTCACCGCGGAAGCGCTCGCCGACGCGGACACCGGCAAGGTGAAGTATTTCGAGGGCACGCCCATTCCGACGAGCATCGTGCTCGTGGCGGTGCTCGGACTCGCGTTCTACCTCAATCGTGTCGACGAGACCATCTGGTTCGGCTCGGTGCGGCTCGGCGCAGCCACGCTGCACCCGCTGACGCTCATGTACGCCGCCAGCGGCAGCGCGATGATTAGCGCCACGCTGCGCATACCGAAGCCCTGAGCGTCACTTCGCGTCCGGGTTCCTCGCCAGCGCGCCGCGATCGACCTTGCCCAGGTGCGTGCGCGGAAGTTCCTCCATGAAAATGACCTGCCGCGGATACTTGTACGGCTCGAGACGGGACCGCACGAATTCCTGTAACTCGCTGCCGAGCGCCGGAGACGGGCGCGTCGTCACGACAAACGCGCACGGCTTCACCAGGCCGTCCGCGTTCTTGACGCCGACCACCGCGACCTCGCGCACCGCCGGATGCGTCATGAGGCAGTTCTCGAGCTCGCCGGGCGCCACCCACTTGCCACTGACCTTCAGCATGTCGTCTGACCGGCCGCAGTAGCTGAACGTCCCGTCGGCATTGCGGCACAGCATGTCGCCGGAGACGTACCATTCGCCCCGGAACGCGCCCATGGTGTCGTCCATCTGCTGCCAGTAGCCGATCGCCCGCGAATCACCCTTGACCCAGAGCGCGCCAACCTCGCCGTCGGGCACCGCGTGTCCTTCGGCATCACACAACTTCACGTCGAAGCCGGGCACGACGCGGCCGAGCGTCCCCGATACGACATCGCCGGGCCGATTGGAGATGAAGATGTGCCACATCTCGGCGGTTCCGAGGCCGTCGAGCAGCTCGACGCCGAAGGTCTGCAACCAGCGCTCGTGCAGCTCCGCCGGCAGCGCCTCGCCGGCGGACGTCGCAAGGCGCAGGCTGGAGAAATCCTGCGACCGGGCATCCGGGTGCGACACCATCTGCTTGATCATCGACGGCACGTTGATCAGGATCGTCGGCCGATGCCGCGCGATCTCCGCGAACAATGCGTCAGGTGTGCTCGGCTCCGAAAACAGCACGGTGGAGGCCCCGACAGAAAACGGGAAGAACAGGTTGGCGCCGGTGGCGTAGCCGAAGAACAGCTTGGGCACGGAAATCGTGATGTCGTCGGCCTGCATCCGCAGCACGCCCTGTCCGTAGAGGGCCGTCGTGTTGGCGAAGGAGCGGTGCGTCTGCACGACGCCCTTGGGCCGTCCCGTCGTGCCTCCGCTGAACAGCCAGATAGCCGGGTCGTCGCGGTGCGAGTCGAACGGCGAAAACTCGCCCGGCTGCGACTGAAGCCGGGCTGAAAATTCGCCGCTGCCAACCGTGTACAGCCGTGGCGCGCGAGGCAATCCGGCGCACGCGTCGCTGGCACCCTGGGCATGGTCCGACGCGACGAATGCCGCTGTCGCTCGCGTGTACTCGAAAAAGTAGCGCGTCAGCGCGGGCGGCGCGTCCGGGTTGACCATGACGACCACCGACCCGCGCCGCAGGATGCCGAAGAGCGCCGCCACGAAGTCCGGACCGTCCGGCAGCGAGACGATCACGCGTTCCTCCGGACGGATGTCATCGGCAGCCAGCACGCTCGCGTACTGTGCCGAGAGGCGCCCGATGTCGAGGTAAGAGAAGGTGCGCGAGCTGGTGCGAATCGCGGGGCGGTCACCGCGGCCCTCGGCGACACGCGCGTCAAGCAGATGCGCCGCCAGGTTGAGGCGCGCGGGAATCATGGGTGCCGTCTCCCTCAGCGTCGGGATTCTATCCGAGGCAGAAGCTCCGGCTGGTTGGCATACACTCGAACCGCACGGATGGCTGTGCATGCTCTTGCGTCGTTGACGTGGCCCGCGGTGCGCGACCTCCCCGCCGGGCGAACGGTTGCCGTGCTGCCGACCGGCGCCATCGAAGCGCACGGCCCGCACCTGCCGCTCGGGACCGACGTCATCATTGCCGAGGCGATGGCGCGCGCCGGCGCGGAACGACTGGCTTCGCGCGGTTTCGAGGTGCTGCTGCTGCCCACGGTCGCACTGACGCCGGCCCCGTTCGCCGCGGAATTCGCAGGCACCCTCCACATGCCGGCGGAGGCGACGACGCAGCTGGTCGGCGGCGTGGTGCAGAGCCTGGCCGCCCACGGCGTCCGCGTCGTCGCGATCGCGAACGCGCACCACGATCCGGCGCACGTGCTGGCGCTGCGAAGCGCGGTCAGCCAGGCCGCCGCTCGCGGCAAGGGCGTCATCATCTTTCCCGACTTGACGCGGCGGCGCTGGGCCGCGCAGCTGACCGCCGAGTTCAAGAGCGGCGCGTGCCACGCGGGACGCTACGAAGGATCGATCGTCCTCGCCGAACGGCCCGATCTCGTGCGACGCGAGGTGATGGCGACCTTGCCCGCCAATCCGCGTTCGATCATCGAGGCGATGCGACGCGGAAACGTGACGTTCACGCAGGCCGGCGGCGTGGACGCGTATTTCGGCTTCCCCGCCGAGGCGACCGCCGAGGAAGGCCGCCAGATCATCGAGATCCTGGGAACGATTCTCGAGCAGGCGGTCGTCGAGGCCCTCACCCCCGAGACCGGACAGATATGAGTGAGGGCGCTCCCCTCCGCGGTCGCGCGGCAGTGATCACCGGTGGCGGCCGCGGCGTCGGCGCCGCGGTCGCGCATCGCCTGGCGTCAGCAGGCGCCGCGGTGCTGGTCGCCGCCAGGACGGTCGTGGAGATCGAGCAGGTGGCGGCGCATCTCCGCGACGAGGGGTATGCCGCGCACGCCGCCATGTGCGACGTGTCTGACGAGTCGAGCGTCGAGGGACTGGCCGCCACGGCGCGCGATCGGCTCGGTCACGTCGACATCCTGGTCAACAACGCGGGCATCGCCTCCGCGGCGCCCATTCACAAGACCACGCTCGAAACGTGGACGCGCCTGCTGACGGTGAACGCGACCGGCGCGTTCCTGTGCCTGAAGGCCTTCCTGCCGGGGATGGTGGAGCGCCGCTGGGGGCGCGTGGTCAACGTGGCGTCGATCGCCGGGCTCAGCGCCGATCGCTACATCGCCGCCTATGCCGCCTCCAAGCATGCGCTGGTGGGTCTCACGCGCGCGGCCGCCGCCGAGGTTGTCGAACACGGCGTGACGGTGAATGCCGTCTGCCCGGGGTACATTCGCACACAGATGACTCGCGAAACCCTCGCGCGCATCGTGCAGGCGACCGGCCGCTCCGAGCAGGCCGCACTCGAGGCCATCGTGCAGAGAGTCCCGCAGAGGCGCCTCATCGAACCGGAGGAGGTTGCGGAGACCGTGGCGTTCCTCTGTTGCGATGCAGCACGCGGCATCACTGGCGAATCGCTCGTCATCGACGGCGGGGAGCTTCGACGATGAGCGACGAAGCCCCTGGGCGGCGGCGAGGGGAGCTCACCATCGTCAATCCGCCGGAACTTGGCGCGCCTCGCGGCTTTGCGCACGGGTTGCTCGCCCCTGCGGGCGGACGTCTCCTCTTTGTCGCCGGCCAGACGGCTGCCGGCGCGGACAGCCGCATCGCGAGGGCAGACTTCGCCGAGCAGTTCGAGATTGCGCTCCAGCGTGTGCTGGCGGTCGTGCGCGCGGCAGGTGGACAGCCGGCGCACGTCACGCGCATGACGGTGTACGTCACGCGCATGGAGGATTACCGGAGCAGCCGGCCGAAGCTGCGCGACGTCTGGGGCCGGCATATGGGCACTCACTACCCGGCGATGGCCGTGGTGCAGATCACCGGCCTGGTGGACGAGGGCGCACACGTGGAAATCGAAGCGGACGCGGTGTTGCCGTGAAGGCGCCCACGTCGTTCCTGTACGAGCACGATGCCGCCTCCGGCGTGGCGACGATCACGCTGAACCGCCCCGAGCGGCTCAATGCGCTCACCTTCGAGGTGTACGACGAGCTGCGCGACGCCTTTCGCGCTCTCGACACGGAGCCGGGCGTGCGGGCGATCGTCATCACCGGTGCGGGGAAGGCGTTCTGTACCGGCGGTGACGTGCGCGAAATCATCGGCGACCTCGTGGCGCGCGAGCACGAACGCCTGCTGGAATTCACGCGAACGACGTGCGACCTGATTCGCGCGATCCGCGACTGCCGCCGTCCTGTTCTCGCCGCGGTCAACGGCACCTGCGCGGGGGCCGGCGCGGTGATTGCCACGGCGTGCGACGTGCGAATCGCGGCAGCCTCGGCGCGGATTGCCTTCCTCTTCACGAAGGTCGGCCTCTCCGGCGCCGACATGGGCGCCGCGTGGCTGCTTCCCCGCATCGTCGGCCTCGGCCGCGCGACCGAATTGCTGATGACCGGCGATTTCATCGATGCGGACGAAGCCTTCCGGATTGGCCTCTACAACCGGGTGGTGGCGAACGGAGAGGCGCTCACCGCCGCAACGACCTTCGCCCAGGCGCTGGCGCGCGGGCCGTCGGTGGCGCTGGGGGTGACGAAGGATGCGCTCAACCGCGAAGCGAACATGGATCTGCAGGCCGCGCTCGACGCCGAAGCAGACGTCCAGGCGTCGCTGATGACGCAGGCCGATTTTCGGGAGGCGTACAACGCGTTTATCGCGAAGCGGCCGGCGAGGTTCCAGTGACCGTTCGCGGCGAGCTCCGGCTGCGAGGCGTCGAGGCGATCCGACCGCTGCTGGACGCGCGCCACGTCGAGCTTGCCAGCCGTGTGAGCGCCTGTGCCGAGACGATCGGGGCACGCGACGAGGCGCTTGACGATGACACGGCGCGGCGTGAGGCGCGCACATTGCTGACGCTGATGGCCGGCGAGCATCTGTACGAGCCGGTCCGCACCGGCGACGTGCGGGCGCTCTGCCTCACGCGCGAGATCGTTGCCGCGGCCAACCCGCTCGCCGACGCGGTGCTGGCGCTGCAGGCGCTCGGCGGCACCCCGATCGCGCTGGCCGGCACCGGCGCCCAGCGCGAGCGGTGGCTCGACGCGATCTGCAGCGGCCGCGCCATGGCCGCGTTCGCCATGACCGAGCCCGATGCCGGGTCGGACGTCGCGGCGATGCGCACATCGGCGCGGCGCGACGGCAACGACTGGGTGATCGATGGCGACAAGCACCTGATTTCGAACGCCGGCATCGCCGACGTCTACGTGGTCTTCGCCGTGACGAGGGCGGGCGCGGGTAGCCGCGGCCTCTCCGCGTTCGTCGTGCCGGCCGACACCCCTGGCCTTGTGTTTGCCGGCCCGCAGTTGCTCTCCGCGCCGCATCCGCTCGGCCGCATCCGCTTCGAGTCGTGTCGTGTCCCGTCGGACGCACTGGTGGGAGAGGTCGATGGCGGTTTCAAGGTAGGCATGATGGCGCTCGATGCGCTGCGGCCCACGGTCGGGGCCGCCGCCTGCGGCATGGCGACGCGCGCGCTCGTGGCCGCGCTGGCGCACGCGACCTCCCGCACGCAGTTCGGCGCGCCGCTTGCGTCGTTCCAGCTCATTCGCGAGAAGATCGGCCGCCTGGCGACAGACCTCGAAGCGGCGCGCCTGCTCGTCTACCGCGCCGCCTGGTGCAGGGACAGCCAGCGCGGGCGCATCACGCTCGAGGCCGCGATGGCGAAGAGCTTTGCCACCGAGGCGGCGCAACGCATCGTCGACGAGGCCGTGCAGATCGCCGGCGGCATCGGGGTGCTCGTCGGCCACCCGGTCGAGCGGCTCTATCGCGCCGTGCGCGCGCTGCGCATTTACGAAGGGACCACCGACATACAACGTCTCGTCATTGCGGATCTCTTGCTGGAGCACGTGGACGACTGATGCGCATCGTCTGCGTCGGCGCTGGTCCCGGGGGTCTCTACTTCGCCGTACTGATGAAGAAGGCGGATCCGCGACACGAGATCACGGTCATCGAGCGCAATCGATCGGACGACACCTTCGGATTCGGCGTGGTCTTCTCCGACGCCACGATGGCGGCGGTCGCCGATGCCGACTCGGACACGTACCGCGAGGTGGCGCACCACCTTGTCCACTGGGACGATATCGAAGTCAACTATCGCGGCGAGCGCATCGTATCCACCGGGCACGGCTTCAGCGGCATGAGCCGCCACACCCTCCTGCGCGTGCTGCAGGAGCAGGCGCGCGCGGCCGGCGTCGACGTGCAATTCGAGCACGAGGTGACGAGCCTCGACGTCTGCGCCGCGGCGGACGTGGTGGTTGCGTCCGATGGCGCCAACAGCGCGATGAGGCGCCTGCTCGAGGGACGCGTCCACACGAGCATGGATGTGCGGCCGAACCGCTTCGTCTGGCTGGGCACGACGAAGCCCTTTCCCGCCTTCACCTTCTATTTCAAGCAGACCGAGCATGGGCTGTGGCGCGTGCACGCCTACCAGTACGAACCCGGCCGCTCCACGTTCATCGTCGAATGCCGCGAGGAGACGTGGAAGGTGGCGGGCATGGACCACGCCGGCGAACACGAGACCGCCGCGTTTCTCGAACATCTGTTCGCGCACGAGCTCGACGGTCACCCGCTGATTGTCAACCGCAGCATCTGGCGGCAGTTCCCCACGATTCGCACCGAGCCGTGGTCGAGCGGCAATGTCGTGCTCCTGGGGGACGCCGCGCACACGGCGCACTTTTCGGTCGGTTCGGGAACACGGATGGCGATGGAAGACGCAGTCGCGCTGCGTGACGCGCTCGTCGAGCACGCGCCCCCGGAGTCGCCCGCGCCCGACGCGATCTCGTCGGCGCTGGAAGCGTACGAGCTGCGCCGCCGCGCGCCGGTCGAAAGCCTGCAGCGGGCGGCCCAGGCATCGCTGCAATGGTTCGAGGACACCGAGCGGTACATGTCGCTCGACCCGCTGCAGTTCACGTTCACGCTGTTGACACGGTCGCTGCGAATCACGCACGAGGACCTGCGCGTGCGCGACCCGCGATTCCTGGCGCGGGTCGACGAATGGGTGGCGCGCGCAGCGGAGCGCCAGGCTGGAACACCCGAACGCGCGCGGCCCGCGGTGACGCCTCCGCCCATGTTCACTCCCTTCCGGCTTCGCGACCTCGTCCTCACCAACCGCGTCGTCGTGTCGCCGATGTGCCAGTACGTCGCCGAGGACGGCAGCGTCGGCGAGTGGCACCTCGTTCACCTGGGCAGCCGCGCCATGGGGGGCGCGGGCCTCGTCATGGCCGAGATGACCGATGTGTCGCGCGAGGCGCGGATCTCGCCGTGGTGCGCCGGCCTGTACAAGCCGGAACACGCCGCCCGGTGGAAGCAGATCGTCGACTTCGTGCACCGCGAGACGCCGGCGGCCATAGGCGTCCAACTCGGTCATGCGGGGCGCAAAGGCGCGACGCAGCGATTGTGGGAGGGAGACAACGAGCCGCTGCCGCAGGGCGGATGGCCGCTCATGTCCGCTTCCCCCATCCCGTATTTCGCGGATCGCAGTCCGGTGCCGCGCGAGATGACCGAAGCCGACATGAGCTGCGCCGTTGCCGACTTCGCGCACGCCTCCGAGCTGGCGAGAGATGCCGGATTCGACCTGCTCGAAATCCACATGGCGCACGGCTACCTGCTCGCGTCGTTCATCTCGCCGCTGACGAACACCCGCACCGACGAGTACGGCGGCGCGCTCGCCAACCGCATGCGCTTTCCGCTGATGGTGTTCGACGCCTGCCGCGAGGTATGGCCGGAGAGCAAGCCGATGAGCGCGCGCATCAGCGCCGTTGACTGGATGCCCGGAGGGATGGAACCCGAGGATGCCGTGGAGGTGGCTCGTCTCCTCGAGGCACACGGCTGCGACATCGTCGACGTGTCGGCGGGGCAGACCGTGCCGGAGCAGCGGCCCGCCTACGGGCGCCTGTTCCAGACGCCCTTTGCCGATCGGATCCGCCACGAGGTGGGGATCGCGACGATGGCGCTGGGCAACATCTCGTCGTACATGGACGTGAACACGATCATCGCCGCGGGGAGGGCGGATCTGTGCGTGCTCGCGCGCGCGCACCTGTTCGATCCCTACTGGACGCGCCACGCGGCGTGGATGCTCGGGTATCCCCTGCCGTGGCCCGACCCGTACAAATCAGTCGAGCGCTACACGCCCCGGTTCGAGTTCCGGTTCTCGGGCGATAAATCCTGACGCGGGCGCGTCAATCGGCGCTATCGCGCCGGTTCGAACAGCTCAATCGGGTTTCCGTCCGGATCTTCCACTTGAATCTGTCGACCGGCGGGACCAGTTTCCATCTCATTACGAAAGCGAACTCCCGCTTTCTTCAGGACGTCGATGAAGCCTGGCAGATCGGCGACCTTCAGTACTACGCGGTTCCAGCCGCCGGGCTCCTGCAGCCGGCCATCAGGCATTGGACGCGATCCCGAAGCACCCGGACCGCTGAGCAGAATCTTCGCGTCGCCAAGCGAGACGGTCGCAAAGGCCGGAAGCTGCTGATGCTCGAGCGTGAATCCCAGGTGCTGGGTGTAGAACGCGACCGCCCGGGCGACGTCTTTGGCCTGATAGCGCACTCCATGCACGCCTCTGATGAACATACGATCGCTCGCACCGCGGATCAGATCGCGTAGCGAGACTATTTCCGGTACATGTTCACGAGATCTTTTTCGTTCTCGCAGAGGTGTTCGTTCAGCTCGGTGTCCGGCATGAGATTGTACGGGACGGTCGCCGTCCACGGCTGCGAATAGTTCTTCGGATCGGTGAACGTGAATTCGATCACCATGTGGCCGAAGTCGGGCCGGCGGTAGCGTTCGGTGATGCGCAGGTCTTCCGAGTGCGGTAACCCTTCCCCATCGATGTAGGTCTTGTCGTTGAAGCCGGCGCTGTCGACGACGAACGTGTTCTGCTCCCAGTGCGCGACCGAATATCCGAAAAAGGTCGGTTGCGGATCAACCGGCAGTTTCCGGCCATCAGTGAAAATCTGACGGAAGACCCAGAATTCTTCAAACAGCATCAGGGTGACCTTCGGGGTTTGCACGATCTTGATAGGGAGCGGCAGCATGTGGTTCGGGACGCCGTCGGGCAGGCAGCGCTCGGAGGGATCCGCCGCGTCGCCGAACTTCGTGATCTCCGCATAAAACTTTTCCGCCGCCGGCAGCATTGGGGCCTTCGAGCCGGGCGTCATATAGCGTTCGAGGCCTCGACCTGACGGATTGGTGCCCTGTCGGCCGGAGATCCAGATTCCGCTCAGGTCGGGATGCCCGTCGGACGTGCGCGGCGCGGGAGCCGTGAGATTGGGCTTCCCATCCTTCGTCCGCGGCGTATCCGGCAACGGCAGCGAGATCCACTGCGCCTGCGCGGTCGCGGCCAGGCCCATGGCCAGGAAAAGGTTCGTGACGACATTCCAGATTTTCATCACGGCTCTCCGCTTTCAGCAGGTTGAACGGCTGTTTGCTGCCGTCTGTTAACACTATCCGGGACCGGAGTCAATCAACTTGGACCCGGTTCCGCCCGACTACTGGCGCGTGAAGTCGATGCCGTCTTTCAGCAGGTGCTCGTAGCGCTCGACGTCCACGTTGTTCTCGCAGACGTTTTCTTCGATCCGCGTGCCCTCCCGCAGCATCATGGTCGTCTTCAGCACCCACGGCTTGCTGAGCACGTTCGGGTCCTCGACCGTCGCTTCCCAGTTGATCTGGTCCTTGCCGACGCGCGTGTAGCGCTCGACGACGTGCAGCGCCTCGGTGTGAAACGTGCCCGTGCCCGCAATCCAGGTGCGGTCGTTGAAGCCCGTGACGTCGACGACGAGCGTATCGCGCTCCCAGCGGCCGACCGAGTCGCCGTTATAGCTCGGAATCAGGTCGTCGGGGTGCCTGCCGTTCAGTCGAATCAGCCGATGCGAGTTGCCGTACTCGTAGAGGACGACGATGTGCCCCGGCGCCTGGATGATCTGCTGCGGGTAGAGGCCGAGCATCACGACGCGAGGCACGCCCGGCGGAAGGCACAGCGCGGTCGGATCGTCGATGCCGCGGCGGTTGAACGCCTCGAGCACCTTCTTCGCCGCCCACGGCTGGTACGGCGCGGCTTCGGCGCCGGCGGGCCGCTCCGTCGACGACTGCACCGCTGGTCCCGATGGATTACGGCCGGAGCCGCCGAGGCCGGATCCCCCGTTGGCCTCCTGCCACGAGCCGCGGAGGGTGTTTCCCGCCTGCCAGACGCCCGTCAGATCAGGCTTGCCATCCGGCGTGCGCGGCACCGCGCCGCCCGACTGCGCCGCGGCGGGCGCGGCGAACGCCAGGACGGCTGCGACGACAGCGAGGCGGGGCGCGCGCATCATTTCACCTCCACCGCCGGCGCATTGCCGCCTTCGCCCGTGCCGACGGGTGGGCCGAAGAACATCGTCTGCCCGTTCGGCAGCTTGATCTCGCGCGAGTGCGCCCAAGGTCCGCCGTCGCGTGCCCCCCACCCGGTGACGGTGATCCGATCGCCCGGCTTCATCGTGACGTCGCGCTTCCAGCCGTTCCGGTAGAGCACGCCGATGCCGTAGCCTTCGAACTTCCAGTTGACGAGCGTGCCACGTTCGTCGACGGCGTCGACATAGAAATGGCAATGCGGATTCGTCCACTCGATCTTCGTGACGACGCCGGTGACGGTCACCGGCCGACGGGCGTCGTATTCGGCGCCGAAGGAGTGATGCGCACGCGCCGTCGTCCCGTACAGGATGGCCGCCGCGGCGAGTATGCAAACGTGAGAAGTCCGCGCTGCCATGGTTCACCTCGAGGCGACAAATTTACCGGACTTGACTGCGTCGTTCCATGCCAAAAACGCATGCCGGGACGTTGACCAGCGGGGCCGTCGAGCATATGCTCTGCCAAGTCCAATTCAAGGCTGACGAGGGGCATGAGGATGCGAAATTCGTACGTTGGTGCCGTCGCAGGCGTGGCCGGCGTGGTGTTGCTGTCGGCGCTGGTGACCGCTCAAAACACCCAGAACAGCGCGCCGAAATCTCCGTGGCGATACTATCCCGCGGACCGGGCGGTTGGAGACGGGGGACCGGCGCCGAAGCGCGAACTGAGCGGGACCTGGGCCGGACCCTCCTCGGGTTCAGGCGCTCCCCGGCAGAAGGGCGAGGTCGTGCCCCCGCTGACAGACCTCGGCAAACAGTTGTTCGCCCGCAACAAGCCGATCGGCAAGTTCAGTCCCGGCGGCACCAACGATCCGCACTCCCGCTACTGCGATCCGTTTGGCTTCCCGCAGAACATGACGCAGGAAATTCGCGGCATGACCATCGTCACCACCCCGACCCGGACCTTCGTGCTGCTCCAGTACATGGATTTGTGGCGTGAGATCTGGACCGACGGCCGCACGCTTCCCGCCAAGGTGGGCGGCCGCGACCGCGATGCCCTCGATCCGAAGTACAACGGCTACTCGATCGGCCGCTGGGAAGACGACTACACCTTCGTCGTCGAAACGACGGGACTCGCCCCGGAGACCTGGGCGACCAAGAGCGGCTATCCCCACTCGGTCGATGCGCACGTCGTCGAGCGCTTCCATCGGAGCAGCATGAACGACCTGTCCCTCAGCATCGTGATGACCGACCCGAAGTTTTATACCGCGCCGTTCAACCTGGGCGAGGTGTATTTCCGGTGGGTGCCGAACCAGCAGCTCGACGACTTTACGTGCATCCCGTCGGAACAGCAGCTGTACTTGAAAGAGATGGGCGATCCCGCCGGCAGCGATCCCAACGAGCAGAACCCGCAGGGTGCTAACCGTGGTAGAGGAGGAAGACCGTGAAGACGAAACTATTGGTGGTGGTATTACTTGCGGGGCTCGGCGCGATTGACAGGCCGTCGTACGCGCATCACGGCGCCGCGGCGTTCGACATGAGCAAGCCGGTGGTGCTGAAAGACGCCACGGTCACGGAGTTCCTCTGGATCAATCCCCATCCGCTCATCAAGGCGGACTTCAAGAACGACAAGGGCGAGGTCGAGCACTGGACGATGGAAATGGGAAGTACGGTGTCAGCCCAGCTCATCGGCTGGACGCGAACGACGCTCGCCTACGGCGACGTCGTCACGCTCTACGTCTGGCCGGCCAAGACGAAGCTGCCGGTGGGACGCTTCAACAAGGTCGTGTTCTCCGACGGCACGACCATGCGTGACACGCAGACCGGCGCCGACGACGGCGGGCGCGCAGATACTGACGTCCGACAGTAAGCAAGCCGGCGGCTGGCAGCAGGCAGCAGGCAGTTCGCAACCGCCCACTACCTGCCGCCAGCTGCCTACCGCCCGCCCCCTCCTGCCCGCTGCCAGCTGCCTGCTGCCCGCTGATCAGAAGTCGTACTTGATTCCGAACTGCAGAATGCGGGGGCCCTTATCCCCGGCCGGCGTCGCGGCCGGCGTGTCGGCCTGCGTCGTGATACGGCCGAACGTGGCGGAGTTGAGGTTGGTCACCGGGTCGCCCCAGTTGAAGTGGTTGAACACGTTGAACGACTCGAGGCGCAGCTCCATGCGTCGCGTCCCGCCGATGGGAATGAGCTTCGCGATCGCCATGTCGACTTGCCAGAACTTCGGCCCGACGGCGACGTTGCGCGGCGCATTGCCCAGGGTGCCGGGCGCCGGCTGCGCGAAGGCGTCGCGGTTGAAGTAATCGATGATCTGCTGCCCGGGTTTCAGGTCCGAGGCATTCTTGCCCGGACCGTAGATGTCCTTGCCCGGGACGAGATCGGGCCGCTGGGCGGCGATGCCGTTGAACGCGTTGTCCCGGCCGCTGGTGATGTTGAGCGGTTTGCCCGAGCGCGCGTTGAAGATCCCGGAGACGCGCCAGCTCGAGGCCACCGCGTGCACGATCCCGCTGCCCACCTGCGGTGTCTCGTACGACATGTTCATCGTCGTCAGGTGCCGGCGGTCCTGGTCGCAGTAGCCGGCGTCCTGATCGGGATTGGCCGGATTGGTGTAGCCGGCGCTCGTCTGGTTGAAGTCGTTCGTGGTGGGCGTGCCGAAGCAGCGCGACAGCGTGTAACTGCCGGCGAGACTCAGGCCGTTCGCGGACCGGCGCTGCGTCGACAGCTTGAGGCCACGATACTTCTGCCAGCCGACGTCCGAGTTGAGGTCGAGCGCGCCGAGCTGCGCCGACTTCACCGGATCGATCAGCGACAGCGCGCGCCGCTGGTTCAGGTTCGAGTTCGCCGAGCACACCCGGTACGTCACGCCGGCGATGACACACGGGTCGAGGCCCATGTACACACCCGGATTGAGCGCCGTCTGCGCCCAGAGCCGGTCGGCGTAGCTACCCAGGTAGCTCGCGGACACGCCCCAGTTCGTCCCCAGCTGCTTCTCGAGGGTCAGGTTCCACTGCTGCGCGCGCGGTGAATTGATGTCGGGATCCATCGTGCCGAAGGCGCCGTAGGGGATGTACTGCACGTTTGGCCCGGTCACGATCGGGTGCGGATCGCCACCGAGGTCGCGCCAGGGGTCGTCCATCAGGCCGCCCGGATCCGTGATGATCGAGCGGTTGCCGAACGGCGGCGCGCCGGCGTTGATGTTGTGATACTCGCCCGCCATGAAGTCATACCCCAGCGAGTACGACGCGCGCACGGCCAGGCGGCCGTCCCCGAGGACGTCCCACGCCATGCCCAGGCGCGGCGCCAGGTTCAGCCACTGGACGTTCAAGCCGGTCTTCCCATCGGGGAAGCCCGCGTCACCCGGGTAGATCAGCCCGGGGGGCGCGTTGAGGAACACCTTGCTCCGGATGTTCCGATCGAAGTTCGCCCGGTTGAAGATCACGATCGCGTTGTTGTCCACGGACTGGCCGAAATACGGTTCCCACCGCAGGCCCCCGTTGATCGTCACGCGGCTTGACGCGCGCCAGCTGTCCTGCCCGTACGCGCCCAGGTACCAGTTGTGGATGTCCAGCACGTTGGGGCCGCCGATCTCGAGTCTCGACACGCGGCCGACGAGCAGATCCGCCATGGACAGTCCGGTCGCGCTGCCGTCGACGGTCCAGCTGCCGCCCGTGCGGGACGTCGAGAGGGTATTGAATTTCCAGTAACGCGTGTTCGCGCCGAAGCCGAA
Source organism: Vicinamibacterales bacterium (assembly GCA_035571515.1). Classification (GTDB taxonomy): domain Bacteria; phylum Acidobacteriota; class Vicinamibacteria; order Vicinamibacterales; family UBA2999; genus Gp6-AA40. The sequence goes on from DATNCQ010000026.1 coordinate 18,784, forward strand.
TTGATGGCTGCCCTTCACCCAGCTCACGTCGTCGGCAATCCCGTACGCCTTGTGATTGCCCCGCCGTAACGTCGCTCCGCCGGCGTTGATGCTGAACGCATCGGTGACGGTGAGCGGGAACTGGTTGGCCGGCGGGTAGCTGAACATCCTCACGCCGACATCGCCCGGGCTGAAGAACGAGGAGTCCTGGCCGCGGCGGGACTTCGTCGTGTCGTAGTTGACACGCAGCGCGTTGACGACCGAGGAGCTCACGACCTGGGTGTGACCGAGAACCAGCGAGTAGAACCGGTCGTCGGTGCCCGCCTCGTTCGTCTTGAGAATGTTGTCGCTGCCACCGCCCCACGGCGCGGGGGCCACGACCTTGTTTCCCAGATACCGGCCGAAGAATGTCTGGCTCCGGGTCATCTGGTAGTCGATCCTGACGACCGGCATTTGCTCGTCCTGGTTGTGGGCGATTTCATACGTGATCTGGCCGCAGGGATCCGTGGTCGTCGGCAGCCGCTTGACGAGGTTCACCGCCGCCGGGCTGAAGCGGGCCGGATCGATGCGGTTGCCGACAAAGGGGGCCCCGAGGTTGATCTGCCTGCCGGCGCACGCCGGCGAGGTGATCGTCGTGAAGTCCCCCGCCAGCATCTGCGCCGTCGGCACGAACGCTACGTTGCCCGACGGAACCTGCCGTCGCACCGTGCCCTGGTAGCCGCCGAAGAAGAACAGCTTGTCGCGCAGAATGGGGCCGCCCAGGGTGCCGCCGAACTGGCTGCGCCGCAGGCCATCGTCGACCTGCTTGCCGTCGGGACCGATCGCGGCGAAGTGCTGCGGCGCGTTGAAATGATGATCGCGGAGGAACTCGAAGGCGTCGCCGTGGAAGGTGTTGGCGCCGGACTTGGTCACGGCGTTGACGTTGGCGCCTGACTTGACGCCGTTCTCGGCCGACAGGCCGCTGGTCGCCACCTGGAATTCCTGGAGCGCATCCGGGAACGGCAGCGGGAGGCCGGAATTGGTCTGCGGGTTGTTGTGCGACGCCCCGTCCAGTGTGTAGCCGACGCCGAAGGGCAATCCGCCGCCGACCGAGATGCGCACGCCCCCAGGCATGCCACGCGACGGTACGTCTGTCTGCACCGCCCCGCCGGCCAGCACGATCAGGTCGGTGACCTGGCGTCCCTGGAGCGGCAGCTCCACGATCTGCTCACTGGTGACGACGGAGCTGATGCCCGCGCTGCGCACATCAACGATCGGTGCGGCCGCCTCCACGGTGACCGCCTGCTCCACCGTGCCGACGCCGAGCACGGCGTTGATGGTCGGCGTCCCGCCCACCTGCAGCACGATGCCTGTCTGCGCGTAGCTCTTGAACCCCTGCAGCGCCATCTCGAGCCGGTAGGGCCCGGTGGGAAGGTTCGTCAGCAGGTAGCCGCCGGCCCCATCGGTCACGGTCGTGCGAACCAGGCCGGTGTTGGTCTGCGTCGCCGTGACGGTTACGCCCGGCAGCACGCCACCGCTTTCATCGCGAACCGTACCGCTAAGCTGAGCTGTCCCCTGCGCCCACGAGGCGCTGGCGATCAGCAGAAGGATCAAGATCAAGATGCCTCGCGAACAGCAGGCCAGACACGTCTTCATGATGGGAACTCCTCTGTCCCTCGGTGAATTCCGACCGCGGCCTGATGTGGCTGCGCTCGAGCTGCCCGGCGTACAAACCGGCAACCCGGGAGGTCTCACCGTTTCGGAAGCTTCTTATACCATTTAGGGCCGCAACTGCCGAGACACAGCCCGGCCTGGCGGGTCAAATCCATGCCAGACCGTGCGTGAATGCACAAATTTTCAGAGGAATCAGCGGGGAGGAGATGGCGCCGCCGCGCTCAGCGACCGGCGCGGGCTGCCGCCACCTGCGCGACGACCGATCCGGGACGCTGCTGGGCGAACTGGATCAGGAACGCCAGCGCCGCGCCGTGCTGCTCGTTGGAGTACGGCTTGACGGGATCCTCATGAAGGGCGGGCGCCACGAGGCTGGCCAGGCGCCTGATTTCGCCCTCGAGCCAACCCGCGCCGGCGATGCGCGCGCAGGCGTCCAGCACGTCCAGGTAGCGCGCGCGCAGGTCTTCGAAGGCGATCGCCCGCCTGAACACCTCGTTCTCGGAGGCGCGGGTGAAGATCGGAAAGTCGATGCTCTGGAACGTCCGATCCTTGTCCCAGGGGACGAGGCGATGCGGTCCGCCGGCGCCGCGATGCAGGTAGAAGTTCGCCATCCCCGCAAACCCGAGCACCCCATCGTCGTCCGCCAGGTACGCCTCGATGGCGACATGCGTCACGAACTGTTCGAGATCGAGATATCGCCCGACGATATCGCGCCAGGCAAGGCCGCTGCGTTGGTTGACCTCCTCGAACAGCTCCTCGATCGGGCCGTAGAGGACTGAATCCGATTCGAGCTCGTGGCTGCGCGCCTCGAACAGCTGCGCGTACGACCGCAGGCTGCCGCGGTCCTCGCCGTGGAATTCCCCGGCGTACACCTTCTCGAACAGGTAGCTCTCGGGGTCGTAGCCGGCGCGGGCGAGAAACTGTGGAGTGATCGATTCGACGATCGCATACACGCCCTGGTAGGCGTCGTTGATGTACAGCCGGGTGAACGCTTCGCGGGGCGCCGGCGCCGCGAGCTGTCGAAAGAGCGCCATCGACACGACCTCGCGCACAGCCGATGCGTCGGTCACCAGGCTGTCGAGCGCGAGCTCGGTCAGGCCCAGGAACGTCTGGCCGCGCACGTACCGATCGAAATCGAGGAGCAGCGCCGGCTTGGTGGCATTGCGGCTGGCCAGGCCCCTCGACCGCACGCCGGCAGTCGTCACCCGCACGCCGCCCCAGGCGACGTCGACGGGGAAGAACATGCTCGCGTCGTAATGCGTCCGCAGCGCCTCGAGGTCGCGCTCGTGGATGTAGAGCCGCAGATCGTGCAGCCGCCCGTCCTCGAACAGCCGATCGGCCGTCTGCGCCGACGCACGCATGGCGCCGGCAGCGCTGACGATGATGAGAGACGCCAGCACGAGGACGATCCGCTTCGCTCGCGGCACGCGCATGATCAGATCACCACCTGCAGGCTGATCAGGCGGGACCACACGCGAGACGGCGGCGCCGGCTGCGGAAGTGCCCCGCGCAACTGTTCACGCACGAGATTGACCTGGAGCCTCGTCCACCGCGTCGCGTACCACGTCACTCCGCCGGTCGTCGCCCCCTCGCGGACGCCCGGAATCGCGATCGCGCGATGAATCACCAGCGGCGCACCGGCCGCATCGAGACGACCGAAGGTCAGCTCCTCCTGGCGGACGGCGAGCTGCAAGGCTCCCCAGCCGCCGCCGAAGAGCGGTGTGCGTGGCTCGTCCACTCTCGACGCGCGCTCGGCGCCGGCAACGACCCAGGAGCCGCTGACGTACCAGCCGCGGGTGTCGACCGGCGGCAGGTCCGTCCGTTCGAGGCTCTGTCCGCGGCGTTCATCGGTCAGCCTGATCGCTTCGGCCATGAAGGCAAAGGGGCCCGGCCGCCAGCGGAGCTCGACGCCCGTGCGGCGGCGCGCGCCCGACACCCAGAAGTCCGCGTCGAAGAACGACACCCCGAGCAGCGTCCGTCCGCGGACGGCGGGATAGCCTTCAGGGAGCCTGCTGTACGTTATCGCGGCGCCGATCTCGAGATCGGCCGCGCTCGTTTTCGCGCCGCGGAACGGTTCGACGATGATCCGCCCCGCGGCCGTCGGTCCGCCGAATACCCTGACGGCACGGCCAGGCCGGGCATTCTCGCCATCGTGCGCGAACACGCCGGTTTCGTACGCGATCCTGCCGGCGCGCCCGTACAGCATGGCGCCCGTGTCGCGCCCCGGCGCGAGACGTCTCGACATGAGCGACCGGTTGATGAATTCGAGCCGTGCGTGCGAAATGTTTTCCTCGAGGCCAAAGGGCAGCTTGAACGTGCCGCCGCGGAACTGCGCGGCCCGCGCCGCACGGTAGTCGAGATACAGGTCGCGGCCTGGATCGTCGCGATCGACTTCCGCTTCGGCCTGGAACCGCAGCCGCTTGCCGATCGTGCCGTCGATGGTGAACCGCCTGCGCGCGACGTCGAACGTCTCGCTGTCGACGTTGTGGATGGGGCCGTCCGAATCGGTGTTGACGGCCTGGAACTGGCCGCGGAACTCCAGGCGAAGGCCGTGCCATTCCAACTGCGGGTGCGTTTCCCAGCCGACGCGCAACCCGTCGCCTCGCTCTGGCTGGTCGGACGGTGCCGGCTGTCCGAATCCTGATGTCGGATTCAGGAGCGTGACTAGACCGATGGCACAGCCAATCGCAATCCTTCGGAGCACGCGGTTGAGGCGTGCAAGCGCCATGACAATCGTTTTTGGCTGAGCTGTGCCGAGACCTCCCCGGCTTGCCTGCGCCGCGAAACCGGATCGAGCCGATCGGCCCCCGCAGCGCGCTGTGACTGCCCGATAAAGGCTGGATGACGAGGCAATATTTCCGGCGACAGCCGCCTGCGGTCCGGTTAAGCTTGCCGCCTCCGATAGCTCGCCATGTCTTTCAAGATCATCGTCGCGGCAACGACCGTCGCGGTTTTTACCGCCCTCACGCAGGTCGCGCCGGCGCAGCGGCAGGGCGCCGGAGCGGTGCCGGACGTCATCTACTACAACGCCCGGGTTGTCACCGTCGACGACCAATTTTCCTACGCGCAGGCTGTCGCTATCGCCGGCGACCGGTTTTCGGCGGTTGGCACGAACGAGGCGGTGCGGCGTCTCGCCGGGCCGAACACGCGGCAGGTCGACCTGCGCGGCATGACCGTGGTTCCCGGTCTCACCGACAACCACCTGCACACCGCGGGCGGGGGACCCGGTGTCGATCTCTCTCGCACGCGCACGGTAGACGAGGTGCTGAACGCGATCGCTGGTCGCGTGCGAAGCGCCGAACCGGGCGAGGTCGTCGTATCGAACAACGACTGGCACGAGGCGCAGTTGAAGGAACAGCGCCTCCCGCTGCGACGCGACCTGGACCGCGCGGCGCCGATGACGCCGGTGGTGATCCTGCGCGGCGGCCACGAGTACGTCCTCAATTCGGCCGCACTCGCGAAGTGGCATATCACGCGCACCACGCCGCAGCCGGCCGGCGGCCGCATCACGCGCTACGCGGACGGGGAGCTCAATGGCGAGCTGGTGGACACGGCGAAATCGCTCGTGACGCTTCCCGCCGACACACCGCGGACGCCGGAGCAGCGAATCCAGGATCAGATCGCCGAATACGACAAGCTGCACGCGGTGGGTCTCACCGCCGTCCGGCATCCGGGCGATTCGATCGGCAACTACCGCATGCGGAAGGAGATGGAGCGGCGCGGCCTGCTCACCATGCGCGTGACGCAGCTGCTGCGGCTGGGCGGCGCGCCGGCGGCCATCGAGCAGACGCTGAAGTCGTCGGGGCTGTCGCCGACCGACGGCGATGCGCTCCTGCGCCTCGGCGGCATGAAGATGGGCGTCGACGGCGGCTTCGAAGGCGGGTACATGCGGGACCCGTACGAGGAGCCGTACGGCGAAGGCGGGACGTTCCGGGGACTGCAGACGACAGCGCCCGCGCAGTTCAACGAGACGGTGAAGCTGTACAACCGCCTCGGGTGGCGCGTGTTCACGCACGCGGTCGGCGACGCGGCGATCGACGAGGTCCTCGCCGGCTACGAGGCCGCCAACGCGGAGGCGTCAATCGTCGGCAAGCGCTGGGGCATCGAGCACGCGTTCATCGGACGCCGCGACCACCTCCCGCGCATGAAGGCGCTCGGATTGTTCCTGTCGCTGCAGGACCACCTGTACCTCGCCGGGCCCAGCCTGGTGAAGTACTGGGGCAGGCAGCGCGCATTCCTCACCACGCCCGTGCGGATGTACCTCGATGCCGGGTTGCCGGTGTCGGGCGGCACCGACTCGAGCGTCGTGCCGTATTCGCCGCTGTGGGTGATCTATCACTTCGTCACGCGCGAGACGATTTCCGCCGGGCCCATGGGAGTCGACCAGAAGGTCTCCCGTGAGGACGCGCTGCGGATGGTGACGCGCAACCACTGGTACCTGACGTTCGAGGAATCGACAAAGGGAATGATCGCGCCGGGCTATTACGCCGACCTCGTGGTGCTCCCCGAAGACATCATGACCGTGCCGGCGAAGCGCATCGAGCAGATGCGCGTGATGATGACGATGGTCGGCGGCAAGGTCGTCTACCGCGACGCCGACTTCCGCAAAGTGACGACTGAATAGCATCCCCGCCCGACATGGGTTAGGATGCCGCGCGTAAACGGAACTTTCGCAGGAGGAACGACCGTGACACGAAGCCGCATCAGTGTTCGAGTCGGCACAATCCTCACCCTCGCCGGCGCGATTGCCGGTGTGTGCCTCGCCCACGCCCAAACCCGTACGTCGCCGCACTACGTGGCCGACGTCAACTGGCCGAAGCCGCTGCCCAACCAGTGGATCCTGGGCGGGCTCGGCGGCACCTGCGTCGACGCGGCGGGCCATGTCTTCATCCTGAACCGCCAGGACGTTCTCGACGGCGAGCTGAACACCGGCCGCCTCGCGCCGCCGATCATCGAGTTCGACGGCGACGGCAACGTTGTCAACTCCTGGGGCGATCTCAAGCAGCTGGATCCCAGGCTCCACTCCTGTCACGTGGACAAGGACAACAACATCTGGATCGGGAGCGCCCCGTCGGGCATGGTGCAGAAGTGGACGCACGACGGGAGCAAGATGCTGCTGCAGATCGGCAAGAAGGGTGTGGTCGACTCGAGCGACGGCACCGCCAAGGGGAAGCCGCTCAACTCGAGCGCGGCCATCTTCTACATGCCGTCGAGCATCTACGTCGATCGGGGCAACGGCGACGTCTACGTGTCGGACGGTGAAGGCGCGGGCGGCAACCGCCGCATCGCCGTGTTCGATTCGACCGGCAAGTTCCTCCGCCAGTGGCAGCCGGACATGGAGACGGTCCACTGCATGACGATGGGCAACGACGGTCTCGTCTACGTCTGCAACCGGAACGGCTCGAAGATCCAGGTGTACGACAAGATGGGCACGCTCAAGCGCACGATAGATCTTCCGTGGACGCCGGTGACGCCGCCAGCGGCCGGTTCAGCGGCCGCATTCGGGGGGGCCACCGTGGCGATCGACTTCTCACCCGATCAGAACGTGATCTTCGTCGTCAACCAGAACAACGCGACCATCGACATGGTCGATCGGGCAAGCGGGAAGATGATCGGCCATTTCGGCCGCTCCGGAAACTTCCCCGGTGAATTCAACCAGGCGCACGGGATCGCGGTGGACTCGCGGGGCAACGTCTACGTCGCGGAGAACCGCGGGCGGCGCATCCACAAGTTCACGCCCGCGCGCCAATAGCGGCTTCCGGCCCACTCGCAACTTCCAACGCCCAACTCCCAAGGGCCGACCTGAGGGTCGGCCCCTACGAACGACGTGGGAGTTGGAATTTGGGCGTTGGGAATTGATAGCGATCGCGCGAGAGCGCGACCGCTATCGGCCGAGCGCGAACACGGCTCCCGTGGTCAGTCGCAGACCGTGCGTCCGTTCGCCGGTCTGCGGCGACAGCAGGTTCGACCCGCCCGTGAAAATCAGCTCGTAGTCGCCCCCCACGCGAAGGCCAACCCCCTGGCGCGGCCAGACGGTGACACCGCCGCCCAGGTGGAACGTCGCGTTCGTCGAGCGCTCGGGCCCGTGCGGCTGGTAGTGCGCGACGCCGATCAGGAACTGGCCGAACAGGGTCTGGCTCGCCAAGCGCCGGTTGAACCGCGGACCGGCCGCGAACTCGTAGGCCTTCACATTTTGCCCGCCGACCTTCGTGAAGTTCACGGCTCCCTGTCCCACCAGCGAGAGCAGGTCGGTTTCGTTGGCGGCCGCTTCGGCGTAGACGCCGTGGAGCGTCTCCTTGATGTTCGACAAGTCGACGCCGAAGCCCCGTTGCACGTGCAGCAGCCGGTAGCCGGCCGAGAGCTCCAGCGGCGGCGCGTCCTGTGCCGCCGCCGGCAGCGCCACGCCAAGCACGCCCGCGCAGAACAGCACCGAACGTATCAGCGTGACCCGGTCTCGAAACGACATGACCACACCCTCCTTCAGCATCATCAGTGCGTGACAAATCGCCGGGGGCATTCGCATCAAAAGCTATAGACGAGACCCACCTCGCCGAGACGCGGCCGCGTGATCGCCGTCGGCACGTTGAAGTTCGGTCCTGACAGCGGCGTGACGGCGGTCGCGGTGTTGATGTTCAGCGCGTTGTAGAGGTTCACCTGCACGGCGACCCGCTGGCGGTTGCGCACGCGAAAGCCCTTCTCGCCCCGGAGGTTCAGGATGTTGATGGTGTCCAGGCGCCGGGCGCCGATCGCTTCTACCCGCTGCCTGTTCTGCGGGATGGTGCGGCCGCCCGTCACCGAGACCTGCCGCGCCCACGGATCGCCGCTCCGCTGCTCGAAGTTCGCGGACATCGTCACGTCCCCCGGGAAGACGTAGGCGCCCGACAGCCGGCCAATCCACTCCCACGTGTTGTTCTCCGAGAAGATTTCCGCGTTCGGATCGAACGTGGCGAGGATCACCGTCAGTCCCCCGCCGCCGGTGAAGTCGGTCAACCCCGCGGTGTTGGAGACGAACGGCACGTGGAGCTTGGTGGCGGAGTACGAGGCCATCATCATCCAGCGGTTCGACATGCGCTTGGTGGCGGCAACCTCGACGCTCCGGTAGTTGCCTTCGGATCGCTTGTCGTTGACGAGCATCGGCTCCTGGAACGCGGCCCCCTGGTACGCCGCCGGGTACTCCCAATAGGTCACCGTCGTCCCCGGATCGTCGCCGGTGCCGAGCCGGCCGTCGGGACCCGGATCGCGAGCCGTGATCGGGATGTTGTAGACGTCGTACGGCCGCTTGTTGTTCTGGACGCGATAGGTGTTGTGTTCGCGCGAGTAGATGCCGGTCGCCCTGAGCGCGAGGTTCGGAATCAGCTGCCGCTCGAACGACAGCGAGAACTCGTCGGTCATCGGCTCCCGCTCGTTCGGGTTGGGCACAGCGCCCGAGAGCGCCTGACCGACCTCCACGCGCCGGGCGACGAAGTCCGGCCCGTTAGGGTCGAAATTCACCTCGCCGGGATCGAACAGCTTGTTGCCGTTGGTGTCGCGCCACGTGTAGGTCGCGACGCTGTCGGCGAGCGCGTTCGCCATCTGCAGCTCGTCGATCCCGCGCTGATGCACGTACATCCCCCACCCGGCCTTCAGCAGCGTCTTGCCGTCGCCCGTGACGTCGTAGGCGAAGTGCAGCCGCGGCGAGATCGGGTTCCAGACCTTGAACTGGATGAACGGAAAGCACTGCGCCGGGAACACGGCGTCGAGCGGCGGCCGCGACGCCACGCGGCACTGCTCCGGGAGGAAGCCGTTGTCGTGCGCGTAGCGGATACCCAGGTTCAACGTCAGCCGGCGCGCGATCGTCCAGTCGTCCTGCAGGTACGCGCCGAGGTAGTTGACGGGACTCGAGGGATTGGTCGGGTTGCTCTTGGCGTCGAGCTGAAACGGCGCGCCGTTCCTGAAGATGAGGATGTAGTTCTGGGCCGCGCCCCGATCGACGGTCGATCGATCGGCGTGCGCGCCCGGCGTGTCGTCGAATCCCACCTTGAAGTCGTGGTTGCCCCACAGCAGCCCGGGCTTGTACCAGTTCATGACCCCCTTGACGCCCTTGCGGCCCTCGTGCTGCCGCGTCGCGGCGACCGAGTTCATGCCGGTGATGAGGCCGGTCAGCTGGTCGCTGGTGGCGACGTTGTCCGACGCGCCGTTGCGCCGGTAGTACCAGTTCCAGAACCCGTACTGGAACGACATGAACCTGTTCCCCTTCGCCATCTGCCATTCGATCTTGCCAGTGTGCACGGGAACGTAGGTGACCTGGCGCGACTCGTAGGCCGTGAACTGCGTGAGGGCGGCACCGTCGCCTGTCTGGCCCAGGTGCTGGTAGAAGCCAATGATCTTCGTGGACGGACTCACCTGGTTCGAGAGCTTGATCGTCGTGAACCGCTGAAGCTGGGTGCTGATGGAGGGCGTCCCATCCGGCTTGAACCCGCCCAGGATGAAGTTGTCGTCGCGGCGCTCGCGCGCCTGCGCATAGAACCAGAGCTTGTTGCGGACGATGCGGCCGCCGATTTCGCCTGACCTGTCCCATCGCGTCGCGATCGGGTTGCCGCTGGTGATACCCTGCGCCCGCAGCTTGTCGTCGAGGTTGTCGGCCTGCAGCTTCTTCCCGGACTGGATCATCGTGCCGCTGCCGTGGAAGTCGTTGCCACCCGACTTGATGACGACCGAGACCTGGATGCCGCGGCTCGGCGCCTCTGCCGAATTGGCGACGCTCGTGATCGAGGCCTCCTCGAAGACGCTCGAATCGAACCAGTTGCCGCTCTGGTTGCCGCCCTTGGGCGAGGTCGTCACCACGCCATCGAGCTGCTGCCAGGAATCGCCGTTCTGGCCGAAGGCACGGAACAGCGGGTTCGCGGTCGGCTGGCCGATGTCGAGGTTGGTGCGCACTCCGGGCGCCTGCACCATCATCGACTGCAGGCCGGCACGGCCGGTCGGAATCAACTCCAGCGTCTCCCGCGTCAGCTGCGTGCGCGTGGACGTGGCCGCGACGTCGACGATCGGCGCCGCGCCCGACACCGTCACGGTCTCCGACAGCGTGCCGACCTTGAGGCGGATGTCGACGCGCGCCGTGAACCCGGCGGTCAGCCGCAGGTCCTCGCGGCGGAGCGTTCCGAAGCCCGCGAGCTCGTACTGCACCGCATAGGTGCCGAGCGGCAGCGCCGTCAGGCGATATTCGCCGAGATCGTTGGTGACGTCGGTGACCTGCGGCACCTGCAGCGCCAGGCTGGTGGCCGTGACGGTCACGCCGGGCAGGACGCCGCCCCCTTCGTCGGTCACCTGGCCGATGATGCTCGCGTCCTGCGCGAGTGCCTGGCCGGCGGGCAGAGCCAGACACACCACGACGAGCACAAGCATGAAACGCTGGTCGATGCCCGGGAACCTGCAAACCATTGTGGCCTCCTCCCTTGCACGCGGAACGCGTTGACACCGGTGGAAGCGACGCGGAGACAGAGCTACGGATAGTTGTTCGAGGAGAGAACGGCGAGGCGCAATCGATCGATCATCGATGCCTCTCTGGAGTTCAGTGGCGCAAAGTATCCGCCCGGGTCGGGCGGCTGTCAATCACGGAACGGTGCGGCTTCCTCCGCCGGCGTCGAAGAGCGCCTGCATCCGCGCGTCGGAGCCGACGAAGAGATGCTCCGGAAAGCGGCGATACGCCAGCATGTCGGCGTAGATGCGGTCGTTCTGGAACAGGTTCATCCCCAGGCCGGCGAGATACTCGAGGCGCAGGTCCCGATCGCGGTTGATGACGGCCCCGGCCAGCCACGCGCCCAGATCGGCGGGGCGGCCGGCGTAGGTGGCCAGCAGTTGCACGGCTGACGAGTAGCCGACCTCGCGCAGCGACTGCGCGACTCGCGCGTAGGCGGGGCTCGCGAGGCGTGCCTCGATGTCATCGAGATCGATCCGCAGCGGTTCGACCTGTCCCACCAGCACGAGGTCGTAGCCGCGCCCCTCGCGCGTGTTGCCAAAGACCGCGCTCTCGGGGAATACGTCGAAGAACGTCGCCATTTCACTCTTCACCGCGTCCGGGCTCGTCTCGTACAGCTGGACGAACATCGTGACGATGCCGCCGCGGTTCAGGTGATCGCGGACGGTCTCGAAGAATTCACGGGTGAAGAGCGCGGCCGTCCCCTTGACCCAGGGGTCCACGAGGTCGGTCGTGACGGCGTCGAACTTCTCGCCGCTCGTCTGGATGAAATGCCGCCCGTCGTCGAGGCGGACCTGGAGCTTCGGGCTGTCGGCGACGTGCTGGTTGACGTCGCCGAAGTACCGTGAGACGACGCGCGGGACGAGCGGCTCGATCTCCGCGACCGTGATGCGCTCCACTCGCGGATCGATCGAGAGCGCGCCTGCCGTCACGCCGGCGCCGTAGCCGACGACGAAGATCGAGCGCGGATTGGCGGGCAGCAGGGTCGTGAGGTGGCCGAGCATCCGCTGGAGGCCCATGTCCTGCGGCGTGCTCGAGGCCTGGACCTTGCCCGATGCGTGGTACTTGAGCGCACCGGTGGAATCGCGCGACACGGCCACGGACGAATGAATGCCTTCTCCGACGTAGATGATGTCCGTGAGCCCGACCCAGCCGGGTGCGAATCGACCGAAGGCGACGAGCCACGAGGAGATCGGGGGCACCGCGAGCGTCAACGCGAGGAGGGCGGCGAGCGCCGGGATCAGGACAACGGGCGACGGCGATCTCCGTGTGGCGGCGTCGGAGGATGGTCCGCGAACCAGGAGAAGAACACCGGCGATGAGGCTGACCACCATCAGCAGCTGCTGCGCATGCTGCGAGCCGATCCAGCCGACGAGGAGAAAGCTTGCGCCGAGCGCGCCGGCAATCGCGCCCACCGTGTTGGCCGCGTAGACGCCGGAGACGACCGCCGCATGATCCTGCGCGGGCCTGTGTGCGGCGGCTGCCGCCAGCGCGAGCGGAAAGCTGGCGCCCCAGAGCAGCGCCGCCGGGAACAATGCCAGGACGGCGCGCGCGACGTCGAGCTGGAAGTTGAACGAGATCGCCGAGATCGACGGTGCGATCGGCCAGTACGGCAGCGCCGCGTTGACGAGGTACGCGGTCCACGCGATCGCCGCCGCAAGCAGGAGCTGGGAGACGCCGAGCGCGGACGCGGCGTCGGTGACGACGTGCCGGCAGAGAAAGGATGCCACCGCGCTGCCGATGCCGAGAGCCGCGAGAAAGACCGCGAGGATGATCGCAAAAGCATAGACCGAGCCGCCGAAGAGGAGCCCGAGCTGCCTCGTCCAGATCACTTCGGCCGCCAGCGCGCAGAACCCTGACAGGCCGATGACGACATGGACGCGCCGATGGCGCGGATTCGCGAACGCCACGACGGGGCCGGGCGCCCTGCTGCCGGGCGCAACGGTGGCGAGGGCGAGGGCGACGGCGCCCACCGCGGCGTTCAACGCGACGGCCGCATACGTCGCGACCGCGGCGTCGAAGACGCGCAGCAGGTAGAAGCCGCAGAGCAGGCATCCGCCGACGCCGCCGGCGATGTTTCCCCCGTAGAGATATCCGAGCCACGCCGCACCTGCGGGCGTCGTTTCGATCGCGCGCGCGACGGCGGGGAGCGTCGCGCCCATCAGCAGCGTCGGCGGCAGCAGGCAGAGCGCCGCCACCGCGCCGCGCAGGAGCACGCCGGTCAGTCCATCGCCGCCCCACGCGATGTACACGCGCCCGAGCAGCGGCGTCAGCCAGAGCACGAGGAGGCCGACCGCGCCGACGCCCAGCTCGATCGAGGCGTAGACGCGCAGCGGATGGTGCCGCTGTGAGACGAGGCGAGGAAGCAGGAGGCTGCCGGCGCACATGCCGCCCATGAACGTGGCGAGCAGGATGCCCAGCGAGATGGCCGACGAGCCGATGACCAGTTGCAGCAGCTGGAACCAGGCGATCTCGTAGATCAGCGCCGCCGCGCCGCTGGCCGCGAACAGCAGCAGCAGGACCGGGAGATAGCGCGGAAGCAGCGCGGGCTCGAGGACGCGCGTCTCACCCTCGACCGCCGGTGCGCGATGCCTGCGTACTCCACGACGGTCGTTCCTCTCCCGGTTCGTGCTCATGGTTCCCGGCTGCGGGCGCTCCTCTTTCTAGAACTCATACGTCGCGCCGAGCTCGGCAATCCGCGGCGGCACGATCGCGCTCGGCCTGAGGAAATTGGGTCCGGACAGGAGCGTCCAGTTGGTCACGCTGTTGGTGTTCAGCGCGTTGTAGAGATTCACCCTGAGCGAAATCCTGTGCTGCGATCGCAGGCGGAACGATTTCTCGGTGCGCAGGTTCAGGATGTTCAGGTCGGGCCGCCGGATGCTGCCGAGCGGCTCGACGCGCAGCGTGATCGACGGAATCTGCTGGCCGCCGGTGAACGACACCGTGCGCGCGTCGGGGTCGCCGCTGCGGCGCTCGAAGTTGGCCGACACGAGCACGTCGGCGGGGAACACGTAGCTGCCCGACAGCCGGCCCAGCCACTCACGCGTGTCGTCCGCGGCGTTGATCTCCGCGTTCGGGTTGAAATCGGTCAGCAGCAACCCGAGGCCGCCGGCCGTGCTCGGGATGTACGGGATATGGCGCTTCGTCGTGGAGAACGACGCCATGAACTGCCACCGGTTCGCGAGGCGCCTGCTGGCGGCCGCCTCGAAGCTCGCATACGACGCGTCAGAGGCCGGGTCGTTGATCAGCATCGGCTGCTGGAACTTCTGTCCGGCCAGCGACGCCGGGTAGTCGTAATACGTCATGAACGTCCCCGGGTCATCCGCCGTCCCGACCCGCCCGTCGGGACCGGGGTCGGGATTGGTGATCGGAATGTTGTACGCGCCGTAGGGACGCAGGTTGTTCTGGATGCGGTACGTGTCGCTGTCCTTCGAGTAGATGCCGGTCACGCGGACGGCCAGGTTCGGGACCAGCTGGCGTTCGACCGAGACATCGAACTGGTCGCTCTTGGGCGGCCGCTCGTTGGGGTTCGGCACGCCGCCGGCCTGCGCTCCGCCGACGAACACGGTCGTGTTGACGAAGTCCGGCCCCTCGCGGTCGAAGTTCACCTCACCGCTGTCGAACAGCCGGTTGTTGTTGAGATCGCGCCACCTGAAGACGGTCTGCAGGTGGGTGTTGAGATTGGCGATCGCCATCTCGTCCACCTGCCGCATGGAGCTGAAGCGGCCCCACCCGCCCTTGAGCACCGTCTTGCCGTCACCCGTCACGTCGTACGCCGCGTGCAGACGCGGCACGACGGCGCCGAACTTCTGGAACTGGATCTTCTGGTAGCACTGCGCCTGGTACAACGTGTCGAGTGGAGCCGGCGCCGCGCCCCGGCACTGCTCGGGCAGGAAGCCGTTGTTGTAGGAGTAGCGCAGGCCGAGGTTCAGCGTCAGCCGGCGCGCAATCGTCCAGCTGTCCTGCGCGTACGAGCCGACGTAGTAGATCACGTTGGCCGGCTTGATCGGATTGTTGTAGGCGGCCAGCTGGAACGCCGCGCCGTTCCTGAAAATGAGCTGGTAATTGGTGGCGGCGCCGCGGTCGCTGGTCGACCGGTCGCCGTACGACTTGTGATAGTCGACGCCGCCCTTCAGCTCGTGATTGCCCCAGAGGATGTTCGGCCGGTAGTGCGTGATCGTCGCGGTCGTCTGGCTGCGCCCTTCGAAGTTCAGCGTCTGCGCGTTGGTGTTCATCCCGGTCACGCGCGACGTGATCTGATCGATGGTCGCTACCTGGTCGGTGAACAGCTCGGAGCCGGGCAAGCCGCGATCGATCCGGTAGCGGCGATACCCCTCCTGCACCGAGACGAAGGTGTTCCCTCTCGTCCCGTCCCATTCGAACTTGGCGTGGTGCAGCCCGTAGATGGCGCGCACGCGCGCATCCCACGTCGTGAACTGCGTGATGCCCGTCAGGTTGTTCCGGTACTGATACTGGTGAAAGCCGATGAACCGGTTCGACGGGGTCATCTGGTATGTCGTCTTCAGCGTGTAGAAGGTCTGCAGCGTCTCGTCGGCGGCGCGCGAGCCGTCGGGCTTGAATGCACCGACGATGATGTCGTTCTCGCGGCGGCCGCGCACGGAGGTGTAGAACCACAGCTTGTTGCGGATCACTCGCCCGCCAAGCTCACCGCTTCGATCCCACCGCGCTTCGACAGGGCTGCCGCTCGCCACGCCCTGCGCGCGGAGCGCGGCGTCGACGTTCCGGCTCTGGAGCCGATCGCTTGTCTGCGACCAGAACCCGTTGCCGTGGAAATCGTTGCCGCCCGATTTGACGATCACGCTGAGCTGGATGCCGCGGTTGGGCGCCTCCGCCGAATGGCCGACCGTCTGTACCGTCGTCTCCTCGAACGAGGCGTAGTCGAACTGGTTTCCGCTGCCGTCGAGAGCGGACCTGACGGAGGTCGTGGCGATCCCTTCGATCGTGGTCCACGACTCGCCGGATTGTCCGAAGGCGCGGAAGCTCGGGTTGCTCCCCGTCGTGTTGCCGCCGATGTCCAGGTTGGAGACCACGCCCGGCGCCTGCGCCATCACGGCGATCAGGCCGCTGCGGCTCGTCGGCAGCACCTCCAGCGTCTCCCTCGTCAATTGCGTGCGCGCGGCGGTCGCCTTGACGTCGACGACAGGCGCCGCACCGGACACCGTGAGCGTCTCCGCGACGCCGCCGACCGCGAGCGCCACGTCGACTTTCGCGGTGAAGCCGGCCGTCAGCCGCAGGTCCTGCCGGCGCACGGTGACGAAGCCTTGCAGCATGTAATCGACCACGTAGGTCCCGATCGGGAGCTGCGTCAGCCGGTATTCGCCGCGCTCGTCGGTGACGCCGGTGACTTGCGGCACCTGGAGCGCCGGGCTCGTGGCGGTGACGGTCACGCCCGGAAGGACGCCGCCGCTCGCGTCGGTGACCTGGCCGATGATGCTGGCTTCCTGCGCGCTGGCGGTGCGCGCGAACGGAATGAGTACGAGAAGTCCGAGGACAAGAAGGACAGACCGGTAGGGGCGACGCCGCATCGAAGTGCCTCCCTGGATGCAGTAGACCGAAACCAGAGACCGAGGAGGGGTGAGCGAGGGCGCGAGTATGCGTCCCGCTGCACGCGCTGTCAACGAATGAAACGCCGGAAATGCGGGGAAATTGATGTATAAGAATGCCGCCGGGAAAGCGCCGGAGTGGCCTGGCTTCATCTGCGAAGGGATCACTTATGCATGCGAAGAAACCCAGTCGGAGGAAATTCCTGGCGAGTGGCGCGGCGGTAGCCGGCGCAGCAGCGGGAGCCGTACGCCCGGCCCGCGGACAGACGCCCGCAGCCGCGGCGGCCGAGCCCGCGAAGAAAAATATCAAGGAGCTGATTGCCTACGGTGAGCGTTCGCGCTTCGTCACCTCGCTGCGCGAGGCGTCGGAAGGGCGGCCGTCGCCCGACGCCTTCGGGCTGACGTTTCACGTCGTGACGCCGCTCGGCGAATCGGTCGGCAGCATCACGCCGTCCTCGCTCCATTACGTCGCGGCCCACCGCGGCTTCTACGTCCCGGACATCGATCCGAAAGAGCACCGGCTGATGATCCACGGGATGGTGGACCGTCCGCTGATCTTCACGATGGACGAGCTGAAGCGCTTCCCCTCGGTCACGCGCGTGCACTTCGTCGAGTGCATCGGCAACCGCTCGACGCCGCGACGGGAGACGGTGGCGCAGACGCACGGGATGACGAGCTGCAGTCAATGGACCGGCGTGCTCCTCTCGACGCTGCTGAAGGAAGCCGGCGTACAGAGCGGCGGGAACTGGATCGTGTCGGAAGGCGCGGAGGAAGTGAAAGGCGCCTCGAGCGTGTCGATGACCAAGGCGATGGACGACTGCCTCGTGGCGTGGGGCCAGAACGGCGAGCCGGTGCGGCCGCAGCAGGGGTTCCCGCTGCGGCTGGTCGTGCCGGGCTACGAAGGCATCTATCAGACGAAGTACCTGCGGCGCATCAAGGTCGTGGATCGCTATTACATGACCTACAACGATTACGGGCACCTGCAGAAGGATCCGAAGGTCGTCGCGTTGACCAACCAGATTGGACCGAAGTCGGTCATCACCTTCCCGGCAGGGGGCCAGCGACTGCCCGGACCGGGGCACTACGAGCTCAACGGCCTGGCGTGGTCCGGCGCGGGCGCCGTTCGCAAGGTGGACGTCTCCACCGACGGCGGCAAGACCTGGAAGGTCGCCGAGCTGCAGACGCCGGCGTACCGGATGGCGCACACGCGCTTCGCGCTGCCATGGACGTGGGACGGCAAGGAGTGCGACATCATGTCGCGCTGCACGGACGACCTCGGCACGGTGCAGCCGACGCGAGCCGAGGTGGCGAAGTTCTGGAACGAGCCGCTGACCCCGCAGTTCACGGTCAAGGGCGCGGACAACACGATTCAGGTCTGGAAGATCGCCAGCGACGGGAGCGTGCGCAATGCGAATTTCCTTTAGCGCTACGCTCCTCGGGCTGGTGCTCGTGCTCGGCGCGTCGGTGAGCGCGCAGTCGCCGACCTATCACCTGGGACGGACGCCGACGCCGGACGAAGTCCGTGCGTGGGACATCTCCATCAGCCCCACTGGCAAAGAGCTCCCGCCAGGGCATGGCACCGCGAAGGAGGGGAGGGATCTCTTCATCGAGAAGGGATGCTCCCAGTGCCACGGCCGGAACGGTGAAGGCGGCAAGGCGCCGACACTGATCGTCGCCAAGGGTGCGCCGACCAACCCCGGGCGGATGCCGGGGATGGACATGGGCATCCAGGCACCGGGCCTCATGGCGGTGAGCGCGCCGTACGCGACCG
Organism: Vicinamibacterales bacterium; assembly: GCA_035571515.1. GTDB lineage: Bacteria > Acidobacteriota > Vicinamibacteria > Vicinamibacterales > UBA2999 > Gp6-AA40. The sequence continues at coordinate 37,205 of DATNCQ010000026.1, forward strand.
TGATGTGGGACTACATCAACCGCGGCATGCCCCTCGGCCGGGAGGGAAGCCTCAAGCCGGACGAGGTCTACGCGCTGACGGCGTTCCTGCTCTTCAGGAACGACGTGATCAAGAGCGACGAGCAGGTCCTCGACGCGCAGAGCCTGCCGAAGATCATGATGCCGAATCACGACGCCTATCCGGAGCATCCGGACTTCAAGCACGGGTCGCCGAGGCTCCGCGATTACCCTTGAGGCCGGCCCTGCGTGGACGGCCTCAACGGGGCACCAGCCAGGTGCCCGCCAGGCGATCCTGAAAGCCGCGTTCAGGCGTGATGACCGCAGATACGGCCCCGAGCACGAACACGCACAGGGCAATCGTGATGAGGGCCACCCTCACCGCGACGATCGAGGGCTCGGTGGGGAAGAAGACGGCCGGCGGCCCCTGAGGAAACACGGGAGGCAGGCGGGGAACGATCGCGAAGAATGGCCAGGGCTGCACTTCCAGCGTCAAGAGCGGCGAATGACCCGCGAACGCTGCGGCGGCCGCGGCCAGCACGGGTAACCAGCTCACCACCGCTCGCCACCTTGCCCTCGACGCGGACGCCAGGGCTCCATCTCTGGTGACAACGGCGATATTCATCAGTCGCAGCGCGATGCCGCCGCGAACGGCAAACGCAGAGAGAAGACCGACGGTTCCGGCGACCAGCAAGCCAACCATCGCGTGCAGCCACGCATACCGCCACGCAATCGTGGCGGTCATCTCCGGTTTCTCTTCATTGGCGATGAAGATCCCGAGCAGCCCCTGATCGCCTCTTCGCGCCGGCGTCGCGCGAATCGTCATCGGCTGACCGTCACGCAGGATTGACAGAGCGATCGATTGATCGGGATGGCTGATAATCGCCCTCCTGAGCTGCGACGCGAACGTGATCGGCTCACCCTCGACCTCGACGACCACATCATTCACTTTCATGCCGGCTCTGTCGGCCACATCGCCGCTGCTCACCGAGCGAATGTACGGGTGGGCACCGTCGACGCCAGACCGCACGGTGTCCAGCAACGGCGTCAGGCGGCGGGCCGCCTCGTCGACGTCAGCTGCCCGGGGGGCGGCGAACGTAGCGGCGACGCGAGCGGCAAGCGCACGTCGCTGGCTGGGAACTGCCCGTTGCGCAAGAGGTGACGAGGACCAGACCGGGGGATCGGAAATCAGGCCGCGATGCCGTCCGGCGACGTAGATTTCGAGCGCGCGATGCTCGGGGTTCGTTGGCGGAACGCCACGATTGTCCAGCTCCTCGAGACGAGTCAGGCACGCCGCCAGCTCGGCGATCTCAGGCGCCAGCTGCTCACGCGGCGCGATAGACACTTCGTATATCGAAAGCAGACCCAGAACGGAGATGAGAAAGATCGGGATGGCACACAGCGCGAGGTGGGCTGCACGCTTGGTGCGGGAGACCGCTGCGGGACCCCGAACGGCAGCACCGAGCGCCTCGAGCATGTCTTCAAATGTTGTGAACCGTTCCTGGCCAAGCCTGGCGAGGCATGCGGTTGCCGGCAGCGGAAGCGGCACCCGTGGTGCGGGAACCGGGACCCGAGTGTCCGCAGGAATGTCGTGCCCCTCGAGGGCGCACACCGCCACCTGGTACAGGAACCGTTCAGCCGATGCCAAATCAACCGCTTGCGTTGGTGGCGCTGAACCCGTCAATTCGGGCCGATCCTTTGGCACCGGCCAGTCCAGCAACCGCGCTCGACCATCGTCGCCGGCCCACACGCGATCGAACGCGACGACAGGAAGGGACCCATCCTCGAGCCCCGCGTGTACTTCTTCGGCGAGATCGTAGAGCCATCCACGAACCGTCGCCCATGACTGACGCTCCGTCAAAAACCGCTCGAATGGCTGACCGGGCACCTCTTCGTAGGCATCCCACGCCAGGCCGCGGGTACGCTGCCCGGCCAACCAGCGGGGTCGTCCTGGTCTCCGCAACGTACGTCTGACAAGAGGAACCACATCGGAGTCTGCCGCGGGGAACCGCAGCCACACCGTGCGCCGAAGCCGCTCGTCGTATCCCAGTGCTGCGCCGCAATCCGACTGCGCGCCGACGGCGTCCCCGCACACATATGGTCCAACGAGCCGGCGACCCGCTGGAACTTCGAACGGGGCGGGGGAAGACCGCACGATTCGACGCACATCGAGCGGGGACGTCGACACGGTTCGCGTCCGACTCACCCGTTCGTGAATCCCCGCAAATCCATTCGCACGCCGTGCGGTCGAGAACAGCACCGCCCCGACGATGGACTCGGCGAGTATGGCAATCAGCGGGCCCGCGGGCTGCTCGGAAATCGCACGACCGGCGATCAACAGGGCCACTCCGGACGCCAGCCACGCGGGCCCGACGAAGACCAGCGCCCGCAGAAGAGCCCTCGCGAATCGGGGCCGTGCCCCGTTTTCCGTCACCACCTGGAATCCGCACAGCGCCTTGCCGAGCGATGCGCCCCACGCGCTCTCGGTGATGGCGAAGTAGGCTACCTCGACGAGATTTTCCCAGACGGGTCGCACCCCGAATGCCGACGACGGCCTGGCAAAGAGCAGGATGGTCGGCGCGATCAGCAGGAACTGAGAAAAGAAGAGATCGATGAAGCCGGCGGCGAAGCGCATGCCAAGCGGCGCCGGCGTCTTGATACTCGAACTGAGGGGCTCGAGCACCCGTGCGAGATGGCGGTAGCTTGCTGGCCGGTGGGCGGGATCCTTGGCGAGACACTGGAAGACCAGTGCAGCAAGAGCGCCCGGAATGTCCGGCCGTCCCGTTCGCAGCGAGGGCGGCGGTTCCGTCGCGATGCGCGAGATCAGGGCCACCAGGTTCCGGTCGTGAAACGGCGGCTGGCCTGTCAGCAGGTAGTGCAGCGTTGCCCCAACCGCATAGATATCCGAGCGCACATCGAGCGGCTCCCCGCGCAAGTGCTCTGGCGAGGCGAACTGCGGCGTCCCCTGGAAGGTGCCCGTCGTCGAGAGTTGCGTGACATCGCGCGCATAGGTGGGGATCGACAAGCCGAAGTCACCGATCTTGACCGTTCCGTCCGCGTCGACGAAACAGTTCGATGGCTTGATGTCGCGATGGAGGATCCCTGCTGCCTGCGCGGCGTCGAGACCCGACACGACCTGGAGAATCACATCGATCGCGTCAATCGGTGCAAGCGGCCCGTGATGGTCGACCCGGTCCTTCAGCGTCCCGCCCGGCAACAACTCCATCGCGATGACGGAAAGACCCGCGATCTCCTCGCTGCCATAGATATAGACGACGTGGGGGTGACTCACGGAAGCGGCGAGCTGCCCTTCGCGCAGGAATCGAGCGCGATCCGTGGGGTCGCGCAACCTCTGACTCAAGACCTTCAGCGCGACCCGGCGCCCGTGCTCGACGTGCTCGGCCTCGTAGACCTCGCCCATACCCCCGACGCCGAGGAGGCGTTCGACCCTATACGCTCCGAGTTGCTGGCCGGGCGCGAGGGAGCCCGCGCCCATGCCGGCGGCGATCGAGGCAGGAATCGAGTACGGGCGAAGGGGCGGACCGATCGCTGACGGGACTTCAGCGGTAACGCCGTCAGCCGCCGCAATAGCCGGAGCACTCAGGAAGCCAGGCGCCTGGGCTTCCAGTGCGAGGAGCGACTCGACCTCCTGCCGCAGCGCCTCATCACCGGCGCACGCGTCCACGAGAAACGCGGCGCGCTCGGCCGTGCGTTGCTCGAGCGCGGCGTGAAAGAGCCGTTCGACCTCCGGCCAGCGGTCGGGCGTCATGTCACGCTCCGCGGCGTCGTTGCCACAGCCATGGTTCGTGGCTGCGTGTAGTTACCGCCGCGCGCCGCTCAGCGGCACGAACTTCTGAATCCGCTTTCCCGTCTCCACCTCTCCGGTGTAGATGTTGCCCTTCGAGTCGGCGGCGACGCCGTCGATGAAGTGGAACTGCCCCGCCATGCGACCGTTGTCGCCGATCGAGCCGACGGTCATGCCCGACTTCCGGTTGACGATCCACACCTTGTCGTTGGCGCCGTCGGCCACGAACACGAAGTTCTGTTGCGGCGCCGGCGAAAATGCCAGGTTGAACACCGTGCCGCACGGCCCGTACTTGTCGCTCCCCGGGCCGCCGCACTCGCTGCCGCGCGCGGGCGTCGACGTGTGAATCCAGAACTGCGTGACGTACCGGCCCTGCTTCGTGAAGACCTGCACCCGGTCGTTGCCACGGTCGCAGACGTACACCAGTCCGTCGTTCGACAGGTGGATGCAGTGCAGGACGTTGAACTCCTTGATGTCGGGCGGAGGCCCTGACGTGTCGTACGGCGGGACCCGCTCGTTCGGGATCTCGCCGAGCGGTACGCCCTTCCCTCCCCAGCCGCGCTTGAACGCGCCGGTGTTCATGTCGAAGACGAGGATCCGCTTGTTGATGAACTCGGTGTCGGCGACATACAGCTCCCGCGCATCCTCGTCGAAGTCGAACCCCGCGACGCCGCTGACGAAGACCTCGGTCTGCTGGTTGTTCTCAACGAGCGGCGGCGGCGTCTGTCCCGTCGGGGCGGGCGGCCGATGGCCGAAATCCTTGAGCAGCGTCCCGTCACGGCTGAACTTCAGGATGCTGTCACCCCGCCCGGTTCCCGAGATCCAGACGTTCCCGTCGCGATCGACGTTGATGGTTTGTTCTCCGGGCCATCCCGGGACGTACCCAGGACCACCCCATCCCTGAACCAGGTTGCCCTCCGGATCGAACTCGAGGATCGACGGTCCCGCGATGCAGCAATCGGTGCGCGGCGGGTTCGTGGACGCGCCGTTCTCGTCCGGCCGGATCTGCCGCGACCGGTTGAAGACCCACACGTGATCGTCGGGACCCACGGCGAGCGTCGGCACCTGCTGCATGATCCATTTGTGCGGCAGCGGCTTCGGCCAGAACGGGTCCACCCGGTACGCAGGCGGTGCCTGCGCCCGTGACGTGGGGCCGCCAGCCAGCATCCAGGCCGCACACAGGATCGTCACGACACCGACCGTCGTCCCTCTTGTCGCCTTCTGCCTCGCGTGCTCCGTTGCCATGGCGCCACAGGATAGCGGAATGCGCACAACTCAGCCATGAGTGAATGTCAAGTACTGACAGGAGGCGGCGCCGCTCAGCACTTATGAGGCGGAGGCGCGTGCTAGGCTGGAGCTATTGTCCTCCTCCACTTTCCAGGCGGCCGCCATCCTCGACGCAGCCGACGACGCAATCATCTGCAACGACCGCGATGGCCGCATCACCACCTGGAATCCAGCCGCCGAGCGCATGCTCGGCTACAGCGCCAGTGAAGTGATCGGCCGCGACATCTCGCTGCTGTTTCCGCCCGAGGGGCAGCGCGAGGAAGCCGCGGCGTTCGTGCGGCTCTTCAGCGGGGAGGGCGCGACCGTCTCCGACCGGGTGCTGGTCGCCAGGAGCGGGCGCCGCGTCGAGCTGTCGGTGACGATGTCGCCCATCCGCGACGAGGCGCGCACCGTGATCGGCGCCTCGAAGATCTGCCGCGAGCTCCCCGATCGAAAAGCCGCGGCCATCGCCGCGCTGCACCTGGGCGCCGTCGCCGCCTCGTCCGACGACGTGATCATCGGCAAGGACCTCGAGGGCATCGTGCAGTCGTGGAACCCCGCCGCCGAGCGGATGTTCGGCTTCACGGCGGCGGAGATGATCGGACAGTCGATCAGGAAGATCATTCCGCCGGAGCGCCAGCAGGAAGAAGACGCCATCCTCACCAGGGTTCGGGCGGGCATGATGGTGGACCACTTCGAGACGCAGCGGCTGGCAAAAGACGGCCGCCTCGTCGACATCTCGCTCACCGTCTCGCCGGTCCGCGATCGGTCGGGCCGCGTCATCGGCGCATCGAAGATCGCCCGCGACATCAGCGCGCAGAAACTCCTGGGAGCGGCCGCCCTGCACCTGGCGGCGCTCGTGCAGTCGTCCGACGACGCCATCGTCAGCAAGGACGTGAACGGCATCGTCCAGTCGTGGAACCCGGCGGCGGAGCGGCTGTTCGGCTACAGCGCCGCCGAGATGATCGGAGAATCGATCACCAAGATCGTGCCGAGCGACCGTCTCGACGAGGAGACGTATGTGCTCGGCCGGATCCGCAACGGCTTGAGCGTCGAGCACTTCGAGACGGTGCGCCAGACGAAGGACGGCCGGCTGGTCGACATTTCGCTCACCGTCTCGCCCATCCGCGATGGCGACGGCCGCGTCATCGGCGCGTCGAAAATCGCGCGCGACATCCGCGAACACAAGCGGCTGCTCGACGAGCGGCGCATCGCCGCGGCCAACGAGGAGGCGGCGCGCCGCGAAGTGCTCGAGGTGCAGAACCGCCGCATCCAGGAAGCGGCGCGGCTCAAGAGCGAGTTCGTCAGCAACATGTCGCACGAGCTGCGGACGCCGCTCAATTCGATCGTCGGGTTCGCGGAGCTGATCGCCGACGCCCGCTTCGGGCCGCTGCCGGACAGGTACCAGCAGTTCGCGCTGGTGATGCACTCCAGCGCGCAGCACCTGCTGCAGTTGATCAACGACATCCTCGACCTGGCCAAGGTGGAGTCGGGCAAGATCGACTTCCAGCCGGAACCGGTCAACCTGGCGGAGCTCGTCGCCGAGACGACCGCCATCATCGGCGGCCTCGCGACGAAACGGAAGATCGAGGTAGGCGTGGATGTCGATCCGTCGCTCGGCATCGTGCACCTCGATCCGATCCGGCTCAAGCAGGTGCTCTACAACTACCTGTCGAATGCGATCAAGTTCACACCGGAAGGCGGGCGCGTGTCCGTGCGGATCCTGCCGGAGACGGGCGACCGGTTCCGCCTCGAAGTGGAAGACACCGGCATCGGCATCAAGCCCGAGGACGAGCATCGCCTGTTCATCGAGTTCCAGCAGCTCGATGCGGGCACCGCGAAGAAGTTCGCCGGGTCCGGCCTCGGCCTCGCGCTCACCAAGCGGCTCGTCGAGGCACAGGGGGGAACGGTCGGTGTGCGCAGCACGTTTGGGGCCGGCAGCACCTTCTTCGCCACGCTACCGCAGCACGTCACCGCGGGTTCGGCGGACATCACCGCCCGGCTGGCAGCGACGGAGTCATGAATTCGATCCTCATTCTCGATGACGATCCGGCCAGCCTCGCGCTGGTGGAAGGCGTACTCGAAGCCGAGGGCTACGAGACGCGCAAGGCGGCCTCGCCGGTGGAAGCGCTCGAGGTCCTGAAAGACTGGAGGCCCGACGCCATCCTGCTCGACATCCAGCTGCACGGGCTCGACAGCGGGCTCGAGTTCGCGCGCCGGCTCAAGAGCAACATCGCCACCCGCGCGATTCCGATCGTCGCCTTCACGGCGTACGGCGAACGGTGGACGGAAGCGGAAACGCTGGCGGCGGGGTGTGACGGGTTCCTGGAAAAGCCGATTACGGCGCAGATGCTGGCCGACGCCGTTCGCAAGGCGCTCGAAAGGACGGCGTAGGCGCCGCCAGCTAGTGCGCGGCGATGTGCCGCCGCACGATGCGCCCCAACTCGCGGGTGCTCACCGGCTTCGACAGGAATTCGACGAAGCCGGTCTCTTCGGCCTTCCTGTCGTCCCCCGCCTTGCCATACGCCGTGAGCGCGATGACCGGGATGCTGGCCGTCGCCGGGTCGGCTTTCAACCGCCGTGTCAATTCCCAGCCATCGACCTCGGGCAGCTGAATGTCCATGAGGATCAGCGCCGGCGTGCACGTCTTCAACATCTCGAACATCGACGCGCCATCGACGGCAACCCGCACCTGGAAGCCTTCGGCCTGCAGCAACGCTTCCGCGAGCGCAAGGTTCGCCAGGTCGTCATCCACGACCAGGATGCATGGGGCGTCAGGACTGACCGGCGGCCCGGGCCGGCCGAGCGTTGCGTCCGGGTCGTCGTCACTGAGCGGAGAGGAGGTGAACCACGGGACTGAAGGGTATTTCTCGATGACCGGAATGGTCTCGTCAGTCTCGTGCCACGGCATCGAGTTACTGTAGCAGGATTTGTTTCCGGCGGCTCGCCGCGCCGCAGAGCTGAAATACGCGTCGTGCCATGACGAGGTCCTCAGCCGTGCGGCCGCGAGTAAGCCGCGAGCATGGTTTGACACGCTCCAGCCCAGGCGCTATGGTTTCCGCACTCCAGGCGAACCGAGGGCTTCCCGATTCCCGGCCAGCTGTTCGCGTGGCTCGGCGCTTCCTTCCCCAGCGGTCTCGGCAACGCCCGACTGGTGGAAACCCTAACCGTCTAACCGTTCGTCGGGCGTCAACCGGGATGGAGGTCCTCCGATGCGCACCATCCGTGATGTCGTCGTCTCCGTGTTCGTTCTCGTTCTCACCAGCTCCGCTGCCTGGGCACAGGCCACGGCAGAACTGAGCGGCCGCGTCACCGACGAGAGCGCCGCCGTCCTTCCAGGCGTCACCGTCGCCGCGACGCAGACCGCGACGGGATTCACGCGCACGGTCACGACAGACGAAGCGGGCGCGTGGATCATGCCGAACCTCCCCATCGGTCCCTACCGGCTGGAGGTGTCGCTGCAAGGCTTCCGCACCTACGTGCAGACCGGCATCGTGCTGCAGGTCGATGCGAGGCCGACGATCAACGTCGCCCTCGCCCTCGGCAACGTCGAGGAGACCATCTCCGTCGAAGGCGCGGCGCCGCTCGTGGACGTCCGCAGCGCCGGCATCAGCACCGTCGTCGACCAGGAACGGATCGTGGAGCTGCCGCTGCAAGGTCGGCAGGTCACCGATCTCATCATCCTCGCGGGCGCGGCGGTCGAGACAGACCGGCCGAACAGCCGGAACTTCCAGGGCGGCGTGAACATTTCAGTCGCCGGCGGCCTGCAGTTTGGCGTCGCCTACACGCTCGACGGCGCCGTGCACAACGATCCGCAGAACTCCGCCAGCCTTCCGCTTCCCTTCCCTGATGCCCTGCAGGAATTCCGCGTCGCCACGAGCGGTCTCGCCGCGCAGAGCGGCATGCGCTCTGCCGCATCGGTGAACGCGGTGACCAAGTCTGGCACCAACACGCTTCACGGAAACCTGTTCGAGTTCATTCGTGACAAGCGATTCAACGCCAAGAGCCCGTTTGCGGCGATCGGCCCCGATGGCAAGCGGTTCGACGACGGCCTGAAGCGCAATCAGTTCGGCGGCACGCTGGGCGGGCCGATCGTCCGCGACAGGCTCTTCTACTTCGCCGGCTATCAGGGCACCCGGACGCGCCAGACCCCGCCGGACCTGATCGCCTTCGTCCCGACCGCAGCCATGCTGGCCGGCGACTTCACGACATTCGCGTCGGCGGCGTGCCAGGGGCGCCAGGTGAACCTGGGCGCCGGTTTCGTCGGCAACCGCATCGACCCCGCGCGGTTCAGTCCTGCCGCGCTCAAGATGGCGGGCTTCCTGCCGAAGACCACGGATCCCTGCGGCCAGATCACATACAGCCAGCCGGACGATCGCGACGAGGGACAGTACGTCGGCCGCATGGACTATCAGCTCGGCGCGAATCATTCCGTGTTCGGCCGCTACATGGCGTCGCGCGACAAGAAGCCGTCGGCCTTCGGCAAGACGGGCAACATCCTGACGACGAGGAATCCGAAGATCGACAACCTGGCGCAGTCGCTCACGCTCGGCGACACGAGAATCTTCGGCAGCAACACGGTCAACGCGCTGCGCTTTGCGTTCAACCGCACGGCGGTCAATCGCGACAACGACCCGTACTTCGATCCCCCGTCACTCGGCATCAAGGCGGCGACGTACGTACCGGGCTCGATGATTGTCGTCGTCACGGGCGGGTTTCAGATCGCGGCGGCGACCTCGACACGGGGCATCGCGGACAACAACTCGTTCCAGGTCAACGATGACCTGACGCTGGTGAAGGGCGACCATCAGATCGGCGTCGGCGCGAGCGTCGCCCACTTCAGGGTGTCGTTCAGGACGTGGGCGCGCGGCGGCGGACAGTGGACCTTCACCGGCCAGGCGGCAGGACTGGGACTGGCGGACATGCTCCTCGGGCGCGTCGCCACGATCGATCAATCGGGGCTGTCCGGCGTCGATTACTACCAGTGGTATCAGGGCGTCTACGCGCAGGACACGTGGCGCGCGGCCAGACGGGTGACGGTCAACGCGGGCATCCGGTGGGAGCCGTTCTTCAGCCAGAACCTCACGCGTGGTGCGAACACGATCTTCGACCGCGACCGGTTCAGGCAGAACGTCAAGAGCACGGTATTCCACAACGCGCCGGCGGGGTTCATCTACCCCGGCGACGCGGGCTTTCCGTCGGGAACGTCCGGCCTGAACAAGAAATGGTGGAACTTCTCGCCGCGCATCGGCATCGGCTGGGACGTGCTCGGCGACGGCCGCCTCGCGCTGAGGTCGTCGTACGCGTTGATGTACGACTACCCGGGCGGCGAGTACTTCAACAACCTGGCGGCGGCGCCGCCGTATGGGAACCGCACGCTGGTGAGCGATCCGTCCGGCCTGTTCGACGATCCGTACCGCGACATCGGCGGCAATCCGCATCCAATCGCGGTCGGCCCCGATACGGTGTACCCGATCGGCGGAACGCTGTCGTCGATGGATCCCGACATCAACGCCCCGCGCGTGCAGTCGTGGAACGTCACGCTCGAAAAGCAGATCGGCTCCAATTGGGGAACAGCGGTCAGCTATCTTGGCAGCTACACCGACCGGCTGTGGGGGCTGGTCGCGCTGAATCCGGGCGTGTTCCTCGGTCTCGGTCCGTGTGTGCTCCAGGGCGTCTCGTTCCCCGTCTGCACCACCAACAACAACCTGAACCAGCGGCGTGTGCTGTCGCTCTCCGGTGAGAACCCCGCGTCTGCGGCGCTCATCAGCAACCTGGACAGCCATGCGGCGGTGGGCACGCAGAAATATCGCGGCCTGAAGCTGGAGGCGCAGCGCCGTTCCGCTAACGGCGTGAGCGTGAATGCGAATTACACGGTGTCCCGCTGCGAGGGCCTCGAGATGGCGCCCAATGCGCAGTTCGGGATCGGGTTCACCAATCCCGCCGACCCGAGTGCGGATTACGGCCGCTGCGATGGCGACCGGACGCACATCGCCAACGGTACGGTCGGCTACACGACGCCGCAGCTGAACGGCGCCGTCGGCCTGCTCGCCTCCAATTGGCGGGTGTCAGGGATCCTCAACATCCGATCGGGAGCCCCTCTCAACATCCTGAGCGGGCGCGACAACGCGTTCAACGGCCAGGCGAATCAGCGCGTCGATCAGATCTCGAACGACGTCTACGGCGAAAAGACGCTGAACAACTACCTGAATCGGGCGGCGTTCGCCCAGCCCGCGGCGGGAGGGTTCGGCAACTACCGGCGCAACAGCATCGACGGGCCGGGATTCTGGAAGATCGACCTCGCCATCTCGCGGCTCGTCTCGATCGCGACCACGCAGAACGTGGAGCTGCGCGTGGAGGTCTTCAACCTGACCAACAACTTCAACTGGGACATTCCGAACCTGAACTTCGCCGCCGCCACGTTCGGCCGCATCACGACGCAGGCCGGCACGCCGCGCATCATGCAGTTCGGCGTGAAATACGGGTTCTGAGAAGATTTACGAATCTACGAATTGGCGAATTCGAAGGATCGAGACATGAAGAAGCCGTTCACCTTTCTCGTCCTCCTTGCCGCGCTGGCGATGGCGGTGCCGCTGGCGGCGCATCATGGCCGCGGGGCGTCGTTCGACATGAAGAAGCAGGTCACGCTGAAGGGGACGGTCTCGCAGGTGAAGTGGCAGAACCCGCACGTGCTGATCTTCATCGACGTCCCGGACGAGGCCGGCAAGGTCGTGACGTGGGGGTTCGAAAACAGCAACGTGCACACGCTGGCCGCCCAGGGCTACAACCGGAACACGCTGAAGTTCGGGCAGCCGATCACGGCGATCGTCAACCCGGCGGTCAATGGCGAGCCGCTGGGCATCATCGTGAAGATCGTCCTCGAGGACGGCAAGGTGATCATGTCCCGCGAACGCGGCAATCCGCTGGATTGAGGCGTCATATGCGAAATACGAGGCTGGGGGTGACGGCGGCGGTTGTCGTTGCGATGTCGGCGTCGGCCGCCGCACAAGCGGCCTTCGATGCGCGCGACCTCTCGGGAATCTGGACGATCAGCGGGCACCGCAGCATCAGCGCGAACGTGCCGCCGATGACGCCCGAGGGCGAGGCACGCCTCAACGCGAACAAGCCGACGCGCGGCCGCTTTCTCGGCGAGCCCCTCAACGGCGAGCATCCTGGGTTCGTCAGGGCCGTCCGCGTCCCCGCGGAGGGAAACGATCCGGCGCATCAGTGCAATCCCAACGGTTTCCCGCGGCTGCTGCTCGACCCCGAGCCGGTGGAGTTCGTCCAGACGCAGGGCCGGCTGCTGCAACTGTTCCAGTGGGAGCGCGGGCTGCGCGAGTTGTGGATGGATGGGCGAGCCGTGCCGTCGGGCGAGAACCTCGACAACCTCGGACCGGCCTGGTACGGCCACACCGCCGGCGGGTGGGAAGGCAACACGCTGGTCATGAACACGGTCGGTCTCGACGACCGAGCGTGGATCGACATCTTCGGGTTTCCGAAGAGCACGGATGCGCGCATCGAAGAACGCTACACGCGCACGGGTCCCGACACCATCGAGCTGCGAATGACCTTGTACGATCCGAAGTTCTACAAGGCGCCGTGGGTGTCGGACGTCAAGAAGTTCACGCGCGTCAAGCGCGAGGCGACGACGTTTTTCGGCTGGTACGGCCTGTTCTCGGGGCTCACGGAAGGTATCTGCGCGCCGATGAACGAGGTCGATACGTACAACAAGTTGTTCCGCGATCCCACGAGCAAGGGCGGCGGCAAGAAGTAGCCCGTTCACGTAGCCCGCATCTTCAGCGGAGGTTTCGAATGCGCAGCCTTATCGCGACTCTCCTCGTCTCCATCGCCGTAGTGGCATTCTTCGCCTCGCCTGTCCCGCTCCTGCAGGCCCAGCAACGAAACCTGCGCGGCGCCGGCGGCGAGCCACAAGGCGGCTTCGTCGAGGAACGGGGCGGCTTCGACATCAGCGGCCCCTATCAGGTCGATCCGAACTGGCCGAAAAAGACCTGGCCCGCGCCGGGATACATCTGGGGCTCGCAGTCGGGCGTGTATCCGGAATCGGCCGACAAGGTCTTTCTCACCAGCCGCGGCGAAATCGAGCTGCCGAAGGACCTGAAGGTCCCGCCCGGCTTCCTCGGCAACTGGGGCGCGCTCGATCGCGGCGGCGCAACGGGTGAGGTGCCGGTCTTCCGCAACACCATCCTCGTCATCGACCGGCAGGGCAATCTCATCGACTCGTGGAAGCAGTGGGATTACCTCTTCGAGGGAGGGCGCGGACCGCACCAGATCTACGTCCAGCCCTACGACCCCGACCGGCACGTCTGGGTCGTCGACGACATGAATCACGTGATTCACAAGTTCACCAACGACGGCAAGACGAAGGTCTTCACGCTCGGCGAAATGGGTGTGTTCGGTCCCAACGACGACCTGCAGCACTTCAACAGGCCGACGATGATCGACTGGCTGCCCGATGGGACCTTCTTCGTGAGCGACGGCTACGCGAACAGCCGCGTGGTCAAGTTCAACAAGGACGGGAAGCCGCTGCTGTGGTGGGGCTCGATGCAGCCCGGCAAGGCCGACGGCGAGTTCACGGTGCCGCACGGCATCGCGGTCGGCGACGACCGGCGCGTGTATGTCTCGGACCGCTTCAACCGCCGGATCCAGGTGTTCGACGAGAACGGTGTCTTCCTCGACAAGTGGCCGAGCGGCTACTGCCATTCGCTGTCGATGAGCCGCGATCAGCACCTCTGGTGCTACGACGGGGATCACGAGCAGTTCATCAAGTACGATCTGCGCGGACACATCGAGACGGTGTTCGGGCGTTACGGCGACTACCCGGGCGCCACCTGGGGCGTGCATCAGATCTCCGCCGACTCGGAAGGCAACCTGTACGCTGCTGAAGTCTTCGGTGGACGGACGCAGAAGTTCGTGCCGAAGCGCAACGCGAACCCGCACGATCTGTTCTTCGGCCGCGAGCTCGCGCCGAAGACGCCGCCCCCGCAAATTTCGACGGTGAGGATGGCGACTCCCGCTGCAACGGCCGCGGTGCGGCCGAACCCGAACGCCCCGATTCCAAACTTTGCCGGCACGTGGAATTTCGACAAGTCGAAGAGTCAGATGGCAGCGAGCGGAGGCATGGGCAACGGCGTGGCGGAGCCACCGATCTCCATGACGGTGACGCAGAATGCCACCCAGATCTCGCTCACCATGCGATACGAGGCCGAAGGCGCCCCGCGCAATGGTCGCCCGACGAGCGCGGTCTTCACGCTGGACGGCAAGATGCAGCAGGTGCCCGATCCGGACGATGCGAGACCAGCGTACAACTACAAGCGGATCGCAACCTGGGACGGTGCGCGCCTGGTGCTGCGGACGATTCACGGCCTCAACAACGTGCGTGAGGTGTGGGTCCTCGACGGCAACGCGTTGAAGCTGCAGCGGGCCGCACAGACACCTGGCGGTGCGGATTCCGCCTCACGCGACCTCGTCTACAACAAGGGATCTTAGCGGACGATCCATCGGATGTTGCCGTGGGCTGCGGACCAGCCCACGGCTCCGATTCGCGCAAGCACGGAATCGTCCGCTTCATCGTCACGAGCCCGCCTCGCCTGCTCCCGACAAAAATTACTGCATGACCTGCGCATAAGAATGCGCGTTGCGGGGTCTCGTCTCGTTTGACGC
>DATNCQ010000027.1:0-4186 GCA_035571515.1 Vicinamibacterales bacterium
CTTTTTGTTCGCCGCCCAGGTCCGCGTCGATCCGCAGGACAACCTCTGGGTGGTCGACGAGTATTCCTCGATGGTGATGAAGTTCGATCCGCAGGGCCGCGTCGCGTTCCTGCTCGGACGGAAGCCGGAATCGATTGCGAACCCGGGCGCGCGGGTCGCTGCCGGCGGCGAGGGTGGCGGTCGTGGTGACGCCGCTGGCCGCGGTGGCGAAGGCGGCGGCCGAGGCCGCGGCGGCCCTCCGGGCGCCGGTGCGCCGCAGGACGTCTTCAATCGTCCCACCGACGTGGCGTGGGATGCGCAAGGCAACATCTTCGTCGCCGACGGCCGCGGCAACGCGCGCGTCGCGAAATTCTCGAAAGACGGCGTGTTCGTCAAGTCGTGGGGCCAGAGAGGCACCGCGGCCGGCCAGTTCGCCAGCGTCGACAGCATCGCCGTCGATGCGCAGGGCAACGTCTACGCCGCCGATGCGGGCAACGGGCGCGTGCAGGTGTTCGACAACAACGGCACCTTCAAGACCGAGATCAAGAACGTCGGCAACGCGCAGGCGATCTGTATGACGCCAGGCGCGAACCAGGTCCTGTACGTCTCGAATTCGAATCCGCCGACCGATCTCGATACCGCCGGCGAAATCTACAAGATGCGCCTCGACGGGACGATGATCGGAAAGTTCGGCCGGGCGGGCAAACTGCCGAAGGAATTCGGCACGGTGAACGCGATCGACTGCCGCACCGAGAACACGCTCTACGTGGGCGAAGTCGGCAACTTCCGGGTCCAGAAGCTCACGCTCCATTGAGATGCTGCGCCGCCGCCGCGACCGTGGCGCACGCGATGCCGGCTGAGGCGCAGGCGGTCACGCAGCAGACGCCCACATGATCACCGACGCTCGCACGCTCGCCGACGGTGCGACGCTCGAGGCCGACGTGTGCATTGCCGGCGCCGGCGCGGCAGGAATGACCATCGCGCTGGATCTGCGTGCGTCCGGCCTGTCCGTCCTGCTCCTCGAGAGCGGCGGCGCTGAACGGGATCCGGAGGTGCAATCGCTGTCCGAGGGTCGGATGACCGGCATCGACACCTGGAATGTTCGCGCGATGCGGATTCGCGCGCTCGGCGGCACCACGGGGCATTGGGCGGGCTGGTGCCGTCCGCTCACCCCGCAGGATTTCGAAGCGCGAGACTACATTTCGCTGAGCGGCTGGCCGATCAAATACTCCGACCTGGTTCCGTTTTACCGCCGCGCGTGTGAAACCGTTCAGATTGGCGAGTTTGATTGGAACTCGGCCGCCCGTGCGAAGGCGACGGGAAAGGCGCTGTTGCCGTTGGGCGCCGCCATCGACCAGCGCTACTACCAGTTCAGCCCGCCGACGCGTTTCGGCAGCGTCTATTCAGATGTGTTGGGACAGGCCGACGACGTTCGCGTGCTCACGTTCGCGAACGTGCAGGATATCCGCCTCGATCAGCGGCGGGGCCGCGTCGAGTCGTTCGCGTGTCGCACCCTGCAGGGAACCACGTTCCACGTTCACGCCGGCCGCTATGTGCTCGCGCTTGGGGGCATTGAAAACGCGCGCGTTCTGCTGGCCTCGCGATCCCAGGAATCCGACGGCGTCGCCAACGGCCACGGCGTGGTCGGCAGATATTTCATGGAGCATCCCCACTACTACGGCTCGGTGGGCGCGGTGCACCCCTTGACCGTCGACCTGTCGTTTTACAAGCGCGGACCGTCGGATCTCAAGCGAGCAGATGGGACTGCGGTGGAAACGCTCGGAGCGCTTGGTCTCGCCGCCGAGATTTCGCGCCGGGAGAAGCTGCTGAATTTCTCGGCGACGTTTGCCGGGCCGGGGGCCGGACGCGCCGTGTCGGGTCAGGCGCAGAGCGCCGTGCTCCCCGCGAGCACCGCGCAGGCTCTGGTGACACGCGGCGACGCCGACTTCAATGCCACCGAGTTGACCGTGAGGTCGGAGCAGTCGCCATTTCGGGAAAGCCGCATCACCTTGACGGAGGATCTCGATGGGCTCGGGATGCCGAGGGTGGCGCTCGACTGGCGGATCGCTCCGGAGGACGACGTGCGGATGCGCCGCGCGATGGTGATTCTGGCGCGCGAGTTGGGCGCGGCAGGCCTTGCGCGCCTGTGGATTCCGGGCGATGCCTCGCGCTTCGTCTGGCGGCAGGATCCCGGGGGGCATCACCTGGGCGCGACGCGCATGGGAACCGATCCGGCCGTCAGCGTCGTCAATGCAGATTCCCGGACGCACCAGGTCGAGAATCTCTACATCACGGGCGGTTCGGTCTTCACGACGGGGGGAGATTCCAATCCAACCCTGACTATCGTGGCGTTGGCCCACCGACTGGCGGACACGCTGAAGCGGAGCGCCTCCCCGATGAAGAAGAGCGCATGAACAGCTATCCCAGGCGCGAGTTCCTGTTGCGGGCGCTGGCGGCGTGCGGCACGCCGTTCCTCATGCCTCTGGCACCTGTTGAAGGCTTGCAGAAACCGCAGGCGGGCACCGCTGCCGCCGGCTATTTCGGCGGCCAGACGGAGGCCGCGCGTGCGATTGGCGAAGCATACCTACGGCAACTGGGGCTCGACACGAGCGCGGAGTCGATTCGCAAGGCGTCGCTCGGTGCACTCGAGGTCATCGAACGGGCCTCGAGCCAGCAGAATGCCATCAAGGCGCTGGGTCTCGCCGTGCGTCGCGACTTCGAGAAGGGACGATCGGTGCAGCTGGAAGGCTGGATTGTTTCACGCACGGAAGCGGAGCTCTGCGCCCTCACCCTCCTTCCGGCGACGAACTGACCGAGGGAGTTAGCCGATGAGAGCATGGTCGATCGGTCTGCTGGCCGCGGGTGTGCTGGCTTACGGAGTGATGGGGGCGCAGACGCCTGCCAAAACGGCCGCGTTCCAAGACGCCGCGAAGACGGCGTCCGCGGGACAGGCGGCGAAAGGCAGTGGCGCACCAGGCAACGTGACTCAAGCGCGCGTGCTGGCCGAGGCCGGCCGCGGCGACAACTGGCTGGTGAACGGCGGAAATTTTGAGTCTCAACACTTCAGTCCGCTGAAGAGCATCACGGACCAGAACATCGGCGGGCTGGGCCTGGCGTGGACGCTTGCCGTGAACAGTCCGATGGGTCTTTCAGCGGAGCCGATCGTCGTCGATGGAGTGATCTATTTAGGGGCTCCATTCGACATCGTGTACGCAATTGATGGCGCGACTGGGAAGCTCCGCTGGGGATTCGATCCACACGTCCGCATCAACGGCCCATGGCGCAACTCCTACGAGGGACGCAAGAACCGCGGGGTCGCGGTCTGGAACGGCAAGGTGTACGTAGGGACTGGCGACTGCCGTCTGGTGGCGATTGATGCCGCCACCGGGAAAAAGGTGTGGGAGACCCTGGTATGCGATGCCGATCAGACCGGGATTACCGAAGCGCCGCGCGTCGGCGACGGCAAGGTGTTCACGGGTTGGGCCGGCATGGAGTACGACGTGCGCGGTGGCGTGGTGGCCGTCGACGCCGAGACGGGCAAGAAAGCCTGGACGTTCTGGACAACCCCGGGCGATCCGTCGAAGCCCTACGAATCACGAACGATGGAGGCGGCCGCCAAGACCTGGATTGGAGAATCGTGGAAGCTCGGCGGCGCCAACGTGTGGACCGCGATCACCTACGACGCGGTCACGAACCTGTTGCTCTTCGGGACGTCGACCACCGGCGAAGACGTGGGGGATTTCACCGGCATTGAATCAGGCGGCAACCGGTTGTTCGCCAACTCCATCGTGGCGGTGAACGCCTCGACGGGCCAGTACGTGTGGCACTACCAGACCGACATCCCGCCAAATGGCGCGGAGGAGTTTCACATCATGGTGGCCAACATGATGGTGGACGGCAAAGAGCAGCGGGTGGCCATGACCATTCCGAGAAACGGGGTGTTCTACACGCTCGACGCGCGCACCGGGAAGCCGGTTCTTCCGCCGCGCGGCATCGATGGCACGGTGGTGTCGCCCCTGAAGCAGATTGATTTGAACGCCGTGCCATCCCCCGCGCCCGGCGCCGCGGCGGGCACTCGAGGCGGCGGAGCGCCCGACGAGAACGGGGTGTTGACGTGGGGCGAAGCGAGCCGGATCAATGCGGCCAAGGGTCCGACGACCAGCATGGGGCATGCGTGGTTCCCCATGGGCTACAACGCGCAGACGGG
>DATNCQ010000028.1:0-3637 GCA_035571515.1 Vicinamibacterales bacterium
CGCACAAAGACACCGGGCTGATCACCGGGGCGGACGGCCGCGTGCGCTGCTGGTGGCCGGGAACCGATCCGCTCTACGTGCGCTATCACGACGAAGAATGGGGCCGGCCGGTCCGCAACGACCATCGCCTGTTCGAGAAGATCTGCCTCGAGGGCTTCCAGTCGGGACTGAGCTGGATCACGATCCTCCGAAAGCGCGAAAACTTCCGTGACGCCTTCGACGGCTTCGATCCGGAGCGCGTGGCCCGCTACAACTCACGCGACGTGGCGCGCCTGCTCAAGAACGCCGGGATCGTCCGGCACCGCGGCAAGATCGAGTCGGCGATCAACAACGCGAAATGCGCTGCCGCCCTGCGCGACGAGTTCGGCTCGCTGGCCGCCTACGTCTGGCACTGGGAGCCTGACGCGCGTTCGCGGCCGCGCCGGTTGACGAAGGACGCGCTGACGCAGCTCGCGCGGACGCCCGCGTCGGCCGCCTTGAGCAAGGACCTGAAACGACGAGGCTGGACGTTCGTCGGACCGACCACCGTTTATGCCTTCATGCAGGCGATGGGGCTCGTCAACGATCACCTCGAGGGGTGCGCGCGGCGCGTCGCCGTCGAGGACGCGCGCGCGGCGCTCCGCCGGCCGGCCGTCTCTACAGCCGCATCGCCCCCGCCAGGATCAGCACCAGCTCCAGCACGAGGATCAGCACGACGATGAGCTCGAGGAAGTGGCCGCGCGCCATCGACGCCTGCTCGACCGCGAAGCGATAGATGTCCCCAAGCGTGCGCAGCTTCTCCTGCACGCTGGCTTTCCATTGATTCAACCCGAGGCGGGCGGCGGCGAGCGCGAACAGCCGCGCCGCGTAGACGTCGCCGACGATCTTCAACGCGTTCTCCGTCCGGTCGGTCAGCTCGTTCAGGTCGATGAGGAGCGAGTGCACCTGGCGCACCGCGCGTGAGTAGCGGCGCGCCAGCCAGTTGGACAGCCAGCGGCCCTGCTGCAGCTGCGGATAGATGCGTTCGAGCTCCGCGTCGAGCAGCTCGTCGTAGTAGCGGAACTCGAGCAGCTGCGAGTTGGCGAACTCGAGGATCTCGATCGCCGCCTGCGCGCCCGACTCGGTGTCGCGGACGAACGCGCTGTTCCATGTGACGATGACGACGTCGTCGGCGAAGTACGAGATGCGATGGCGGAGCACCTCGTCCCGCTCCTCGCCGCTGAGCGGGCTGCGCTCGCCGCGCAGGAGCTGCGCGATGGCGCCGCCGTGCGAGGCGACCATCGCGTCGGCCGGCGGCGACCCCTCGATGCCGGTCATCGTGAAGACGAAATAGTCCTCCGCGAGGAATTCCGTCCGCAGCCGGGTGATGGCGGAGCGGGCGCGATCGACCAGCGCCCGCGCGAGGCGCTCCGCATTGCGCGGCAGCGCCGCGTTTTCCAGGCAGCCCAGCCCGAACGTCAGCCAGTCGGTCCAGCTGCCCTCGACGTGACGCGTGAGCGCCACCGAGATGACGCCGTAGTCGAACACCTTGAACCGGACCGTGAACCCGTCGGTGTCGGGCATCGCCACGGCGGAGCCGTCGAAGGTGATGGGCGGCTGGCGGTACTGCACGTAGGGCGGCGTCGTCGGCTTCGGCGCCAGGCGTGCCGCGACGCCGGCGCCGAGGTCGCGCTGAACGCGCGACAGGTCTATCGCATCCGCCACGTCGAAGAGGAAAAACGCGGTGATGTGGCCCGAAATCGCCTCGGTCACCTCCGCATGCTACCCGTTCGCCGGAGGTTTTACCCATCAGGATCCGACCCGTCACAACAGCGTTACACCGCGCTCCTACCCTCGAAACCGGACGTAAGCGAAGCGGGCATCTCAACAGGAGTGCTATGCAGAACCTACTGAAGACATTTCGCGGCGTGGCGGCCGTCGTCATCCTCGCGGCCATGGTTGCGCCGGCGTGGGCCCAGGGCGATGCGCGCTTCTCGGGAACGGTGGTCGATCAGTCGGGCGCGTTCGTGCCCGGCGCGACGGTGACCGTCAAGAACCAGAGGACCGGCGAGGTGCGCACGGTCATCTCGACCGCGCAGGGACTCTACATGGTGCCGAACCTCAAGCCCTCGGTCTACACGATCACCGTCATGCTCGGTAGTTTCCAGCCGCTGGAGTACACCGACATGACGCTCGCGGCTGGCCAGGAATTCGGCCTTGATCTCGAGCTGCATGCGGCGGGCGTGAGCGAGACGGTGACGGTGGAGGCGCACGCGACGGCGATCGACCTGAGCTCGGCGCGCATCGGCGCGAACGTGAGCGAGCGCGAGGTGGCGGCCCTCCCGGTCAACGGCCGCCAGATGTCGCAGCTGCTGCTGCAGGCGCCTGGCTCGCAGAACGCGGGCACCGGCACGTGGCAGGACATCCGTTTCAGCGGCCGCGCGGTCGAACAGAACGTGATCAAGTACGACGGCATCGAGGGCTCGGCGATCATCGACGCGGCGCCCGGCAACGTGAACGGCGAGAACAACACGCCGTTCAAGCTCCAGGCCAGCCTCGAGAACGTGCAGGAGTTCCGCGTCGAGTCGAGCAGTTATCCCGCCGAATACGGAACAGGCACCGGCGGCCAGGTGAGCGTCATCACCAAGTCCGGTACCAACGGCTTCCACGGCGCGCTCTTCGAATACGCGCGGCGCGACAGGTTCGATACGCGGAACTACTTCGACTCGACGCGCAACGTCGACGGCAGCGTGATCACCACGCTGCCGAAGTCGAAGCTGAAGCAGGACCAGTTCGGCGGTTCGATTGGCGGCCCGCTCGCCAGGGATCGCGCGTTCTTCTTCGGCAGCTACGAGGGATACCGGCTGGACGCCGGGCTCAACTTTGTCGAGGCCATTCCGAGCAACCAGGCGTGGGCGAGGGCGACCGCCGCCATTGCGCCGCTGCGCTCCGGATTCCTCGCCCCCGGCGCGGTGGTGCTCTCCGGCGCGTCGGCGAACCCCGACTTCGACATCGCGCAGTTGCAGACCGTGCAGCACGTCACCGAGAATGCGTTCAGTGCGCGCGTCGAT
The DNA here is from genome assembly GCA_035571515.1 of Vicinamibacterales bacterium. GTDB lineage: Bacteria > Acidobacteriota > Vicinamibacteria > Vicinamibacterales > UBA2999 > Gp6-AA40. The sequence goes on from DATNCQ010000028.1 coordinate 3,030, forward strand.
TTCAAGGCGAACGACAGCTGGTCGAGTTACATCCGGCTGTTCCGCGACACCGGCACCAACAACGAGCCGCAGGGCGTCACGGGGCGCATCTTCCACACGACCGCGAAGCCGACCAACGCTGTCTTCAACCTGCAGGGGATTCTCAACGGCGGCCTGACCAACGAGCTCAAGTTCGGCTACAACGCCGCGCAGACGACGGAGCAGGGGCTCGCCCCCGCGGGGTTCGAGAACATCATCCTGAACCTCAGCGGGTCGGTCGCCAACACCGGGATCGCGGGCCAGGGCGCGACCTCCGGCCTCGCCATTCCGGGCGGTCTGGTCCGCGTCAACAGCGCCGGCAACGGGCGATCGGCGCCGTATAACCCGTATTCACTCACCTTTGCGGACACGCTCAACATGGTCTCGGGCAGCCATTACCTGAAGGCGGGCGGCGATGTGCGCGTCATCCGCATGGCCACCGATCAGCAGGGCGGCATCACCTACAGCTTCGCGAACCTGGACGCGTTTCTCGCGAACACGCCGGCCACCATCCAGTATTTCGGCGACCTGAGCGAGCCGAGCCCGTTCCACAACGGCGCCACCGGCATGAAGCACACGAAGCAGCAGTA
>DATNCQ010000029.1:0-6384 GCA_035571515.1 Vicinamibacterales bacterium
AGGGCGCGCCATGACCATCGTCCGGGGACTGGCCGTGGCGCTCGCCTGCCTCGCCGCGGCGTGCTCGGCGCACGAGCCGCGCGCGCGCACCGCGCCCGCCACCTCGCCGCTGGCGCGCATCGAGGCCGAGCGTGACGCCGCGCAGCGGCAACTCTGGACGCTCGAGCACCAGCGGCTCCGCCGGACCGAGGACGACGCGCTGTTCGACCGCAGCGCCCGCGGCGCGTGGCAGTACGCCGAGGACCATTTCCTCCAGTCGACCGGGTTCATCGTCCCCGTCCGCGAGTATGCCTACGCGACGATGTGGGACATCGGCAGCATGCTGGCCGCGACCTACTGCGCGCACGCGCTCGGGCTCGTCGACGACCAGGCATACCTGGCACGCATGCGGCCGATGCTGCGGACGCTCGCGACCATGAAGCTGTACGACAACGAGGTCTTCGGACGCAGCTACGACACGCGGACCGGCGCGATGGTGCGATGGCAGCGCGGCGACGACCGTCTCGTCGGCTGGTCGGCCACCGACCTCGGCCGGCTGCTGGTCTGGCTTCGCATCGTCTCCACGGAGCCCGCGCTGGCGCGCGACGCGTCGGCCGTTGCCCGGAGGCTCAACTTCGCGCGCCTGGTGAAAGACGGATACATCTGGGGCGACAACCTCGACGTGCACGGGCGCGCCGTCGAGTACCCGGAAGGCCGCATCGGCTACGAGCAGTACGCCGCCGAAGGATTCGCGCTCTGGGGACATCGCGCGGAGAAGGCGCTCGACGTGATGGCCAACGCGACCCCGATTGCGGTCGCGGGACAGACGCTGGTCGCCGACCTGCGGCGCTGGGATCGCCTGACGACCGAGCCGTTCCTGCTGATGGGGCTCGAGCTCGGCTGGAATCGCGAGGTCGAAAGCCTCGCGCGGCGGATGCTCCTCGCGCAGGAGACGCGCTACCGCGAGACCGGGCGGGTGACCATCGCCGGCGAGGATTCGATCGCGGCGCCGCCCCACTACTTCTACTACTACTGCGTCTACTCGAACGGGAAGCAGTTCGGCATCGACGTCCAGGATCGGCGGGCGGCGGTGGACGGGCCGCGATGGGTGAGCGCGAAGTCGGCGTTCGCGCTGCATGCGCTGATGCCGACGCAGTACAGCAGGACCGCGCTCGCGGAACTGCGCGCCGCGCAGGATGCCGGTGGATGGTCGTCAGGCGTCTACGAAGCCGACGGCGCGTCGACGTCGACACAGAACATCAACACCTCGGCGGTGATCCTGACCGCGGCGCTGGTGCAGCGCTTCGGCGAGCCGGTGCTGGTGCACGCGCAGCGCGGCCCGCACAGCCACGCCGCCGAGCGCGCGACGCGATGAAGGCCGTCATCCTCGCCGGCGGCCAGGGGACGCGCGTGCGCCCGATCACCGAGACCATCCCCAAGCCGATGATCCCCATCGTCAACAAGCCGGTGATCGAGTTCCTCGTCGACCTGCTGCGGCAGCACCGGTTCGACGAGATCGTGATCACGACCGCCTACCTCGCGTCGGAGATCGAGAGCTACTTCCGCGAGGGGTCGCGCTTCGGCGTGCAGATCGGCTACAGCTTCGAGGGCTACTGCCACGACGGAACGGTCGTGCCGGAAGGGCTCGGCTCCGCGGGCGGGTTGAAGAAGATTCACGAGTTCTCCGGCTTCTTCGACGACACGTTCCTGGTCCTCTGCGGCGACGCGCTGATCGACCTGGACCTCACGCGCGCGCTCGAGATCCACCGCCGCAACAACGCGCTGGCGACGATCGTCCTCAAGGACGTGCCGCGCGAGCAGGTCAGCAAGTACGGCGTCGTCGAGACGGCGCCGGACGGCCGCATCCTGCGGTTCCAGGAGAAGCCGTCGCCGGACGAGGCGATCAGCGCGTGCGCGAACACCGGCATCTACATCTTCGAGCCGGAGGTCCTCGACCACGTGCCGACCGGCGAGGTGTGGGACATCGGCAAGCATCTCTTCCCGCGCCTGGCCGAGCTCAAGCTGCCGTTTTACGGCGTCGTGCTGCCGTTCTCGTGGATCGACATCGGCTGCACCGCGGACTACTGGCACGCGACGCAGATGATTCTCCGCGGGGAGTTCAAGATCGAGATGCCGGGACGCGAGCGGATGCCGAACATCTGGGAAGGCCTCAACGTCGGCGTCGATTTCGAGCACACCGCGCTGCAGGGACCGCTCTACATCGGCGGCGGCACCTGCATCGAGCCGGGGGCGGTGATCACCGGCCCCACTGTCATCGGCCGCAACTGCTTCGTCGAGTCGGGCGCGCGCATCGACGCCTGCGTCATCGGCGACTACACGCGGGTCTCGAGCTTCGCCGAGCTCAGCGAGAAGATCGTCAGCGGGCGCTTCTGCGTCGATCGCCGCGGCGAGCAGGTGGACCTGGCGAGCGCCGGCTACACGTTCGTGGTCGACGATACGCGCGAGCGGCGCGCCTGGACCATCGAACAGCAGATCCTGATCGACTTCCTGCGGGCGCAGAACACGACGGAAGTCGGCGTCCCCTGACCGATGGCGGATCGGCTGACGGCGAGCGTGACGGTCCCCGGGCGCATCGAAGCGGTGCGTCCCGCGGCGGCCTTCCTCGTGGAGATGGCGCGCGGCGCCGGCGTCCCCGCGGCCCACGACGACCTCTTCGAGGTGGCGATCGTCGAAGCCATCAGCAACGCGCTGAAGCACAACCTGCGCGACGCGGCGACGCCGATTCACTGCGAGCTCGAAGTCGCCGGCCGCGTGCTCTGCATCCGCGTGCTCGACGAGGCGGCACGCGCCCCGCTGTCGCTCGCCATTCCCACCGGCGCGGTTCCGTGGGCGGGGGCAGCCGCCGACGCCGTCGGCGAGGTGCCGGAGAGCGGCTACGGCCTCTACCTGATGTGCGCGGTATTTCCGGAAGTCACACCCGTGACCCGCAGCGGCCGCCACGGCGTCGAGCTGAAACTCACCTTCTAGCTTTCTGCTGAGCTCGCGCCGCCAGCTCGAGCCTGCTACGCTGGCGAACGGCTGACACGGCCGTTTCCACGACAATCGGGCTTCGCAGGGCGGGTACCACTACCGGTCGGGCCGTCCCTGCACGAAACGAGTATCAGGGTAATGCAGCAGCGGATAGCTCTGTTTTCCATGACGGGCGAGCGGCGCGGGCGAGGCGTCGATCGCCGCCAGACGCCACGCGGCGGACGCCGCCTGACCGACAAGCTTCGGCTTGCGCTCTTCACCGCCGCGTGCGCCGCGGTGACGATGCCGGCGACAGCATCGGCACAGGTGAAGTTCGGCTTCGACGCGGACTCGATCCCCAGGGCGCGCCAGCTCGGGATGCCCGTCGCCTACGCGAGCGCCTGGGCAGGTCCGTGGAACCAGAAGTGGGGCTGGAAGGACGTCGAGCGCCAGCTGCACGCGGCAAAAGACGCCGGCGTCGTCCCCGTCGTGCAGTGGTGGTATTGGGGCGACGACATCAGCCCGTCGTGCGTCGAGCGCGGGTGCACCGATCGGTATGAAGGGGTCTGGAAGGACAAGGCCGCCTGGACACGCCTCTCCAACGAGCTCGCCGACCTCATCGTCAACGTCATGGGGCCGGGCTCCAACGCGCTGGTGATCACCGAGACCGAGTTCAACAAGAACGGGATCGAGGACTACGAGCCGTTCGACGGCTACCTCGCCGATCAGGCAGCCATCTTCCACGCGCGCCAGCTGAAGGTCGTGCTCGGCTTCGGCAACTGGGGACGTCCCCAGTGGCGGAATTTCGACCGCGCGGTCGCGGCAGCCGACGTCCTCGGAACGCAGATTCTCCGGTCCTCCGTTCGCGACGCCACGACCTACCTTTCCGGCGCGGACATGCTGCTGCAGGGCGCCCTCTACAATCAGCAGACGTTCGGCAAGCCGACGTTCATCACCGATTTCGCGTTCTCGTCCTACCCCGAGCCGTCCTACCTGAACGACCAGGATACGGTGGTCCGCGACGTGTTCGCGCGCATGGACGAATTCCGGAACGCCGGCGTGCAGGGGATGATCTGGCGGATGCTCGCGGACGACCCGGCGTTCGACACGAACAACTATCACGGCGAAGCCGAACGCCACTGGGGGCTGCTGCACGCGGACGGGAGCGCGAAGCCGGCGTTCACGCCGTTCCTCAACGGCATGCTGACCGAGAAGGCGTACGCGGAAGCGATCGAGGCAGCCGCAGCAGCGGCCGCCGTCGACGCCGCGCAGCAGGCCGCAGCCGCGCAGGCCGCGGCAGCGCAGGCGATCCAGGCGCCCGCGATATACGCGAAGGTATCGGGTGAAGTGCCGGCGCGCCGCCGTGGCGACAAGGTAGCGGTCGGGCGCGCGGTTGCGCGTCCGGCGATGCACTGACGCAGCGCGTCTCTAGACGCGCCGCAGCACGACGACGGTAATGTCGTCGGTCAGCGGACCCGCGGCCTTCGCTTTCTGGAGCAATCCTTCGACAATCGAGGCGGCGGACATGCTGCCGCTCACGTGTGCGGCAAGCGCCTCGCGCGTCGGCCAGAGGTCGGGACGCGCTTCCTTCAGACCGTCCGTATACACCACCAGCACGTCGCCCGGGTCGAGCGTCACGGTGCCGCCCTGGTACTTCTCGTCGGCGACAATCCCGAGCGGCAGGCTCCACGGCGTCAGCGACTGCACCGTGCCGTCGGCGCGCCGCAGCAGCGCGTAGCCGTGCCCGGCATCGACGAATGTCAACTGCGAGGTCGTCGTGTCGATCTGCGCGTGGAACAGCGTCACGAACGCGCCCGATCGTCCGAGGTCCTCGTCAAGCGTCGCGGCCATCGATTGCACGGCTTCGACCGGATCGTTGTCCGACGCGACCGAGCGCAGGACCGTCCGCACCGCCGCCATGAGCAGGGCGGCCGGCATCCCCTTGCCCATCACGTCGCCGACCGTCAGCTTCACCAGGTTCGGCGCAATCTGCTGCCAGTCGTAGAAGTCGCCGCCGACCCATTGCGCGGGCATGCAGCACGCGCTCAGCTCGAAACCGGCGATCGCCGGCGACTCGTGTGGCAGCAGGTCGGCCTGGATCTGCGCGGCGCGCGCCAGCTGCACGCCGAGCTGCCGGTGCTGCGCGGCGTTCTCGCGGCGCTCCATGAGCCGCTCGACGACCCGGTCGAGCTCGGCGTCGAATTCCTCGCTCTTGAACGGCTTCCGCAGGTAATCGTCCGCGCCGCAGCGCAGCGCCTCGATGGCGAGGTCCTCGGAGCGGTCCGCCGTGGCGACGATCACAGCCGTATCGAGGTGCTCGGACCTGATGAATTTCACCGGGTCGAGACAGCCCGGGACGAGCGTCGGCACGTCGAGCACGACCACATCGGGCTCGCTCTCGCGAATGCGCGCGATGGCGGCCGCTCCCCCGGGTGCGTAGTCGACGACGTACTTTCTCTTCTGCAGGTAAAGCCGCAGCAGTGCCTTGAGGCGTGAGTCGTCGCTGAGGACGAGCACGCGGGAAACCTCGCGCGGGGGCGTATGCGCCAATTCCGCGAGCGGGGTGAGCACGCGCTCGAGTGCGGCGGTCTCGGAGGCAGATAACTGCCGAGAGGGGGAACCCAGCATCTACGCTGCCTCAACGCAACGCGAATGCCACGCGAAAGGGCTAAGGTGCGGGCTCGAGAGCGGAACCTGATGCGCGGCGCCCGAGGCACGCTTCGATCGGACTCACGGCCGCGTCGCGGGCGAGCGCCGTGGGCCCCTGCGAATCGCTCTCGATGGTGCGGCGGATATGGTCGGCCTGCGATTCCGAGAATTCCAGCTTCATGCTCGCCAGCTGCCGGACGTCGAGGTGATTCCAGTGGTCCTTCATCAGGCCGCCGTCCACGTGGGAATCGCGGCCGAGCAGCAGATGGCTGATCTCGTGCGCCATCACCGACCCCAGCAGGCCGACCTCGTCCGCTCCATGGCCCGCGGCGATCCGTTGCACGCGGTCGAATATCACGTACGCGATACGCCCCATCCCCTCTTCCGGCACCGCCGCGAAACCGAGGACGTCGTCCTGGAGGTGAACGCGCGCGGCCATCTCCGGCGTCAGCACGATCACCGTCAGCTTCGCCACAGGGACGCGTGACGGCTCGCGGCCGACGGAGGCGTTCGGGCGGCGCACGTCTTTCTTCACCGTCGGGTACCAGTCGACGCGCACGCCGATTCTCTTGTACAAGCGCGCGACGACGTCGCTTGCGCCCGCGAGCGATTCGCGTGAGACGTGCCAGTAGTCGTGGATCTGCGCCGTCACCGTCAGCTCGGTGTCGACGCACTGCGCGTCAGGCGCACTGCGAGCCGCGCCAATCGGCAACGCCATCACGAAGAGCGCGAGCGCGGCATGCATTGCGGTTCTCTCTGGTCCCGCGCCGCATTCGTGCAAGGCGA